>LNFR01000081.1 GCA_001567185.1 Bacteroidetes bacterium OLB12
ATCAGCAATCCATCTTCTTCCAGCGAAGCTACGTTTAAATGCTTCGCCTTCATTTCCGGTAATAACAAGCTCATACCGGCTAAGTTGCTCAACCTGGGCAGTCAGGTTACTGAGGCAGAGCAAAACTAACAGGGGTACTGCAAAGATACTTCTATGTGTTTTACACAAGGTTGCATGGCGCATGATCTTTGATGCGAACGTGTTTTGTTTGCCTTTCAGTTGATTTCAATTTTATTAATGTAAAATACCCGCCTGCTTGCCTCCAGCGATCCCTTGCTTGTATCCCGCAACGTCTGGTAGCCCCATGAATAAAATGTGTTTTGATACCAGCTGCGGATATAATTCGCGCCTTCCGATTCACTCCGCACAGTTTCCGTTGGGTTTATGGGTATGGATGCCAGGGTATCTAACTCGGTTTCCTCTCCTGAACTTCGAAGCACACGTACTTCTTTTTCCTTTTTAAAGGCCAGGGCTACTTCTCCCTTGTAAAAGATAAAGTCTGAGGTTTGTTCAAGGGTAGCTGTTTTAAGTTCTTGAAATTTTAAACCGTAATCGTGCGTTGGTTTTCCGTTTCTGTCAAGCACAATCAAAGCGGCATGTAACATTTTTGTATCGCCCGATGCGGGTTGATTATATTGATAAGGTGCATTGTAATACCGATTCATAAAAGGGTTATACCCATAATACGGATAGTAACCATACATGGGTGGCCCAAAATTTCCATAATACGGATAGGGGCTGAAGTTGGCCGATGGTTGATACACTTCAACCAAAAAACCAAATCCTTCGGCTTGTTCATCCAGCCGTATGGGTATAGCGTACGTTTTGTACTCCGGCAGCTTGCCAAGACTAAGGGCTTCGGCAGATCGGGTTTTGATTTTAGCTGCCCGCTTATTGCTTAAGTAATCCAGAAAATGAGTAAACCGCCCGAAGTCGTAATAATTTACAGGTTGATTGCGAAAGGGATCGATCAGTACGGTAAAAATGCCACTGGTTTGCTTGGAATTACCAACCGTCCATGTGCCGGCTACCAGCAGTTCGTCATTAACCAGCGTGCTGGTAATACCCGAAAGGATGGTGCGGTTATTTTCAATTTCCATTTCATCTTCCAGCAAAACGGCCCCCGTTACATCAAATGTTTTAAAGAGCAGTTTTTTGTTTTGCTTGTTGCTGCGATCGATGATCAAGGCGTTGAAGGTGTTGTTGGTATTTACACGCAGGTCAAGTAATTCTGAATTTGTAATAAAGAAACCGGGTACCAGTTTTGTTTTTTTCTGTTTCCAGGTCGAACAGCAGAATGGCGGGTTCATTCGATACATATCCCCCCAACGTAATTACATTGGCAAGCGCACTGAAATGAGTTATCTTAAATGTAATTTCCTGATTGATTGTATAGTGGCCAACCACTTGCGATTGGGTGTGGATGGTGTATAAAGCGAGTTTGCTGGCCTCATGTTCGCCTTCGCGGAAGAGGAGGTAGATCTGATGATCGCGGTAATCATAACCAACCAGGCGCATGCGGGTTTCAATATATAAATCAACCAGCCAGGCTTCCTGTAGGGCAGTATCTAACCGGATTACTTCCCATTGTTGTTTTCCCTCTTTGTACTTGTTAATATCGCGCACCAGCGCCAGGCCTTCTTGCTGTAGTGAGATTAAAAGGTAATCGCTGTCGCTGTTTTTTTGTTCGCGTTCAAACCGTGCAGTTTGAGCGGCCTGCCCAACAAGCTGCCCCGAAGCAAGGCAGATAAGCACAAACAGAAACAGAACCTGCTTCATGATTTTTATTTTTCACTTAGTTCAACTACGCGATCAAATTCTTCTTTCTTTACAGGTTGTACCGAAAGACGGGCCGCCTTAACCAACACCATAGCAGTCAGTTTTTTGTCGGCCTTTACAACGCCAAGGGGTACAGCCGATTTCAATTTGCGCACCGGTTTCAAATCTACTGCTACCCAGTCGGGGTCCTGGGGTTCGGGATAGCACGCGCGGATTACCTCTGCAATACCCACTATCGATTTTTCATCGCCTGTATGATAGAAAAATGCCCAATCGCCTTTTTTCATGGCTTTCATGTTGCTTCTTGCCTGAAAGTTGCGCACCCCATCCCATACTGCCTTTTTATCACGCACCAGGTCATCCCATGAAAAAGTCTCGGGTTCGGTTTTTAACAGCCAATAGTTCATACTGCTTTTTTAAGAAAGGTTAGGTTCCTTAAAGTAACTAAAATAGCAAATTGAATTCGTAATTTTCCACGATGGCATAACTACTAAAGAATGAAGGTTTTAGTAATCCGGTTTTCTTCTATTGGCGATATTGTACTTACCACCCCGGTGGTGCGCGTGCTTAAAACCCAACTTACCGATGCCGAGGTGCATTTTGCAACCAAAGAAAAATTTGCAGTGCTGCTGCGGCCTAACCCGTATGTGGATAAGGTGCAGGTTTTAGGAGAGAGCCTGCCGGCATTTATTAAGCAGCTTAAAGCGGAGCGTTATGATTATGTAATTGATTTGCATCATAACCTGCGCACCCGAATAATCAAAATGGCGTTAGGAGTTAAAGCGTATAGTTTCAACAAACTCAACATTGAAAAGTGGTTATTGGTAAACCTGAAAATAAACCGGCTACCCAATGTGCATATTGTTGACCGGTACCTGGCTACCCTCAAACCATTGGGCCTGAAGGCCGATGCACTTGGTCTTGATTATTTTATACCCGAAGCGGATAACGTACCAATTGATTGGCTGCCTGCTGAATTTCAAAAAGAATATGTGGCGTATGCGATAGGGGCACAGCACAATACCAAAAAACTTCCGCCCAAACGGATGATAGAGTTATGCGATAAGATCAACAAGCCCATTGTGCTCTTGGGCGGAAAGGAAGATTTTGAAACCGCAGAAATAATTCGTGAATTTTTTGAACGCCCCGCACAAAGCAGCTATGAAGCCGGCTTAACAGCGCTGGGAAAGAAAACCGTTATCTTCAATGCATGTGGTAAATTTAACATCCATCAATCGGCAAGCCTGGTGAAAAATGCAAAGTATGTATTTGCACACGATACCGGCCTGATGCACATAGCAGCTGCACTTAAGAAGGAAGTATTTTCAATTTGGGGCAATACGATACCAGCGTTTGGTATGTATCCGTATCGAACAAAATTTACGGTACTGGAAAATAGAAAATTAACATGCCGCCCCTGTTCAAAGATTGGCCATGCCGCCTGCCCCAAAGGGCACTTCAAATGCATGAACGACATGGTATTTGATTTTTATCTGCCGTAAGACCTGGTGAGTTAATCTCTTTCGGCTGACGGGCTGTTGATCGTGGCCTTTTTAATATGCCCGCACTAACTTACCATCCATAAAATTGAGGTATGAACGGTTTACCACGCGCATACCACCCGCAGTAGGGTAGTTACCGGTAAAATACCAGTCGCCACTATGATGCGGAATTGCCTTATGAAGATTGTCAACCGTTTGGAAGATTACCTCCAATTCGGCTTTCATATCGGCTGGACGAACAATATCAGTGATCTTTTCTGATACTTCTTCGTAAGTAAATTGATCGTATAGTTTCTTTACGTGATTGACAGGCTCTCCATTCAACCATGCTTGCTGGCATTGTTCGTACACTTCGCCTAACAGGTAATCTTTGCCATGTTCTTTTAATAATTGAATCATTGCCCGGAACGCTACAAAATCACCCATCTTGCTCATGTCGATACCATAACAATCCGGAAAGCGGATTTGCGGTGCGGATGATACCACTACGATTTTTTTGGGTTGCAGGCGATCGAGCATTTTCAAAATACTTTTCTCCAACGTGGTGCCGCGCACAATCGAGTCGTCAATAACCACCAGCGTATCTTTGCCTTTGTTTACAACTTCATACGTGGTATCGTACACGTGGGCCACCATGTCGTCACGGTGTGTATCATCGGTAATGAAGGTGCGCAACTTTACATCTTTAATTACAATCTTTTCGGTACGGGGCCGGAAGGAGAGTAAATCATCCAATGAATCTACCGTGGGTTTCGAATCAATAATAATATCTTTCTGCTTGGCAATAAGATAATCCTCAATGCCCGACATCATACCCATAAAGGCGGTTTCGGCTGTGTTGGGTATGTACGAGAAGATGGTATTCTTTAAATCGAAGTTAATGGCTTTAAGAATCTGGGGTACCAGTAGTTTGCCTAACTGTTTGCGTTCCTGGTAAATTTCCGGATCGGTACCCCGCGAAAAATAAATCCGTTCAAAACTGCATGACGTTTTTGCAAAGGGCTTCAGAATTTCCTGTAGATCAACTTCGCCTGCCTTATTAATCAGCAGCGCCTGCCCGGGTTGAATTTCTTTAATCTGTGAGTAGCTGATGTTGAATGCAGTTTTAATGGCGGGTTTTTCCGAAGCCACCACCACTACTTCCTCATCTACATAATAATAGGCGGGGCGAATGCCCGAAGGATCGCGCACCACAAAGGCCGACCCCGAACCGGTTAAACCGGCCATCGTATAACCGCCATCAAAATCTTTACAGGCGCGTTTTAAAACCCGGCCAAGGTCCAACTCCTTTTCAATGATTTCAGAAACTTCCTTATTCGAAAACTCTTCTTTATATTTTTCAAACAGCGATTGTACCTCCAGATCGAGAAAGTGTCCGATCTTTTCCATTACGGTAACGGTATCCACCTTATCTTTTGGGTGTTGCCCTAACTCTACTAGCACGTTAAACAACTCATCTACATTGGTCATGTTAAAGTTGCCGGCCATTACTAAATTTCTGCTTCGCCAGTTGTTTTGCCGCAGAAACGGATGCACATTTTCGATACTATTTGCTCCGTGGGTTCCATAGCGCAAATGCCCTAACCACAACTCGCCACTAAAGGCTACATTATCTTTAAGCCACTCTTCGTTTCTAAATTTTTCTTTGCCTGCCTTCTGTGCTTTTTGATATTTCTTGCCAATCTTTTTAAAGAGATGGGCTACCGGCTGACTTTTAACAGACCGGTACCGGCTGAAGAATCGGTGCCCGGGTTTACTGTCGATTTTGATGTTGGCAATACCCGCGCCATCCTGCCCGCGGTTGTGTTGTTTTTCCATGAGGATATACATCTTATTGATGGCATACATGGGGCCATACTTATCGATGTAGTAGGAAAGGGGCTTTCGCAATCGAATGAGGGCAATGCCGCACTCGTGAAGGATGGAATCGCTCATAAATTAGCTTTTTCGGGTTTCCTGTCTAAGCGGTCTCCGGGGGTAAGCCCCATCCGGTTGCTTTTACAGCACAAAGGTAATCCGATTTATCCAACCCATCAACAACCCGGGGTTGAGGAAGAGCCAGATAATAACTACAACCAAAATGAGCAGTAAAAGATTGCCGGTAATTGAAATTTTTATGGAGGCCGTGCCTGCCGGGGTTTCTTTAAGAAAGAGGTAGTAAGGGATTTTAAGATAGAAATACAAGGCGATTACGGTATTGATAAGGCCAACAATAAAGAGTATGAGTATTAGCGTTAACCCGCTGTCGGCCCAGGCATTCCAGAGAGAGCTAAACACCAATAGTTTGGCCGTAAACCCGGCAGTGGGCGGCAAACCCGTTAGGGCAATCAGTCCGATAACCAAAGCCAGCGATGGGATAAAGGCTACGCGGCCCAGCCCCGCAAAGTCTGACATGGCCGGCAGGGGTTTCCACTTTTCGAAAAAATACAATGCGGTAAAGGTGAGCAGGTTCATGAGCAGAAAGACTGCTGCATACAACAGGGTGGCCCGGATGCCGGCAAGATCTAACGTAGCAACACCAGCCATTAAAAATCCTGCTTGCGCGATGGAGGAGTAAGCCAGCATGCGCTTGGGATTGGTTTGTGCCAGTGCCGATAAGTTACCTACTACAATAGATGTAATTGAAAATGCGGCTATCACCATGCGCCAGTCAATCGCAGCTTGCCCGAACAAATTAAAGGCAAGCACAATTTTTATAAACAAAGCAATACCGGCCAGCTTAGGAACCACCGAAAGAAACGCTACTACAGGAGTTGGTGAACTTTGGTACACATCGGGTGCCCACAAATGAAACGGTACTGCGCTAATCTTAAAGAGCAAAGCCGCCAGAATAAGGACGGCAGCAATAAGGATAAGGGCGGATGATGATGCAATTAATGCATCTACAAATTGTGTGGTTGAAAAATAAAGCGTGCCTGAAATGCCATAGATTAGCGACACGCCATACACCAGGCAGGCAGTGGCTACGGTACCCATTAAAAAGTACTTCATGCTTCCTTCCGAACTTTGCTTGTTGAAGGCAAAACCGGCCAGTACATATCCGCTTAGCGAAACCAGTTCGAGCGAGACCAGAACGGTAGCAAAGTGCATGCTCATAGCCAGTAAACACGAGCCTAGTACGATAGCTTGTATTAAAATAACATACTCGGTTGCACTCTCTTTTTGCAATGAAATAAAGAGCGTAAGAAAGCCACCGGTTAAAAAGAGCAGCCGGAAGAATGCAGAGAAATCATCGACCGTAGTGTGCCTGCAAAAATTTCCTGAGGCTTTTGGGGCCAGGTAAGGATAATAAAACCGAAGGCTGTTAGCAGGGCCGTGCCCGTTACAAACCACAAAAGAGTTGATTTATTTTTTAATGAATAAGCCAAGGAACAGCGAAACACAAATAGCGATAACCAGGATCACTTCTGGTATAATCAGTGCCAAGTGACTGCCATAGTGGGAAATAACCTCGCGCATGCGTTACGGATTTGCGTTTAGTCCCAATGAAAACCACAGCCCTATAAAATTTTCGGCAAATGGATTGATGTAGTTGAGAAGAAGCTGAGGCAAAATACCGAACAGAAATGCAAGAATAGCCAGGGGCAACAGCATGGAATACTCGCGGGGTGTAAGATCATTTAATTCGGTATGCATTGTTTTAATAGCGAAGGGACCAAAGAACATGCGCTGAATGGTCCACAAGTAATAACCAGCTCCCAACAGCAAACCCAGCGTAGCTACCAATGGCATCCAGAACGGAACCAGATTGTTTAGCGTGTGCGATTGAAAGGCTCCGAAAAAAATCAACACTTCGCCTATAAACCCCGAAAAGCCGGGTAACCCGAGCGAAGCAAAAAATGCAATCAATACAAATGCAGTATAATGTTTCATTGGCAACGCCAACCCGGAGTAGTTTTCAATTAACCGGTCGTTGGTACGATCGTACAGCACACCGGCAATCAGGAACAGCATGGCAGAAATGATTCCATGGCTTACCATTTGATATACGGCTCCTGCAATGCCTTCGGTAGTAGCCGATGCAATACCCAATAACACAAACCCCATGTGCGATACGGACGAGTAGGCAATAAGGCGTTTCAGATCTTTGCTTGCCAATGCATTTAAGGCACCATAGATAATGGATACTACACCAATGCCAGCTACCCAATCGCTGAAATAAACCGCGCCATCCGGAAATACCGGATAGACAAAACGCAAAATGCCATAACCTCCTATTTTAAGTAACAGGGCAGCCAGAATAACGGATATGGCAGTAGGTGCCTCTACGTGCGCATCGGGCAACCAGGTATGAAAAGGTACAGCAGGTAACTTAATGGCAAACCCAATAAATAAAATTGCGAAGGCCCACAAGCGCCACGTACCTGAACCTGTTGCATCCAGCACCGAACCTGGAATGAAATTCTCCTGGTTTTGCATGTGCAACACGTTAAAGGTGTGAACTTGATTTGAACTTTCAGGTGGCTGGACGGAGAGGTACAGGCCAACCATCACGATCAAAATAAAAATGGAACCTAACAAGGTGTACAGAAAAAATTTAATGGATGCGTATTCCCGTTTGGGGCCGCCCCAGATTCCGATAAGGAAAAACATGGGCAACAACATGAACTCGAAGAAGACATAGAACAACAGAAAATCGAGGGCGCAAAAACTTCCAATAATTGCAGCGTTCAGGATCAGCAACAGGATAAAATATCCTTTACGGCTTTTTGAAACAGACCACGAAGAAATGGTGGCGATGAGCATGATCACCACGCTTAAACCAACCAGGGGAAAACTCAATCCATCCACGGCTACAAAGTAATCGGCCTGCAGGTGGCCCCAGTTGCTGAGAGAAACTGATATCCACGATTTTTTTTCGGATAGCTGTAATCCATCGGCCGGGTTAAAGTGGGTAGCCATAGCTATAAAAATGAATAGCTGCAGCACCGTTGCTGCCAGGGTTAACCACGGAAAGGCCCGCGTATATCGGGTGGGGATAACCAACGCGATAAGCGCAGCTAACACAGGAACAAAAATGAGTAACGACAGGTATGGCATTAGTATAACATCCAGATTATAAAAATAAGTAAGCCGGCTATGGCCCACAGCAAATAGCTTTGAATTTTTCCATTTACAACCGATCGCGCCACGCCACCCAAACCACGGGTTATGTGTGTAATGCCGCTCACGGTTCCATCCACTATATTTTTATCGGCCCAGCCAACCATGTGGGCGAGCGCTACTTTGCTGTAAGCCAATGCATGGATTGAGCCATCAATCCATTTCCTGTCAAACACATTGGCCAGCCTGGCTACAAAAGTTGTTAAAAGAATGAGTTGCGCATTCCATTCATCCAGAAAATTCTGAATGATAAATTCACGCTGGCGTATGCGTGCATTTCTTCTTAGCCACCCAACCAGCAATGCCATACTGGTAACCACTACCGATCCTACCATAATCCAAGCGGGTACACTAATCTGTAGTTGTAGCATTTGTGTAGCGAAAGATTGCAATTGCCCCTTGTACACCAAAAATGTAACTGATCCGGCAGCCAGTACCAATACAGGTATGCGCATAACCCAGGGTGCTTCCTGAATGTGCAAAGTGTGCGCAGCGGGCTTTAAGAACGTAAACCAAAGCAAACGGAAAATATACAGAGGCGTGGCAAATACAATTACCCATACTGCAAATTCCAACCACCACAGGTTTTGTTGATGTACTGTCGTTAGAATCATTTCTTTTGAAAGATATCCTGTTGTGGCGGGAATACCCGCCAGTGCTGCAGCACAAACTGCGAAGCCGGCAAAAGTAAGCGGCATTTGCTTGCGTAACCCTCCAAGGTTGCGAATATCCTGAACATCAAAATCGGGTTGATGATGCGTGGCCTGATGCAGAGAATGAATGATGGCACCGGCACTTAAAAATAAACCGGCTTTAAAAAAAGCATGATGCAACAAGTGTGCAAACGCTCCGGATATTTCGCCCAACCCCAGCGCCATCAGCATAAAGCCCAGTTGAGATATGGTAGAGTAAGCCAGAATTTTTTTAATGTCAGTAGCTAACCACGCACCCACTGCGGCCATGAGGGCCGATGTTACGCCCACACCGGTTATAAGCCATAAGGTTTCTGGAGTGAATACGGGGGCTAATTGTACGAGAACAAAAATACCAGCCGCAACCATGGTTGCAGCATGAATCAAGGCCGATACAGGTGTTGGCCCCTGCATGGCATCGGGCAACCAATTAAAGAGTGGAAACTGTGCCGACTTGCCCACCACACCAATAAAAATGCAAATGCCGGCCAATGTGCTTGCGGTGGCACCGGTTGTAAGCGTAGGTAATTCTAAGGTTCCGGTTTGAATCCATAAGAGAAGTAACCCGATCAAAAAGGCAACGTCACCAGCTTTGGTAATAAGAAAGGCTTTGGTAGCTGCCCGCGAAGCTGCCGGTTTATACTGTTTGTGTGCTATAAGCCTGTACGAACAAAACCCAACCAGTTCCCAAAAGCAAAATGTAACCAACAGATTGGAACTATAGACCAACCCCAGCATGGCAAATGTAAACACACCCAGAAATCCGAAGTAGCGATCGGTGTTTTTTTCATGTACTACATACCCAATTGAAAAAATATGAACCATTGTTGAAACAACGAGAACCACGGCTGCCATCAGTCGCGTAACCGGTGAAGATAAAATACCAACCTGCACGGAAGTAGTACCAATGGATAGCCAGGTAGTAGCGTAGGTTTCTGTTTGTTGGCCATCCGCCAGGAGCGGAAACAGGATAATAACAGCAGCGGATAGCAGGAGCAACGAGCTGACAACGGGAATCAACCACCCGTACTTTTCCTTTACAACGAACGCAATACCAGCCGAAGCTACCGGAATGAGGAGGGTGGCAATCAATAGGTATAAGGTATTGCTTTCACTCATGCTCTTTCAGATTGTTTATACGATCGGGCACAGCCGATTGGTAATAATGGTACACCCGTAAAATAATGGCAATACCCACGGCCGCTTCGCAAACCGCAACCAAAATCACAAACAGGGCAAAGAGCTGTCCGTCCATTCCGGCTTGTTGCTTATTAAACAATACCAGGTTAAGGTTGGCTGCGTTGAGCATAAGTTCGATGCCCATCAATACAAGCAATGCATTTTTTGGTGAAGACGATCAGCAACCCACAGCTAAACAGCAGCACACCCAGGTAAAACAGAAAATCGGTTTCAGTCATGGGCAGAATTTTTGAAAGAAGAAGCAGTAAGTGCGGCACCAATCAGGCAAATCAATAACAATACACCTCCAATTTCAAAGGGGGCTGCATAGTCTGTAAAAAGCGCTACACCCAACGGCTTTAGTTCTTTTTCGGTGGCAGGTGTTTTTAAGAATGTTGTTTGATGATAGGCGAACAACAAAATTTTAGCAATGATGACTGAAAGAATAAAACCTGCTACCCGGTGGTGTGATTCAACCTGTAGGGCTTTGCCTTGTATGCGGTTGGTTACTACCATAGCAAATACAATCAGCACCAGTACACCCCCGGCATAAATCAGAATTTGCGTAATGGCCAGAAAGTCTGCCTGCAGTACTCCATAAATTCCGGCCAATGAAAGTAAGCAGGCTAACAATGCCAATGCTGCATAAAACACATGGCGCACAAACACCAGGGTAATGGCACTTGCTGCTGCGGTTCCGCCTAACAGATAGAGTATGATTTGCTCCATTTTAAGGTTTAGGTTGTGTTGGTGTAGTAAGCTTTGGCTTTATAACCGCTGCCGGTTTTGCTGTAGAGGCAGTTGCGGCTGTGGTTTGCGCTTTTGTTTGTTGGTGATCGGCCCATTCCTTTTTTCGTTGCTCAATTTCGTCCACCGTCATATTGCCGAAACCAAAATTATGCTTGGTAATGTCAAACGTAGCGAAATCATATTCTTTCGTCATGGTGAGACTTTCGGTTGGACAAACAGTAGTACACAATCCGCAAAAGCAACATTTGGCCATGTCAATATCAAACACAGCAGCATAAATGCGTTTGCTGGTTCCGTCTGAAGTTTTCCCAAATTCTTCAGGCGACCGAATGGGCTCTATGATGATGCAATCTTACCGGGCAAATTTTAGCGCACTTATCGCATACAATGCAATCTTCAATTTCATTGTGCAATTTATAGCGGCCATTGTCGGGCACGGGAATAGTTTCGTGGGGGTATTGTACGGTAACGATGCCTTGTTGTGCATCAAAGTATCCGGGTTGGGTAATATCCACCGGTTTTTTGCTTTTGCGCGACCGAAGGATGTGCTTAAAGGTTAATAACAGCCCGTGTGTTAAGGTTTTAACAGCAGCGCGAAGGTTACTCCAGTAAGATCGTTTTTTTTGCATGCGCGATGGCGGAGCCTGTTTGTTATTGGGCTATCCTTCAATCAACAAAAATAGAAGTAAAAAGGTTACGCTGGTTATGCTTTGCGCAACGTAAAATAAAAAGTGCTGCCAACGCCCACCTGGCTTTCCAACCAAATGGTGCCCCCGTTTTTCTCAACAAACTCTTTGCAGAGAATAAGCCCCAGGCCGGTACCTTTTTCGTTGGCGGTGCCACGTGTGCTGTAGCCCATTGTTTTTTCGAACAGAATACGTTGAACTTCGGGCTGAATTCCTACACCAAAATCGCGAACAGCAATGGTTATCCAATCATTTTTTTCGGTGGTAAAAATCTCGATGTTGCCCCCGGCTTTGGAAAATTTAATCGCATTAAGAATAAGGTTCCGCAGGATCAGGTTTAACATGTTTAAATCGCTCCAGACATACGTATTTGGCGGTACGTTGTTAATGAGTTTCATCTCTTTCAGATTCAGAGACAACAGGAGGTTAAAGTTTTCGGTTACTAATGCAGAAAGTTCAATTTTTTCGGGTTGAATTTTAAGTTTGTCCATTTGCAGCAATGCCCAATCCAACAGGTTGTTGATAAGCGTGCGGGTATGATTAAACTGGGTTCGTAGTTCTTTGGTGAGTGTAACAAATTCCTCGCGGGTAATATTATCGCCATCCATCAGGTTAAGGATTCCCAAAAGAGCATTGATGGGCGAACGTAAATCGTGCGATATGATAGAGAAGAATTTATCTTTTACCTGGTTGAGTTGTTCCAGTTCTTCTTTTCTTTTGTTGATTTCTTCCTGGTGTTCAATCAATAGCTTATTGATCTTAATTCTACGCTGGCCGCTTCGGTAAACGGTAAACAACAGGATGATGGTGAGGGCAACTACTACCACCAGGATATTCCTCAGAAATTCTTCGCGTTTGATTTCTTTAAGCTGATCGGAGGTAGCCTTGCTGAGGGTAGCGATTTCGAGATCTTTATTTTCTGTTTGAAAGCGAAGTTGATCCTGAAAGATTCTTTCAATCATATCCTGGCTAAACAAAGAATCTTCCAGTAGTTTGTACGTTTTGTGATACTCGAGGGCTGCTTTAAAATCACCTTTGCGTTCGGCAAGGGCTGATAAATGTTTGTTGCAATTAATGCTCATTTTGTAAGCATTGAAATTTTTTGCGGTTAACAAGCTGCTTTCAATTTTTTTCTGAGCTTCATCCAGAAGGCCTTGTTCAATCAGTACTTCACTTATACCCAAATCAACCTCGGCAACACCAAATTCATTGTTGGTGCTTTGGTAAATACGCGCAGCTGAATCGTACGTGGCTAATGCTTTTTCAAATTGGCGGGTGGCAAGATACAGTCGGGCCAAATTTTTGAGTACCCGGGGTTCCAGTACGGTAATTTTTCTGGCTCTTGTATTTTTCAATGCCTTGGTCAGGTTTTCTTTTGCTTTTTTAAAGTCTTTTTTGCGCAGAAAAACATCGCCCACCGCATCCTGGTTATAGGGCAATCCGTCCAGATCACCCACAGCTTCACTAATCCGTGTAGCTACATCAAAATGATCTAATGCCAGGTCGTACTGGCCTAATTCAGTAAGCACGGTGCCTATGTTGTAAATAGCAACAGTCATTTTTAATGAATCGTCAATGGCCCGGGCAACGCGGTATGATTGGGTGAAATAATAATAGGCCTCATCGTATTTGCCTAAATCGCTATAATCGTTACCTAAAAAATTGAGGGTTTCGGCAATAGAAGCACTATCACGTTGTTCAATAACCATTTGTAAATTCTGGTTATCAAACTTCATAGCCCGGCTGTAGTCGCCACTAATGGTGGCCAGAAATCCTTCCTGTCCGTAAACTATTATTTTGGCCCATGTCCAGTCCTTGGCTTCGGCCAACGTAAGAGCCTGATCTGAAAATTGCTTTGCCTTGCTAAAATTTTTGTACTGATAGGTTTGCGACAATTCAATCATTAATTTGAACCGCAACGAATCGTTTTTTGTGTTGTGCAGTACATTTTCGAGGCTATCGGCATTCTGGCGTGCAAGTGCGTTGCCACTGGTTAACACCGTGCAGATGGTGATTAAAGCTATTTTATAAACGCACTTCATTTAATTCACAAAAGCCAGAGTTTCCACAGGGCACAAACCAAAAGTAATATAAAACCAATAGGAGTAAGAAATTTCCAGCTTAAAGATGTTAGTTGATCGATGCGGATGCGTGGATAAGTCCACCGTATCCAAATCTGAACTGCAACCAGCGTAAATGTTTTAAATACCAGCCAGAAAATACCCCATACCTGTATGGAGATGGTTCCGGGCTGGCCGGTTGTCCAGGCAGCAAATGGTATGCTTCCCAGGTTAGGTAACGGGGTGTTCCAGCTTCCCCAAAAAAGAATAACACCCACAAAACTTACCAGCAACATCATGCCATACTCGGCCAGCATGATAACGGCCCACCGAAAACCAGAATATTCTGTTTGATAACCGGCCACCAGCTCAGATTCTGCTTCCGGTAAATCAAAGGGTGCGCGATTGCTTTCGGCCAGCGAAGCAATAAAAAAAACAATCCATGCAAAAAATAGTACCGGCATGCGAAACACATTCCAGGTAAGGAAGCCACCCATCGTTGAAACATCGGGCAACCCTTTTATGCCAAAAAGCGGAATAACAGTTTCTTCATTCAGAATGCCTTGTTGATAAGATATCTCCTGTAAATCGAGTGATTGAGCTAACACACAAACACAAAGCACGGAGATACTTAAAGGAACTTCATAAGAAATAATCTGCGCTACTGAACGCATGGTGCCCAACATGCTGTATTTGTTATTAGAAGCCCAGCCGGCAATAATAATTCCGATTACATCCAGCGAAATAACAGCCAGCAGAAAAAATAAAGCCGATGAGAATCCAAAACTCCATTCGGCCGAAAGCGGCAGCACGCTAAACCCTAAAAAGATAGGAACAAAAATAAAAAGAGGGGCCGCTTTAAAAAGAAACCGGTTGGCAGTTGCCGGAACAAGATCTTCCTTTTGCAACAACTTTAACAGATCGGCAACGGTTTGCAGGATGCCGTAATACCCAACTTCCATGGGGCCAAGCCGATCTTGCATAAAGGCCGAAATCTTACGCTCGGCATAAACCACCACAATGGTATAGAATACCAGAAAAGGCAATACAAATAGCAAGGTGGTGAACACAGGCTTTAGGTTTTGGGCTTAAATTTCTGCTTTTAATTTGAGATATATACTTCCGAAAATGGAAAAAATCATACATCGGGCCATTGAATGGCAATGCACAGGAAATTTGTAATATTGCTCAAACTTTTAAATCGTACTTGATATGGCCAATTTGCTTAAAGGAAAAAAGGGTATCATTTTCGGAGCGTTAGATGAAAATTCTATTGCCTGGAAAACAGCTTTGAAAATAAAGGAAGAAGGTGGTGAGTTTACATTAACCAATGCCCCCATTGCCCTGCGGTTGGGTACCATCAATAAACTGGCCGAAGCCTGTAATGCCCAGGTTATACCAGCCGATGCCACATCCGAAACCGACTTAGCAAATCTCTTTACCAAATCCATGGAGGTATTGGGTGGTAAACTGGATTTTGTATTGCACTCCATCGGCATGAGCCCCAACATCCGCAAAGGCAAAGAGTATGGCGATATGAACTACGAGTGGTATTTGAAAACGCTGGATATTTCGGCCCTGTCGTTTCATAAAGTGTTGCAGGCATCAGAAAAATTAGATGCGCTAAACGAATGGGCTTCAGTAGTGGCCTTAAGTTACATTGCAGCCCAACGCGCATACCCCGATTACACCGATATGGCACAAGCCAAAGCCATGTTGGAATCTATTGCGCGCAGTTATGGCCAACGCTATGGCACCAAAAAGAAAGTGCGCGTTAACACGATTTCACAATCACCCACTAAAACCACAGCCGGTACCGGTATTTCAGGTTTTGATGTGTTCTTCGATTTTGCAGAAATGATGTCTCCATTGGGTAACGCTTCCGCGGAAGATTGCGCCAACTACATTGCTGTTATGTTCTCGGATTATACCCGCATGGTTACCATGCAAAACCTGATGCACGATGGTGGATTTTCATCATCGGGTATTACCAATAATCTGATTGAACGATTATCCAGGTAAAAGAGGTTGTCTCAAAGTCGTTTTGTCATCGCGGATTTATTCCACGATCTTGTTTCAGTGGTACTCAAAGCGATTCCGGCATCCCGAAAAGCAGGACTGGAATGACGTACTCTCTAATTTCGACTTTGTGATAAGCTCATTATTACAACCTATAAAGATAAATGGTCTCGTTTCCCCATTGTAAAATTAACCTGGGCCTGCGCGTGGTGGAGAAGCGGGGCGATGGTTATCATTCAATTGAAACCTGTTTTTACCCGGTACCGCGAACCGATATACTGGAAGTAATTAAAGCCGAAGAGTTTGCTTTCACTACCTCAGGGTTACCTGTTGCCGGTTTGCCCGAACAGAATTTGTGTGTGAAGGCTTATCAATTACTGGCAAATGATTTTAAGCTGGGGCCCGTAAAAATTCATTTGCATAAAATTTTGCCAATGGGTGCGGGTGTGGGAGGTGGCTCAGCCGATGCTGCATTTATGTTGCGCACACTTAATTCACTCTTTCAACTCAAGCTTTCGCAAGAGCAATTAAAAAGTTATGCGGTAGAATTGGGTAGCGACTGCGCATTTTTTCTGCAAGACCAGCCGATGTTAGCTGAAGGCAGGGGCGAAGTACTTTCTGCTGCACCGGTTAGCCTGAAAGGGAAGTACCTTGTACTGGTAAAGCCCAATGTACATGTGGCTACAGCCGATGCTTATGCCAGTGTAGTGCCCGCCAAACCAATACATAAGTTGAGTGACATTTTGCAACAACCCATAACAAGGTGGCGTGAACAGTTAGTGAATGATTTTGAAGCTTCTATATTTAAAAAGTTTCCAGCAATTGCGGATTTGAAAAGGCAACTCTATAATAATGGAGCGGTTTACGCCAGCATGAGTGGTTCGGGTGCATCAGTGTTTGGAATTTTTGATGCACCGGTTGATCTGCGAAGTAAGTTTAACCATGTTGATTATTGGGCCGGAACGCTTGGTTGAGGTTTAATCAACCGCATCAACTGCGAAGTTTAAGTACTGCGAATAATGAATGATTTTCTCTCAGTGTCTCAGCGCCTCCGCGGTTAGTATTAACCGCAAAGTCGCTAAGGCGCAAAGTTTGTATTGCAAATAAGAAATGATTTTCTCTTAGCGTCTCAGCGCCTCCGCGGTTAGTAATTGCGGTTAACACTCTGGGTGGTTAGGATGCCTTAGTCTGAGTCCTCTTTAAGATCGGGTAAATAATAACTGCGCCCAGCACAATGACAGTACCCAGGTAAAATTGCCAGTTCATTACCTCCTGCTGTCCGAACACGAGTAGCGCTAATACAATTCCATATACCGGTTCCAGGTTCAATGCAAGCTGAATCATAAACACGCTGATCTTTTTGGAAAGATTAATAGAAGCTGAGAATGCATATACCGAACAGGCCCATGCCATGATAGCAATGTAAAACCAATCGAGCGTAGTAGGCACTAAGTAAAGTTGGTTCACCGCAGGAAGTTGTGTGTATAATGGCATAAACAGCAATATAAGCATACAGGCTCCCAGCATTTCGTAAAACGTAATCGCGTAAGCATTAACCCGGTGTACCAGTTTGGAGTTAATGATGCTAAACCAGGCAGCAGTTAAACCGGAGATTACACCCAACAGCAAACCCAATGGATGTTTAAAATCGAAGGCGAGAATAATTCCCAACCCAACAAGTACCACCACACCCAATGCAATTTCAATCCCCGCAATTTTTTTTCTTTTAAGAATCGGTTCCAGGATTGCAGCCCAGAATGAACACGTTGCAAAGCCAACCAAACTGGTTGAGGGGTTGGAAATTTTTCCAGAAAGGAAAAAGGAAATCCAGTGAATGGCAACAATCAAACTGGTGGCCAGCACATTTAGCAGCAAGGTGCCTGAAATCTGGAATGATTTTTTAAACAGCCACATAACTGCGGCCATTCCAACAGCAGCCAGCAGCGTGCGATAGAAAACCATTTCAACCGAAGGGATTGAAATAAGCTTACCCAATACAGCCGTGAAGCCCCATAAAAATACAAGGAAGTGAAGGTGAAAATAGTCGCGGGTTGTGGCAATCACCGGGGAACATATTTATACATACCTAATGAAATAAGAATAAATACCCCATTGGGTAACCACGCAGCCAGAAAGGGTGGGAGCGAGCCCGTTTCGGCAAAGGTGCGTGTCATGGTAAAGAACAAAATGAAAATAAAAGAAAGCAGGAACCCGAGGGCAATCTGAAATCCGGTTCCACCCCGGCTTTTGCGCGAGGAAACCAACGCGCCCATAAATACCAATACAAAAATGGTAAAGGGTATGGCATAACGGATTTGCTTTTCGGTTTCATACACTTCTACTCCAGTGCTTCCGCGAAAGCGCATTTTTTCAATTTGCTCTGTAAGTTCCCGGATGGTCATACCATCGTAACCCCGGTCGGTGGCTTCAAAATCTTTGGGTGTAACAGCCAGCGTGGTATCCATTGTATCGCCACGCGATGCGAGTTGGATGGTTGTGCCACTGGGTCTGATTCTGAATATGCTATCGATGGGTTTGTGTTTCCAGTATCGGAGTGTCCATTTGTTTTTGGTTGTATCCCAACGAATGTTTTCGGCTGTTAATTTTTCAACCAGGCGGTTGCTGTCAAAACGCTCCAGTGTAAATTGATGGCCCACCCGTGTTTGGCTGCTAAAGTTTTGAATGAAGAGATACACATTGGGTTCAATCTGCATGTGGATGTTCGTTCGGCTTGTCAGGTTGTTCTTCTTAAAATACTGCATCTCAAACTCGATTCGTTCGCGGTTTGATTTTGGAATTACCCACCCGTTCAAATAAAAACTAAGGCCTGCAATGATAAAGGCTGCAACAAAATAGGGAACCAAAAATCTTCTGAAACTAACACCGCTGCTCAGGATGGCAATAATTTCCGTATGCGCGGCCATGCGCGAGGTAACATAAACAATGGTAATAAATACAGTAATGGGTGAGATGAGGCCCGCAATCCAGGGAATAAAATCTCCGTAATAACCTAAGATGCGAGCTGTACTCAGGTTATTAACTACAAACTTGTCTATCTTTTCGGTTACATCAATAACAGTAATAATGGCTACCAGAATCAGCACCACATAAAAGAATGTAGCCAGAATTTTTTAATGATATACCGATCCAGAATAGTCATTCAAACAAAATTACAAGCGCTGTGAAACGATTTTTACCATGTGATTTTTCCAGGTGCTAAACGTGCCATTCATAATTTGTTGCCGGGCTTGTTTTACCAACCAAAGATAAAACGCAAGGTTGTGGATAGAAGCAATTTGTGCGCCTAAAATTTCCTTGGCAATAATGAGGTGGCGCAGGTAGGCTTTGGAGTAAAACGAGCTCACATAATCGCCCAGTTCCGCATCGATGGGAGATAGATCATCTTTCCATTTCTCATTGCGGATGTTGATGATGCCTTGCGTAGTAAATAGCATGCCGTTGCGTGCGTTGCGGGTGGGCATCACACAATCAAACATATCAACGCCCAGGGCAATACACTCTAAAATGTTTTCGGGAGTGCCCACGCCCATCAGGTAGCGCGGTTTATTGGCAGGCAGAAGGTGGCACACCAGGTCTGTCATTTCATACATCTTTTCGTGTGGCTCGCCCACCGATAACCCGCCAATGGCATTGCCGGGCTGATCCTGCGCAGCAATAAATTCAGCCGACTGCATGCGTAAATCTTTGTACACACTGCCTTGCACAATCGGGAACAGTGCCTGCGTATAACCATACTTACCAACGGTTTCATTTACTCTTTTTACGCACCGTTGTAACCAGCGGTGGGTAAGCCCCATCGATTTTTTGGCATAGTCATATTCGCACGGGTAGGGAGTACACTCATCAAACGCCATTATTATATCGGCCCCGATGGTGCGTTCAATATCCATTACCCCTTCGGGTGTAAACACATGTTTGGATCCATCAATATGCGATTTAAAAATCACACCTTCTTCGGTAATCTTCCGGTTAGCGCCAAGCGAATAAACCTGATAACCTCCGCTGTCGGTAAGGATGGGGCGATGCCATCCAATAAAGTGGTGTAATCCGCCAGCCTGCTCCAGCAACGCAAGGCCTGGCCTCAGGTACAAATGGTACGTGTTGCCCAAAATAATCTTTGCATCAATATCTGTTTCCAGTTCGCGCTGATGTACTGCCTTTACAGAGCCCGCTGTGCCCACCGGCATAAAAATAGGGGTGGGTATTTCGCCATGATCAGTAACAATTGTACCGGCACGTGCCTTGGAAGCGGGGTCGGTAGCTGAAAGTGTAAATTTCATTTCGGGCTGCAAGTTAGGCGTAGGCATTTGGGCGTGCAAATACGGGGTACGATCGCTTTTTTCCATGTATAGCATAAGACATGCCTCCTATTTCAGTGAAGCCTCTATCTTTGTCGGTTTAAAAATTTTCCATTGACGGAAGTAGCCATTGTATTTCTTGCAGCGGTTTGCATACAGGTTGTTTACCTGGGTGTGTTTCTGTTTGCCTTTCTTAAATCAAGGAATTTGCCAGGAAGTGCACCCCAGCCGGTTTCAATAATTATTTGTGCGCATGATGAAGAGGAAAACCTGCGTGAGTTGCTTCCACTGCTGCTCCGGCAGGATCATCCTGAGTTTGAGGTGATTGTTGTGGAAGATCGGTGTAACGATGGTACGTATGATTACCTGCGCGAAGCCACAAACAAACATCCCAACCTGCGTATGGTTCGGGTACAACATAAACCAGATCACATAAGTGGAAAAAAATATGCGCTAACGCTGGGTATCAAGGCGGCAAAGTACGAACACCTGCTTTTTACCGATGCGGATTGCCGGCCAGCCGGTAATCAGTGGGCCAGGGTTATCACTTCGGCATACCAACCGGCCACCGAAATTGTATTAGGCTTTTCACCTTACCAGAAAACAACGGGTTGGTTAAACGCATTTATCCGGTTCGAGTCGTTACTTACGGCTATTCAATACCTGGGGTTTGCCTGGCTGGGTAATCCCTACATGGGTGTGGGGCGAAATCTTTCATATAAAAAGTCGAAGTTCTTATCGGGCAAGGGATTCATCACACATCAGCACGTTACCGGTGGCGATGACGATTTGTTTGTAAATCAATATGCCAAACGCAGCAACACCCTTGCAGTGGCAACTCCCGAAAGTATTGTTTACTCCAAACCTGCCTCAGGATGGAAACAGTTTCTGCATCAAAAGCGCAGGCATCTGGCTGCAGGAAAGTACTATCGCTTTGGCGATAAGTTTATACTGGGCTTGTTCATGCTTACCTGGCTGGCAAGCTGGTTTCTGTTGGTGCCGGCATGGCTGCGCGGACTACCTTATTTTATAGCCGGTGTAATTTTACTCAGGGAATTGGTACTCATGCTCTTGTTCGCAGCACTTACACGCAAAACAGGTGTGCAATTCGAACTGTGGAAAATTCCGGTTTTAGATTTTATTTTTACCTTTTACTATCTTGTAACCGGCCTGCGGGCGTTAGTTGCGAAACGATTACGATGGAAGAATTAGAAGAAAACCGGTTTTCATCCAAGGCGTTGGAAGATTTTAAGCTGATTGACATGGCCGTAGCCGGTGATGACAAGGCTTATGCCAAGCTTTTGCAACGCTACAAGCGGCCGGTTTATCATATGATCCTGAAGATGGTGCGCAACATAGACGATGCCGAAGACCTTACGATGGAATCTTTTTCAAAAGCATTCAGAAGCCTGGCCCGGTTTAAAAAAGATTTTACATTCAGCACCTGGTTGTTTCGCATCGCTACTAATAACACGATTGATTTTATCCGCAAAAAGAAGCTGAGCACCCTCAGTATTCAAAATTCGTTTACCGATGATGACGGCCAATCGGTAAGCATTGATGTAGAAGATGATGGAACCCTCAATCCGCAAGACGAAGCCATTAAAGCGCAGAAAGAAGAGTTGATTCAGGTGTTTGTGAATATGCTGCCCGGTAAATACCAGAAACTGGTGCGCTTGCGCTATTTTAATGAATTGAGTTACGAAGAAATAGCCGTTGAATTAGACGCCCCCCTGGGTACAGTTAAGGCCCAACTGCACCGCGCCCGCGAGTTGATGTACGACCTGGTAAAGAACAAAAAAGAGCATATCTGAGTAAAAAAATGGCGGGGCAACCCAAAGCCGGATTTTTATATTTCAAACATTTCGTTACCTTTAACCTTGTGAAAAGATTTTGCGCCCTTTTAATGATGCTGTTATTCCTCCTGAATGTGGTGGGATATTATGGCCTTTTGGTGGGCTTGCAAATCAAAAATAGCCAACAGTTGCAGTCTCAATTCGATTCAGATGAATATGAGCGTCAGCACGAAGTAACAATCAAAGTACCGATCACAATCCCCTATGGAACGGATAAGGAATATTCGCGGGTGGATGGTGAATTTGAATACCAGGGCGAAGTTTACAGAATGGTTAAGCAAAAATTCCAGAGCGACACCTTATATATTGTCTGTATAAAAGATGCCGCTTCTAAAGACATTAAACAGGCTTTAGCTGAATACGTAAAATCGTTTACCGATAAGCCGGCTTCTGAAAAAAGCCAATCCAAAACCTTGCAAAATCTGATCAAAGATTACCTGGCAACTTCCACCCTGCTGCAAAACGGTACTATGGGTTGGAGCAACGTAGTTTCGCATGGCGAAAAAATAATCGCCTATCCTTCGTGGACCACTTACGCAACCAGTCCACCTCCCAAAGCTTAATCTTATAAAATCCATTTCCCGGATTTTAATACATGCTGTGTTAGTCTGCATGTAGTTGGATTACACCAGATCGTGTTTTATCACGCATCGTGTTGTATTCCGATACGTTAACTAATCCTTAAAACCAAAAACAATTATTTCTGCATGAAAAAAGCGCTACTGTTACAGGTATTCTGTATCGGCATGGTTACAACCGTAGTTGGCCAAACGTACACTGATGCCACGATGATGAAGAAAAACGAGATATGCATTGCTATGATGTATGAGCAAGGCACTTGGGACCAATACTGGGAAGGTACCAACCTGATCACGAACGAAAACATTGGCACTTTCACCCGGTCCACGTATATGCCCATGATAGCCTACGGCATTACAGACAAATTAAACGTGTTGTTATCAACACCCTATGTAAGCACCAAGTCAGACGGAGGCCAGTTGGCTGGTGTAAAAGGTTTTCAGGATGTGAATGTGGCTTTGAAGTATGAAGCAATTAAAAAAGATTTTGGGAAACATCGTGTTTCTGCATTGGCGGCTGTCCAGTTCGGAACACCCATGACTAATTATTTATCGGACTACATGCCTTACAGCTTAGGGCTGGGCACACAAGAACTAACGGGCCGCGTAGTTGGCCAATATGAATTTAACAAAATGATTTTTGTGCGGGCAACTGCAGCATACGTATGGCGCGGGCAAACGGAAGTTGAGCGTCCCTTCTACTACAACAATGGAAGCTACTACACCACCTATATGGATGTTCCCTCAGCAATAAACTACCAGGCTGTTGTGGGTGGTTGGGCTCTGAAACATAATCTTCGCCTGGAAGCCTCCTATACCACACTTAATTGTTTGGATGGTGATGATATTAGAAGATGGAACATGCCACAACCCACCAATAAAATGGAAGTTACCCAGGCAGGGTTCTCTGCTCAATATTTTTTCAAATCTATTGAGCCCCTTAAAGGGCTTAGCCTGATGGCATCCTTTAATCAGGTACTGGACGGACGTAACATGGGGAAAGCAACCGCCATTGGCGGAGGTATTGCCTATCAATTTACTTTTTAAAATTAACTACTTATGAAAAAAATAATTTCGATTAGTTTAAGCCTGGCGTTGATAGTTGTATCTGTGTCCAGTTGCGAAAATGAACTTCCAACTCATTTCGATTTTAACTCTTACAATTTTTCTGATTTGGATGTGGACGGTGGAAGCTGGCAACCCATCTTGTTATCAAGTGCAACGGATATTGAACTGGCGGCTCCTGCTGAGGTAAACTCTGCCGAATACCAGGCTGAGTTAAGTGCGCTGAAATCAGCCACACAGAATTTAACCGGAAACCAGGCTGAAGCCGTTCAATATTGGACTAACAATCCAATTATTCGGTGGAATGAAATTGCACTGGAACTTGCTACCAAATATAATCTTATCCCGCCACCCAATCCGGATGGCAGCTATACACTCCCTACCGCTGCAAATCCAGAAGGGCCTCCGCCTTTCCCATTTGCACATCCTCCCTATACCAGCCGGATGCTTGCCTACCTGAGCGTAGCACAGTTTGACGGATTGATAACAGCCTGGCATTATAAATATGAATACAACCGCCCGGCACCGTATGTAACAGATACCGATATTCAATATGCTTATAAAAAGAATACCCTGCCCTCATATCCAAGCGATGGTGCTGTTATTGCAATTGTTTCGCGCGACATTCTGAAAGCCATGTTCCCGTTAGAGCATGCATACCTGGATGCACGCGCGGAAGAGCATTTGAATAGCTTGATATGGTCTGGCTCCAATACGGCCAGCGATATAGAAGCCGGAACAACCATTGGTACAGCAGTTAAGACAGTAGCATTGGCACGCGCATCAACGGATAAGATGAGTGCAGCGCAAACACCAAGAGCGTTGTCGGATCAAATTAAACAAGAAGCATTTGATCGTTTTGGTTGGGCCTGGGATAATATGGAAGTACCTGTACGTCCGGTAGGGTTAACACCAAGATTTGGAGAAGTAACAATGTGGAGTGTACCAAATGTGGAAGATGTTCGGGTTCCTGTACCACCCGCTCCTGGTAGCCCTGCATTTGAAACTGATGCTAAAGAACTGAATAGCTATGCCAAAAACATTTCGGAAGGTCAGCGTAAGATTGCAAACTGGTGGTCGGATGGTTTAGGAACCTACACACCGCCTGGCCACTGGAACAGGCGCACTAAAGAATACATTGTAAAATATGAAATGAATCCTTTGCGTGCAGCCCGTACGTTTGCCTACCTCAATATGGCTATTATGGATGCAGGTGTTGCCTGTTGGGATTCGAAATACTACTACCACTATCCTCGCCCTATTCAAACGATAAAAGGATTTAAAACTATTCTGGGTACTCCCAACTTCCCAAGTTATCCTTCCGGACACAGTACGTTTTCTGGAGCAGCCGCAGAAGTGTTATCCTACATATTTCCAGCCGAAGCCAATGGGGTGCGCTCATGGGCACGGGAAGCTGCAGAATCAAGAATATACGGAGGTATCCACTACCGGTTTGATTCTGATAATGGATTAGAACAAGGAAAGCAAGTGGCTGCTTATACTATCACCAGGGCACAAAATGATGGTGCAGATGATTAAGCGGGTCTCTATTCTTTTTGTTCTTTTTTTAAGTGTGTCAATTTCCATGCTGGCGCAAGAAGACTCCTTGCGTACGCATAAACTCAACGAAGTAGAGGTGAAAGACAAAAGACTTCTGGATGTAAACAGGTTGTCTGAAACTTCAGGTACCAATTTATGGTCGGGTAAAAAAAATGAAGTGATCAATTTAGGAGGTACCAATGCCAACATCGCAGAAAAAACCGGGCGCCAGATATTTGCCAAAGTACCTGGAGTATTTGTGTATGATATGGATGGAAGTGGTAACCAAATGAATATTTCTACACGCGGGCTCGATCCGCACCGCGGGTGGGAATTTAACATTCGTAGAAATGGATCCATGACCAACTCCGATATCTATGGCTACCCGGCCAGTCATTACAGTATTCCGATGGAAGCGGTTGACAGGATTGAGTTGGTACGAGGTACGGGTTCACTTCAATACGGGGCCCAGTTTGGTGGTATGCTTAACTACGTAACCAAAGCACCGGATAGTACCCGGGCGTTTGGACTGGAAAGCATAACATCGGTAGGATCCTATGGACTGGTTACTTCCTACCTCGCGGCAAGCGGTACAATTGGTAAATTTCAATATGCTACCTATTATGCAAAACGGGTTTCAAAAGGATATCGCAAAAACAGTGAAACAGAATACGATGCGCAGTCGGTATTACTATCCTATGCACCGGTTCAAAATCTGAAATTTACTGCAGAGCTAAGCCGGTCAAATTACATTTATCATATTCCGGGAGCCTTAACGGATGCACAATTTGCACAGGATCCCCGGCAATCAACCCGCTCGCGTAATTATTTCAACCCGGAAATTTATGTGCCATCCTTCCGGGCCGACTGGGATTTAGGTAAACGCACAAAAATAACATGGCTTACCTCTGCGGTGCTGGGCTATCGGAATAGCGTGATGTTCGACCGGCCGGCCGATGTACAGGATGTAATTGATCCGATAACAAATCAGTATGCTGCCCGCCAGGTTGATATTGATAATTTCAACAGCTATACATCAGAGCTGCGCATGTTGCATAGCTATACGTTGCGTGGTTTGGAAAGTAAACTGGTGGCGGGTGTTCAAGTTTTTGACAATGACTTACACCGCAGGCAGCAAGGTAAAGGAACAACGGGATCGGATTTCGATCTTACCCTTACCGACCCGGTGTTTGGACGTGACATGCACCTGAAGTCGAATAACGTTGCCTTGTTTATTGAAAATAAATTTTCAATAACAAAAGCATTGTCGGTTACACCAGGGCTTCGCTATGAATCTGGTCAATCGCGTATGACGGGTGTTATTTCTTACTACAACGATGAAGATGTACCCAATACGATTTTACACGAGTTCCCATTGCTGGGTTTAAATGCACAGTATGTTTTGAAAAACGGATCGCTTTATGCAGGTTGGTCGCAAGCGTACAGGCCGGTTATTTTTAAAGACATTGTGCCGGCATCGGTTTATGACCGTGCCGACAAGAATCTGAAAGATGCGTATGGCTACAACCTGGAAGCGGGCTATCGTGGAAATTACAAAGGCCTGCATTGGGATATTGGGATGTTCCATTTGCAATACAATAACCGGTTAGGTACACAGGCCATGCGCGATGAGTTGGATCAGTTTTACCTGTATCGCACCAACATCGGTAATTCGGCCACCACAGGAGCGGAAATATTTACAGAGTATGTGGCTCCGTTGCAAAGACGGGTAGCATTTTCTGCATTCACCTCTACTGCGTTTTTCAATGGCCGTTATACCGATGCGCAAATCCGCTCGGGTGAAAACAATGTGGATGTATCTGGCAATAAACTGGAAAGTGTTCCGGGTGTAATAACCCGAAACGGAGTAACGCTTCGTTCTGCATTGGGCAGCATGTCGCTATTGTATAGCTATGTGGGCGAAACGTATGCCGATGCTCTTAATACAGTTATTCCAACAGCCAACGGGGCCGTAGGCAAGGTGCCGGGCTATGGATTATTGGATTTTAACTCTACCATCTACATTAAGCAGGTAACGGTACGGGTAAACGTAAATAATATTACCAACAAGTCTTACTTCACCAAGCGTCCTTCTTTCTATCCGGGTCCGGGTATCTGGTCGTCAGACGGGCGGTCGCTGGTGGTATCGGTTGGTTTTAAGATATGATAATGATTGTTGTTTAGTTTTTTTGTTTGTTTTAGGGTGAATGCCAGGTAGGGGTACCTGGCATTCTTTTTTTTGCCTAACCATGTTCTCAAAATTGTAACGCATGGTAAATGAATGGAATGCTGAGGCGTAGCAGGCTGTTAATAAAGCCTTTGGAACAGATGCATAGCCACCCAGACCTGGATAGGTTTAAAAATCAACTATTCCAGATGTAATCCGAAACTATCGTAAATTTTAGCACGCACCTCTTTATTGTCGGCCAAAATAAGTAAGTGATCGGTGGCCTGAATTTCGGTTTCACCACTTGGTGTAATGTATTTATCATGCCGGTGGATCAAAACAATCAGCGATGATTTAGGTAGATTAAGTTGTACAATTTGCTTTCCAATGGCAATGGAGCTTTCGGGGATGTCTAACTCAATTAATTCTGATTTGGAACCATCTTTTAATTCGAGGTCAAGCGGAAATTTTCGTTTTACTTTCTCAGGCACACCAACATGCAGCCATTTGGCCATTAGCGAAAGAGTAGATCCTTGTAGTACTACGGAGGTTACCGAAATAAAAAATACCAGGTTGAAAATGGTGTCAGCATAATGTACCCCGGCAATTAACGGATACGTAGCAAATACAATTGGGGCGGCACCGCGCAAGCCAACCCACGAAATGAACAGTTTCTTTCTGAAGTTTAGATCTTTTGCGCGAAGCAACATAAGAAAGACGGCTACGGGCCGGGCAACCACAATCAGAAACAGGGAGATTAGAAGTCCTTCGCCAATGATGGGTGTTATGTGGCTTGGAAACACCAGCAACCCCAGGGTTAAGAACATTACGATTTGCATGAGCCAGGCGATCCCGTCAAAAAACTTAATTAAACTTTTTTTGTGGATGATGGGTGCGCTTCCTAAAAGTATGCCGGCTCCGTAAATAGCCAGGAATCCGTTGCCTCCAATGGCATCGGTAAACGAAAATGTAAAGAACATTAAAGCAATACATAATACAGGGTATAAGCCGGCTACATCCAGGTTAATCCGGTTAATAACAAAAATCATTAATCGGCCGCCAGCATATCCACAAAGTGCACCCAGTACCATTCCTTTTATAAATTTGGGAATCATCAGGGCAATGGATGCTTCGGGTTGCATTACCAATTCGATAAAACTAATAGTAAGAAAATATGCCATTGGGTCGTTGCTGCCGCTTTCAAACTCCAGTAACGGCCGAAGATTTCCTTTCAGACCGATGTTGCGTGTTCGTAAAATAGAAAAGACAGCTGCGGCATCGGTAGATGAAACAATAGCGCCCAATAACATGCCCTCCATTAAGGGAATATTCAGCACATAAGAAGTAAATGCGCCTACCGTTACGGCTGTAATAAGTACCCCTGCTGTAGATAGCGCCAAGCCGTTCTTTAGTACCGGCTTTATGGTTTCCAGTTTTGTTTCTAACCCCCCGGAAAACAAAATGAAAGTTAAGGCCACTACACCCAGGAACTGGGCAATTTTCGGATCATCGAAATATATTTCTCCCGGACCTTCAGACCCGGCCAGCATACCAACAATTAAAAACAGGATAAGTGTTGGTACACCAAACTTGAATGAAGTTTTACTGGCGATGATGCTTGCAAAGAGCATGATCGATCCTAAAAGCAATATATTTTCGGCTGTTAGTGTCAAGTTAGTTAATGTTTTAAAAAGGAGGCTGCTTCCATGAAACAGCCTCCCATTTACTTTAAGACAGTTTCAAGATAATAAAAAGCGCTAAAAGAAGCATGCCCATTAAAATGATGAACCAAAGTCTTTTCACATGGTCAAAAAAATCTTTCATAAAAATATATGGTATTGAGCCAGGGCAAGACACCTGATCCTGCCCGGGTTAATGGTTTAAAATTGTTGAAAGGCCCATCGAATGATAGCGCGGGCCGGATAGAGGTGCTAAAAGTTTAAGGAGCGTTAATGGTAACTACCGAGTAGAACACATTAAATACATGAGCCGGTATTTGCAGGGCTGCATGTTGGTTGACCTCCAGCGCAAGCTGCAGACTTGCCTGTTGCCAGTTTACTTCTATAAAATCCGGAATGCGCACCTGGGTTACGTAATCGCCACCGGTATGCTCCCGCATGGCAATGGCCGATACCTGGCTGAGGTGGATAGTAGGTTTGGTTGCCCGGGTCTTTGTTTCTGAAGGCTCACCGGTAGAAAAAATAATCAGCAAAAAAACAACCGGGATCAGTAGGCTGGCGCATAGTTGTTTTATATACCGGAATAGTTTCATTGGTTCAAATATACCAACAAAACCCAAATGGATTTGTGGTATGAGCGGACATGATTTCAAACAGGTTGGTAAACTTTCTTAGAAACAGTCTTTTATCTTTGTGATATAAATTGATGTATTATGACCGGTGTGGAGATTATCCAACACTATTTTCCCACCCTCTCATCAGCGCAGGTTGTTCAGTTTGAACGGATGGGGCAGTTGTACCAGGAGTGGAACGAAAAGATCAATGTGATTTCCCGAAAGGATATTGAGAACATTTATGTCAATCATGTTTTACATTCCTTAGGAATTGCCAAAGTAATTTCTTTTGAACCGGGTGCCGAAGTTTTAGATGTGGGAACCGGTGGTGGTTTTCCGGGCATTCCATTGGCTGTGCTCTTTCCGGAAACGCGCTTTCACCTGGTGGATTCCATCGGGAAAAAGATTACCGTGGTTACTGAAGTGAGTAAGGCGCTTGGTTTGAAAAATGTGAAGGCAGAGCAAGTGCGGGCCGAGCAGCTAAAAGGAAAATACGATTTTATTGTAAGCCGTGCAGTAACCCGCATGAAGGAGTTTTATGGCTGGATAAATACAAAAGTGAAAAAAGAATCCATTCACGGCCTGGATAATGGTATTCTGTATTTGAAAGGGGGCGAACTGGATGAAGAGATGAATGAACTGAAACGGCCATATAGTGTGTATAACCTGCCTGATTATTTCAAAGAGGAATTCTTTGAAACCAAGAAGGTGATTTATGTACCGTTATAGTTTGCTTCCAAAAAGAGACCCCACAACATTTTCACCCAGTGCTGAACTTGTAACTACCAATTCTACAGTATCACCTGCGTTCAGTTTAAATATAGTAGAATCTAAATAATTAAGGATAGGTGCAGCGAATTCCTGCGTTCGCTTGATGGTATACAGGTTACTGCTACCTGATGTTACTCTAAGTTTAATGGGAGCGCCATTTAAATTTGATGTAGCGGTAACCGTAAAAGAATAAACTCCGGCTACAGGTGCAGTAAAACGCGCGCCACTTACTACATTAAAATCATCAAATGCATCAGTAAGAGCTAAGGGTGAGTCGTTGTACACGACCCCCGGATTGATGAAATTGAAATCTGTTTTAAAGGCGTAGTTGGTGGCTATGGCGGTAGCAATGGAAGTATCAACATACCCTTTGGTAGTAGCATCGGTAGCGGTTGTGGGCGCGCCTACATTTTGAATCCGAATGCCGCTGGCGTTTGGATTATTGGTAAGGGTTTGGGCTAACGTAGTGGAGATGGTCACATTATTTCCCCCCGCTATTGCCAGGTTATTGGTACCCGGTGTGTAGGTTAATGTTTGCCGGTAAGGCGATAGGTCAACTGAAGTTGCATCGTTGGTGAGGCTTAATTGGTTGGTACTTGTATTTAAGGTTAAATCCTGGTTGTCGGTATTTACAGAGCCGATGTTAACGCTGTTTCCACCGCTAATAGTAAGAGTTGTGCCGCTTAACGTAAGACTTTGGTTGGCTACGGGTGCCAGGTCAACTTCTTTTGTGCCCCCGGCATCGGTAATCCGTAATTTTCTGTCGGCTGTTAACGAGGCACTGGTTATCAATTCATTGGTTGCGCTGTTGTCGCCATCGCCCGTGTTGCTGATAACGCCATTCTCAATGGCTATGCCGGTGCCGGCAGTTAAATTGTTGTTTCCGGAATATTCCGCATAGAATGCATAAGGAACACTCATCAATTGTTGGCTGCCGGCTAGCTGGTAAGAACTTCCTCCGGATGGATCTATTTCTATTTGCAACCACTTGTTACCAACAGCCCAACTTACAAAGGCAAAGTTACCGGTGGTTACCGTGCCCTGGCCAATCACCAACGTAAACAAACCAAATGGGTTGGTTTGCGGACTATGCGTTTCGCTATATTCCGCATTTCCCTGTGCCGAGTTTTGTAAAATGCTGATGCGTACCGAAATGGTTTTGGAAGCAATGGGTTTGCCTTCGTTGTCGCGGGCTACCCCCTGGTAGTTAATACCCTTGGGAGCTTGCGCAGAGGCAGATGAAAAGATTAACAAAGCCAGAACAGAGAAGAGTAAAGGTCTAATCATAGTCGGTACCCACTTTTATTATTTTAATAGTCTTAGTCTGATAGTTGTTTAGAAACACTTTCATGAAAAACATGCCGGCACTCAGGTCGCCCAACTGCACCACATTGCTTTTATCGGGTTTGGCCGTGGTGATGTAGCGCCCAAACGTATCGTACAAGTCCATGTGTGAAATCTGGACATCGCATCCTTTGGCAGTAATGGTGATCTCACTTCTTACCGGGTTGGGGTAGTAGTCAAATTCCAACTCTTCGCAGGGCAACAATTCGGGTTGTAAGAAACCCTGGGTGAGAATTACATCCGAAGTTTGAAGCGTTATAATGGCGGGTTCGCCTATCGAACTGGTTAGAATGAAATTGCTAATGGAAAGATCGAAACCGGCCAGGTTAGTTACCTGACGGGCCTGCGAAAGGCCCAATACAGGCGCCAATAGAAGTAAGATGCAGGTAAGTTTTGACCTCATAACTGTTTAGGAAATAGAAACTTACAACATTTGATTAAATATTCAATTAAAGTGTAATTTTTTAATGATTTTTTGTTTTTGGCAGGGATGAACAGACTCCCGGCAGGTTGTATAGCTAACACTTGAAGTGGGAGCTACGGTAATCTAAAATACTGATAGCCATGCTAATAGGAATTTGGGCGTACGAAATGCCCCCAAAAAAGACAGAGGTTAGGAAATAGTGGGGTTTACCGTTTTGTAAAGGACTGTTTACTTTCTAGCTCATTCCTTTCGGCAAGGGAAAGCTGAAGGTCGTTGGTAATGGTGTTAACCGTAGGCCGGAAGAGGAGGAACAAAACCGCGATTACGGCTGTGAACAGCAGGAAAGAAACATTGTTGGTGATGAGGCCACTACAGCCGCAAACATGCCGGGCATTTCAAAGCCGGCAGCCCGAACAATAACTGCACTTTGATACCGCTGCAGCTTTCCCAGCAGGGGCATTTGAGGTGTAATTCCCTTAATCGCATTTTTAAAAGCAAAATAACCGATGCCCATGCCCGCAGGCACGGTGGCAATTACAATAATGCGCAGCAGGCTTTCAAATTCAGCATCAGCAGGTGCCAGGGGTTGGCCGGTGGTTACCGAGAAATAAACAAACATTGCAAAGCCAACCATTACTACGGGAAATGCGAAGTAAACAAGGTTAAGCGTGGTTAGTATCTGTCTTGCCGTGGGGGCCATGTTTAAAGATAAAGCATTTCTATTGCTTCATCATGCGCTCTAATATCGTGAAAGTTTTTTTCTTTTAGTTGGCGCGTATCTTCATCAGCACCTACCGCGATTTCAGGGCCAACAATAATTTTTATTCTTCCGGGTCGCATGCGTATGGTGCCGGGTGGCATAAGTTTAGCTGCGCCTAATACTACCATAGGCAATAATGGTTTTTGTGTATCAGCAGCAATGCGAAAGGCTCCATCTTTAAAAGGTTGAAGCAATTCTTTTGTTCTGTTTTGAGTTCCTTCGGGGAACACGAGGATGTTAATGCCCATATTGAGTATTTCTTTCAGGCGTTCTAAGCTTTTCTTGCGGCTTTCATTGTTACTTCGATCTACTACTACACATGTAGCACGGGTAATCCAACCAAACACAGGCAACTTCAATAATTCTTTTTTGGCAAGAGGCCGGAACTGCCCCCGAATGGTCATGGCAATGCCCGGTAAATCCAGAAACGAAGTGTGGTTGCTAACATAGATATAGGCTTTGCCGGGCACAATGTTTTCGCGCCCTATCATATCGTACCGGATAAACGTAAGCATGCTAAATACCCAACTCCAGGCTTTCATAAAAAAGTAGGTAACCGCTACCGCATGTTGCCCGAAGAATGCAGGAATAATAATGCCCGGCAGAAACAGCAGCATGAATACTGTAAACACCAAAAACACCCAGAAGATATATAGCCATGAAAAGAATGTGGACATAAACTTCACGCGATAAGTCTTTAAATAAAAATTCCCGAAAGGTGCGAATCTTTCGGGAATTTGTTAGAGCCAAACTTTATAAGTGGTGTTATGAATAACTGGTAACACCGGGCACTGCCACAGGATATAGCCCATCAGCATTAGGAACGATCGGGGGCAATGCATTAAAATCAAACTGGGTTGGCATAATGCTAAGGCCTGAATTGAGGGCCTTATCAAATTCAACTACCTTACCGGAATACGTAGCCATGCGGCCAAGAATGGCTGTCATGGTGCTGCGCGCACCGTTTTCGGTATCGTCAAACTTATATTCTTTTTTGGCGATGGCTGCAAACAGTTCATCGTGCTCGGTCTGGTAGGGATTGTTTTCTTTGGTGCGGTCGTACTGATACAATACTTTGCCTTTGCGATCAACCATGTTAGCTGCGCCAAAATAAATATTGCCCTTGGTGCCCATGATAAACTCATCCACCTTGCTCATGGTGCCTTTTATGTGGCGGCACTGGCTGTTCAGCACGGTGCCATCGGCATAGGTAAATTCCACATAATGATGATCGAAAATTTCTCCAAAATCTTTTCCCTTGCGCACTTCCCGGCCACCCATACCTTGCGCCCGTACCGGATAGCCGCCCTTAAACCAGTTGATAACATCTATATTATGAATGTGTTGTTCAACAATGTGATCGCCACACAGCCAGTTAAAGTAATACCAGTTGCGCATCTGGTATTCCATTTCGGTTTGGCTATACTTCCGTGGATTTACCCAAACGCCTTCATTGTTCCACCACGCCTGCGCGGAAACGATATCGCCAATTAAGCCTTCTTTAAATTTTTTGTACAACTCGCGATACGAATTTTGATAGTGGCGTTGTAACCCTACCACCACGTTCAATTTCTTTTGACGCGCAATCAGGGCGGCATCCAATACCCGCTTAATACCAGCCGGATCGGTAGCCACGGGTTTTTCCATAAATATATGCTTGCCTAAGCGCACGGCTTCTTCAAAATGAATAGGTCGAAAGCCGGGAGGTGTCGTTAAGATGACAACATCGGCTAGTGCAATGGCTTTTTTGTAGCCGTCAAAACCAACAAACTTATTTTCTTCGGGTACGGCTACACGCCCTGATACATTGCCTTCTTCATTATCGGCATCGCTTAGTGCATTAAAACATTGATCGAGCCGGTCGCGAAAGGCATCGGCCATCGCCACCAGTTTTACATTTTGTTTGGTAAGCAGCGCCTGCATGGCAGCCCCGGTACCACGCCCTCCGCAGCCAATCAAGGCTATCTTAATGGCATCATCAACCGAGGTGTTTACATGCGCGTTGGAGATAAAGGGGAGGGAAGCCAGGCTTCCGGCAATGAGGGAGGTTTTTTTTACAAATTCTCTGCGGGTGTGAGTGGATTTCATAGATAAATGGTTACTGGTTTCTAGTCACTGGTTGCTGGTTTCTAGTCTGTTATTGCAGTAGTCAGCAACCAGTAACCAGCTACTACTTGAGGTACAAGGTATAAAACTTTTCAATCTCTTCCTTCGAAGGTTGTACGAGCGGTCGTACCACGCGAAAGCCTGCAAACATGCCATCGGTAAGCCACCATTTGCTTTTTGGAATTTGCGGATCGCGGATGTTCCAGTTGCTATTTGAGGCGATTCGGTTGGCACATCGTAATTCACTCGCCTCATCTAAATATGAACCACCCTTCACGGTTTTAGGATACCGGGATGCTGGAACAGTTACCGGGTTTTTATTGGCAGCTTTAGAATAATAAGCAGGATCGTACTGATCCATTGTCCACTCGCTTAAATTGCCCAACATATCGTATAAGCCCCAGGCGTTGGGTTTAAGTTGTTTTACAAAATGAAATTTGCCATTGCTGTTGTCTTTAAAATATCCATACTCGCGCAGGGGGGCGGCATCGTTTCCAAACGGATAGGCGGTTTTACTTCCGGCCCGGCAGGCATACTCCCATTCAGCTTCGGTGGGCAGGCGATAAAAAATTCCGGTTTTACTATAAAGCCATTTGCAATACATTACCGCTGCCGTATGGCTCATACTATTGGTGGGGTGTTTCCCATCGCGCCCCATACCCCAGGTTAGATCGATATATTGGGGTGTGGCCCGTGTTACACCATCAATGGTTTTACTTTGTGGAAGGGTGTTGTCTTTAAAGTAAAGATCCCACTCGGCAAACGTTACTTCGTGCTCCGCCATCCAGAAGGCACTTAATGTAATTTCTTTTTGAGGTCCTTCATCTTCACCCCGGCCCCGTTCGGTAATCGGGCTTCCCATGGTAAATGTGCCGGCAGGAATGGCAACCATCTTAAAAGTTACAGAAGTACCCGGAATAGCCTGGTTGTAGGTTTTGAGATCCTGTGCGATGCCTGTGCTAAACAACGAAATGAATAAAAGCAGTGCGGTAATTTTCATAGTGGCCTGGAGACTTAATTTTCAAAGTTAAAGTTTTCGAACTAGTATTCTTTTTTAATTCTTGCCATATAAAATCCATCAAAACCTTCGGATGGTCGTACCACGCGCTGGTCGAGCAGTTCAAAGCTCTTATTTGAAGATAGAAATTGTTGTACCTGTTTTTCATTTTCGGATGGGAACAGGCTGCAAGTAGCGTAAACCATAAGGCCACCCGGTTTTAACATCGTACTGTAATCAACCAGGATATGCTGTTGCAGTTCTTTTATCCGATTAATAAAATCAAGATTAAGTTTCCACTTGGCATCGGGGTTGCGTTTTAGTACGCCCAATCCGGAACAAGGCACATCCAGCAATAACCTGTCGGCAGAATTTTCAAGGCGCTTAATGGTTTTAGATGATTCGATTACCCGTGTTTCAATATTTCCGGCACCGGCTCTGCGCGCGCGCTTTTTTAACTCTTCCAGTTTCCAGTCTTCCGTATCCATGGCAATAATGCGCCCCTTGTTTTGCATTTGCGATGCCAGGTGTAATGTTTTTCCGCCACCTCCTGCGCACGCATCAATTACACGCATACCGGGTTGTACTTGCAGGTAGGGCGCAATTAATTGTGAGCCGGCATCCTGCACTTCAAACAATCCATCCTTAAAAGCCTGGCGTGTAAAAATATTCTGACGCTGTTCCAGAATTAAAGCATCCGGAAATTCAGCCAGGGTTGCGGTGGCAATGTTTTCTTCATCAAGAATTTGTTGCAGTTCTTTTTGTGTTGTTTTTAACGTATTTACCCGAAGCACCACCTTCGCTTCTTCATTTAGTGCGGTTAATTCTTTATCCCATGAATTGCCTAATTCGGATTGGCCCAACGCATCCAACCAATCTGGAATCGACTCGCGCAGTATCCGATTATTTTTAAGTTGCTCATACCGTGCCTCAATCCGGGCGCGGTTAATACCTTTCAACTCATCCCAGGCGGGCAGTTCGGCCCGGCTCCACACACACCACACCCCTAATAGTTTCCAGAAGTCATTCTCCTCAGCTGCTGCCAATTCTTTAAAGAGGCGGTACCAGCGCACAATGTCGTAGATGGTTTCAGCAATAAAGCGTCTGTCGCGTGCGCCCCATTTCGGGTTTGACTTCAGCACCTTTTCTATAACCTTGTCGGCATACTTCTTGTTTACAAAGATTTCGCCCAGGGCATCAACCACAGCTACCGATAAATTGCGATATAATCTCATGATTTCTAAAGAGCAGCAAGATAGAACCATGAACCTGTATTTGATCGTACTTTTGATATAATGTTTTTAAATTGAACCTCGAAACCGTTTCTTGTTACAGGCACAGACCTGCAACCATAAACCAATAACCACTTATTTATGAAATCCACTCAATCGCGCAGAGAATTCGTTAAGCAAACAACGTTACTTACAGCCCTAACTGCCCTGGCAGGGACTTCTTTTGCTTCGTCCAAAACCAGCAGTGCTCCAGCGGGTAAGCCATTCAAGTTGAATTATGCCCCGCACGATGGTATGTTTAAAAATCATGCCGGAGCTGATTTTATAGACCAGATAAAATTTATGGCCGACCAGGGATTTAGAGGCATTGAAGATAATGGCCTGCTGGGCCGGCCGGTTGAGTACCAGGAGCGGATAGGTAAAACGTTAGCTCAATTAAACATGACTATGGGTGTGTTTGTGGTAGATGGTGGCGATAACTGGAAAGTATCACTCACCACAGGCAAGCAAGAGTTTAAAGATAATTTTGTAAAAACCTGCAAGGCATCGGTGGAGGCAGCCAAACGTGTAAATGCAAAGTGGATGACGGTAGTGCCCGGTTTTTTCGATCGTAGATTGCCCATGGGTATTCAAACCAGTAATGTGGTAGATGCCTTGCGCAGGGGTGCAGAAATCTTTGAACCACACGGGTTGATTATGGTTTTGGAACCTCTTAGCGATACACCTGAATTATTTATGCGTTATTCCGATCAAACCTATGCGTTGTGTAAGGCGGTAAACAGTCCGGCCTGTAAAATTTTATACGATGCCTACCACATGCAACGCAACGAGGGCAACCTGATTAATAACATTAATGCGTGTTGGGATGAGATTGCTTACTTTCAGGTAGGTGATAACCCCGGCCGCAAGGAACCTGGCACGGGAGAAATAAATCATAAGAATTTATTTAAGCACATTTACGACAAAGGCTTTAGAGGCGTGGTAGGAATGGAGCATGGCAATGCCAAAGAAGGGAAAGAAGGCGAACTTGCCTTGATACAGGCTTATCGCGAGAGTGATTCGTTTTAAAAGTTATAATAATACCATGAAGCAATTCATTATCATTGTTGGCTTAGCGCTAGCACTTCCTTTTGCAGGGTTCGGTCAGTTTCAGAATTTGAAAAACAAAGTGGTTCAAAAAACCAAGGAGGCAGCCAAAGGTAAGGTAGCAGACAAAGCTGATGCCGCGCGCGACCGGTTGGACTCTACCGATTTTAATTATGCGATTTCGGTTATCGATAACTCCGGTATGATGAATGTGCTGGATGCGGATGAGATTGCTACCCGTACTGCCTACCTCGCTTCTAACAAATACATGAAGAAAGAGAGTGAGATTACTGCCGCTGAACGTTGCCGGTCAATATTAGATCAGGCCGAAAATTTTTATCAGGCAAGACGATATCGGCTGGCAGAGGTATCCTTTCTGGAAGCAAAAGTTGCCTACGAGGCTTCCGGGTTAACAACCAATATCAACTACAGTAAAGTAAATGCAGACCTGGGCTTATTGTATGCTACCATGGGTCGTTTTAATCAGGCCGAATATTTTTTAAGTGAAGGCCTGGCCTTGCGCGAACAAACTTTAGGTCGCGATAGCAAAGCGGGTGCATCCTCAATCAATAACCTGGCAGTATTGTACCAGGAAACGGCACGCTTTAACGATGCCGAAACTTATTTTAATGAAGCGTTACAGGTAGTGGAGAAACAGTTTGGGCAGGAAAGCCATGAGTATGCGGTTGTGCTAAATAATCAGGCAATATTTTTCTCAAAAGTAGGCCGTACCGAACAAGCTGTTGCTAATCTTACTTCGGCCATTGCCATAGTTGAAAAGATCAATAGCAAAAGCAAGCGCACCGAAGTGGGGTTTCAATCTAACCTGGCGTTGCTGTATCAGGAGCAAGGCAAGCTTGCAGAAGCCGAAACAGTTTACCTGAAACTTGAAAAGATGTTGCGTACGCTTGGCGACAAAACATTTTATGCCGGTGTGTTGAATAACCTGGCCCTACTCCACATTCAAATGAACAAACTTGAAAAAGTGGAAGACTACTTAAAACAGTCAGCCCAGATTTATCAAGCCCGTTTGGGTAAAGAAAGTCCCAACTACGCCAAAGTATTAGGCGATTTGGGAAATTTTTATCGCATGCAAGGTCGTTTTGCTGAAGCAGAAGAAAACCTGAACAAAGCACTCACTATAAACGGAACCGCATTAAACACCAACCACCCGGAGTATGTAAAGGCACAAGAAGATCTGGCGATTTTATATTGGAAAAAAGGTGACCTGGCCAAGGCCGATGCCGGATTTAGAATTGCAATGGATAAATCCATCGAGTTTATCAATCAGTATTTTCCGCCAATGAGCGAAGCAGAGAAGACAAAATACTGGGATGTGTTACAACCGCGCTTTCAACGGTTTTATAATTTTTGCCTGGAGGCAAGTGTCTCCAATCCTGCGGTAGTTCAAACTATGTTTAATTACCAGCTTTCAACAAAAGGATTGTTACTAAATTCAACCAACAAAATTAAAAAGGCTATCTTAAGCAGTGGCAATACCGACCTCATAAAGGATTACACGGCCTGGTTGGATAAGAAAGAAACACTGGCGCGCTATTATTCTCTTTCCAAAACGGAGTTAACAGAACAGAATATTGATTTGGCTGCGCTTGAATCTGAAGCCAATACCCTGGAGCGTTCGCTTTCACAACGTTCCAACGATTTCTCGCAAGGATATACTACCGATCAAACGGATTATAAACAGATACAGGCAACATTAACCGAAACCGAAGCTGTTATAGAATTTATCCGCATCCGGTCTTTCGATAAAGACTTTACAGCCGACAGTAAGTATGCGGCTTTAGTTTTAACAAAAGGTGCGGCCGAACCCAAATTAGTGATATTGGATAATGGCAATCAGCTGGAAACACGGTATGCAAAGTTCTATCGCAATGCCATTCAAAACAGACAAGCTGATGCTTATTCGTACGAACAATTTTGGGCAAGAGTAGAACCGTTTTTGGCAGGCAAGAAAAATTTATATATCGCTGCGGATGGAGTGTATAATCAAATCAGTTTAAATACATTAAAGAAGCCGGATGGCGATTATCTACTAAATCGGTATGACATCATATTGATTGGAAATGCGAAAGATGTAATTGGTTTAAAAGCACAAAAGCCAACTGCTTCGAAGAAGAATGCATTTGTGTTGGGTTTTCCTGATTATGGAGGCGATGCGGTTACCGCTTTGCCCGGAACCAAAGTAGAAGTAGATAACATCAGCCGCATTTTAAAGGCGGGCGGATATACCGTAACACCATTTTTGCAGAAGGCGGCAACGGAAGCATCCATAAAGGGGTTGAAAGGCCAGGCATTGGTGCACATTGCTACCCACGGATATTTTCAGGCCGATACCGAGCAGACTGCTGCAGGAGTGCATCAGGAAAATGCAAAGAACAACCCACTGTTGCGTTCAGGATTGTTGTTGGCCGGGGCATCACCCACGTTGAAAGGAGAAATTGTTCCAAACCTGGAGAGCAATGATAATGGTGTACTGACAGCCTATGAAGCCATGAACTTATCGCTGGAAGGAACAGACTTGATTACCCTTAGCGCATGCGAAACCGGACTGGGTGATGTACGCGCTGGCGAAGGTGTGTATGGATTGCAACGTTCTTTTATTGTGGCGGGTGCCAAAGCAATGGTAATGAGTTTATGGAAAGTGGATGATGCCGCCACACAAGCCTTGATGACTAACTTTTACACAAACCTATCCAAAGGAGGTAGCAAAGCCAAAGCCTTTAAACAGGCACAGCTACAGTTAATGGCTAAGTACAAAGAACCTTATTATTGGGGTGCGTTTGTAATGATGGGGATGTAGGTAGTATTCGGAAAACGATACCTGCAAAAACTAATCTAAGGCACCGCGCTTCATTTTTTCTATAGGTTTAGAAATAGCTCAGAAACCTATCCTAGAAGAATTATTGACCAACCCATAATAACTTTGTAGCTTCGGGAAACATTCCATTACCCCCTCATGAAACTAAAGCTTGTTTTTGGTTTTATGCTTTGCAGCACCTTACTCTTTGGTCAGGATGATTGGCTCACCAAAGCACTGGCTGATGTGGGTGCAGAAAAAAAAGCCAGGCTCGACTCCCTCGATTTCCAGTTTGCCATGTCGGTAAATGATAACTCCAGTTTTATTGATGTGCAACAGAAAGGGGAAGGTTGGGCAAAGGGTTTTTATTCCATGAAGCCTAAAAGTCAGCGCACTTTTGCTGAGATAGCCAGCGATACTCTTAATTGGGCGGTTGATTATTACAACATGCGATGGTACCGGATAGCCGAGGCAGCTTTTATAACGGCTAAAAATTTTATGGAAGCTTACAACCTCACACAGGATATAAGCTACATCCGGTGTATTTCCAATATGGGTGTTATGTACCTCATTCAGGGGCGCACACTGGAAGCCGAGCAGTTTGTTTCCTATGCGCTTGCAGAGAGTGAAAGATTAGGAAAGGGTAGTATTGCCTATGCGGCTAACCTGAACAGTATGGCGAAGTTGCGTCAGCAATTGGGGCATTACAATGAAGCTGAACGAATGTTTACCGAATCGTTAGCTAGTATTGCGGCAAGAATGGGTACAAATAGTTTGCAACATGCTATTGTGTTAAACAACATAGCCATGCTGTATCAGGTAATGGGGCGCTACCCGGAAGCGGTTGAGATGATGAAGCAGGCACTAGTTGCATTGGAGGCCTCGAACAAGCGCACATTGCAAGGCAAGAAATCATTTGACAGCCGAAAGTTTAATTCAAATCTTGCTTTATTATACCAGTTATCGGGTAACCTGGCACAGGCCGAAACAGAATTTCTGGCAATCCGTAAAGTATTTGAAAACCGTGGTCAGAAGAATAATCCAGAGTATGCCAACCTGCTTAACCAGCTAAGTCTGCTGTATATTCAAATGAATAAAACAGATCAGGTTGAACCCTTACTGCTTAAAGCGATTGATGTATATAAAAAGAAATTCACAACTGAAAACCCTTCCTATGCAAAAGCCCAAACTGACTTAGGTACCTTTTATCGCGTGCAGAACAGAATGACTGAAGCAGAGGTTGCGTTAACAAATGCTTTAGGAATCCGGCAACGTACACTTGGTGAAAATCATCCCGACTATATTAAATCGGTAGAGGCTGTTGGAATTTTGTATTGGAAAAAGGGCGACCTGATGCGGGCCTATCCTTTTTTGCAAAGCGCGTGCAATAAATCACTTGAATTTATCAACCAGTACTTTGCACCCATGAGCGAAACGGAAAAGACTAAGTATTGGGATATTCTGCAACCACGCTTTCAACGGTTTTATAATTTTGCTATTGAAGCGGGGGCTACCATGCCCGAAGTTTGGGTAGATGTATTCAACTACCAGATAGCTACCAAAGCATTGTTACTAAACTCCACAAACAAAGTTAAGAAGGCAATTTTAGCCAGTGGTAACGAAGCGCTCATTAAAGATTATATTTCATGGATAGGCCAGAAGGAAGCATTGGCACGTTATTACTCCCTGTCGAAAGAAGAATTGAAGGAACAGAAAATAGATCTGGTTGCCCTGGAGAAAACGGCTAACGAACTGGAACGATCTCTCTCGCAACGGTCAACCGATTTTGCCAAAGGGTATGAGTCTGAGCAAATATCCTGGCCAATGATAGTCTCTAAATTGGCAGATCATGAAGCGGTGCTGGAGTTGATCCGGGTGCGTACTTTTGATAAAGATTTTACTGACCAATCGCGCTACATTGCGTTAGTGGTTGCTAAGGGTATTTCACAACCACGCATGGTATTAATCGAAAATGGAAATGAGCTTGAAACCCGTTATGCAAAATTTTATAAGAATGCGGTTCAACAACGCATGGCCGATCCGCATTCGTATCATCAGTATTGGGAAAAAATAGATCCCTTATTAGCAAGTAAAAAAACAATCTATGTTTCGCCCGATGGTGTGTATAATCAAATTAACATCAACACCTTAAAAAAGACAGACGGAGATTTTGTGCTTAATCGCTTTGATGTGGTAATGGTTGGAAATTCTAAAGACTTGATTGCTATAAAAGATAAAAAGACCAGTACAACTAAAAGTGCATTTGTGCTCGGTTTCCCTGATTATGGAGGAAACGCGGTGGCTTTGCCCGGAACAAAAGTAGAGATTGATGAAATTAATAAAATCCTGGGAGCAGGTGGCTTTAAGGTTACGAAACGTGAACAGCACGAAGCAAACGAAGCTGCCTTGAAGGCCGTAGCAGCACCCACTCTTATGCACATTGCAACACATGGATATTTTCTGGCCGACTCAGATTTGAAAAGTGGCGATGCCATGGGTATTGATGCGGAAAATGCAAAAAACAACCCGTTGCTTCGGTCGGGATTAATTTTAGCGGGAACACAAGCCCAGGATAACAACGCGGTTGATTTACAAAGTAACGACAATGGAATTCTCACCGCTTATGAGGCTATGAATTTATCGCTTGAAGGAACTGACCTGATTATTCTAAGTGCCTGCGAAACCGGGTTAGGCGATGTGCGGGCAGGAGAAGGTGTATATGGTTTACAACGGGCATTCCTGGTAGCCGGAGCCAATGCCCTGATTATGAGTTTATGGAAAGTCGATGATGCCGCCACGCAACAACTTATGACAAACTTCTACTCCATTTGGACTAAAACAGGTAATAAACAACAGGCATTTAAACAGGCCCAACTTCGGCTGATGACCAAATACAAAGACCCATACTATTGGGGTGCGTTTGTTATGATGGGGATGTAAATAAACAAAAGCAAGGTATTCTTAACCTTTCGGATTGTACCAATTCAGTTTTAGCAGACTTGTCAACAGAGCGCATTCTTCCTACCTTTCCACACTATGGAAAATATTCCCCCGCTGAAGATTCTGTTTTATCACGCCCATTTTTTTAGCAGTAGCGAAACATTTATTTACCAACAAACCATTAATCCAAACATCAGGCCTGTATTGCTGGCCAAACGATTTATACATTCCGCGGGCATGAGTTATGAAACGTTTGAAAGAGTTCAGTTTAAGCGTAGTTGGTGGGATGGCCTGGTTTCTAATCTGCTTGTAAGTTTTGGAATAGATCAATACTACCAACGTGCCTCCATCCATACGTTGGCTCAAAAAATTGAAACCTACCAACCCGATGTGTTGCATGCTCAATTTGGTTTTAGTGCCGTTCGGATTTTGCCGGTAGCAAAAATGCTTAAGATACCATTGGTGGTTTCATTTCATGGAATGGATGCCTCGCATATGTTGCGAAAACGGGCTTACAGAAATGGATTAAAAAAGGTATTTGCGTATGCGGCAGCAATTGTAGTGTGTAATCCGGCTATGGCCGATGTACTTCCGCTAACGGCCGATCAGAAAAGAAAAGTAATGTGGGTTCCTTATGGAATTAACCTGAAGCAGTTTAACCCTCAACCGCGAAAGGAGAACGAAGTGCTTCGCATTTTACACGTGGGCAGGTTTATTGAAAAAAAGGGAGTGCCCGACCTGATCCGTGCTTTTTCAAAACTTAAAAATCAACAGAAAATTCAATTGGAATTGGTAGGTACCGGCCCCGAAGAAAAATTATGCAAGCAGTTGGTGGGGGAATTGAGATTGGAGCAGCAGGTGATTTTTCATGGCTGGAAGTCTTCGGAAGAAGTAAAAAACCTGATGCAACAAGCTGATGTTTTTGTTTTGAATAGTCGCGTAGCCACCAATGGCGATAGCGAAGGGTTACCTGTAGGAATTCTGGAGGCGATGTCCATGGCGTTGCCGGTGGTGTCAACTAATCACGCGGGTATTCCTCATGAAGTGGATCACGGGATTACAGGCCTTTTAGTAGCGGAACACGATACGGAGGGATTAACCGCGGCAATTTCTGCTTTATTGCAGGATGCACCGCAACGCAACGAATTTGGTATGGCCGGCCGAAGAAAAGTTGAGTCCGTTTTTTCGATGGAACAAATGCATAACACCCTTTACACCGTTTATAAGAACTGCTGCTCAAAGCAAGGCTGAAATGTTCCTGAACCAGAATTAAACAAATGAAAATTTTGAAACCAGGGGGTGTGTTCAACCACAACAGGAATTAGAGCGTAATTTTTAGGGATATAATCAATCCGCTTGAACTTCGGGGCTTGGTTGGGTGTGTACTGGAATTACAACCGTAAAGGTAGAGCCGAGTTGGAGTTCGGATGCAACCAGAATTGTTCCGTTTAATTTTTCAACCGCTTGTTTTACAATGTAGAGCCCAAGGCCGGAGCCTTCTGATTTTTCATTGGCTTGGTAAAACATATCAAATATTTTATGAATGTGATTGGCAGGAATGCCCAGCCCGTTGTCTTGCACGATAAAACGAATGTGACTCTCGCGTAGATCAGCACTTATTTTAAGCATGGGGTTTCCCTTGGCTGCATCCATGTATTTGATGGCATTGCCAATCAGGTTACTCAATATAATCTGTAACCTGGCTGAATCTGAATAAATCGTCAGATCGGTTGGTACATCTAATTCTATTTTTACCTTTTCGGTATGCGGGTGCGAACGAAGATTTTCCAGTATCGTGCGGATGAGTTTGCTTACCTGCACTTTTTTCATTTGAACCTCCAACCGTGTGTTGCGTGAGTAATCGGAGATATCCCGGATGAATTTTTGAAGGTCATCTACCCGGCCATCCATCATCTCTATAAGTTCTCTCAGTTCTTTTTCATTTTCGGTTACACGGCTTAAATGAATCAGCCCCCGCACAGAACTGAGCGGGGCCATCAGGTCGTGGGCAGTGCTGTAAACAAATTGATCAAGTTCGGTATTAAGCCGGGTAAGCTCTGTGTTTTTAGAGGCAATCTGTTTTTCATTTTCCCGCAAGGAATTTTCTGAGCGGAAATTTATGCTAATGAGATAATAGATAATTAATACAGAAACCAACAATGCACCAAAGAAATGGATGATTAAACTAGCTTCGTCTAAATCGCTAGTATGATAAGTTTTTTTAATGATAGCAAAGTGTGTGGTTTTATTTATAATAAACAACGTAACAGGTATGCAGAGCATAAGAAAACTTTTGCCTCGCTCTTCATAGCCAAAGGTGGCCAGCACTCCCAATGCGGCCGGTATGTAGTACATGTGCAATCCTGTTGCTTCGGGCTCTACCTGGCAAAACAGAAAAACAAGCACATTTACCGATATGCCGAATAGTATTTTCGCTAGGGTGTAATACCCAACTCTGTTTAAGACAAAACACCATGCCGCTAAAACCGCACCGGCCAGCTGGTAGGCCAGGCCATGATAAATACTGTTAGATAGATCGAGCAGAAAATAACCCAGGCAAAGGAAGAACATAATGATGCAAAGCTGCCCGGTAAGCAGAACCCGTTTGTACTCAGAATACGATAAAATGAAATTACTCTTTCCTAAAATAAATTTACGGATGGTACCTGAGGGAATCATGGCTAAGTAAACTTAGCAAATTTGAGATGCCGGAAAAGCACCGGACCTAAAAAAACCAGAGTTTTATAGCCATCGCCAACACAGAAATAATCATAATGCGTTTGATCCAGACTTCACCAGCCTTTACCGACCAGCGACTTGCAAACCAGCCGCCCCAGGCGTGCCCAATGGCCAGAATCAAACCAGTTTGCCATTGTATTTTTCCTTGCCAGGCAAACACAACTACTGAAACCCCGGTGTAAACAATAGCTGCAAAAACTTTTATATAGTTGCTTTTAACCAGGCTCAGGTTGTTTACCATACTTAAAACAGCAAGCACCAGAAAACCAATACCGGCCTGCACAAAACCACCGTAAATCCCAATAAACAAAAAGAGTATGGCGCCTGTCCATTGAGCTTTGGGCGAAAGATTTTCTTCCCCTTTGGATTTAAATGGATCGTAAATAATCAGAACAACAGAGAGCACCATTACGGCTACAAATATTTTCTGAAAAACATGGTCGGGAATTTTTGATGCAAGAAAAGAACCGAGTACACCACCTCCCAACGAAGCGATGCCCAGGTAAAGACTATACGGCCATGGCAGTTCTATCCCTTTACTTTTAAATCCACCTACAGCAAAAATGTTTTGAAACAGAATGGCCACCCGGCTTGTGGCATTGGCTGAAGTGATTGGTAAACCAAGAAAGGTGAGTATCGGTACAGAAAAGAGTGAGCCACCACCTCCTACGGTATTAAGAAAGGCAGCCGCAAACCCTACGGCTATTATTATCGGATATTCATACCAACTCAACGCACCTGAGCTTTGCGTATCACTTTGGAAAACGTGCCGGGTAAAAGTCGTTTCATAAAAATGGCAAAACCTTCTTTAAATCCTCCAATGTAAACTTCTTCCTTTTTGCGGGCTATGGCTTTCAATGCTTTCACAGCAAAGACATCGGGCAACATGCCGGTATTGGTGCTGCCATCCATTTTATTAAGGGTGCTGCCATCGCCTGTAACCGCATGCAGGGTAATGTTGGTTTTAATCCAACCCGGGCAAATAAGTGTTACATGAATGTCTTTGCTATCTTTCCATAGTTCGGCCCGCAGCGAATCAAAGAAGCCATGCAGTGCATGTTTGGCGGCCGCATACCCTGTGCGGTAAGGAGTACCAATTTTTCCCATAACGCTTGTAATGGTTACAATATGGCCCGCTTTGCGCGATAAGAAATGTGGCAGCAGGTATTTAGTAACTCCAATTGTTCCGAAGTAATCTACCTCCATTACTTTTCGATCTACCTCAAGTTGTGTTTCCTTACCTAAACTGCGTTGGCTAATGCCGCCATTGTTAATCAGAATATCAATTTGACCAAACAGTTGAAGGGCCGCTTCCACACTTAATTTTAATGTGGAAGCCTGGCTTAAGTCTAAGGGCAAAATTTTTATTTGAGGCTGAATGGCAATGGGGCAATTGCCTTTTACACGTTCCAGCTCTTCCTTTCTGCGAGCCGATAAAATTATCCGTGCGCCTTGCCGGGCCAGGGCATAGGTTAAGGCTTCGCCAATTCCTGAAGATGCCCCGGTAATCCAAACTACTTTGCCACTAAAATACTTCATACAACTTGTGGTTTTGTTTTGTTATCGCCTGCATACACCCAAATGGTATAAATGCCAATGGCTGTACCAATGGGAAATGAAAATAATTTAAGGCAGCCTAATACCAGTACCAGGGTAAGCGCCCATTTTTTTTGATTGAGAAGCCCCACACCGCCTATAATGGCCGGAATAGCCAACACCAAAACAACACCAAGGGCAATTGTGCGGATAAACGGAATTAACCATGCAAATACCCATTGTGCCTCGGGGTCGGCTTGTTCGCTTAAAAACGGAAAAATTACTTCAGATAAAGTAGCAAGTAAAATCATACCCAAAATCTGCAGGGAGCCTGAGATGATGTAGATGAAACCGAGAATGCGTTTGTGATTTTCCATAGTTGTAGGATTAATTTCTTTCGTATATAACGAAATCGAACGCAAACGGATGTCGGTTATCAGCCAAATGATGCTTGCGCGATACTTCTTTCCATTTGGCCAGGTTCACTTCCGGAAAAAAAGTGTCGCCATCCACTTCGGCTTGTATTTCGGTTAGATAAAGCCGGGTTGCCAGCCTCAATCCCAACGCATAAATTTCTGCACCGCCAATAATAAATACTTCCTTTTGATTGGCTTTACGGGCTATGTCCAGGGCATCTTCCAGCATGTGCACAACCTGGCAACCGGGCGCAATAAAATCAGTTGAACGGGTAACCACAATATTTGTACGGTGGGGCAGGGGCCTGAATTTTTCGGGTAGCGATTGGTAATTTTTTCTACCCATTATCACATGATGGCCTTTTGTGGTTTCCATAAAATACTTCATGTCATCGGGCAGGCGCCAGGGCAGGTCGTTATTTTTTCCAATTACGTGGTTGCGCGAAACAGCAGCTATCAGCGAAATAATCATGTTTGATCGTATGCGGGTTCAAGTTATGGAAATCGCTCAACTAAAATTTATTGCCACGCAGAAACTCTGCCACCTCCATTCGTTTTTTTCCTTCGGGCTGAAATTCAAGAATGTTTATCCAGCCATCGGCCGCGCGTATCTTCAGGCCATCGCTAACTATCCACGGTGCGTCCACCGCAGGCCGGGAACCATTTCCATCCCATTTTTCACACCTGTAAATTTTATAAGTCTTCCCGTTTAGCACCGTCCATGCACCCGGGTAAGGACTTAACCCGCGCACAAAGTCAATTATTTTTTCGGCTGGTTGATTCCAGTTAATCGCACACGTTTCTTTAAAAATTTTAGGAGCATGCTTTAGTTCCTGGCTCGGGTTCTGTGGCAGGGCAGGGTAGGTACCGGCTTCAATAGCTTTTGCAGTCTTTAAAACCAGGGCGGCACCTTTTGTCATCAACCGGTTATACAAATCGCCTGCATCATCGTGTTTGTAGATGGGTTCTTTTTCCTGAAAGATGATGCTGCCGGTATCAATTTCGTGCTTTAAAAAGAAAGTAGTAACACCGGTTTCTTTTTCACCATTGATTATTGCCCAGTTGATAGGTGCTGCACCCCGGTATTGGGGAAGGAGGGAGGCATGGAAGATTAAATGTTCCAAGTGTGGGCATGGCCCAAACCGTTTCAGGTAACATGCGAAAGGCAACTACAATTTGTAAGTTGGCATTGTAGCTTTTCAACTCATCAAGAAAGGTAGTTGATTTGAGATTGGCAGGCTGCAGCACCGGTAGGTTGTGTTTTAAAGCTGCTACTTTTACGGGCGAAGGAATTAGTTTTTGTCCTCGACCCTGTGGTTTATCAGGTGCGGTAATTACGGCAACAACGTTAAACTTGTTTTCAATCAATATTTCCAGGCTGGGTACTGCAAATTCCGGTGTACCCATAAAGATGATGCGAAGTGGATTCATTACTCGGTTTTCATTTTTTCATCAAAATGATATTAATGGTTAATTGGTGCGTAGCTCCTTTCGTAAATACTTTTTGCAAATAGAACAAGTTTGCCAATTGTGATTGCGGGCAGGGCAATGCTCGCGCCCGTAATAAATAATCTGGAGATGTACCTTATTCCATTTCTTTTCGGGTATTAATCGCTTTAAGTCTTTCTCAGTTTGTTCTACACTTTTTCCATTGCTTAGTCCCCAGCGGTAAGCCAGGCGATGAATGTGTGTATCTACCGGAAAGGCCGGTATGCCAAACCATTGTGTTAATACCACCGATGCGGTTTTATGACCCACAGCCGGCAGCGCTTCCAGTTCCTCAAAGGTATGAGGCACCTGGCCATTATATTTTTCAATTAAAATTTTTGACAATCCGTAAATGCCTTTGCTCTTCATGGGCGATAAACCACACGGCTTAATAATTTCCCGAATTTCTTCTAAAGAAAGTTTAACCATATCAAACGGATTATCGGCCAGCTTAAAAAGGGCAGGGGTAGTTTTGTTTACACGGATATCGGTGCATTGTGCCGAAAGCAACACCGCAATCAATAAGGTGTAAGCATCTTTATGATCCAAAGGAACCTGCGGATTGGGATACAACTTGTTAAGCGTTTTTAAGATATCCGCAACTTTCTCTGATTTTGTCATAGCTACATTCAAACAATTTTATCCTTACCTGATGGTATTTACGGATACAAAAGATATTTCTTTCGTAAGGTTTTGAATTTATCCAACCCGGGTTGCCAGCTTGCCCGTATCTGATCTTCCGTTAGTCCGTCTTTTATTTGTTGTTTTAAATCGGGTGTACCGGCCAATAGATCAAAATAGGAAATAAAAAACTTTTCCTTGTCGGGATAAAGAGAATACATCTTTAATATATAGGATAAGTCAATTTTGCGGGCGGGTGTTTCATTACGCAAGTCGATACCATAACACAGCTTGTTTTCCTGAGGAGGTTTTACTGACACCCCCTTGATTGAAACAGGAGTAAAGGTAAACGATAGCCCTTTTAAGTCGGGATGGCCTAATACCTGAAACGGAAAAGGTGTTCCTCTTCCTAAACTAATCACAGTACCTTCAAATAAGCAGATGGACGGATAAAGTTGAACAGCCAGGTTATTGGGCAGGTTAGGCGATGGTTTGATCGGTAACTGGTACGGAGTGCCATGCTTCCAGTTTTTTACGGGTATGATTTCTATATCGCACGTTACTTTATTTGTTAACCAGCCTTCGCCATTTATCATTTGAGCCAGTTCGCCAACGGTAAGGCCGTGAGCTATTGGAATAAGGTGCATGGCCACAAACGATTTTAGTAGTTTATCATTCATGGGGCCATCAACAAAATCGTTGGGGTTGGGCCTGTCCAGAATAATTAGTTTTTTGTTCGATTCGGCACAGGCTTCCATTACATAGTGCATGGTGCCAATGTAGGTGTAAAATCGTGTGCCCACATCCTGAATATCAAATACCATGATGTCCACATCAGCCAATTGTTGTGGGGTTGGTTTTTTATTTTTTCCATAGAGCGAAACCAGCGGAATACCTGACTTGGTATCTACACTATCATTCACCAACTCACCATCGGCTGCATTTCCGCGAAAGCCGTGTTCCGGGCCAAATATCTTTACAATGTTTACCCCCAGGCTTACCAGCGAATCGGCCAGGTGTGTTTTGCCAATTAACGAGGTGTGATTTACCGTAAGGGCAACACGTTTGCCTTTTAATTTTGGTAGTAACAAATTAAGCTGGTCGGCCCCTGTAACCGGCAGATTGTTTATAGATTTTTCCTGTACCGGTTGTGCCTTGCATGCTACCAACCCGAACAAAACAAAACCGAATGCAAATAACTTGGTCATTTCTTTTTATTTTGGGCGAAAGTATAAAATTAAAGCATTAACCGGTGCTTTCCCGTTTCATAGCCCAAAGAATCCGCCACAGGCAGGACAATAGTTTTGCTGCCGTTATTCATAAAATAGCCGTGGCCAGTATTGCTATTGGGTTGGCGGCAGCCATTGTTTCTTTTCTGATTATGCAGGGGTTTCAGGCTGCGGTTAAAGATAAGATTTACAATTTTAGCAACCACCTTTTAATTAGCCGCTTTACCATGAGTAATGCGGTAGAGGAACAGCCCTTCGATTACCGGATTGCATTGTATAAAAATCCCGAACAATTTCCTTTTGTTACGCATGTGCAGGAGTATGCGCACAAAGCAGGCCTTGTAAAAACAGATGAAGAGGTGCTTGGTATCGTTTTTAAAGGCGTTGGCAAAAGTTTTAATTCAACGGCTTTTAATAAAAATTTACTGGAAGGAAGATTTATTCAATTCTCCGATTCGGCCTATGCTCATGAAGTAGTGATAAGCAGGGTAATTGCCGATAAGATTAATATACGTGTGGGCGATGCGCTTACGGTTCATTTCTTTCAGAATCCGCCCCGGTTCAGAAGACTCACCGTAGTGGGTATTTACGAAACCAACCTTTCAGATTATTTTGACAGCAAAGTAATTATTGGTGACATCGGGCTGGTGCAGCGTTTAAACGACTGGGCAGCCCACGAAGCGGGCGGGCTGGAGGTGCAGGTTAATCTTAATTATTTTAATACCATACCGCTTTGGCGCGAAGATTTCAATGCCTATTCAGCGTATGCACGCGAGGCTATTTTTAATAATCCGGAAATTGATAATCCCCAGTTTACCTATTGGAAAGCGCTGTTTGATTACAATTTTAACTTCGATCGGGCGGCATTGGAATCGGCCGCCAGGCAAATTGGCGATTCGATGGATTATGATTTATACCTGGAAACTGTACGCGATAAATACATTCAGGTTTTTGAGTGGCTTGATTTAATTAAGCGGCAAGTTAAAATTCTGCTTATCATAATTCTGGTGGTGGTTTGTGTTAATATGATTTCGGTAATCCTGATTTTGGTGATGGAGCGAACACCCATGGTGGGTATATTAAAAGCGATGGGTGCCAGAAATCAACTGGTGCGCAATGTGTTTTTATATAGTGGCATGAACCTGATTGTGCGGGGGCTGTTATGGGGAAATGCAGTAGGACTTGGTTTGTGCTTTCTGCAATATTGGTTTAAGTTCATCAGACTTAACCCTCATGATTATTACATGGCTTATGTACCCATACAATGGAACTGGGATACCGTACTTTTTTTAAATGCCATTGTGTTTGGAACTGTGCTTCTTGTTTTACTACTGCCCACACGGTACATCGCACGCATTAATCCGGTAGAAGCAATCCGGTTTGATTGATCATGCAGAGGCTTGTGGCATCCGGTTTTTGGCTGGCGCGGTAAATCAGATTTTAGGAAGGAATATACTTTTTGAACCAGCTCTGAACCGTCATCTGGATTACGCCCAAAAATGCTTCTTTAAAAATACCCACCGACATTTTACTTTGACCACGGGTGCGTTCGGTAAATATGATGGGTACTTCGCTCAGTTTAAATCCGTATTTCCAGGTAAGAAATTTCATTTCAATCTGAAAAGCATAGCCTACAAATTTTACCTGGTCTAACCGAATGGTTTTAAGTACTTTGCTTCGGTAGCAAACAAAACCGGCTGTTGTATCGTGTACCGGAATTCCGGTAACAATCTGTACATATTTGCTGGCAAAAAAGGATAACAGCACCCGGCCCATGGGCCAGTTCACCACATTTACCCCGGTGGCATAGCGCGATCCGATTGAAAGATCACTACCCCATTCCGCGCAGGTCAGGTAAAGTTGAATCAGGTCTTTCGGGTTGTGCGAAAAATCCGCATCCATTTGCAACACATAGTCATAGCCGGCTTCTAACGCAAACTTAAAACCCTGAATGTAGGCGGTACCTAAACCTTGTTTGCCGGGGCGTTGCAATACGTGCAACCGGGTTGCGGCATCGGTATTATAGCTTTGTTGCAGGTCTCTCACCACAGCGGCAGTGCCATCGGGCGAATTGTCATCTACAACCAAAATATCAAAGTCCTTGGGAAGGGAAAACACCGTTTCAATAATCATGGTGATGTTCTCCTTCTCGTTATAAGTAGGAATAATGACGATAGCGTTATTCAAAAGCCTTTTGGTTAAGCCGGGCAGAATTCCCAGCATAACAAAACTAAGTAAAAGAGTTTTCCAAACAATCCACATCCAATAAACTGGTCTGAAAATTAGGCCAATTGCTGGTTTCAGTTGGCAGAATGCCTTAACATTGAGACCAATCGGAACCAGCCTGCTATGAATAAATGCGTTTTTTTGGACAGAGACGGTGTACTAAACAAAGACAATCCCTTATACACTTACCGGGTAGAGGCCTTTGAAATTCTTCCGGGTGTAATTGAAGCTACCCGGCTATTAAAAACCGCAGGCTTTCGCCTGATTGTAGTTACTAACCAATCGGGAATTGCGCAGGGTATTTATACGCAACAGCAAATGGAAGCATGCCACGGGTATTTTCAGCAAATGTCAAACAACAGCATCGATCATTTTTATTTTTGTCCATACCATCCTTCGGTTACTGAATCGCTTACGCGCAAGCCCGGTACGCTTATGTTTGAAAAAGCAATTGCACGATTTGGCATTGATGTTTCAACCTCGTGGATGGTGGGCGATCGGGGCAGGGATATTATACCGGCCCGCAGCCTGGGCATCCGAACAATACAAATTGGTGATGAAGTAGAACCTGCAAACAAAGCTGATTTTAAAGTGGAGAGTTTGCTCGAGGCAGCTCACCTGATTTTGAGGGGCTAAAACTTCAACCTGAGTTTTACAACGGAGTTTGCCAGTTGGCCTGTTTGCACAATTTTTTCTCCGGCCTGTTTATTTGCAAAATAGTTTTCGGGTGTAACATTCATTGAGAACTGAAGCCGGCTGTTGACAGACCGTCCGATTTTTATTTCAGCAAGATTTTTCTTTTTATAAGAATGGAACATGGCCTGGTGTGCTACGATAGCAAAAACGGAGGGAACACCAATCATTAAAGCAGGTTCACTTTCAAACACGGTCATTAACCCAATACCTACCAATGCGGCCCCACCGGTAGCGAATGAAACAATATTGCCTTGTGTTTTAGTAAGCCGCACACCCTTTACTGATTTTTGCCCCAACATCGTTCCTACAATTGAGGTAACAGCAGGAATGATAAAAATACCCGGGCGTTCGCTTCTGTCAATACTTTCTGCAGCTATGGAAAACCCTAACCCGGTACTGGCCAGGGTAAGTGCGCTAATGGCATCCACATCACCTTGCGTGTAATTATATTTTTGTGCTACGTGGTGCCCCATAAATAATCCACCAATGCCACCTGCCAGCAACCCTGCTCCAATAGCATGGTTATCGCTTGTTTCGGTTGTTGCCAATATCATACCTGCAACAAAGGGCCCGAGAAAACCATAATGCCGCATTTGTTCGATATGACCTTCAGAAAAATGCTTTCGCTTTTGAGTCTGAAACCCGATTTCACCAAGCGTAATACTACCGGCAGTTGAAAGAAGCAATGCAGTATTTCCCTGCGTATCGTTATTTCCGGCAACGGTCAATCCAAGAAAAAACCCGTTCATTAAACCCAAAAGGCGCCCAGAGTTACCCGCCCGAATGGTGCTGGCATCTATCCCTTCAAATTTTTTTCTGGTTGATAACCGGGCCAAGTTGCCAAAGCCCCGCTACAATGGGAATTATTCCAGCCGCAGCCGGGCCGTCAATTTCTGCACCCCTTACAATGCTAAAACCATAATAAGCCCCGTACACTGCATTTACCAGCCTGTCGCGTGTGCGCAATTCAAAATCGGAAGCAGGTTGTGCATGTGTATTAAGCTCAAGATCCCATTGTGTTTTAAGTTGCTGATATTTCTGTTTCTCTTCTTCTGATAGTCGGTCGTAATAACCCGCCAGGTATTTTTCATAATCTTCCAGGTAAAGGAGTTCAGAACTGGTAAGCGAATCGCCCTTCAGTTTTCGCTCGGCAATTTTACGGTAGGATTCTTTTTTGGTTTCCTGCCAAAAACCACGTGCTGTATAAGGTTCCTGGGCGGCAAGGTCGTGCATCACCAGCAGCATGAATACAACTAGAAGCCATCTCAAAAATACTTTGTCATCGCAGACAGCGTTCCGCGATCTCGGAATCGGTGCAGAAAGGTTGGGATGCCGGAATAAATCCGGCATGACATTCATCCTTACGTGTATTTTTGAGATGGCTTCTGATAAAAATGACAGTTGAGGCATTGGTTTTCTTTTACTAATAGATAACCAATGTAGTAAAAAAGTTGGAAACAGGTTATTGATTACTCGGGTGTACCTTCGTACCCCAGTAGTTTCATCATGCTGTGGCTGGATTGTTCTTTCGCAAACAACTCGGTGGTTATCTCGCCATCTTCATTCCGGTCTATCAGCACATGCTTGGGTGCCGGAATAAGGCAATGTTGTATGCCACCATAGCCACCTAATGATTCCTGGTAGGCACCGGTATGAAAGAAACCGATGTAGAGCGGTTCTTCGTCAGTAATCATGGGCAAGAAAACCTCACCGGTGTGTGCTTCTGAGTTATAATAATCGTGACTGTCGCACGTAAGGCCACCAATATTTACTTTATGATAGGGGTCGTCCCACTTATTTATAGAAAGTAAAATGTACTTCTGATTCAAGCCCCACACATCCGGCAAATGAGTTATGAATGAACCATCAATCATGTACCAGAGCTCTTTGTCGTTTTGCAGTTTTTGATCCACCATCGAATACAAAACAGCTCCGCTTTCGCCTACTGTAAAACTTCCAAATTCGGTAAAGATGTTGGGTACCGGTACATTATTTTTTTCACAAATCCATTTAATATTTTCCACGATCTGCTCAATCATGTACTTGTAATCGTAATGGAAGGTAAGCGAGGTTTTGATAGGGAACCCACCGCCAATATCGATTGAATCCAATGTGGGGCAAATCTTTTTCAGTTCGCAGTATTTAAAGATAAAGCGGCTTAGTTCGCTCCAGTAATAGGCGGTGTCTTTAATACCGGTGTTAATAAAGAAGTGCAGCATTTTAAGCGAGGCTTTGCTGCTGGGTTGAATTTTCTCTTTATACAAGGGAATAATATCGCTGTAGCGGATGCCCAGGCGCGAGGTGTAAAACTCAAACTTGGGTTCTTCATCGGCTGCAACCCGAATGCCCACCTGGTAAGGCCGGGTTACGTTACTTTCATAGGTTTCAATCTCGCTCAGGTTATCCAGTATGGGAACGCAGTTGAATTCTTCATTCAGCAACTCCGTAATATACTGGCGATATTGCGGCATTTTAAAACCGTTGCAGAGAATGAAGGTTTCTTTTGAAATCTTACCCCGCTCGTACAACGTGCGTACAATTGGAATGTCAAACGCAGAAGATGTTTCAATGTGCACATCATTTTTCAGAGCTTCTTCCAGAACAAAGTCATAGTGCGAGGATTTGGTGCAATAGCAATAGGTATACTTGCCATTGTATTTAAACCGCTCAATGGCATTGTTGAAGGTAGCTTGTGCAAACCGGATGTTCTCGCTGATGCGGGGCAGGTAAGTTACTTTGAGGGGAGTTCCGTACTGCCTGATAATGTCCATGAGGGGCACTTCATTGAACAGTAATTCATGGTTGCGAACTTTAAATTCTTTTTGAGGGAACTCAAAAGTTTGTTCAATCAGCTCACGGTAACTCTTCATTAATCAATCAAAATAGTTGTTCGTTGTTTAGTTCCTTGGCTGTTGGTCTGATCTCTTCAAAATAACAACGATCAACAAGCAACCATTAGCCAAAATTAAAGAGTGCAATAATGAGATAAATTTGCCATCTTTGCAACAGATCAAAACTTGTATGGTTAATCACATTTCCCGCATGATTTTTAACCCCGTCCCCGCGGGCTTACATGCATTGCCCGACTTCTAAGGGCATGAAATGAGGCTTTTTTGGCCATTTTTTTTACGATTACCCAAATTCTTAATACTTAATTCTTAGTTCTGTGAAAGAGATAAAGATCATCGAAGTGAAGTCTGAAATTGGTGCCGGTACGCGCGGGGCCAGCCTGGGTGTGGAGGCGATGAAAATAGCCAGCCTTGATCTGAAATCTGACCTCTTCCGCCAGTTCGATTCTATTGAAGTTGAAAACGTAAATGAACTTCTGTTTGATGGTGCCGAGCATGCGTATGCCAAGTTTATTGATGGGGTACTCATCATGGAAGAACGTGTGTGCCTGGAAGTGTATGAACAGATTTTTGATGATTACTTTCCGCTAATCATGGCGGGCGATCACTCTACTGCCTACGGAACCATTGCCGGAATTAAAAAGGCATATCCCAAGAAGCGCCTTGGTGTAATCTGGATTGATGCCCATGCCGATATTCACACACCGTTTACCACACCATCAGGTAACATGCACGGTATGCCGTTGGCCATGGCTTTTGGTTTTGATAACCTGGAATGCAAAGTGAACGACCCACGCGGTGAAACGCTTGATTACTGGGAGCAGATAAAAAATGTAGGCATGCAAGGTCCTAAGATTTTACCGGAAGACCTGGTGTATATTGCTGTGCGCGATCTGGAAAAACCTGAAAACTATCTTCTCAATAAACATAACATCAACTTCATTGAGGTAGAGGAGGTGAAAAAATCCGGTGCGGAAGCAATTGCACACAAAGCCTTGCAAATGCTAAGGCATTGCGACCTGATTTATGTTTCGTTTGATGTGGACAGTATCGATAGCCGGTTTTCTACCGGAACAGGTACGCCTGTACCAAATGGACTTACCGTAGAAGAAGCAAAAATTCTGAATACCGAATTGTGTAAGGATGCCAAAGTGTGCGCCTGGGAAATTGTGGAGGTAAATCCCACGCTGGATACTGAAAATCGCATGGCCGAAAGTGCATTCGAAATTCTGGAAGCCACCGCCAAATCAATTATGGGAAGGCCGGTAATGGCGGAGTAGCACTACATCTTTTCAGCCAAATGGGTTAAAGCCTTGATCGTGCTCATCAGGTTGCTGCGGATTACCGGGTCGGTAAATATGCGCGGGATGTGGCTGGGCATGGAAAGTATCCGATACGTTACCTTCACCTGATCCTCGTTGACTTGCTCTAGGGTCCAACTTCCGGATAATTCCATACGACTAACTCCTTTTTCAACGGGCGCCAGTTTTGAATTCACTACCGATTCAAACGTAATAAAAAGTTGCTTGCCCGGAATTTGTTCTGCTAACACATATTTTAGAAAATGATCCTGGTCGCTCACCGGCCACGGAATGTCGTGGTAAGAATACTCTAACCACCAGGTGGTATCGGGTTGCAGATGCACTTTAAAATCAGAAACATGTTTTTGCCAGATTTTGATTTTGGATTCGTCCTTCAACAAATCAAGAATGGTGTACATGGACGAGCGGATCAGAAACTCGCCTTTTACCTCGCGCGCTTTCACAGCCGGTACTTTTCCGGGAAAGGTAATCCAGCGTTCGTGTACATAGATCGGAGAGTCTTCCTTCACCAGCACAAACTCAACTTCAGGATCCTGGGCCACCACTTTTAAAGAAACACAACAAAAGAGAATCAAAAACTTCAAACGCACCGGTATCATCATAAAGCTAAAGATAGAACTTATTGGTAAGACAACAGAAACAGCATTAACCCCTGCTCGTTACTTCATTTTACAAAAGGAAACATGAATTGCCCGCCCCGTGCTAACCAGTAGCTGAATAACCTTTCCCTTTTGTCGCGCCTGAATTCAAATAAGTTTCCATCTTCCGAAAAGAATGCATCGTTAAAGGTTGGGGTTAGTTTGTAAGGTGGGTGCGGTTTGTTGTTGATTATGATTTCATTGTTTTTTATTTCTACCAGGTAAGTCGCATCTGCTTCTTCACTGTAGTAGGTTCCGGTTAGTGCTGTAAGGGATTTAACCGTTAAATCCGGAGCAGCTACTTTAATATACGATAAGGTATCCGTTCCGTAGGTAACCAATACCCGGTTTGTTTTGGTAAGGTTCCAGCGGGCATCAAAGTAAGCTGTATTTTGATCTAACACAGCAGCCCTGATTTTGTTATTGAATAGTGCATTTTCTTTTCGCGCAATGCGTTGCACATCCATGTGCCGGATGCTACGCCAAATGCCCTCAAATTTTTTCAGGTCAGATTCAGTAGGCGTATAAGATGCCGGAGCATAAGTACTATCAGGATCTTCGGTTTTGATTTCGGGAATATCCAGTGGTTTCCTATCGGTAAGCAAAAGCACCTCGCTATTTGCCTGCCCATTCCGGTTGGATTAAAACTTCCATCGTTACTGAGTGCAACAATGGAAAGTTTTTTTTTCAGGATAATAGGCAAGCCAGGCACGGTAGCCGGCTGTAGAACCACTGTGGCTGATTTCATCGAAGCCAAACTGTTTGCTTACGTTGAGCCCGGCTGCATATTTGATTTCTTTTCCGTTGGCAAGCTTGCCTTTCTGCACACGCCATTCATAAACCGCATGTCCCCCGATGGCGTGTGTTTCCAGTAGATTATTCCACGTTAACAGATCGCCCGTAGTCGTCAACAAACCACCATGGCCGTGTATATCTTCAAACGGCATCAATTGCTCGTAGGTATTCTTGTCCTTTCGGTAAGCAATGGCACGGTTGGGCACCACTTCACGAAAGTTATCGCGCCATTGGGTGTGTGCCATACCCAGTGGCTTAAACAATTTTTCATCGGTAAAAGCAGCCAGCGATTTGCCCGAAACCCTTTCCACGATAGTTACCAGCAAAGAATAGTTGGAATTGCTGTAGTTGTATTCTGTGCCGGGCGTAAAATTGGTGCTTTTCTGTTTGCTCATAATTTGCAACGCCAGGTCTTGTGTATAAACCTGTGTGGTGCGCGGCCACCCGGTAAGCGAGCCCACACTGCCCCAGTCCTTTAACCCGCTTGTGTGGTTGAGTAACATTTGAATGGTGATGGTTGCATTGTACTTTGGAATTTCCGGAACATACTTGCGGATATCATCCGATAGAGAAAGTTTGCCTTCCGCAGCAAGCAACAAAATACTCATGGCAGTAAATTGTTTGGCTACCGATCCGCTTTCAAAAATGGTTTCAGTTGTGTTGGGAATAGTGTGTTCTAAATCAGCCAGGCCAAAGGCTTTGTTATAAATAATCTTATCCCCTTGCTGCACGGCTACTGCTACCCCGGGGGTGGCATTGTTCCAGGCGCTGAAAAGCTGGTCGATTTTGTTGATTTGGTCGGTAGTTTGCGCAAAAACGGAAAGCGTGAACTGACAGAGCAGGAACGCGATGGGTATGTATTTCATAGGATGAAATTTAAGCACTGGAACTTAAAAACCTATCTGGGCCAGATAGTTTCCTCTCATCAAATTTTGCTTTGTTCCTTACCTGTAAACCTTCTCTTTGCGGAAGTAATAACCTAAATTCTGCAACGCATGTTAAAAAAGATGATGTTACTGGCCGTTGTGCTCGGTTTACAGCTAAACCTGGTGGCGCAAACCATTCCTACACCCAAGGAACACTTTGGTTTTGAAATAGGCGACAATTACATGTTGGCCACTTATACACAAACCGAAGCGTATTTTAAGAAGCTGGCGGTATCCGACCGGGTAAAGCTAACCAGTATTGGTACCACCGAAGAAGGCCGGCAGCAGTATATGCTGATTGTAACTTCACCTGAAAACCATAAACAGCTTGATCGCTACAAAGACATTTCAGTAAAGATGGCACGGGCCGAGGGCATTACCGAAGCGCAAGCCAAAGCCATGGCCGCAGAAGGCAAAGCCATTGTGTGGATTGATGGCGGGCTCCACGCCACCGAAGTGGTAGGTACGCATCAACTCATTGAAACATTATATAGGGTGGTGAGCGGTACCGATGCGGAAACCCTTCGCATTCTCGATAAAGTTGTAATCTTGTTTGTACATGCCAATCCGGATGGACAAGAGTTGGTTTCAAACTGGTATATGCGCAACCCTACTCCGGAAAAGCGATCAACAGAACACCTTCCCCGCTTGTATCAGAAATACATTGGCCATGATAACAACCGCGATTTCTTTATCATGAACATGAAGGAAACACAGAATATGGGTCGCCAATTGTTTATTGAATGGATTCCGCAAATCATGTATAATCATCATCAGTCGGGACCGGCTGGTTCCGTATTGGCGGGGCCGCCTTATCGCGATCCCTTTAACTATGTCTTCGATCCGTTAATGATTACAGGCATTGATGCGGTGGGCGCTTCTATGATTAACCGCCTGAATGCAGAAGGCAAACCGGGCTATACCCGCCTGGGCGGATCGGTGTTTTCTACCTGGTATAACGGAGGCTTGCGCACAACCACACACTTTCACAACATGATTGGTTTGCTTACCGAAATTGTAGGTGGACCAAACCCGAGCGATATTCCGGTGGTTACCTCGCGCCTGGTTCCAAACAACTTTACACCATTTCCGGTTACGCCCCGCAAGTGGTATTTCAAAAATGCGATTGACTATTCCCTGTCGTTGAATTATGCTGTGCTGGATTATGCAGCGCGTCATAGCGACCAATTGCTTTACAACATTTACAAAATGGGAAAGAACTCTATTGAACGAGGAAGTGCCGATTACTGGACACCCTATCCCGCCAAGGTAGAGGCCGTGAATACTGCCTTTAAGAACAGGCCGAAGAAAACGGAAGGTGCTGCCACTCCGGCAAACAATACGATCACAAAAAATTTCTACGACAGTATTTTTACAGCCCCGGCAAAACGGGATGCCCGCGGGTATGTTATTCCGTCCGATCAGGCTGACTTTCCAACCGCTGTAAAATTTGTGAATGCCTTAATCAAAACCGGTATTCGTGTTGAAAAGGCGAAAACGGATTTTACGATCAAGAATAAAAAATATCCTGCCGGATCATACATCGTTAAAAACAACCAGGCTTTTCGTCCGCATGTGATTGATATGTTTGAACCTCAGGATCACCCGAATGATTTCCAATATCCCGGGGGGCCTCCGGTGCGCCCTTACGATGCAGCCGGCTGGACACTCGCCTATCAAATGGGTGTACAATTCGATCGCTTCATTGAAGATTTTACTGGGCCATTCGAACAAGTGCCTTACGGTGAATTACAAAATCCTCCGGCCAAACTGGATGGACTTACGTCCTCAGGAGGTTATGTGTTGAACGCGAAAGGAAACAATGCTTTTATTGCTGTAAATGATTTAATTAAAGCAGGTGTTACCGTGTATCGTTTGCCGGAAGGAGTTAAGGGAAATAATAAAGTACCTGCAGGAAGTTTCTATGTTCCGGCAAGCAGTAAGGCTAAACAAGTATTGCAGAAAAGCGGAGCAGAGTTAGGCCTGGTGGTAACCGGACTTTCCAAAGCACCGGGCACATTGGCTAAGGTTTCGGCAGCACGCATTGCGCTGTGGGATACTTATGGTGGCTCTATGCCATCGGGCTGGGTGCGTTGGTTGATGGAACAATATCATTTTGATGCCGATATTATTTATGCCCGGGATATTGATGCCGGAGACCTGAAGAAGAAGTATGATGTAATTATTTTTGTAACGCGCGCCATTCCGGCAGTACCACAAGCAGGTGCAGACAATGATCCATTCGCTGCATTTATGCGCAACCAGCGCGAGCCCAAGCAAGAAGAGATTCCCGCAGAGTATCATAAAACGATGGGGAAGATCACCGCTGATAAATCCATTCCTCAAATCAAGAAATTCCTGGAAGAAGGCGGAAGAATTGTAACGATCGGTACAAGTACTAACCTGGCCTATCACTTAGGGTTACCGGTGAAGAATGCTTTAATGGAGATCGGCAACAATGGGCAGGAGCGGAGTATTCCTAACGATAAATATTATGTGCCAGGCAGCGTATTGCGGGTAAAGTTGGATTCAACACAAAGTGCCACATGGGGCATGAGCAACGAAGCAGATGTGTATTTTGACAATAGCCCGGTGTTTACCCTGGCCCCCGATGCAGTGGTGCAAGGAAAGGTAAAACCGCTGATGTGGTTTGGCGAAGAGAACCCCTTGCGCAGTGGATGGGTGTGGGGAGCCAATTACCTGAAAGGCGGAGTGGTTGCTTTTGAAGCTCCCGTTGGAAAAGGAAAATTGTATTCTTTCTCACCAGAAATTACGTTCAGGGCTCAGGCACAAGGCACTTTTAAGTTGCTGTTTAATGAACTTGTACGTGTAGAAGAAGTGCCTATGAATGTGAAGCTGGACAAGAATAAGTAGATAAGAAGTATCCATTCAAATAAAAATCCCGAACGGTGAGCTCGGGATTTTTTTATGAATTGCCCACAGAACAACCCTGGTTTTAACCGTTTGAAGATTCCACCGGGAATACCAATAACTTCGTGCGTACCTTTCATAATCGATTGAAGCTAAACTTTAAACCATGAAAAAACTTTTTTACTGCTTGCTGGTCTTTGGGCTGGCAGGTGCCTGCAAGCAGGCGGAGGATAACCACGTTGTGGTAACGGGAATCGATCCCACTAAAAAACCAGGCGATGATTTTTTTACATACGTAAACGGCATCTGGTACGATTCCGTAAAGATACCGGGTACACAATCGGGGGTAGGTTCGTATTCATTTCTTAATTACCCGCAGCGCATCCGGATGCAAGGTATTCTGGACAGCCTGGCGAAAGGAGCACATGCACCCGGCAGCATAGAACAAAAAGTAGCCGACTTTTACCTGGCCGGTATGGACACTGTGCAGATTGAACAACGCGGTTATGATCCAATTAAACCAACCTTAGATCAGATTGACGCAATCACAAACGTGTCCTCGCTTTTAAAGTTTGTGGCAGCGCAGGAAAAAGTGGGGAACAGTTCTATTCTTGCTTTTCGCGTGGGGCCCGATGTAAAGAAAAGTTCGATCAACATCGGCCAGCTTTCACAAACCGGTACCGGCTTGCCTGAAAAGGGATATTACTTTAAAGACGATGCACCAACTGTAAAAGTGCAGGATGCTTATAAAAAATATACCACCACGTTGTTCGAATTGATTGGCGTTGATGCAGCCACAGCGGCAAAAAATGCGGAGGTGGTTTATAAAATTGAAAAACAGTTTGCCGAGTCGCACAAGACGAACATTGAACGCAGAAATGTACAGGCCAACTACAATAAACTGGCTGTGGCCGATGTAGAAAAGCGGCAACCGAACCTGAACTGGTCAGCTTTGTTTGCAGATATGGGTATTAAGACCGATTCCATAAATATGCAACAACCCGCCTATTACGATCAGTTGAATACCATGCTCAAATCGGTTTCGATTAACGATTGGAAAGTTTATCTGAAAGCAAAAACGCTTAGCCGCTATGCAAGTATGTTAAGCAAACCTTTCTCGAATGCCGCGTTTGAATATTCCAAAGTATTGAGTGGCCAGGCGGTGCGCAAACCGCGCGGAGAAGAGATGACCGAAGCGGTAGATCGCTCCATCGGCCATGCATTGGCGCAGTTGTATGTAAAGAAATATTTTCCGGAAGAAGCGAAGCAATGCATGATTGTGTTGGTGGATAACCTGAAGAAATCGTTCGAGGCCCGCGTAAACAAACTGGAGTGGATGAGTGATTCAACCAAAGCAAAAGCGCTGGAGAAGTTGGGAACGTTCAGAGAAAAAATCGGGTACCCGGATAAATGGCGCGATTATTCGAACGTGGTTGTAAACAGGAACACCTACTTTGAAAATTGGTTGTCGGCCAATCAAAACGAGTATCAGTATATGATTGCCAAGATAGACCAACCGGTTGACAAGACTGAGTGGCGCACTACACCACCTACGGTAACGGCTTCTAACAATCCATCGCAAAATGAAATAAACTTTCCGGCCGGTATTTTACAACCGCCTTATTTTGATTTGAATGCCGATGATGCGTTGAACTATGGGGGTATTGGTATGGTAATCGGTCATGAAATAACACACTCCTTCGATGACCAGGGCGCACAGTATGACAAAGATGGGAATGTAAAGAACTGGTGGACAAAAGAAGACTACGAAAAGTTCAAGGCAAAAACGCAGCAGGTAATTGATCAATACAACCAGTTTACTGTGTTGGATAGTGTACACGTGAAAGGCGCATTGACAGTAGGCGAAAATACAGCCGACATTGCCGGCATTGCCATTGCCTACGATGCGTTTAAACTTACCGAACAAGGACAAAGCGATAAAAAACTTGATGGCTTTACGCCTGATCAGCGGTTCTTCATTTCAATTGCCCGCATCTGGCGAGTTAAAACCACCGATGATTTTTTACGAAACTATGTAAACACCAACCCACATTCACCGGCTAAATGGCGGGTGAATGGCCCGTTAATGAATTTTACACCATTTTATAATGCGTTTAATGTACAACCGGGTGATAAAATGTATAAACCCGAAAACGAGCGGATTGTAGTTTGGTAAACTGCTTTTGAAAAAGAAAGTTGTCTCAAAAGTCGTTCTGTCATCGCGGATTTATTCCGCGATCTCGAGGTAGTGGTACGGAAAGGGATTCCGGCACAAAGGCGTATTCCCGTATTCGACTTTTGAGACAACTCTTTTCTTTTGTTCCGGATAGTTCTTACAACTTATCTGAAGTTTTGAAATATAAAAGTTTTTAGTTCTTCGTTCTTACAGGATAAGGTGGTCGTACGGGTTCCACAACCGGATTTTTCTTTAGTTCATCCAAAGCCACCTCAATGGCTTTTAATAATTGCGGATCATTTCCTTTGATCACATCACCGGGCATTTGTTCTACTTCAATTTCAGGCGGCACGCCCACGTTCTCTACAATAAATCCGTCTTTGGTCCAGATTGCCAGGTTGGGTGCCGTAACCGAGGCGCCATCAATAAATTCGGGGAAACCCAACACACCTACTAAACCACCCCACGTACGTTTGCCTACCAGCGTGCCCAACTTGAATTTATGAAACATGAAGGGCAGCATATCACCACCCGACCCGGCCGTTTCATCAATGATCATCACCTTTGGTCCTTCAATAAAAGCACTTGGGGTTTTAAAGTCTTTACCATAGCGCGTATTCCAATGCGCATGATACGGCTGCCGCAATAAGTCGATGTAGTAGTTTGCAATTTGACCACCACCATTAAAGCGCTCATCAATAATGATTGCTTTTTTGTTGGCCTGTGGATAAAAGTAACGTTTAAAATATTCATGGCCCAGTTCGGCTGTGTTCGGAACATAAACATACGCTACCTGGTTGTTTGTTGCTTCGTTTACTTTTTTAAGATTTCCTTCAACCCAGTCACGATTTCGCAACGCATATTCAGTTGCAACCGGAACTACTTTTACCGTGCGCGATCCGGTATAATTGGCATTGGTGCCCAGGGTTAATTCAACAATTTTACCGCTTGTGTTTTCAAAAAAGCTAAACAGATTTTGCGCAGCGGTTACATCTTTTCCATTAACAGCAAGTATGTAATCGCCCACCGCTGCATTGATACCCGGCTCGGTTAATGGCGAACGTAACTCCGGGTTCCAGTTTAACCCGCCATAAATTTTTTTGATTTGATAACGGTTGTTGACAACTCGATAGTCGGCACCCAGCAAACCACCGCTTACCTGCTCGGGTTTGCCTAACCGGTCACCGCTGCCTTGCAGACGATGATGCCCCACCACCAATTCGCTACACATCCATTGAATAACCGTATTCAAATCGCCCCCG
>LNFR01000082.1 GCA_001567185.1 Bacteroidetes bacterium OLB12
ATTCAGATTGCCTTCCAGAATGGCATCCGATAACTCGTACGTTTCCTCAATGGTTAAATGCCGCAGCGATTCCATGGTTTGTTTTTTATCCCACGGGCAATTTTCACGCAACTCGTTCATTACGGTAAGCAAGCGATCAAAAGCCTTTAATTTGGCCTCACGGGTTAAATCGGGTGCGGAAAGGGGTGTTTTTTTTCATGCTCAGGAAACTTAACAATAAGCGGTATGTGTTGTATTTTTTGTAAGCGCAAAAATCGCAAATCGTAAAATCAAAACCACAGGGGTATGGCCATCTTTCTGCTAACGCTCGGAATCTTTGCACTCTTCTTCATTTTAATGTCGGTGCGTTTTGTTTATTTGTAAAAGATGGCGAGTTTAGAGGTACCTGCGCCACTCAAAGCCCATACCTGGCCAAAGAGGGAATTACCTGTGGTTATTGCGGCAAAGTAATTGGAGAAGGCGATGCCTGTGGCGATCCGGAAAAAGAAAAAGCGAAGGCCATTGCTGAAATGCCGGAGATACGGAAGAAAGGTTAGTCTTTGGTTACCAGGCTTAATTCTGAAAGTTCCTTGCCTATCTGATTAATTCCCGAAAGTATCTTCTCAGTTTGTGCTACCGATGGTTTTTTTCTGCCTTGTACATATTGTGACAACAAAGTAGCATTCATCCCAATCCGCTCTGCCAAAAACTTTGCATTGAGCACACGATAGTGTTGAAAGAATTGACACAAGTCTATCTCAAAATGAATATTTTTTGAATTGACTTTCTGTCCATCATCTTCAAAATAAAGATTAAGTGCTTCTACCATATTATCTGATAATTCAGAAAGTGTTTTTCCGGTGGTAAATACCGGGTAATCATCGGCAAAGGCCGAAAACCCTGTGTCGGTTTTTTCTACTACAACACCAATCTTTTAACAATACTTTCATTTTTTTATTCCTGCTTGTTTTAACAACTTTCTCTCTAATCCCTTTCCAACCTCATATCATGGCTTTACAGGATTTTAAAGGTCAATAATTATTTACCTTTTGCAAAGCCTTATATTGCGTTAACTTCGCACAAATTTTTTCAAACGTGACCTTAATCAAATCTATTTCGGGCATTCGCGGCACCATTGGTGGTGCTCCGGGCGATGCGCTTACTCCTGTGGATGTGGTAAAATTTGCGGCTGCATTTGGTACGTGGGCCAAAGCGCATGGCGCAAAAAAAAATAGTGATCGGGCGCGATGCACGCCCCTCGGGTGAAATGGTAAGCCAGTTGGTATCGGCCACCTTGCAGGGTTTAGGACTTCATGTAATTGACCTTGGCCTATCCACCACACCTACCGTTGAAATAGCCGTGCCCCTCGAAAAAGCGGGTGGTGGAATTATCCTTACGGCCAGTCATAACCCGGTGCAATGGAACGCCCTTAAACTTCTGAATGAAAAAGGTGAATTCATCTCGGCCGAAGACGGTGCTGAAGTGTTACAACTGGCACAAAAAGATAATTTCGATTTTGCCGCTGTTACCCAACTAGGAAGCTACACGCAAAACAACAGTTACATTCAAAAGCATATCAACCTTATTTTAAAACACAAGCTGGTAGATAAACGCGCCATACAAAACTCAAAATTTAAAATTGCAGTAGATGCCGTGAACTCAACCGGTGGCATTGCTGTGCCTTTGTTACTGAAAGCGTTGGGCGTTAAAAAAATTGTGCAGTTGTATTGCGAACCCAACGGAAAGTTCCGCACAACCCCGAACCACTGCCCGAGCACCTGAAGAAAATCACTTCGGTTGTTAAAAAAGAAAAATGTCATTTAGGAATTGTGGTTGATCCTGATGTGGATCGATTAGCCTTAATACAGGAAGACGGCAGCCCCTTTGGTGAAGAATACACGCTGGTGGCTGTGGCCGATTACATCCTGAAAAAGAAAAAGGGCAATACCGTTTCCAACCTGTCATCAACCCGTGCTTTGCGCGATGTTACCGAGCAAGCCGGTGGCGAATACCGGGCCGCAGCGGTAGGCGAAGTAAACGTGGTAAATAAAATGAAAGAAGTAAAAGCCGTGATCGGTGGCGAAGGCAATGGCGGAGTGATTGTGCCCGACTTTCATTATGGCCGCGATGCGCTGATGGGCATTGCGTTGTTCTTAAGTCATCTGGCAAAATCCAAACTAAAAGCTTCAGAACTTCGCAAAAGCTATCCAGCTTATTTTATTTCCAAGAACAAAATTGAACTCACTCCACAAATCAATGTGGACGAGGTTTTAGATAAAATGAAGTTGAAATACGCCCACGAAAACATCAATACGGTTGATGGCGTAAAAATCGATTTCGAAAAAGAAAAGGAATGGGTACACCTGCGCAAAAGCAATACCGAACCGATTATCCGCATTTATGCGGAATCGCAAAATGAAAAGAAGGCGGCTGCGTTGGCACAACGAATCATATCAGACATAAAAGACATAATCGGTAAGTAACGTTTTGATACCCAAAGTAAGCAGCTAAGGTCTCGATAGGCTTAATCCATCACTTCTTTAGCAATTACCTGTTCCACAAACTGGTTCAGAGAAATTTTCATGGCTGAAGATTTTATTACCGCAAGCCGATGGAGCTTTGGTTTTATACGCACATTAAAACTCCCCTTAAACTCTTTATCAGGTTCTTTTCCAATTGCTGCGCACGTTTCAATATAATCCTCTACCGCATCCCGAAAGGATTTTTTCAATTTGTTAACCGTATCAGCCTCAAATGTTACCACATCGCGTATGCCATTAATTTTTCCAAAAAAAACATCATCAACTGCACTAAACTCAACTGTGCCGGTATATCCCTTGTGTTCTAATACGTTCTTCATATTAACTCCTGTTCCTTTAAATGGTCTATAATTATTTCAATTGCATAAGCCTTTAAAACGGGGCGCGGATGGGGCTCGTGCAAACTCACCACTGCCTTCGTTTGAGGATGGTGAAATTTTCTTCTGGAACCCACTCCTTTTATTTCTAAATATCCAAAATGCATCATAATGCTCACCAATTCTCTCCATGTAAAGTCCTTGGGCTTTGATTTTAAACGGCTTAGGGCTTTTTCAAACCTACTCATCAAAAACAAATGTAACTAAAATTTAGTTGCGTGTATCTTGTTTCAACAGATCACCAAATAATCTAACTTTGCAGGCCTATGCGAGTTTACTTAGACAATGCGGCCACTACCCCGCTTGACCCCGAGGTATTTGAGGCTATGAAACCCTTCCTGCTGGAGGATTTTGGCAACCCTTCGTCCACCCATGCGCATGGCCGCAAGGTGCGGGCAGCGATTGAATCGGCACGAAAAAAAATAGCTGAATTACTAAACTGCACGCCAGGCGAAATCATCTTTACTTCAGGTGGTACCGAAGCGGATAATGCAATCATACGATGTGCTGTTGAATCGTATGGCATCAAACACGTTATTTCAACACCCATCGAGCATCATGCGGTTACCCATACCCTGGAGACATTAGAAAAACAAGGCGTGGTTGAATTGCATTTTGTAAATCTGGATGCAAACGGACAGGTAGATTTACAGCACCTGGAAGAACTGTTGAAAACCCATCCCAATGCCCTCGTATCGTTGATGCATGCCAACAACGAAATCGGCAACCTGTTAAGCCTGGAGGCTGTAGGCAACCTGTGCGAACAATACGGGGCGTATTTTCATTCCGACACCGTGCAAACCATGGGGCACTATCGCCACGACATGAAGAAACTGAAGGTGCATGGCCTGACAGCCGCTGCGCATAAGTTTCATGGCCCCAAAGGTGTGGGCTTCATGTACATCAATAAAGACAAAAAGATTAAGCAACTGATACATGGTGGTGCCCAGGAACGCAACATGCGCGGAGGCACTGAAAACGTATATGGTATTATTGGCTTAGCCAAAGCGCTTGAAATATGCTACCGCGAAATGGATGAACACGAAGCGTACATCACTTCGCTTAAGAAAGCAATGATCGAAAAATTAACCGCAGCTATACCTGGTATAAGTTTTAACGGTAATTCGGGCGACCTGAACAAGAGTTTATACACCGTATTGAACGTAAGCCTGCCCGAAAGCAATGAAAACGAAATGCTGTTGTTTAATCTCGACATGGCCGGAATTTCCGCATCGGGTGGAAGTGCCTGTTCCAGTGGAGCAAGCACAGGTTCGCATGTATTGGGTGCCATCTATCCCAACTCAAAACGCGGTGCTGTGCGGTTTTCATTCAGCAAATACAATAAGCCGGAGGAGATTGAGTTTGTGGTGAATAAAGTGGCGGAGATTTACAAGGCTGTAGTAGTCAATTGATTAAGCACATAGTAAATCTTAAGAGAATCAGAGGTTATAACTCGATCAATTTGAGAGAAGGACATCACCTATTAGAAATTCGGACACCCAAAGAGTTAATGGAGTATGAAAACGAAAATTAAACAAGAAAAAAAAAAATTGATGCTGTCAAATTTATGCGTGAGCAAAGACAGAGAATCTCTGAGAAAATTAAGGACATGACACCAGAGCAGGAAATAGAATATTTCAGAAAAAAATCTGAAGAGTTTAGAAACTCTTTAGAACAAAAAAAATAATGATCATTCTCAACTCACCGCAAACTGCCTGCTTCCAAATCGTTTGATAATTTCCTGCTCCAGCATTTCGCGATTATTAGGATGTGCAAATGTTCATTAATGCCAACGCACGCTGATGTAAATTTTTTCCGTACAGGTTGCTATGCCATGTTCTGTAACTACATAATGCACGTGTGCCCGGGTGGAAACCACACCGGCTCCCGGCTTTAAGAACGGAACAATTTTCGATTCGCCTTTTTTTGTTGCCGATGCTAATGTAATAATGGGTATACCCCCTTCCGATAAGGAAGCTCCACGAATAAAATCCATTTGCCCTCCAACCCCCGAGTATTGATACGTACCAATGGAATCGGCACATACCTGGCCTGTTAAATCAATCTCAATAGCACTGTTAATAGCCACAACTTTGGGGTTGGTGCGGATTACGCGCGTATCATTTACATAATCTGCTTCCAGAAAAGCAAAGCCGGGGTTATCGTCAATAAACTGATACAATTTATCGGTACCAATCGCGAAAGCAGAAACTACTTTACCCCGATGCTTTTTCTTGTACGCATTGGTTATTACTCCTTGCTTTACCAGGTCAATTACACCGTCTGAAAACATTTCGGTATGCACGCCCAAATCTTTGCAATGGCCCAACGACTGCAACACTGCATCCGGAATGGCCCCAATACCCATTTGTAACGTGCTGCGGTCTTCCACCAGTTCAGCTACTTTCTGACCAATGATCCGGTCTGTGTCTGAAATGCGGGCACTATAATTTACCTGTGGCAACGGATCGCGCGCCTCCACCATGGCATCCAGTTTACTTACGTGAATAAACCCATCGCCATGGGTGCGGGGCATGTTGGGATTTACCTGTGCAATAATTTTTTTGGCATGCTTCACAGCCGATTTTGCCACATCTACGGAAGTGCCTAATGAACAAAATCCATGTTTATCGGGTGGTGAAATATGAATCAGCGCTACATCAACGGTTAAAATCCCTTTTTCAAAAAGTCGCGAAATTTCACTCAGAAAAATCGGAATGTATTCGCCATTATCGCTATTCACACAAGCGCGGATAATCTCCGAAACAAAAAGCGAATTGAAATAAAACCGGTCTTTAAACTCTGGTTTTGCAATATCCAGTTGGCCCAGCGTACTTACGGCCGTTAACTCAACCTGGCGCAGGTGTTCCGAGTTTTCAGCTAAAGCTTTCAGTAATAATTGTGGTGTGGCAGCACTTCCGTGAATAAAAACACGGTTGCCCGATTCAATGAGTTTTATGGCTTCTGTTGCTGTGGTATAGTTCGCATTCATTGCTGGTTCATTTTACTTTTAAGGGCCGAAAGGTAGCACGCAATACTACATTCCAAACTGATTAATATCATGGTTTTGCCTAAATTTAATCGCATGGCAACTCCCGTTTTTTTATCGTTTATTGGCTCAGGCAATTTAGCCTGGCATTTGGCACCGGCCTTGGACAATGCAGGGTTTGTAGTAAAAGAGGTTTACAGCCCTAACCCGCAACATGCCGAAGCTCTTACGGAACGCTTGTACCAGGCCGAAGTAAAAGCAACCCTTGACTTCTCAACCAGCGATTCATCCATTTTTATTCTTGCCGTTAGCGATGACGCCATCGCCCAGGTAGCCCGCGAAATTATTCTGCCCGATGATGCCATTTTGATTCATACATCAGGAAGTATTCCAATAACTGAATTGCAATATGCGGCCACACCGCATGTGGGGGTGTTGTATGCGTTGCAAACTTTCAGCAAAGACCGCAAGGTTGATTTCGCAAGCATACCGCTGTTTGTAGAAACCCTAACCGAAGAAGCTGCCCAGGCTGTTTTGTTGCTCGCAAAAAGTTTAAGCAAGCAGGTACGTAAGATTACCTCAGAAGAACGCAAGGCTTTGCATGTGGCTGCAGTATTTGCTTCCAACTTTACCAACCACATGCTTACACTTGCACAACAAATCATGCAGCAAAACTCGCTTGAGTATAATTGGCTTAAACCGCTCATTACCGAAATGATTACCAAAAGTATGGCGATCGGTCCGCAGCAGGCACAAACCGGGCCGGCTAGGCGGGGCGACCTTGAAATTCTGGATAACCATTTACAGTTTTTGAATGAGGATGAGCGCATGGCTGAAATCTATCGTATCATTAGCCAGCATATTATTGATTCGTATTATGATAATCGTGCTGATTAATAAATCGGAATCAAACAAAAAAGGTCAGACTTTCGCCTGACCTTTCTTTCAATCTATTCGGAATTTATTTACCTGCTTCCGTTGCCTGCACTTCGCCTTTAATCGTAAGCTGCACAAATCCGGCTTCAATATTAGCAGTTACGGTAACTGTTTTATTGAACGCCCCTACCGAAGCTGCATTGTAAGTTGCTTTAATAAAGCCCTGGCCCCCGGGCATTACCGGTTCTTTCGTCCAGGCGGGAGTAGTACATCCGCAAGAAGCCTGCACATTGGTAATTACCAATGGCACTTTGCCGGTGTTGGTAAACTTAAACTCGTGCGTAACCGGTGTGCCTTGCTTTACCTTACCGAAATCGTGGGTGGTGTTATCCCAGGTAAATACGGCCACATCGGCTTTTACTTCGCTCTTATTTAACGTAGTAGGTTGGGGTACTTGCTGGGCATAAACTGCTGCCGAGCAGAATACAATAGCCGCCACAAACATCCAATTTTTCATAGTATTCAAATTTTGGGTTAAACTTACTGGGTTTCTGTAAACGATACAAACTTCAAACACAAAAAGCAGGCTGCGTGTTAACGGGTACCCAATTAGTGTTAAGGACTTGTTAACGTATGCCCGGTTGTTAAATACTGCCTACCTTTGTAAGGTGAGCCGTTTTACCCTTCGAATTGTAATTGTTTTAGCCACTATAAGCATTGTGGGTATTGCAGCTACCCAGTTGTACTGGGTGCGCAAAGCCTACGATTTAAAGAAAAATCAATTCAACCAGGATGTAACGGCTGCACTTACCAACGTGGCCAATAAAATTCTGGAAATAAACAAGACCCCTGTACCGGCCAATAGTTTAGTAAACCAGGTTACTACCAACTACTTTACCGTACTGGTTAACGGGCCCATTGATAACAATCTGTTGGAGTTCTTGCTGGTAACGGAACTGGAAAAAAGACACGTTACTGCCGATTTTGAATATGGCGTTTTCGATTGTGCCACCAAATGTATGGCCGGTGGTAATTATGTATCTCCTAAAAAAGTATTACCCGCCAGCCTTTCGGAGTTGCCCACCTGGCGCAACGATGGTTATTACTTCGGGGTGCGCTTCCCGTTGGTAGAAGCTAACCTGATCAGCCAAATGGGTATTTGGGGATTTTCATCTGTTGTATTGCTGGTGGTTATCTTTTTCTTCGTTTATACCTTATTGGTGATTTTAAAGCAAAGGCGTTTATCTGAAATCCAGAAAGACTTTATTAACAACATGACGCACGAGTTTAAAACTCCGTTGTCAACCATCGCTATCTCTACGGCCGTATTGAAAGATCCAAAGATTGTGCATACCCCGGAACGGTTATTCAATTATGCCACTATTATTGAAAATGAAAATCAACGGTTGAAACAACAGGTGGAGCGTGTGTTGCAAATGGCACGCCTGGAGAAAGAAGATATAGGGCTGAAAAAGGAGCCAACCGATGTGCACGAGTTAATTCAGGATGCCGTTAAATCCAACGCCATAAGTTCAAAGGCTGTCATTTCCCTTAACCTTCAAGCGCAACGTTCACAACTCACAGCCGACAAACTGCATCTTACCAATGTGTTTTTCAATCTGTTGGATAATGCCATCAAATACAATTCAAACCCGCCAGAAATTACGGTGAGCACCAAAAACATCAATGGCAGTATTCAGATTGATGTTCAGGACAATGGTATTGGCATTAGCCCGGAAGATCAGCGTAAGATCTTTCTTCGATTTTACCGGGTGCCCACCGGCAACCTTCACGATGTAAAAGGGTTTGGACTGGGGCTGAGTTACGTAAAACTTATTGTAGAGGCCCAGAAGGGAAAAATATCAGTAACCAGCAAACCAGGCAACGGAAGTTGCTTTTCTATCGTATTACCACTTAATTAAGATTATGTCGGTAAAAATTCTCTTAACAGAAGACGATCCCAACCTCGGTTTGTAATAAAAGACAACCTGGAACAACGGGGCTACCAGGTAACTTTATGCAACAATGGTGAAGAGGGGTTGGCGCTCTTTAACCAAAAGCCTTTTGATCTTTGCATTCTGGATGTAATGATGCCTAAAAAAGATGGCTTCACGCTGGCACAGCAAATCCGCGAAAAGAATTTAAACGTGCCAATTCTTTTTGTTACGGCCAAATCCATGCAGGAAGATAAAATTGAAGGTTTTAAAAAAGGGGGTGATGATTACATCGTAAAACCTTTTAGCATGGAAGAGCTTTGTCTGCGGATTGAGGTGTTTCTGCGAAGAAGCGTTACCCCGCAACAGCTCAACAATTTTTCGCTGGGCAATTATAACTTTGATTACACCAATTTTATTTTGCAACACAGCCAGGGCGAAAAAACGCTTACTCAAAAAGAAGCGGAAGTATTAAAACTGCTTTGCCAGAATAAAGACCGCGTGTTAAAGCGCGAAGAAATTCTGAATGCCGTTTGGGGCAACGATGATTATTTCCTCGGTCGCTCCATGGATGTGTTCATCTCCAAACTTCGTAAATATTTAAAAGACGATCCGCGGGTACAAATCGTAAACTACCACGGGGTTGGGTTTAGATTAGAGGTTGCTTCGTAATAAATGCCAATTAGGCAAATTGCCCATATAACAAACCAGAAAAACTATCTCAATAACTGCTTTCGAGAATTTATGTCAAATAATGGTTTCATTCGACAAATCAAAAATGAAATGATTTCCCGCCCTGAAAGGGCTGTTCTCTTGCCAAGATTTGCCATTTGATTAATATTTAAGGCCGAAGGTTGCTTTCAATTAAATCAACTAATGCCTGATCTCCTGGTCGTGGTGCGTTGGAATGAATTACTTCGCCAGAGTGTCCAAAGAGTAAATAACGCGGAATAGATACAACCTTTAAATTAGTAGTTAATACCGGAGAAAACCTGTTCTTTACCATGAAACTATTTTCTAACTGGTATTTCTCACTTGCGTTCTTCCATTTTGTGGAATCACTATCTATAGACAGGTAAAGAAAAGCAATGCCTTTTCCTTTATACTTTTCTTTGAGTGTTCTAGAGTTAGGGAACTGAGCAATGCATGGGCCGCACCAACTCGCCCAAAAGTCAATATAAATTAGTTTTCCACGATGGACTTGAAGCAGGCTGTCAAGTGTTATGGATTGGCTATCAAAACCAATAAGATTAAGTTGATTCTCCGTGCTATAATTTATCTGATTTTTTTCATTCAGATAAACGATTGTAGATGAATCGGTTGTAATCTTAATGTATTCATTCGTATATTTTTTGATACTTTGTATATCCGAAGTTTGCATGATCTCCTCAATAATTTTCCTTAACATGATATCCCTTGTTTGTTTCGTGAAAAGCGTGTCAGATTTAACCCTATCAAAAGCAATATTATAGTCAGGAGACAGTTGCTCCTTATTTGTGGTTTCAAAATCAGATCTCGCATAGCGATGGCGAATCAGATCATTTAAAAGATCTTGATAGAAACCGTAAAACAGCAAGCTATCATTGAATATACGACCGCGCTGAAACTCCAGTTTACCTTTTGATACAAGGACAAGTTGTAATGAATCAAAGTAATTTTGAGCTGCATATAACTTTCTGATTGGTGGCGAAAGTTCTATTCCATTCTCTCCAAGAGAATCCAACAACATTCGTTGTCTTTCCAATTCGGCAAATGCCTGTTCCCGCAATGAATTTAGGTATTCACTTTGATTATCCTTTTTCACCTTGTAAAAGGCGAAGGGGACCCGATATTTTATAATTGCCGGAAATTCATCGCTAAGGGTTTCTCTGAACATCAATTCGAAGCGGGTATCGAATTTTCGGATAACTCTATTTGAAACTGAAGCGGTTGGCTTGAGCCCATTGTACTGAAAGAACACAGTGTCCCCTTGTTGGAAATAAAAACTTAGCATATCTGCTCCTCGATAAGCATGTCGAATTTCAAGAATCTTTCGGGTAGTGGGTATTACAAGTGTGTCGAAAGAACGCTTTGAAGCCGTGAAAAATTGAGGGTTATAATTATCATCGATATACTCGATTTCAAATCCTCCATTGTTCATGGATATGCCATTGGCAAACTTATATCTGCTGTTGTCAGGCATTTTCTCAAAAATCAAAACAACGCTATTAGTGTTATCACTAACGGGCTCATTGAGTGGTTTACTATCACAAGCTATACAGAGAACTACAATGGCTAACAGATTCAGTTTCATTTTTAAAAATTCTTAACGTGAAGTGATTGCCAAATATTAACTGATAATTGGCAGCCATATCTCAGTTTTTGAATGGTAGTCTTAAAAACCTCCCCCAGCACTAACTTTACCCCCCCTGAATTTGATGCTCTCCATCTAACTTGTAAAGGCAAATTGCTAATGAAATAGCGTATTAGACAGACACAAATGGCCGTTTATTTAAGGCTGTGTCAGTTTCCAATTTAGAATTAGTGCGGCTTGATACACTCCAAATATAAACTAAAGCAACTTTTCAATCAGGCTATCTACACTCATTCCCTCCGCTTCAGCTTTAAAGTTGCGCACAATGCGATGGCGCAACACCGGGCGGGCAACAGCCTGCACATCTTCAATATCGGGTGAGTATTTTCCGTTAATCAATGCATTGCATTTTGCACCAAGCACTAAATACTGAGAAGCGCGCGGGCCAGCACCCCACTCTAAATAATCGGTAGCTGTTTTATTGCCTTGCCCCGGCCGGGTAGCCTGTGTTAATTTAACCGCATACTCCACTACATTATCGGCAACCGGAACCCTGCGCACCAAGTGTTGAAAGGTTACAATCTCTTCGGCTGTCAGCACCTTGTTTACTTTCTTCACATCATCGGCCGTGGTGTTTTTAACAATATCCACTTCTTGTTGGTAGGAAGGATAATCTAACCAGATATTAAACATAAAGCGGTCGAGTTGGGCTTCCGGCAACGGATATGTTCCTTCCTGTTCGATTGGATTTTGTGTAGCTAACACAAAGAATGGCCGTGGTAATTCGTATTGCTTTCCCGCAATGGTAACAGCATACTCTTGCATGGATTCCAGCAAAGCAGCTTGTGTTTTAGGAGGCGTGCGGTTTATTTCATCGGCCAGAATAATGTTGGCAAAGATGGGGCCTTTTACAAACTGAAAGTTACGCTCTTTATCCAGAGTTTCGGCACCCACAATATCCGAAGGCATCAGGTCGGGTGTAAACTGAATGCGTTTAAAATTCAGATCCAATGAGGTGGCAATGGTTTGGATTAAAAGTGTCTTGGCCAACCCCGGCACGCCTACCAATAAAGAATGACCCTGGCAAAAAATTCCGGTTAACACCAGCCGCACCACTTCATCTTGTCCTACAACAACCTTTGCAATTTCAGCCTTCAGGTTTGCGTAGCTTGTTTCAACGCATCAGCAGCTGCCACATCGTTAGAGAAATTATGCGCCATATTTTGAAATTATAACTGTAAGGTACGGAGTTTTAATGCGTAAGGTTGGCACAACTACACCAGCGGTTACTGTTCCAGAATTTTACAAGAGTTATAAGCCGGATCGATGTTGATGAATACATCCTGCCGGGCCTTGTTAAACCACTTATCCAGGGTAATATCCTTCTTCTCGGCAAGTGCTGCCGACTGAATGCGGCTCCAGTCGTCTTTCAGGTTGGCCACATGCGGAGGTAGTTTGGTTTTAAAGAAAAGAATCCGAACCGCTTCCTTGCCATCATCGGTGCGATAATGCAAGGGCTTTGAAATGTTCCCCACTTTCATGGTATCAATGTTCAGATATACAACCGGATCAATATCGCGCATGGAAATGCGGGTTGACCCATCATCATCGGTAAAAAATCCACCCAGTCCTTTGGTGTTGGCATCGTCTGAAATTTCCTTTGCCACCTGTTCAAACTTCAGTTTATCATTTATAATTCTGGTACGAACGCTATCCAGAAATTTTTCCGCCAATGCAATGTCTTCATCTGAAGGTACGGCTGAGATAAGAATATGGCGCGAATTATACTCATTTCCACGCCTGTCAATCAATTGCATCACATGAAATCCAAATGGGGATTTAAAGGGCTGAGAGATTTCACCCGGCTTCAATTTAAAGGCCTGCGCTTCAAACTCGGGCACCATAAACCCGCGCCCCACATAACCCATTTCGCCTCCATTGTATTGTGCACTTGGGTCTTCGGAATATTTCATTGCCAGCTCGGTGAAGTTTTCACCCTTCAGTAACCGCTCGCGGATATCCATCAGTTTTTTCCGGGCTTCTTCTTCCTGCGAGGCGCTTACTCTTGCCGTGCGCACAATCTGGGCCACTTCCACATCCGATGAATAGAATGGAAGACTATCGGTTGGGATTTTGTTAAAGAATCTTTTGATCTCGGCCGGTGTAACGGTTATATCTTTGGTAATTACGTTTGTCATTTCACGGGCAACTAACTGCTCCCGAATCTGGTCGCGCAATTCCACTTTTATCTGCTCCATGGTTTTACCATACACGCGTTCTAATTGTTCCGGAGAATTGCCAGAGTTCTGCAAGATCATTCCCATGCGCTGCTCGGTATTACCATCCACTTCCGCATCCGATACAACCACGGAGTCGATTTCGGCTTTGGCTACCATCAGCTTATTAATGATTAACCGGTTGAAAAGTTCACACTTTGCCTCCTGCGAATTCGGATTCCCTTCGGACAGGTAGGCCTGGTAAGCCGTTTCCAGTTCACTTTTCAGCACAATGTAATTATCTACTTTGGCTATAATTTTATCTACCACAAAACCATTGTCCTGTGCCAAAGCATTGCCCCATGCTAATGTTAGTGCACTAGCGATTAAAAATCTCGAAATCATTCCGGTTAGCTGCATTTTCATACACTTCATCCTCCAGTTTACGTGCAAGTTCAACTTTTCTTTTATTTAAAATAATATTTTTAATATCCTGCTTTACAAATTCCAAAGGCGATACATTATCCGACATTTTGTACGCATCAATCTTCAGAAAATATAAAAATTCTGTATCGGTAGTTTCATAGTAATTGTAGCTGCGTAAAAACTGAACTTTATTGGGAATTTCAGCCAAAGGAGAATTTACCACCAGCTTATCAAATTCAATCCACGAAGAATCGGCCAGGTGGTAGGCAGCCGAAAAACTCAGGCAGTACGAACGCAACTCGGCCACATCCTTTTCTGTATTGGAATACATCAGGTCTTTAATGCGTTTGGTGCGGGGGGCTTCTTTCGGAACTTTAATGTAAGTGCCCCGCACAATGTTTTGTTTCAGAATAAAATTGTCTTGCCGCGAGTTATAATAGTCTTGTATCTCTTTATCACTTACACTGTCATTCAGATTTTTCTGGATATAGTAATTCTGATATTCATACCCGATTAAGCTATAGCGATAGTCCAACACTTTGCGTTCAACCTCTGCCTCGTTAATGTCTATGTTCTTGGTAGCTTCGTGTATCACTAATTGTTTGCGTATCCAACTGTTTACATAGGCCGTTACGCGCGCAAGACTATCATCGGCTGTTGCACCGGCTGGTATTATGCCCACCAACTCATCCTGATAAAGGTACGAGTTATACACCCGGGCTACCGCTTTGCGGGTGGCTTCCGCTTCGTTCTTTTCCGCTTTCATGCGGATAAGGTCGCACCCGGCCAGCCATACCAAGCATGAAAAAATTACGAACCTGATGTAATAACGCGCCTTCATTTTTGGTTAACTCTGTAACAACGAGTTTACGACCTTTTTATTGATTTTAACCGGATACTTTTGCCGCAGGGAGGCAACCCATTGCTTTTCCAGTTCATCCTGATAATCGGCTATAATTTGGGCACGGGCCTCGGCAAATTCCTTAGTACCCGGAGGTACCAGCCGCTTTACCTCCACCAGGTAGTGCATACCTTCTGCTTCGGTTACGTGCAGGCCTGTTACCCAACTCACGGCATCCATCACCTTACTATCATTGTGTTCATAAATTCTAAAATTTTGTACGGATTTAAACTTCCGTAAATCAGCCGGTGATAACGTATCGCCCTGATTGATTTTTGCCAATGTTTCTGTTATTAATTTTTTATCGGTAGCTGTAAAATACCGGGCCTCCACCCGATCGCCTGCCTGGTATTTTGCTTTATTCGCTTCATAATACCGTCTTTGCCCTACGGTATCTTCCGAGGCTTTATTCCAAACCTCTTTTTCCATAATCTCAAACAACAAAATTCCTTCGTGGTATTCGGTAAGTAAGTTCTTAAAATCCGGGTTTTCTTTTTTTAGTTTTTCTTCTTCGGCAAGTTCAATTTGTTCTTCTGCCCATGCATGGTACAACTGCAGTGCATACTCCCGCGGGGTTAACCGGCTTACTTGTTGATTTTTCTTAGCATAAGCAACAAACTGACTCACGGTATAGGGAGTATTCATGACCGAAAAAAGTTGTTGCGGTGCCCCAGTTGTTTCAGGAATGTATTGCCATTGCGCACGGATCAAAGAGCTATCTGCTTTTGCCAATACTTTTTCCAGTACTTCGCGGTGTTCAGTAAACTGATACTTCGCTTTGCGCGCTGCTTTCTGCGCCTGTTGTGATTGTTGCACCCGCTCATCGCGACTCAGCCTGCGCCTGAGCGAGCTCTCCATTTCTTTTTGGGGAGGTAAGGGTATTTTTCTCTCTAAACGGATAATGTGCCAACCCAGCGAAGATTGAAACGGATCTGAAACATCGCCCGGGTTTTGCATGGCAAAGGCCATCGCTTCAAATTCAGGAACCGAAGCCAATGCCCCTACGCTGAATGGACGAAGTTTACCGCCTTGCTCACTGGTATTCTTATCATCCGAAAACTCTTTGCACACTTCATCCCAGCTACGCCCACCGCGCAGTTGATCATGCACCGAAAAAGCTTTGGCTCGCAACGCGGCTTCATCACCACCTCCTCGCAATAAAATGTGCGATACCTCTACCTCACCCCGCGAGGGCCTGCGGTCTTTTACTTTCAAAATATGATACCCAAACTGGGTGCGCACCACGGGCGACAGGGCCCCTACGGGGGTTGCATAGGCAACTTCTTCGAAAGGGCCCACCATTTGTAAAGCTGTAAAATAGCCCAGGTCGCCCCCGTTTAGTTTTGCAGATGGATCTTGCGAAAACTCACGCGCCAGTTTTTCAAAGTCTTCGCCACCAAGTATGCGCGCCCGAAGTTCATTTGCTGTTTGAAAGGCCTGGAGGGTATCTGCCGGTGGCGCATCTGCTTTTACCGAAATAAGAATGTGTGCTGCGCGTACTTCCTCTGCTAACCGCTTATAGGTTTGCTGTACTAATTTTTCAAGGGCATCTTCCTCTGCCCGGTAGGGCTTCTTCAACTCATCCCGATAGGTTTTATATTCAGTAATAAACCGGGCGGTTGTATCCAATCCGCGAAAGCGAGCCTCTGCTACTTTTAATTTAAAATTGATGAAAAGCTGCAGGTACTCGTTGATTTTTTCTTCGGTAAAATCCTGGGGGCTGTTCGGATGATTTTTGCGGTAGGTATAGATAAACTCATCCGGACTTACGGCTATACCCCCTGCTATAAAAAGAGGCTTATCAGCCGAGGTCTTTTTTTGCTGAGCTTGAGAAAATGCAGAAAAAAGGATAAAACCAATCAGGAACCAAAATACCCGCATACACCCCTGTTAAAGTAAACAAGACCGCAAAAATAGGCTTTTTTATGCAGGGAATAACGACTTTAAGGCCCTCATTTAATAATCTTGGTAAGGCGGCAAACGTTCTTTTCGTCTCGTTTCAGGTACTCTACATTGTCCATAATGGCTTTTACAAGCCTGATGCCGAGCCCTCCTTTGCGCTTTTGGTGCACCAGGTTATCCAAATCCGGTTCGTGAAATTCGTTTATGTTAAAAACGGAGCCATTGTCCACAATTTCGAAAATGAATTTTCCCTGTACCGGAATATGGATGTGCAATTCCAGCATATGATCGGGGTTGCAATGATGTGCATGAATCATCAGGTTAGAACACATTTCATCTAACGCCAGCACGATTGCGCTCATTTCAATCTCTGGCACATGCTGGTCCTTCAACGAGTTTCTTACAAACTCGCGAATGCCCTTCAGATTGCTAAGGCTGCACCCTATGTTATACTGATAATTCATCGGCCAACTTCTTTGCTTCCGGCTTGGTTGTGGTAATGTGCAGCAACTCGGCCAGTCCTAAAATGCTAAACGTATTCGCTACCTTCTCCTTCATCCCAAACAACACCATCGGAATATTTTTATCTTTTAATTCTTCGATATAGGACATAAAAACCCCCAACCCGGCCGAGGAGATGTATTCCAGGGCGCTGCAATCCACCAGAATTTGTTTAAATCCCTCGCCTACGCTTTTTGCAATGGCCAAATCCAATTCTATTGAAGAACTCGCATCTATTTCACCTATCACCGAGATGATATCCGCGCCCCCTTCTTGTAATCGTTTAATGTGAACCATGGGTTACTGTTTTTAACGTTTTAATTTTTTTAATGTTTACCTCGCTCTATCGGAACTTTATGATCATGGATGTATAGTCGTCATTTATCAGGGAAGTGCCCGAAAACTCGTACAGACGCTGAATAATATTTTTTTCAATTTCGCGGGAACTTTTTTCAGCCACTTCCTGAAGGGCGGCTTCTAACCGGTGGTAGTCAAATTCTTCATTTTTTTTGTTTTTGGCCTCCGTAATACCATCGGTATAAAGCACCATTACATCGCCTGGTTCGTATTGCAATTCGTTGTTTTCTACCAGCCGGGTATAATCGCGGGAGCGAACCATCCCCAAAGCGGTTCCTTTATCTTTCAGATAAGCAGTTTTCTTTTCGCTTGCCTTGTAATACAATACCGGGCAATGGCCTGCCCGCGAATAGCGGATAGTTTTGATCTTGGTATCTACTATAAAATAGGTAGCCGAAATGAATGATCCCCGCTCCAGGCAAAATGCCAATGCACGGTTGGCGCGCGCCATAAATTCTTTGGGTTCCAACTCCTGCTGTGCCAGGCTATGAAATATTCCTTTCATTTGCGACATGTGAAAGGCGGCTGTTGTTCCTTTTCCGGAAACATCGGCAATTATAAGCGCTACCTGATGTTCATTGATGCGCAGCGTATCGTAGTAATCACCTCCTACTTCATCGGCCGACTGTGCAAAAGCAGAAATCTCAAAGTCGGGATCGCTTTCGAGTTTTGTGGGCAACAAACTCTTTTGTACCGTTTTGGCAATTTTCAATTCCTCTTTGTAGCGCTCGGTTTGGAAAGCCTGTTCCATTAACCGGAAGTTTTCGATTGAGATACCCGCCTGGTTGGCAAAGTTTGATACAATGCGCATCATTTCTTTATTGAACCCTTCGGGTAATTCTTTTAATAACGCCAGCGTTCCGATTGTTTCTCCTTTTACCACAATAGGAAATGCAATAAGCGACCGGAAGCGCGAACCCTTTAACGAAGCCAGGTACTTTGAAAGATTTTTGGTCTTATCGCTGCTCTGGTCCAACGCTCCTTTTACATGGTGTTGCTTCAGGTGATTGCGGATTTGCTGCGACTCCAGCTCGGTAATTTTATAGGTAAAAAATTTACTCCCGTTGCTGGCGCTTTCTATTTCCAGCCAGGCGGCATCGGCAAACACGGCACTTACAGAGCTTTCCAACAATATATTATAAACACTCTCTTCGTTTTGTTCGGTTTGAATGGATTGGCTGATCCGCTGAAAGTTTACCACTTCTTCCAGCTTTTGCTCAAACACCGATGAGGTTGGCAGGTTAAATAAGATTACCAGAAAAGAAAAAATACTGTACACCAAAACAAAGCACAGCAGGCACACATTAAAGATATGGCTGCCAAAATCCTGAAAAGCCGGATCAATGCTATTGATAAAAGCAGAAATTGAATTTACGGTAAACAGAAAGTAGCCGAGGTAAAAGAAAGAGAGCATCAAAAGCAGCAGGCTGGTCCACTTTTGTTTGAAGTTAAGATAGGCCACCCACCGCATGTTGGCCGACAGCACAATTACCAGCAAAGCAATTATTACAATAATGATTGTACTTGCGGTTGATGATACGGTGATCTGAATGCTGTCGTACCACAATGCCAGAAACAAGCACAGTTCAAAAACCAGCCAGATACGAATAAGCCATTTGGATTTTTGATAAAGAATCAGGCGTTTCCACGAGGTGTAGGCCGATAGCAGGAAACTGAGGAAAAGCGCCAGGTTAATCTGGTATATCAAATCTTTGAACAGCGGATGGCTTGCCAGCCGGGTGGTACCTATTAAAAACTCGCCCAATCGGAAAACCAGCGAAACCACAGTGGCTATCAAACCTGTAGCAAATACCTTCCACAACAAATCGGTAAAACTCAGGCTCTCATCTTTCTCAATCTGATATCGGTAGTAGTAGAAAAGACAAAGAATAAAAATATTCAGCATTACGCTGGGCAGCCACTTGGGAACCCCGGGGGGCAGCTGCCTGATTTCGCTGTAAAGCACCGTAATGTCTGAAAACACCAATACCAGCCAGGCCAGAATAGAGCCCAGAAACAGAAGGCGGGTAATGGCTTTTGTTTTCAAAATTGGTGTTTACATGATACCGGTGTGTTTACGCACACCGGCCTCGTTGGTTTTACAATATTACTTAATAGGCTTTAATCGGAGGCAAGCGTTTTACTTGCGGCTGTAATTAGGAGCCTCGCGGGTAATGGTTACATCGTGTGGGTGGCTTTCATGCACACCGGCCGAAGTGATTTTTACAAACTTTGCCGCCTTCAGTTTTTCAAGATTCTTAGCACCACAATAACCCATGCCCGCCTTTAGTCCGCCAACCAATTGATACAACACCTCTGCCACAGAACCTTTATAGGGCACCCGACCGGAAATACCTTCGGGCACTAACTTCTTTATATCATCTTCTGCATCCTGAAAGTAGCGGTCTTTCGAGCCATCATCCATAGCTTCTAATGATCCCATACCCCGATAGGTTTTGAATTTACGGCCTTCATAGATTATCATTTCGCCTGGTGCTTCTTCGGTACCTGCCAGCAATGATCCAATCATTACACTATCGGCCCCAGCTGCCAGTGCTTTCACTACATCGCCCGAAAAGCGAATACCTCCATCGGCTATAACTTTTACATCGCTTCCGCGCAATGCCTTGGCCGCTTCATAAACAGCTGATAACTGGGGCAAGCCAATACCTGCTACAATGCGTGTGGTACAAATACTGCCGGGGCCTACACCCACCTTCACCGCATCAGCCCCCGCTTTGGCCAAGGCTTTGGCGGCTTCGCCTGTTGCAATGTTTCCTACCACCAATTCGAGATTCGGAAATTTTTTGCGAATACTCTTTGCTGCATCAATAACACCTTTGGAATGGCCATGCGCAGTATCAATGCTGATAATATCCACTCCTGAATTTTTGAGGGCGCTGATCCGCTCTGCAATATCCGGTGTTACACCTACTGCTGCTCCTACCCGTAGCCGACCAAATTGATCCTGGCAGGCATTGGGCTTATTCTTTTTCTTTAAGATGTCTTTATACGTAACAAGGCCGGTAAGTTTCCCCTTCTTGTTTACGATAGGTAGTTTTTCAATTTTATACTTCTGTAAAATTACTTCGGCCTTTTCGAGGGTAATTCCTTCCGGAGCGGTAATCAGATTTTCTTTGGTCATTATCCGCTCGATGGGCAACGACATATCTTTTTGAAAACGCAAATCGCGATTGGTAATAATGCCTACCAGTTTACCGTTACCATCCACAACCGGAATGCCTCCAATCTTGTATTCGCGCATAATCTTTTCGGCATCGCGCACAACCGAGTTGATTTGCAATGTAACCGGATCCTGAATCATTCCGCTTTGCGAGCGTTTTACCTTGCGCACCTGCTCGGCCTGTTGTGCAATGCTCATGTTTTTATGAATAAATCCCAGCCCCCCCTCCAGGGCAATGCCAATAGCCAGTTCGGCTTCTGTAACCGTATCCATGGCTGCCGATACAATTGGTATGTTAAGTTTTATTTTTTTGGTAAGCGAGCCAAGGGTTGAGGTTTCGCGCGGAAGCACTTCGCTATAGGCCGGAACCAACAGCACATCATCGTATGTAAGGGCTTCAAAAAGGAATTTGGAAGTATCGAGGGCCATGGCAAATAAGATTAGGATTCGTTATTTGCCGGGCAAAGTTAGCTTAAAAACCCCGATTCACAACACGGTTTTTGAAAGTTATAAGAAAGCTTTCCGGGCACATAAATGCATTGTAAAAGAGGTTTTCAAAAGCCGAAAATAAGCGAGTATGTAAGGCTTTGTGCCGGAATCTCTTTCAGTACCACAGAATGGAGACCGTAGAATAAATGCGTACTGTCAGAATGACTTTTGTGGCCCCTCCGTTCCATTTTTTTAATCTCAATATTCATCAACCTTATTAACTTTGAATATGAAAAAAATTGTCTTGCTATTTTTTGCCTGGTGCATGGCCGGAGCCGCACTGGCGCAGACTCAAACCGGAAAAGCATCCTTTTATGCCGACAAATTTGAAGGAGCCCCACAGCAAGTGGAGAAAAGTATAAACACTCTAAACTTACGGCTGCGCATAAAACCCTGCCGTTTGGCACCAAAGTAAAGGTGACTAACCTGGCAAACAATGAAACTGTAGAAGTAGTGGTAAACGACCGCGGGCCTTACGTTGAAGGACGAATTATCGATTTGTCGAAATCGGCAGCAGAAAAACTTGGCTTTATTAATCAGGGCCTTGCAGAAGTTAAGATTGAAGTGATTGATGCCGGTGATGGAAAGAACCGCGCCACCAAAGGTGAAGGCCCGGCAAGCATTGAACACGTAACGGTAGAAGAAAAAGAGTTTTATGAATTTGACATTACGCGTTCGTTGCCCAAAGGTTTTGGTGTACAGGTTGGTACCTACCAGGAACTGGTAAACCTGATGCGCCTTTCCGATAACCTGAAAAACTCTTATAAAAAAAATGTATTGGTACAGGTAAAGGTTATTAATGGTGTAAAGTATTACAGCCTTATCCTGGGACCATTACCTTCCCGACCAAAAGCGGCTGACTTACTTACGGAAGTAAAAAAGAAATTTCCCGATTCGTTTATTGTTGACTACAGCCGCTTATAAAATGGCAATCTCCTAAAATGGAAATACTGGGTTATGTAGCCGCCATCCTGGTGGGTGTTGTTTTAGGAGCGTTGGGTGGAGGAGGTTCTATTCTTTCCATTCCAATATTGGTTTACCTGTTTGGCATTGAGCCTGTGCTGGCCTCGGCCTATTCGTTGTTTATTGTGGGTACTACCAGTTTAGTAGGGGCCATTCCCAAATACCGCGATCACCTCGTTAATCTGCGAACCGGTATCTTATTTGGAATACCCTCCATTGTAGCCATTTTCAGCACCCGCAAATGGATTGTGCCTGCCTTGCCCGAAATTATTTTTCAAACAGAATCCTTTATTCTTACACAACGTGCGCTGTTGTTAGGTTTGTTTGGAATACTTATGGTGCTGGCCTCGTTTTCAATGATTAGAAACCGGAAAGAACCTGAAGCAAATCATAAACACTTTCGTACTTTTTTGGTGATTGTGGAGGGCTTACTAATTGGGTTTTTAACCGGGTTGGTTGGTGCCGGTGGTGGGTTTTTGATTATTCCGGCTCTAGTGCTTTTAACGGGTCTAAATTTTAAAACTGCCGTTGGAACGTCTTTGTTTATTATTGCCATCAATTCTTTGCTCGGTTTTTTGGGCGATGTACTTACGCACACAATCGAGTGGAAACTGCTATTAACCATTACCGCCCTGGCTATTGGGGGTATTTTGATAGGAAACAAAATGGCCCGTAAGCAACCAGCCCAGGTATTGCGAAAAGCATTTGGATGGTTAACCCTGTGTATGGGAATTTTTATTTTAATCCGCGAAAGCGGACTGTTTACCTGAATCGGGATAGGAAACAACTTTGCCCTTGTTGAACTATTGCTGGTTGTGCAAACAACAAACTATTGTTCAGATAATCTTTTCTTAACAAACCATGTATTTAAATACTGATGGGGTGTGCTTACCAGTATTTTGATAAACAAAGAATCGGAATCGGGCTTAAACCAAAATTTTTCTTCTTTGGCCGAAACCGTTTTTAATTTTTGGTATTCATCTATCCCACCCATTGCAAAATTATTTGTAGTGGTGGTAAAAACAGTAAGGCTATCCACCGCAGGGTTTAGCAAGTTCCATTGAAGTAAAATTCCATCCTGATCCAGGGCAGCCTTCAATTCAGCTATATCCACAGGGCCAATAAAGGGAACCCCATCTATTTCTTTCCGGATTTGTTCGGGGATGGTAAGGTTCAGGTGTGATGCGATTGAAGGCATAATATCTACCATACCGGGAGTTGCCTTAAAATACTGATTGAGATTTTTGCTATTGGTGGTTATCCAGGTTAACCGCTCGCGATCGGATTGCCCGCCATGACGTTTACCGGTTTCAGCATCACGCCCATGATCGGTTGTGATTACAATTAACCAATCTTCGTTAAAATTCTTTTCTCTTTCTTTTATCGCATTCCAGATTTTCCCGATTTGCGTATCGGCTGCTTTTACTGCATCGTAAAATTGCGGACTATCACCAAACTGATGCCCCATGTCATCGGTAAATTCAAGATACACCCATGTTAAATCGGGGGCATGATTGGCAATGGCTTGCGCTGCGCTGTTAACCACAGCCTCATCAATCTCTTGTATAAATTTTCGGTCGTTGCCATGCGGAAACCGAATGGTATCATACTCTAAACTATCGTATTTAAAATCAAGGTAGATAGAACCGGCATCGGGCAACCCTTCACCAATAAGTTTTGTACGGTTATCCAGCCAGGTAGAAAAAATTGCTGTTTTTAATAGAACTGTCGGCTGTTTCGGCTATTCTAAAAATATTCCAGTACTGGTAGTTTGGGTCGGCAATATCATTATCCCACACGTTGTGTTTATTAGCCCATGTGCCTGTAATTAAACTGTTGTAACCAACAGCCGATATGGTGGGCGTTTTACTATACCCGTCTGCATCGCCACCGGTATAGGCACGCGTGTATCCACCCACCTGTTGAATCTCTTTTAATGTTGGCAATTCCAGTTTTTCAATAACATCGGCTGGAATGCCATCTACAATAATAAAAAGTGCTTTTGGCTGCCGTGTATTTTCTGTTTTGGTTAATTGGCACGAGAAGGCTAAACCTGCCAGTAATGGAATAAGTAAGAACCTTCGGTACATACCAGAAAATGAGCTATGCATTCAGTATTGACTCCACCACCTCTTCGGCCACACGCTCGGCCGAATTAAGGGCACCACTGATGGTGCCGGCATCACCCTTATCATCGGTGGCTTCGCCCGCAAAAAAAACTTTATTGTTGATGGGTGCCGAAAAATCGATACGATCCTGCACACTGGAACCGGGTGGTAAAAATGAAATTCCACCTTTAAAGAATTCATCGGCTCCCCAATCGGCTTTAAACCATACCGGATCGCCCACTACCGGGTTCCCCTCAGAATCGAACAGAAGTTGCCTCCGTACGAATAAGGAAGCATCCCCGTTATAGATTAAATCCAGTTCGGCCAAAATTTCATTTAACATGCCATCACCAAGTGCGGACAATTCCGCAGCCTTCGGTCCGTGAATGGTTACAGAAAGCGTACGATAAAATTCACTACGGGCCACACCGGTATTAAAATATGCTGGCCCTTCCGTGCCTCCCCATAAAAATCCGGTACCATTGCCCCAAAAGTTTTTCTTGAAATCAATAATAATCCGAAGGGAGTGATCCATGCCTATTTTATTCATGGCTGTTACGTTTGCTCCGGGCAAGGCCGGGCTAAATACAATGCCTCCGGTTTTTAAAACTCCAAGGGGCACGGTAACTACTACCTTATCTACTTCTATCTGGCTGTTGTTTTGATCGGTAAGTATAATTTTATCGCCCGCATAATTGATATTCTTTATTGCGGTGTTCAATTGAACTTTTCCCATTATTCCATTAAACCGCGATGTAATAATATCCTGAAGCGGGTTGGTTTTGATCATATAGGCAACGTTGTCGTGCCCGATCAAACCTAATGCTTCGCTTACACCTCTTGCTCCTATCCGGTCGCTGCTGGATCCAAACCGATTTCCGGCCATCGAATTAAGTAATGCCTGGGCGCGTGCGCTTACACCTGCGGCCTGACTCATGGATACATCGCCACCGGCATACGCAGGCAATCCATCAATAAAACTTTTCACGGCTTGCAAATCAGAATCGCCAGCCCAATCCACAGCAGTTTTTGCCTGGTTATCGAGAATAAACTGTTCGGTGGACTGGGTGTCTAACTCTATCCGCGTAAGCGTATAGTTCTTAATAATGTTGCCCCACGATGAGTTGGTACCGTAAACAATTTCTGCACCCAACTCTACCGGAAAATCGGCTGAGGTTTGTACCGGAATTTCGTGTTGATTGCGCAATGACCGCACACGGCCACCCAGTTGATTGCTCGCCTCCAGTACTATTACGTTAATCCCCTTCGAGTTAAGGATATCCGCGGTATATAACCCGGCAGCCCCGCCACCAATAATGGCTACGGTACCATCAAATGGCACTTCCGGACCGGGATCGTCCTTTTTGCATGAGGATAAAGCGGAGGGCAACCACAAGCCAGCCGTTAAACCAAGACCAATGTTTTTAATTGCTTTTCTGCGTTTCACACACTTCAAAGTTTACCGAAAGATAATTATACAAGCCCGATTAGCGAAACCCCAACACTAGTTTCGGCTTCCGGATAGCATATTAATGGTTATTTTGCCAAAAAAGTAAACTGTATGTCAGTCGCAACACACGATTTTCCTGCTATTAAAAAGGTTTGCATAATCGGGCCTGAGTGTACGGGAAAATCAGAACTCTCAAAATTTCTGGCGCATCATTATAACACCTGTTGGATACCGGAGTATGCCCGGGCCTACCTCGATAAATTAGGGCGACCTTACAAGGAAGCCGATCTCCTTAAAATTGCCCATGGCCAATTGCGGTTAGAAGATGAATGGCTGCGGGATGCCAACCGGGTAATGATTTGCGATACTAACCTCATTACCATAAAAATCTGGAGCGATCATAAATATGGAAAGTGCGATGAGGAAATAATTCGTCTGATTAAAACCCGTGCTTACGATTTATACCTGTTGTGCTATATTGATATACCCTGGGTGGATGACCCCCAGCGCGAACATCCTGACAAGCGCGAGCATTTCTGGCAATTGTTTAAACACGAAGTTACAAACACAGGAATTCCTTTTGTTGAGATTGGCGGCACCTGGGAGCAACGGCAGCAAAAGGCAATTGCTGCAATTGAACGTATTGTTAATTAAGTATAAAACCGCTAAGGCGCGAAGACGCAGAGATTATCATTTAACTTATTTACTTTGAATACAACCTTTGCGCCTCTGCGACTTTGCGGATAAAAATATCATTTATCTTAACTACTTTGAATACAAACTTTGCGCCTCTGCGGCTTTGCGGTAAAAAATATCATTTATCTTAATTACTTTGAATGCAACCTTTGCGCCCCTGCGACTTTGTGGTAAAAACTTGCAGTCATGAATAATGATGATCTCAATTCTGTTTCGAAAGAGATATTGGACGCCTCCGTTGCTGTTCATAAAGAAATGGGGCCGGGCTTGCTTGAATCAGTTTACCAGCAATGCCTGGTTAAAGAGCTTTCACTTCGAGGTATAAAAACTGAAGTGCTTGTGCCCGTTGCTCTGCAATACAAAGGCTACACACTAAACAAAGATTACGTAATTGATATTCTGGTTGAAGAAGAGATTATTCTGGAACTAAAAGCAGTTGAAACGATTTTGCCGGTGCATGAAGCACAGATAATAAGCTACCTTAAATTGGCAGACAAAAGATTGGGATTCTTGATTAATTTCAATGTCCGGCTCATGAAGGATGGATTTAGAAGATTTGTAAATAATTTTTAGGTCATTGATTATTTAAACCGCTAAGGCGCGAAGACGCAGAGAGATACCATGTTACTTAAAAATATGAAACTTTGCGCCTCAGCGACTTTGCGGTAAAAAAAACGGCTTTGCGGTAAAACAAAATGAACTCATCCGATCCCTACGCAGCCATCCGCATTCGCGACTTCAGGTTGTTCGTTACTTCCCGGTTATTTATTACACTGGCTATGCAAATACAAGGTGTAATTGTGGGCTGGCAGATTTACGAACTCACCAAAGATCCGTTATCCCTCGGACTGATTGGCCTGGCCGAAGCTATTCCGGCTATTGGTGTATCGCTTTATGCCGGGCACCTTGCCGATGTTGTTGAGCGAAAAAAAATAATTGTAGTATGTGTTGGTATTCTTATGGCCTGTTCCGCTGCCTTACTCTACTTCACCACCAACCTGGGGGCTTACTTAATCGCCCATGGTGCGTTTGCCATCTATGCGGTAATTTTTATAAGTGGTTTGGCCCGTGGGTTTTTGTCGCCTGCTAACTTTTCATTTATGCCGCAGTTGGTCGATCGATCACTTTATCAAAATGCGATTACCTGGAATAGTACTATTTGGGAAGGAGCAGCCGTAGGAGGCCCAATGATTGGTGGTTTGATTTATGGATTTTATGGAATTACCGCAGCCTATACCACCGATGCACTCCTGGTGCTTGCTGCATTAATCTGTTACAGTTCTATTCCTAATCGCCCATTGCCTCCGGTAACTACCGAACATGGCACGTGGACAAAAATCAAAGCCGGGCTAAAATTTGTGTTCAGTCATCAAATCATCCTCAGCGCGATCTCCCTCGATTTGTTTGGTGTGTTGTTTGGGGGTGCAGTAGCTTTACTTCCCTTCTTTGCCGATGAGATTTTACATATCGGGAAAACGGGCTTAGGGTTTTTGCGATCTGCCCCCGCTATTGGCGCGGTGTTAATGGCGGTTTACATTACGCGTAATCCCATCAAAAAGAAAATTGGTAAAGTGCTTTTGTGGTGCGTGGCGGGCTTTGGAGTTTCCATGATTGCGTTCAGTCTCTCTACCTGGTTTTGGGTGTCGATGGCGCTGTTGATCTTAAGCGGCATGTTTGATTGTGTGAGTGTGATTGTGCGCAGTACGCTAATCCATACCCTTACTCCCGAAAATATGAAAGGCCGGGTAGCGGCTGTGAACAGTATGTTCATTGGTTCTTCTAATGAAATTGGTATGCTGGAATCGGGCATTGCTGCAAAATTGTTGGGCGTAGTAAATTCTGTGATTTTTGGCGGACTGATGACGCTGGGCGTTGTAGGCATTACTGCGTGGAGAGCGCCTGCGTTAAGAAGGTTGCAGCAAGTGAAGTAGTTTAGGTCTTGATGCAAAGGATCAACTTCTAACAATTGAATTTACTTTGTGTAATTTTTCGTTAGCTATTAAATACTCATACGATCTTTTATCCTGATCCAGTCTTCTTTTATCAATTAATACACCAGTGCCTATCCGGCTCCACTTTTCGTTGATTGATAGAAAGACATCACTTCTTTGTTTCTTCTGAATCTCAATACTTTTATTGGTTACGCCAAGTAGCTGGTTGATCTGCTCAACAGTGGTGCCTATTCCATTCATCGAATTGCTTACAACCAGGTTAATAACTTCCTTTTCCTTATCATCAAACGCGAGAATCTGTTTTTCCCTTACCTCCTCCTTTGTGCGGGCAGGACGGATGCTCACCATATACAAGAGCAGGCCAACTACCATGCCTCCAGTAGCAAAACTTAATAGGATATGTAAGTAAGCAGTTGAGTTTGTATTACCAAGTATAGGAGTAAGCGTAGGCTCAAAAATACGATTACCTGTTGATGAAAAATCAGCCCGTGAAAGCTGGATAGAATCACCTGAACTGAAATTTCCGGCAATCCAATCCCGATGCGACTGAATTACCAGGTTGGAATCTTTGAAATGTACTAGTCCATCAATTTGCAGTGTACGAAAAATCGCTTTTGCCTTTGCATTGTTGAGTAATGCCAATTCATTGTTTTCAAAGTCCAGTAAAGTAATGGAATTCTGATTACTGTCAAAAACTAATTGGCCCCATGGGCTTGCAGCCAGGTTCTTGGTTGTGGTTGAGTGAAATACTCCTTTCTGTGATGCACTGGAAGCTCCAGCAACTGAAAAATTTTTACTAACCATATCTAATACATAAACTGAGTCGTTTACTGCTTCAACATTTTTTCCATTGCCTTTGATGCCTTCCTTCCGATTAATAGAATATCCAATCCAAAGCTTACCTTTCTCCTCATTAAGCCACACAACAGGTAACAAATTACCTTTGCTAAAAGGCACTTCCCGATTTAATGGCTCAAGTTCCCATTCGCCTTTCTGGTTGATAAATACCCGTAAGTGACCGTTTGTATTCCAGTATCCATAGCCACCGAACGAGTACAATGTATCCCGATAGAAGAATATGTGGCTTCCAAATGTAAAGCCATAGTACTTAGTAGAATCCAATCTTATGGGTTGACCAGAAATGCTGTCGTTAACATAAATCCGTCCCGTGCCTTCAGGAAAAATGTAGAGGTGACCTTTATTCAGGTAAAGACCTTGGGGTACTTTAGCAAGTAAGGGATTGGTGCCATCAGTTGGTAGTTGAAATTTTTCTAGTCCATAGTTGAACTGGGTAACATCCTGTCCTTTTACCAGCCCGGAAGCAAGAACCCATATAAGCAACGTCAGTTTATAAATGTCCATTGACAAATTTTGCACTATAATTTAAACAAAAATTATTCAGTTAGGTGATTCACCTAAAATCAAATCCCTATAAATCAACCACTTATTCTTAAATGGGCGATTCACCTGAATTTTCACGTGAACCTTGCGCCTAGCAAACTTCCGCATTTGAATCGGGAATATCTTTATTTTAAAAAAACCATGAAAACTGTTTGCTCTGTAGCCTTGGCATGTATCATTCTTTTGCTTGGCAGTTGCGAGGAAGAGATGAATCCTCCTCAATCGCCAACCCTTATCTTACCACAAAACAATGATTCAGTTGATGGATATACGGTACTTTTTGCCTGGGAAGAAACTCCCCTATCAGAAAAGTATACCTTTCAGCTTTCGACAATCCCGGATTTTACAAACCTTGAAATAAATCGTGAAGGCTTGACCACAACGACAATTACCGTCCCCGACTTAATCCCTGACACTGATTATTATTGGCGGGTTAATGCAGTGAATGCTGAAGGATCATCGGATTGGTCCGCGATATCCAAATTTTCAACCAAAGCATTAGGCGCTCCAACACTTACAAAGCCTGCCGAAAACACCACCGTTTCAATTAGCAATATAATATTCGAATGGACAGAAGTACCTGATGCTTCGGGGTATGCTTTGCAAATTTCAAGAGTTAATGATTTTTCGACCTTAGAGGCCAACCAAGAAAATCTATCATCAACGTCTTATACCCATCCTCAACTTCTGAATTCCACAAATTACTTCTGGCGCGTTAGTTCAACTATGAGTAATTCAAAATCCTCATGGTCAGCCATCGGTACATTCAACACAGAGCCGCTTGCATCCCCAGGCCTTGTATCACCTATTGACAACCTTACTGGTTCCTCTCGTTCCGTTGAATTTGATTGGACTACTCTAGCTGGTGTAGAATCCTATGAATTGCAGGTTTCAACTTCTGAAAACTTTACAAATCAAGTTCTTGAAAAGGTAGGAGTGACAGAATCAAACTATAGTCTATCAGAACTTATGTTCTCTACAATTTATTACTGGCGGGTCAGGGCTGAAAAGGGTGGAATAAAATCAAACTGGTCAGAAACGCGCAAATTTACAACTGAAGCATTGGGGATTCCGGTACTGCAACTACCTGTTGATAATACCCAACTCACGAATTATTCGGTCACCCTTACATGGAATGGTGTTGAGGATGCAACCTCATATAATCTACAAGTATCAGAATCCAGCGATTTTACAACTACCATTCTGAACAAAACCAGTTTAATATCCAATTCACATCCTGTGACGCTAACAAAATCAAATACCCAATACTATTGGCGTGTAAAACGCCCAGATGGGAAATTGCTTATCAGAGTGGTCGGATGTCAGAAATTTCACTACACCTTTAATTCCACAAGATGGGTTAGTAGCCTGGTATCCATTTAACGGTAATGCGAATGATGAGAGTGGAAATAACAATCACGGCACAATCTTCGGTGGAGTAACCAGCACCACAGACCGGTATAATCAGGTCGCTTCCGCTTTCATATTCAACGGAACTTCAGGATACATTGAAATTCCTACTCTTAATACATTCCAATACAAGCCGGTTACTTATTCAGCATGGGTAATTGTATCTTCATATTTTCCTTCAAGCGCAGGTCATAAATTCAGATCAATAATTGGACGACAAGAACTTGGAAACACAGTTTGTGGTATGCTTGGATTTTGGGCCGATAAAAACGTAGCCAATGGTGCTTATGATAATACCTTCAACTATTGGATGGGAGGAGCTTCCCAGCCAGACATACCCTGGTCAAAGACAATTCCCGAAATAAATTCGTGGGTTCACATAGCATTCACCCAAAGTGCTAATGGTGATTTCGAATTTTATATGAACGGTGAACTTTCTAATTCTGGCAATCTTCAAAACGCACAATCAGCTAACATCTCATTTCGGATAGGGTCTGGGATTGGAGCAAATAGTTATTTCTGGAATAGCAAAATTGATGATGTGAGGGTCTACAGCCGAGTATTAACTGGTGAGGAAATAGTTGCGCTATATCATGAATAGAATATGAAGACAACCGCTGTGTTCAAGTAATAAGTGCAACTTTTAGTTTTTGTAAAAATACATCATTTGGGGTTTGATAATTAAATTTTCGTACCGGCCTTTCATTGATCAATTTTTCCACCTGACTTACCCGTTTAGCTGT
>LNFR01000083.1 GCA_001567185.1 Bacteroidetes bacterium OLB12
ATTTTAACACCACGTATGAATGGGTTTCGTCTCCTCCGGAGCTATTGGATGAATTCATGAGACCGTATTCTATGAACATTCCGCGCCTCTGGCACTGGGAAATGGTAATGTTGCTACTTCGTATCGTTACCTATGTGCCTGTTCGCTCTAACACAATAGACTGCCTCGTTGCAAGTGCAGCGGCAGGAGTAGCCCCAATCCATCACACACTCATCCCAACCGGATCGGCATCTCCCGATACCGCTTCCCCGTAGCAGCAAAAAATTGCATTGGCTAATGCCGGGGCCACAGGTGGCACGGGTGGTTCGCCCACACCCGTTGGTTTTTCATCGCTTTCTACCAAATGCACTTGCAATATTTTTGGTGTGTCCTCCATGCGAGCTACTCCGTACTTATCAAAAATTGGTTTGCATGCTCGCACCATCTTTAAATGAGATGCTGCCTTTCAGCGCTCCGCTCAACGAGAAAATAAAACCACCTTCAAACTGGTTGATGACTGAATTCCTGTTTACTACCTGACCACAATCTACTGCATAATGTGCTTCTTCAACGGTTAACTTGCCCGCATCATCAACCGATACATGAACCACACACGCTACGTAGGTTAGAAAACTTTTGTGTGCGCAAATGCCCATGCCGTGTCCTTGGGGCAGTGATTTTCCCCAGCCGGATTTTTCGGCTGCCAATTCAATTACTCCGCGCAGGCGACTGGTACTCCAGGGGAATTTATCTAATGGCTCGCCATAGTTTTCAAATCCCGTTATGTATTCGTTGAACGGAATGGTTCTATCCGGTCCCAACAACTCCAATAAATTTTTTACAGGATCGACATTGCGATGCGTGGCAATTTCATCCAGCATACTGCCCACGGCAAATGCGTGTTGAATATTACTTACCGATCGTAGCCAGCCGATGCGCGTACGGGCCGGGGCTTCAATGGCCTCAATAGAAACATGAGGAATGTTATATGGAAAATCAACTGCGCCTAACCCTAATTCGCCCGTGCTCGGAAAAATCTCCTTTGTGTTGGTGGTGCCGCCAATGGGCGGAAACGCACTGCGGTGGTTCCAGCCAGTTACGTTGTTCTCTTTATCAAACGCCACACGAATGTGTTGCACACTGCACGCATGATAAAAGTCGTGGGTTAAATCATCCTCACGCGTCCAGGTAACTTTAACAGGTGTGCCGGGCATTTCCTTTGCAATCAGGGCAGCCTCCACGGCAAAGTCGGGTTTCGATTTGCGGCCAAAGGCTCCACCCAACAACGTTACATTGATAGTTACATTTGCTGCGTCCAAATCTAAATTACTTGCAACGCTATCGCGTACCCATTGTGGTGATTGCACCGGGGCCCACATTTCTAATTTGCCATCTTTGAATAATGCCGTGGCATTGGGTGGCTCCATGGGCGCATGCGATAAATGTTGTGTTACAAAAGTTGATTCAAGAATGTGGCCAGCTTTTTTTATCGCTTCGTCAATTGATCCGTTGGCTCTGCGCACATCTCCTTTCTTAGTTACCTTTTTTGTGAGTTCGTATAAGTATTCATCTGAATCATATTCCAGATTAACACCATAGTCCCATTCTACCTGTAACATTTTGCGTGCGCTAATGGCAGCCCACGTACTATCGGCCACTACTACCACTCCGCCTTGTGGTGCATCAAATCCGGCCGGAAAGCCGGAAGCTTTCAGTTCAAAGATTTTTATTACACCGGGCACCTTCAGGGCCGCTTCATCGGAGAAGCTTGCCGGTTTGCCTCCAGCCACCGGGCAGCGCAGTATTACTGCATACTTCATTCCGGGTTTTGACACATCGATACCATAAACTGCTTTTCCTTTTATGATGTCGGGGGTATCGTACAGGTTTGTTTTTTTTCCGATGTATTTCCAGTCGGCTTTGTTCTTCAATACAATTTTATCATCGGCTGGCACTTCCAGTTTTGATGCAATTTCTGTTAACTCGCCAAAGCCGATCTTTTTTCCACTCTTGCTTACTACTTCATGGTTTTGGGCTTTGCATTCGCTTGCATCAATCCCCCACTTTTGCGCGGCTGCTTGCTCCAGCATCATTCGGGCCGAAGCCCCGGCTTTGCGCATGGGTTCAAAAAACATGCGTACCGAAAAAGATCCATCGGTATTCTGATTGCCATATTTTTTTTCATCACCAACAGCCTGCTGAATAGAAACCCTGTTCCAATCGGCTTCCAGTTCATCGGCCAGCACAAGGGGTAACCCCGTGCGGATACCGGTGCCCATCTCCTGCCGGTGCGCTACAATAACCACCGAGCCATCGCTATTAATAGTTAGGTACACATTGGGTGAAAACGGAACGTTAGGTTTATCGGGCGAGCAAGCCCATTGCAGACCGATAATCAAACCCGAAGCAGTAAGCCCGGTTGCCTTCAAAAAGGTGCGCCTGTCAATCTTTTTGATTTCGGAAAAGGTTGCTGTTTCCATAATCCTGTTTTTTTATTGAATGTAGCTATTTTATCTGGTTAACTAAACCAAGGCTCACCCTTTAGAAAGTAATAAGGGCAGGTTGCCAGGTTAATGAATCACCGCTGATGCCGCCTCTGTAATGGATTACTTCCAATCGTTGGGGTTCAACTTTAATCAAAACACAATCGGTGCTTTTGTTTGGATAAAATTGATCCCAGGCCGGTTTCCAATTTTCATTGAACAAACCAGCATCGCGAACCAACGCTGCCTTTCCGTATAGCGATACATATCCATTATCGGCTTTGTCCACATAATGAAGCACCACATTTGGATTGGCTTCCAGTTGCAAGACTTTACGACTACGCGGATTGGTTGCCAGCCATACCACAAAATTTTCATCCGGGTTAATGGGGTCCATTACGCGGGCGTAGGGCATCGCATGTTCATCTACTGAAACAAGCGTGCAGGTGTTATCATGCATGATTTCGCGAGCGGCCTCTTGTACAGTCAGCGGGCTTAGCGCCTCTTTGGTTTCGGGAGTTGGTTTGCAAGCAACACCACACAATATTATCCCAAATAACAAGGTCAACCGATTCATAGGCCCATTTGAAAAATTATTTATACTTCTCACGGGCTTCACATAATAGCGAAGCGGACAAACAACTCTTCTTATGTCAATCTGTTTTCCCAAAAATCCGACAGTACCAAAAATTACTGAGCCAGTTGAACAATTTTTGCTAATGGAATGGAATTGGCCGCTGTGGTTATTTCTCCCTCGGTGGTGTCATCCATCTTCAGCGTAAGCAAGGTATTATTCATGGGTATTTGCAATTCGTAATTGGTCTTACCCGTTTCAGTGTTTACATTTTTGTTTAGAATGGATTTGTACCCTTGCACCCGAATAATTTTTTGGTTTTCATCGCGCATCATGCCCCCAATTACGGGCATACTTAAAATGGCATTCAAAGAAGTAATCAGCGGTGAGTTGTTAATGATTTCAATGGAAGCCCGTTTGGCATCTGTACCGTAATGCCTACTTACATACAGTCCAACGTATCCGCCTGTGCCCGTTACATTATCTTCCTTTTCGTTCATTGCTAATGCTCCCACTTTGGCCGGAAGTAGCTTTAATACTTCTTTCCCAATTTGAATATCAATGTCGCGCAACATCTGTTCCATGGCAAACCGTGCATCCTGAAGATTGCCGGAAGCATAGGATGTCCGGGCTGCTGAAATGTTTTTATCAAATTCCTGTGCCATTACCACCTGGCATGACAACACAAGTGCTATTGCTAATTTATTTGTGTTCATTTTTTTGCTTTTATTGTTCGCCTAATTCTTTTTTAATGCCATCCAGGTTAAATACTTCTGCTGCTTTCATCATGTCTGTTTCAGAAGCGAAGCTTACACCCTCAAAAACAATTAACGATGACTGGCCCAGCGGTACACTTAACTTGTAACCGCTTCTTTCGTTGTATTCAATAATAGCACGATACCCTTTTAGCTTGGTTTGCTTCCAGTTCTGCTCACCATTGGTTTGCTGTGCATATCCTCCTGAAGCAAGGTAGGTATTTACAGCTGCCATCCATACTGAGTTATTCGCAATGATTACTCTGAATTCTTTGTCCTTAGTCGAGTATTCTCGCTTAATCATTAACCCTGCCCAACCCCAGCCAGTACTGGTTACCTGGTCGGCTTTTGCTTCCTTATTTAACCCGGCAACTGTTTCGGGCAACGACTTCAAGACTTTGTTTCCAATCTCTAACTCCACACCCAGCATGGCTTGTTGCACCGCATACCGCGCTTCGCCATAACTATTTTTTGTGTAAGCCGCCTGGGCATCAATCAGGTTCTGATTTACATCGGGTGGTGTTGAAATTAAGCCCCCACCCTTGTTAGATGGGTTATTGCCTCCGCTATTCGATCCGCCAGGACCATTTGTTCCTTGTCCTGATTGTCCTGATTGGTTTTTGTTCTTGCCGCTAAAAAGTTTGTCTATTTCCTCTCCTGCTTTTTGTTCGGCTTTGTTTTCAACCCGCTGTTTTAGTCGGTTTAAAACCTGGGCTTCTGTTGCCACTCCTAAAACCAAAACCAACCCGGTGGTTAGTACATACTTTGTTTTCATTTATGTGGGATAATTTAAATTGATTATAAACTTCTGATCGAAGAGATTAATAGTAATTTGATACAGGACAATAAAGATACAAAATTTTCAGGCAGGTGGTAAACGCAAAATCAACTCAAATGGATTTGGTTTTTATATAAAATTGTAACTTTTCTAACAGCCTATTTTCTCAACTCTGCGGCTGTGCCTTCCTCCTTCAAATGCTGTAGTAAGAAAGGTATGAACAATGTTTATGGCGTCTGCCTCAGATATAAACCGTGCCGGAATGCAAACTACATTCGCATTGTTGTGCTGACGTGCCAATGCTGCTAATTCTGGCAACCAGCAAATAGCCGCACGAATTCCCTGGTGCTTATTGGCTGTAATAGCTACCCCGTTGGCGCTTCCACAAATAAGAATACCCAATTCAGATTTTTTTGATTCTACACTGCCAGCTACCGGATGTGCAAAATCCGGGTAATCGACCGAATCGGTCGAGTGTGTTCCAAAATCTTCAACTTCATGTCCCTGGCTGCGAAGAGTTGCTATAAGTTTTTCTTTATAGTCAAATCCGGCATGATCGGCACCGATAGCAAGTTTCATTTTGTATTTAGTTATGTGGCAGAGTTTTGCATTTCGGCTAATTCGCGCTTCTCTTTACGCTTTAGTTCCATTGCCGAAATTAATATACTAACCTCGTATAAGATATACAATGGCACCGAGATCAGCGATTGGCTAAGCGGATCGGGGCTGGGAGTAATAATGGCCCCTGTAATCAGGATAACTACCACAGCATGTTTGCGATACTGACGCAAAAACTGCGGGGTTACAATTCCAATTTTCGTCAGGAAGAACATAACGATTGGCAATTGAAATAACAACCCGCTACCAAGCACCAACGTAGTAATGGTAGAAACATAAGAGGTAATGTCAAATTCGTTTGAAATCTTATCGCTGATGGTATAGTTGGCAAGAAAGGCCACCGTCATGGGGCTTAGGATAAAATAGCCGAAAGCAATACCCAGCAAAAACAGAACTGAAACATAGAATACAGCTCCACGCGATCCTTTCTTTTCGCGGGCATATAAGCCGGGGCTTACAAAGCGCCAAAGTTCCCAAATCACATACGGAAATGCCACACATAACCCAATCACAAAAGAGGATGTAAGCTGCATGGTAAATTGTCCCATCAAAAACCTGCTCTGTAGTTTCATGGGAATTTCGGTTACGCACAAGCCATCTACACCAGTAACTTCGCCTAAGCGGCAAAGCCAACGAAACGTAATAAAGTTGGGATCGCTGGGAGCAAAAATTATATGGTCAAAAATAAACCCGGTGAATACGAATGCCAGGATCATCATAATAAAAATCACAGCCACCGACCGTACCACATGCCAGCGCAATTCTTCCAGGTGGTCGAGAAATGCCATTTCTTTTTCTTCAGCCATGAGCTAGTGTTATAACATTTAATTCTTTTATTTTCTTTAAGGCAATATCATTTGTTAAAAACCAATCTGCTTTTATCTCCAAAGCCGTAGCTAAATAAATGGCATCTGGCATTCTTATCCCATACTTTGCTCGTAAGTCTGCGGCCAGCCGGGCTATAGTTATATTTACAGGTATAAGTTTAAGTGTTTCGGTTTCTGATAAAAAATATTGGTATTGATCTGCTAACGCCAGATTCCCTTGCCGGATAGGTAACGTTAATACTTCGGCTATGGTAACAACCGAGGTGTAAAAAATGAACTCACCCACTTCATTTTTTTTAAAGAGTTGATCCAGGTAATTAATGTGTGAGGCATTTTCTTCCAGATAATAAATCAGTGGGGCTGTATCGAGGTAAACTGCTTTATTATCAAACTTTTCGATCGCTCCACTCATCTCTCAATTCCTGAATATACTTTTCAACGTTTACTTGCCGCCACATTTCTTTGCCAAGCCCGGCAAGCCGGGTGATTTTTACGGGCTGTCTGGAAACTGGAGATTTTAGCTTTTGAAGTGCAATCATCAATTGCTCGCGTTGGGTTTCAGTTAACCGTGCCAGTTCCGCAACAATATCATTTAGATTTGGCTCTTCTTTCTTCATGCACACCAAAGGTAACGGTTTAGCTGTATAAAGGAAACTTCTTCATCAACGCATTAACCTTGCGCTTCACTGCTTTCAGGTGCTTTTCATCGGTTGGTCTTTGCAGGGCTTCGTCTATCAGATCTACTACTTTAACCACATCTTTTTCTTTTAGTCCGCGTGTGGTAATAGCCGGTGTGCCAATGCGCATACCCGAAGTAACCATAGGTGATTGCGTATCGAAGGGCACCATGTTTTTGTTAATGGTAATGTCGGCTTTAATCAGCGACTCTTCTGCAATTTTGCCCGTCAGGTTTTTTGAACGAAGATCAATCAACATCAAATGATTGTCGGTACCACCTGAAATAATTTTGTATCCCTTCTGTACAAATGCAGCAGCCATGGCCTTGGCATTTTTTGCTACCTGAACAATGTAGGTTAAATAGTCATCGCTTAATGCTTCGCCAAACGCAACGGCTTTAGCCGCAATAACATGTTCTAACGGGCCGCCTTGTGTGCCGGGAAACACTCCGGAGTCAAGCACGGAAGACATCTTACGCAATTCGCCTTTGGGGGTTTTTAACCCGAAGGGATTGTCGAAATTTTTGCCCATCATAATTAAACCTCCACGCGGGCCACGCAATGTTTTATGGGTAGTGGTTGTAACAATGTGGCAATGTTCCATCGGGTCGTTTAATAATCCACGGGCAATTAACCCGGCCGGGTGCGATACATCAGCCAATAGCAACGCGCCAACCGCATCTGCCGCAGCGCGCAGTTTTGCATAGTCCCAATCGCGACTATAGGCCGATGCTCCGCAGATTATCATCTTTGGTTTTTCGCGCAAAGCAGTTTCCATTACTTTATCAAAATCGATAAGGCCGGTTTCCTGTTCCACTCCATAGAATGTGGGCACGTAAAGTTTTCCCGAAAAGTTTACGGGCGATCCGTGCGTAAGGTGGCCACCATGCGAAAGATCAAAGCCCAGAATTTTATCGCCCGGCTTCAGGCAAGCCAGCATAACAGCCGCATTGGCCTGGGCGCCCGAGTGCGGCTGCACATTGGCCCACTCCGCTCCAAAAAGTTCTTTAATCCGGTCAATCGCCAATTGTTCAACCTCATCAACCACTTCGCAACCGCCATAGTAGCGTTTGCCGGGCAAGCCTTCTGCATATTTGTTGGTAAGCACCGAGCCTTGGGCTTTCATTACCTGGGCCGACACAAAATTCTCGGAGGCAATCAGTTCTATACCATGTTCTTGTCTTTGTTTTTCTTTTTCAATCAGGTCAAAAACAATTTTATCGCGCTTCATAGGTTTGATGTTGAGGCCTCAAAAATAAGGTAATCTCTGCACCCCTGCACGGATAGAATTTAAAAAAGGAAAGAGGAGATAACAAAAGCTTTCGTTTTTGACATCTCTCTTCTCGAAAAATCAACAACCGGGTTGATGGCTTCTGATTACCACGGGGTTATTGCTTCATCATTTTCATCAGCTTTTGCTGATCGGAAGCATCAATTATGAGCACATTACTGTGTTTTTTCAGATCCAGGGAGTGGCCAACCTCGCGGCTCCAGGTTTTTGCCGCCCTAACCCGGCCCGGATCACCCCCTGTTATCTCCTGCAAGGCCCGGCTCAATAACAGCTCGCGTTCATCGCCCAGCGGATAAACAATCAGATTATTGTCGGGCAATGCAACCTGGGGTTCAAATCCATTCGAATAATCCGATTCTTCCAGGCTGTTTAACGATTTGGTTACAATGGGCTGCATACCCCAGGTGTTGCGGGTATCGTCTTCATTAAAGATTGAAATAGACCCTACGTTTTTCCCAACCGTGGTGCTGCCTATTAAAAACACATCCATGTAAGGCCGCAACCCATTAATCAACAATTCGCTGGCCGAGGCGGTGCGCGTGCCTGTAAGTATGTACACCCGGTTGTTGGTTAATTGATTCCCAACATTCTGTGCTTTGGTAAGAAACTCTACATCCAGAAAGCCGGCTCCCAGGTTTGCGTTGCTCTTAATCTCTGCTTCTACAAGAGTATTGTACTCGCGGATGGTAAATACTTTAGTCGCATCTACCCCTTTTCCAACAAGACTGGCCAGGTTAACGGTAGCACTTTCGGCACCACCACTGTTAAAGCGTAAATCGATAATCAGATCTGTAATTCCTACCGACTGAAAAGAGGCGAAGATATAATCCATTTCGGTATTGTAGGTTGTGCTGCCTTGCACCGGGCCTGTTGAAAAAAGATTATACACATAGTAACCGATTTTGCGATCGTTGTGTGTAAAAACTTTACTGAGGAAGTTAGGATTTTCGGCATACACTACGGTGGTGAGCGATTTGGTTTGAGCCGGCAGAAATGTTTCGTTTGCCAGATCCAGTTCGCGGTAAGTAAGGGTGTGATCATCGCCCGTAGCCGCGAGCACGGTTTTGTAATTTTGGGTGTTTAGTTGCTGGCTATTGATGTGGGTGATGACATCGCCCCGTTTTAGTCCGGCCGCTTCGGCTGGCGATGCCGGCTTGATGTACACAATCTGTGCAATAACATTGGTACTGCCTTCACTTTCCAGAAAAAGCGCAAGTTCATAACCTGCTTCTTCGTTTACACCCTGCAAGGAGTTGAGCAACTCCTGGTAGTTGTCCTGTATCCACGAAAAGCGATCTGCATCATTAAGCAGGCTTTCAAAAAACTTGTCAGGGGCCAGGGTCTTATCCGGATCAGACGGAAGCGTGGTATTCCAGTAATACCAGAAATCCATATTCACTTCAATCCAGTTGTTTACATATTCGTTCGGATGCTCATCATCTTCCTTACAGGCCGAAAGGGTTAACCCCATTGCGAAAGCCAGCACTGCCAATCCTCTATATTTCATACCACACAAATTTCAATTGCAAATGTTCTTCAACATGGTTGGGTTCAACTCAGGCTCTCAGTTTTTTTAAGATTCTTAATAGCCTGATGTCGAATACTGCTTGTAATATTAGTAAAACCATCGAAATCAAAAATAATAAGTCTTCATATTTAGGGCTACCGCTGAGGTGAATCCCCATCATCTGAAGGGAAGCACTTAATCTGAATCATACAATCAAGGAATCAAACCGTATTCTTACCAAAGGTAACTTAAAAACCATAGTCAAAAAATAAACTACTTGTGCACAGGTTGCGCTTTGTTCATATTGCGTGTATGCGTACACTCATCGTATTTAGTTTCCTTTTTGTTTCCGTTACCCTTTTCGACCAGAAGCGAAATGCCGGTTATCAATTAGCAATTAAAAGGGCCTCCTCTGCCATTGTAATTGATGGCGTGTTAAACGAACCCGCCTGGCTTGAAAGTGCCACCGCCTCCGATTTTTTTATGGTGCTGCCAATGGATACCAGCAAGGCACAGGTTAAAACCGATGTGAAGCTTACCTATGATGAAGATAACCTCTATCTGATTGCTATCTGCTACCACGCCTTACCGGGACCGTATATTGTTGAATCGCTGAGAAGAGATTTTGCTTTTGGTAAGAACGACAACTTCCTGCTGTTTATGGATACGTTCGATGATCAGACCAACGGATTTTCGTTTGGTGCCAACGCAGCCGGTGCGCAGTGGGATGGCTTGATGTATGAAGGCAGTAAAGTAGATCTGAACTGGGATAACCAGTGGACTTCCGTTGTAAAAAATTACGATGACAAATGGATATTTGAAGCCGCCATTCCTTTTAAAACCATTCGCTTTAAAGAAGGCATGAATACATGGGGCATAAACTTTAGCCGGTTAGATTTAAAGACAACAGAAAAATCAAGCTGGACACCCGTGCCGCGACAATTTCCAACGGCTTCGCTCGCCTTTAGCGGAACCCTGGTTTGGGATACGCCACCTAAAAAAGCTGGCGCCAACATTTCCGTTATTCCTTATCTGCTTGGGGGTATCACACAAAATCGGGAGAACATAAACCAAACCACCCACCGTGCCGAAGCCGGAGTGGATGTAAAGGTTGCTGTTACCTCCTCGCTTAATTTAGACCTTACTGTTAACCCCGATTTTTCGCAAGTAGATGTGGACCGGCAGGTAACCAACCTCGATCGGTTTGAATTGTTCTTTCCTGAACGCAGGCAGTTCTTCCTGGAGAATGGCGACATGTTTAATAATTTCGGATATACTACCATTCGTCCATTCTTTTCAAGACGCATTGGGTTAGCTGCACCCATTCAGGCGGGTGCGCGCCTAAGCGGTAAGCTCGATAAAAACTGGCGTATTGCGGCCATGAACATGCAAACCGGTAAGGTTGAAGAAGAAAACATTCCGGCACAGAACTTTTCGGTAGTGGCATTACAGCGCAAGGTATTTGCCCGCTCGAATGTGGGCTTGTTGATGATTAATAAAGAATCGTTGAATTATGCGGTGCCCGATAATTTTACGGGTACAATTTATTCTAAGTTCAATCGCAATATGGGGCTTGAGTATAACCTGGCCTCGGCCAATAATAAATGGCTAGGGAAGGCTTTACTCCTCAAATCATTTACACCACAAAAGCAAAGCGATGATTTTGTTTATTCCGGTCATTTACAATATGCCGGTCGTAAATTTCAAATCAGCAATCAGTATGAGTTTGTAGGTAACGGATATACGGCTGAAGTGGGCTATGTACCCCGCAACAATTACGTGCGCATCAACCCACAGATTTCTTACCTGTTTTTTCCAAAAGGCAAACATGTATTGAGTCATGGGCCAAAACTGGCAACCAGTATTTTCTTTACGCCTGATTATAAACAAACCGATAGCGAAACGTACCTTGCTTACAACATTAACTTTCGCAACCTAAGTACACTTGTACTATGGGTTGCTAACGATTATGTGAAATTGCTTCGTCCATTTGATCCCACCAATTTTAACCTGGATAGTCTTGCCGCGGGAACAGAACATCGCTGGCAGGCTGTTGGTGGTGAGTTTTCCTCGAAACCCCAAAGTCGGTTTACCTATTCTTTAAGCGCCCGCTATGGCGGATACTTTGCTGAAGGAACCCGCGCATTTTTTAGCAGCGAGTTGGGTTATCGCTTTCAGCCCTACGTAAGTTTTGTACTCAGCTCGAGCTATAATGATATCCGGTTGCCACAACCGTGGGGGCGTCATACATTTTGGTTAGTGGGTCCGCGATTGGATGTAACCTTTACCAATAAAATTTTCTTCACAACGTTTTTGCAATACAACGAACAACGCAATAACATCAATTTGAATACCCGCTTTCAGTGGCGTTACCGTCCGGCCAGCGATTTATTTGTTGTGTACACCGATAATTACCTGCCAAATACCCTGATGGCAAAAAATCATGCCCTGGTGTTGAAGTTTACATATTGGTGGAACATTTAAACGCTTAACTTTATGAAATAAGTTAGGCTATGCATCTTTATAAAACTTCGGAGGGGCCCCTATTGATTTACGAGGGCAACGCTTGCCTGATTCGCCAACCGTGGGATGCATTGATTAACCGAACAGCGCTTCATAAGTACCTAAAAGAAGTTTTAAAAAGTTCGCAGGCAGTTACTCCAGAGCATGTGCAACAACTTACAACCCATGCAGCCGCACCCATAGGCACACAGGAAGTATGGGCAGCCGGAGTAACATACTTACGCAGCCGCGATGCTCGCATGGAAGAATCAAAAGAATCGGGGGCGGCTGATGTGTATCAGAAAGTTTATGAAGCAAGCCGGCCTGAATTATTTTTTAAAGCATTGCCAACACGGGTGGTTGGGTCTGGAGCTATTGTGAACATCCGCAGTGATTCTTCGTGGAATGTTCCCGAACCGGAACTAACCCTATTCATCAATTCGGAAGGACAAATTCAAGCCTACACCGTTGGCAACGACATGAGTTCGCGCAGCATTGAAGGTGAAAATCCATTGTATCTGCCGCAGGCCAAAATGTATGAAGGAAGTTGTGCGTTAGGCCCTTGTCTTTACGTTCCTGAAAACCCGATCTCTCCCGAAACAGAAATTGCAATCAGCATTCTGCGCAACCGGCAGGAAGTATTTGGCGGAACCATCCGGCTAAACCGGATGAAGCGATCGTTTACTGAATTAGCAAGCTGGCTTTACAAGGCCTGTAAATTTCCGCAAGGAAGTTTCTTAATGACGGGAACCGGCATTGTGCCCGGCAATGATTTTACGCTTCAAAAAAACGATGAGGTAATAATTTCCATTGATGGAATTGGTACGCTAAGCAATGAGGTGGATGTTATCTGATTAAACCCTGTGTAGCGCTCCGCTAAAGATAAACCTACCCGGATTCTGATAACGAACTACCAGCTTCCACTACTTCCCCCTCCACCAAAACTTCCGCCACCACCCGAAAAACTGCTGCCGCCACTGCTCCAGCTTGAACTTCCCGAACTCCAACTGCTTCCGCTACTCCAACCTCCGCCCGATCCGGAACCGCCACCTTCTCCAAATTTTTTGGCAAGTCTCTTACCCCAGGGCGTTCTGTTTACCAACCATTTAATAATGGGAAATCCAATCAGGTAAGATACACCTGGCACATACCACAAATGCAATGGAAAAACAAATGCAGGAAAAATGGAAAAGAACGGTGTAAGAAATAAATACATAAACCAACCCCAGCTGCCTTTAATAAACAAACCAAAAAAAGCGAAGATGCCAAGGAAAGCATAAATACCCAGACCGATGAGAATACGCGCAGTTGTTGAAAGCTCAATCAGGTCACCGATGTCATCGGCTGAATATTCGCCACCGATGGCAGCCACGATTCCATTTACTGCTGCAATAATGCCTCCATCAAAATCTGCCCTGCGAAAGGCAGGCGCCATTTCGTTGCGGATAATGCGGTTGCACTGGGCATCGGTTAATACACCTTCCAATCCATGGCCCACCTCAATGCGCATCTTATGATCGTCAACAGCAATTAACAAGAGCACCCCATTGTCTTTATCCTTCTGCCCTAACTTCCACTTCTCCGCTACACGAAGGGAATATTCTTCGATGACCTCTCCCTCAAGTGAACTAATAGTAAGGATAGCTATCTGATTGGAAGTAGAGTCTTCGTACGCTTTTAATTGTGATTCTAATGCTTCTACCGTTTCTTGTTTTAACACCCGCGCATCGTCATGCACACGGGTGCCCCACAACTCAGGTACCGGCTTTTGTGCTACTGCCCATCCTGAAACAAACAGAAAGAATATGAATGTAAACCGCATCATGTTTTTTTCTTTATCAGCTTTACCAGGAATCGCTCGAACCACCTCCACCAGAAAATCCTCCACCACCAAAATCACCACCCCACGAACCTCCTGAGAACCACGGCCACCACCCAACATGCTACCCATCATAGCGGCTGTCCAGTACCCACCAGCACCGCCCCCGCCCCGGTTTCTGCGCGACATCAGGATCACCAGCAGGATTATGAAAATAATAGTACTCCACGAAGATTTTTTACCTCGCTTGCGCGGAGCCGGGTTGTCGTTTTTGTATTCACCGGCTACCGCTTTTATAATGGCTGCCACTCCGGCCTGAATACCGGCTTCGTAATTTCCTTCTCTGAAATACGGAGCCACTTCATTGCGATTGATGCGGCTGCTTAATGCATCGGTAAGAACTCCTTCCAGTCCATACCCTACTTCAATACGCATTTGGCGTTCCTGCATCGCAATAAGAAACAGCACGCCATTGTCTTTTCCTTTTTGACCGAGTTTCCACGCTTCAAACACACGCACGCTATACCCATCAATGTCTTCGCCTTCCAGCGAGGGCACAATCAACACAGCAATTTGGGTTGAAGTGGAATCGCGATGCGCCTGGAGTAAGGCCTCCATTTGCGCTTTCGCGGATGCGGAAAGAACATTTGCTTCGTCATGCACCCACACGGCATTGTGAGACGGAATGGCACGCTGGGCATGCACCAGAAAACTTGTTGCTACCAGCAACAGAAAAAAAACAAATCGGAAAGGAAAACTCAATCTCATGCAAACGCTTATTCCAACCGTAAATCGTCTTTCAATTCGTTCACATCATCCGGAGTTATTACAAATCCTTTCTCCAACAGCAAATCGCCACAGCGTTTAATAGCCGATACAATGCCATCGGTAATATGACCTTGTTTTACATTTTCGATAATTACTTTAACCATGCTATCCCATTCTTTCTGATCCACCACTTTGCTAATCCCCTTATCGGCCATTACAATTACCTCATGTTCGAAAAACGAAATAAAAATCATGATGCCCGTGCGCTGGCGTGTGTTAAAAACTTCTTCTTCCAGAAACGCACTTTGTGCCCGTTTATAAGTAGCCTGATCCATATACGATTGGCTGAGCATTAAGCGTTTTACAGCAGCCATGTAATTTGCCAGTACTGCACAAAGCAGACCGCCCGTAACAACCAGGGTAAAAATTAAAACCGGATCATACACAGCAAGGGTTGGAATGTACCGGTCAAAAATCACAATCAATGCAAACACCAATGCAGCCCCTGTTAAGGCTGCCCGGTAATTGGCAATCGTATAATGGCTGCTCTTTTCTACAAACACTGGAACAATCTCGCCAGAGATTTTACTTTCGGCTTCTTTCACCGCGCTTTTGATGCGCTCCAGGTCTTGCTGACTAAATCGGTCTTGAATGGTCATAGCAATGATAATTGAGGAAAACAAAGATAGCGGAAAACAAACTCCGTTTGGCAGAACCAAATAAATAATCAGTTTGCACCAATCAATGTAAAAGCCCCCCAATAGTAGGGCTGCGGATACACAAACCGTGTAGTTTGCATGGCCTGCTGGTAGGCCTCCGAGATATTAGCGGTGGTCAGGTAGTTTTTATAAAAAGCCTCCATAAATGTTACCGTGGCTTCATCACTAATCTTCCACAACGACCCCATTACCGACCGGGCACCGGCTAATTGAAATGCCCGTTGCAACCCCCACACACCTTCACCACTTTGAATTTCACCCAAACCGGTTTCGCAGGCCGAAAGCACTACCAGTTGGGTTTCTGGTAAATCGAGTTGTGTAACTTCATACGCAGTAAGAAAGCCATCTTCATACAATTCGTAATCCGAAACGGAAAGCGGTTCGCGATCGGCTGCACCAGCCAATATTAATTTTGATTTTAAATAGGTATCTGCTTTGGAAAGCTGATCAAACTGTCCGTGTGTGGCAAGATGTAACACCGCAGGGTTTTTTAATTTTTTAACATTCGATTCGTTTGCTTCTAGTGCCGTTAACAATTCTGTTTTAAAACCACTTTCTGCTGCTTTGATACGAATAAGCTCTACTTCTTTCTTGGTTCCCGGAAGGGCGGAAATTCCGGCACGGGTTGTTTCACTTGCTTCAACCGGAACAATTTCATTGCTGAGATAGCGATTATTACCCTGTTTCCGGCTCATATCAAATTGTGGATTACCTACCAGCACAATGGATTTACCTGTTTGCATTTCCGATGTGGTGGTTAGTAAATCCCGGCCCGTTGAAACCCGCTTTACTTCTATTTCGTCCAGCACAAATTTTTGTGTGGCCGGGTTTTGCAACGTAACCGGGTTAAGGATGTGATACACGCCATCGGCACTTAGCATTACTGTATGAACACCTTTTAATTGTTCGCTGATCTTCAGCCAGTAGGTATTGTAACTGTCAGTATCTTCTAACTGCGTGCGCACCCGGTTTTGATAGTTCCGGAAACTTCGTATTTCAAAAGCATCGCCTTCACCGATTTGAAAAAATCCTGGTTTGTTTTCTCCTGGTCTAATTACAAATGCCCAGTATTGAACCTTCGGTTTGTCGAACGTAAAGTGCGTGCGCTGCACCCGAACAATTTCCAGGTACACCTCGCCTTTCTTCAACTTTGACTGAACCCGCTGCCAGGGCACCGGCTTCAGAAGATCGCTGGTACCTAATTTCCGATTCAGGGCCTGCTCCAGATCGGCCACCCGCACCGAAAGGCGATTGATCGAATCGTTGATGGCAGGCGAAGGATTTTTCTGATTAACCTGGTAAAATGCGGCAAGCTTATCGCGCAAACGCCTGATCTCTTTCACCTCAGCCAACGCCACGCGGTCGTTCAGCCTGCGCAATTGCCGTTCTTGCTCGCGCGTGGCATCCAGAATTAATCCCTTGGTTTGTATCACCTTGTTCAGAATCTCTCCAACCCGATCATCGCCTCGCTCGGTCATGAGCAGCAGCAGGCTATAGTATTCGTCCAGCTTTTTTTGAATAACCCTTGAAGAACTCCTTCTTCTCGGCTTCGGAAAAGAATTGAAAATTTTTCTTCAGCAATTCTTCTTCCGATAACAAAAGTTTTGTGCTCTCCTTGTAGCATACGCCAGGTTAGACTTCTGCACCTGCAGGTTCAGGTAAACCGGAAGGTAAGCCTGCCGCCATGCTTCCGCAGATGCACCCACAAACTTGTAACTCGCCAGCGAGGTAATAAGTTTAAACGCTTCGGTATAGTAGCGTTCTGCTTCGCTGAGGTTTCCGGTAAGTTGTGCAAAGACTGCCTGATCGATTAATCCCGTTGCGTAGGGTCGTGCCAATTCGGTTTGCCCGGATTTGCCGGCAGCAATAATCAACGCGGTTGCCGTACCTCCCAGGGTGTTTACCTGGCTCAGATACTTCCTCGAATCGATCATCTGTTGCTTGAAGGAATCTGCCAGGTAGGGAGAGTTCATGTATTGCTCGGAGTTTGCCAGACTTTCCTGCGACATAGCATTCATGCGTTGCGTGTGTTCCCATACGGCCTTTGCATAAGGCAATGCCGCTGCATATTGAAAACTGTTGAAGTACGCGGAAGACAACAGGGCGTTGTAGGTTTGCCGGTTTGAATTAAGCACTACTTCGTTGCTTGTTTGCATGCTCTTTTCATATTCTGCTTTCGCCTTCAACAACTGCTGCTTTGTTTCTTCGGGCAAAGACGGATCGATTTTGAAAACTTCATCTGCCGGTTGCTGCTTCATCTTCAGTACACCGGCTTCGGTCAGATCGCGAAGTTTCAATCCGGAAACAATGGCTTCGTCATACCGCTCCAACCCAATAAGGGTATTGGACAGCTCGCTGTAATACATTAACCGCGAATAATAGTGCTCGCTGCTTTCCAGCAATGCCTGCTTGCTTTCCAGGTATCGCAGGTTTTTTTCGAAGAGCCGCTGGGTGCGGTTAAGCCGGCTCACCGTAAGGTATGCCTGTTCAATACTTTCGGGAGTTAGCATTGAATAGCCCCGGTTAACAAACGGATAATGCAGTTCATATGCCCCAATGGCTTCGCGAATCAGTTCGGATGCGCGTCCCGTTTCGCCCAGCGACTCGACAAACGCAACCACCAAGGTGCGCGCATTGAAATACTCTTCATCTACGGCTGTAAAGTTTTCATCCACAAACTTCATCAGCCGATTTGCGGCTTCCAGTTTATTGGCGGCATAGGCAAGGTTGGTGGTGAGTTGATCGTATGCGGCATAATCAACCGGGCGTGTTCGGGTACGGTCTTGCTGGCCCGCCACCGAATGTGAAAAAAACACAATCGCTAAAAATATACCCAGTCGCATACACGCAGTAAACACCTCCTGCAACTTACTCCATCGGCCTCGCTTCGTAAAGTTAAAAATTGACTATTTTAGCCGGTCATGATTCAAGCCTTGTTCGTTCACAGCTGGAAGAAGTTTACCCGTTCGGTTTCATTTTCAAAAGAGCTTGCCACCCATCTGTTCCTGGCATTTATTGCGCTGACGCTGGTGGGGTATTCGCTGGCCCTGGGTTTCGTGCTGGAGAATATTATCACCAAAGGTTTGAAACAAGCCGATAGCTTTCAGTTTCTAAATGGCCTGGTGCTGTATTACTTCGGATTTGAATTTATGATGCGTTACTTCATGCAAAACCTGCCGGTGCTGGACGTACAGCCTTACCTGCACCTGCCCATGAAACGCAGCCGCATTGTCCATTACCTGCTTCTTAAATCCGAAGTCCATGTACTCAATATCCTGGTGCCCCTGCTCTTTGCTCCCTTTGCCTTTACAACGGTTGCCGCACGCTTTGGTACCGGGGCCTGGAACTGGCTGCTCTCGCTATGGATGATCAGCATCGGCATGCATTATGTCATTCTTCTTTTTAAAAAGGGATGGGACGATACCCTGCCCGGGTTTCTTGCTCTGATCGCCTTCTTCGGATTGCTGGGGGCTTCCGACTACTATGGCTGGTTTAAATTGTCGGAGGTTTCTTCCTGGCTGTTTGCCTACACGGTGCAAGGTCCCATCCTGCTGCTGATCATCACACTGTTTGTATTGTTGTTGTACTTCTTCAGTTTCCGGTTCTTTCTCCACAGCATGTACCCCGATGAAAGGACCTTGCAAAAGACAACCTGGGGACGTACGCAAGACTGGAGTTTTCTTAATTCCTTTGGGGCTGTTGGCGATTGGATCAACCTCGAGATAAAATTGATTTTGCGCAACAAGCGCACACGTAATGTTCTTTTTCTCAGTTCTTTCTTCTTGCTATACGGGTTGATTTTCTATACCCGCGATCGCTATACCGAAGGCATGCCCGGCTTTTTGCTTTTTATCGGCACTTTCATTACCGGAATTTTTATGATCAACTATGGCCAGTTCCTTTTCAGCTGGCAGGGCGGGCATTTTTGATTTTATTCTTACGCGACCCGTTTCATTGACACAGTACGTAGAATCAAAATACTGGTTGCTGAGCGGGGTTACCGTAATCTGTTTTCTGCTCAGCATCCCCTATGTCTATTTTGGGTGGAAGATATTACTCATCCAGACGGCAATGACCTTATTTAATCTGGGCGTAAATAGTTATGTAATCATGAACATGGCCATGTGGGAGCCAAAGAAAATTGATTTAGGCAAAGGAACAACTTTCAACTACGAAGGGGTGGGTGCTGCCCAGTGGGTAATGGGTATTCCCATTTTGATCGGCCCTTATCTTTTTTATCTGCCTTTCAGTTGGGCGGGGTATCCCACTCTTGGTCTGTTGGCTGTAGGGATTGTAGGATTGATTGGCATTGTACTGCGGCCCTACTTTTTGAAAATAACTACTCAACGACTCGAATCCCGTAGGTACGTGATTGCTGCGGGCTTTAGAAAAGACTAACTAATATGATCTCCATTCAGGCATTAAAAAAATCTTACAAAAACACCCCCGTGGTTGACATCCCTCAACTTGGCATTAGTCAAAATGAAAGTTTTGGATTGGTGGGAAACAACGGAGCCGGTAAGACCACCTTGTTTAGAATGATCTTAGACCTGGTGCGCCCCACGGAAGGCGAAGTGCAGATCAATGGCAGAAATGGGCAGGGCAATGATGAATGGAAGCATTATGTTGGCTCATTCCTGGATGAAAATTTTCTGATTCCCTATCTCACCCCGGATGAGTATTTTAAATTCGTTGGGAAGCTTCACAATTATTCGGATGCGGATCTCAAACATTTCACTCAAAAATTTGAAGACCTTTTTCACGGGGAGATTACCGGAAAAGACAAATACATTGGCGATCTTAGCAAAGGGAATTTAAAAAAAGTAGGCATTGCCGCAGCCTTTCTTGGCAACCCGCAAGTTGTTATCCTGGACGAACCGTTTGAAAACCTGGATCCCACTTCTCAAATCCGGCTCAAGCAACTGTTGCAACAGGAACGCCAGTCGCGATCGCTCACCTATCTGATTTCCAGCCACGAACTTAAACCACATTACGGAAATTTGCGAGCGCATTGTGGTATTGGAAAAGGGCCGCATAATCAAAGACCTGAAAGGAACCAACCTGCTGGCCGAGTTGGAAGCATACTTCAACGCATAACTATTGGATGGCGCTCCACCAGGTTGTAGCGGGCAGTGACTCTTTCAACATCACCGGCTCGCCAATCCGGGGTGTGGTTACGTTCACGTTCAACAAACCTGCTTTTTGCCAGGCGCGGTCGATCGGATCTTTCCAGGCGTGGTTGGACAATACAAATTTCCCCCAATGTACCGGCATCAATACCCGTGCATTCAGATCAATGCTGGCCTGCACGGTTTCTTCCGGCATCATGTGAATATTCGGCCATTGGCGGTCGTACTGGCCGCATTCCAGAATAGCCAAATCAAACGATCCAAACTTTTCGCCAATGGTTTTGAAGGTGGTATCGTAACCCGAATCGCCACCTACGAAAATCTTTTGATGCGGAGTCTGAAGCACATACGATGTCCATAAAGTTTTATTACGAATCAGTCCGCGCCCTGAAAAGTGCCGGGCCGGTGTGGCGGTAAGGTGAATCTCATCCAACACCTCTGCGCCCTCCCACCAATCGAATTCTGTAATGCGGGCAGCGTCAATGCCCCAATGCTCGAGATGCGCGCCAACGCCCAATGGAGCCACAATTTTTTTCACATTTGATTTCAATTGAATTATGCTGCCATAATCCAGGTGATCGTAATGGTCGTGGGTTAGCAGCAACAAATCGATGGATGGAAAATCGCTGGGCGCATAAATCCGGCCGGCAAATGATTTTGTGCCAATAAACTGAAGCGGAGACGGGCGATCGCTGAAAACCGGATCTACCAAAATGTGCTTTCCTTCCAACACCAGTAAGTAAGAGGAATGTCCAAACCAAATCAACTGGGGCTGGTTGGTAGGCAGCAATTTCAAATCTGTTTTTACAACGGGAATTGTTGCTTTCGGGTAGCGCCCGGGTTTGTCTTTCATAAACTCGCGCATGATGGTAAAGTACGATGCGCCTTTTACCAGCATGGAAGTTTGAGTGAGGTTTTGAAAACTTCCCGCTCTGTAATTGGGCGATTGTTCAATGCGCGCTTGCCGGTTCCCGAAAGGCAACTTTCCAAAAGATAAATTCATCTGATTGCAATATATAAGATTGACGCACCTTGCCTCATTTTATTCTATTCGCTGCCCAATCGCTTTCGCCATTTATACAACTCAATCCACATTACCCCAACAAAAGCCAGTACCAGGCATAATACAATCTTATCGGGGGCGATCGCTTCAAATCCAAATTCACGCTGCACCGGTTCAACATAAATAGAGAGAAACAGAATCACTAAAGAAATAATCAGGATCATGGGAATTAGCGGATTGCGGTAACGCAGCGTAGTAAGTACCGAGTAATAAAAGGAACGATTGGCCAGTGTTAAAAACAGGTTGCTGAAAATTAATGTGGTGTAAACAATCGTGCGCACAAAGGCTTCGCTGTGGCCGGTCTTCATAAAATAATATCCGGTTGCAAGGCACACCGCGGTAATGATCAGACCCTGCGCCATACTCAGCGAAAGCTCAGACCATGAAAAAAAAGTGCGGGTCATTTTGCGGGGTGGGCGCGCCATGGAATTGGCTTCGATGGGCTCGTTCTCAAAAATTACAGAACACGTGGGCCCCATGATTAACTCCAGAAAAATAACATGCACGGGTGAAAACAAATCGATGTATTCCCAAAGGAGAATCAACGGAATGGTAACGATCAGAATGATGGGAATGTGAATGGAGATAATGTATTGAATTGCTTTCTTCAGGTTTTCATAAATGCGTCTTCCTAACTCAATCGCTTCGGGCATGTGCTCCAGGTTATCATCGGCCAACACAAACGATGCCGCCTTGCGGGCCACCTCGCTGCCGCGCAGCCCCATGGCCACACCAATGTGGGCAGCTTTTAATGCCGGGCCATCGTTCACACCATCACCGGTCATGGCTACCACTTCGCCATTGGCTTTCAACGCTTCGATCACTCTTAATTTTGCCTCCGGAAACATGCGCGCAAAAATCGTAGTGTTGCCCACCTGCTGCTGCAACGCTGCTTGCGTCATCTGCATTACCTGCGTTCCCGTTAAGGGTTGGCCAACCATTTTCATTTCAACCTGCCGGGCAATAGAGATTGCTGTTTCGGTGTAATCGCCTGTAACCATCTTTACCTGGATGCCCGCCCGGTAAAATTTTTGAAGTATAGAACGAATGTTTTTCCTGGGTGGATCGGAAAATCCTACTAACCCCAAAAGTTCAAATTTTAATTCATGCTGCGAAGCGGGAAGAGTTTCCTGATGAAGAGACCGCGCTACTGCCAATACCCTAAATCCACGGGTGCCCAACTCACGCGCGATAGCTTCGGTTTTACTACGATCCTGTTCACTCAACCCGCATTGTGCAAGAACGGTTTCCACGCCTCCCTTGCAGGCAATGAGTCGGTTCCTTCCATCGTGCCATACGTGCGTCATGATGGGCGGCTTGCCGCCAAGCGGATACTCATGCACAAACGAAAGCTGCGGCCGCTTGTCTGTGGGTGCCAACCGGCCGTACAATTCATGAATGGATTTCTCCATCGGGTCGAATGGCTTTTTCTCGGAGGCCATCATGGCGTATTCCAGTACTTCTGTAAAAACAGGATGTTCGGTGTAGTTGTGGAGCGTATCTTTCTGAAAATCATAGACGGCCGACAGCCGCATTTCATTTTCAGTAAGCGTACCCGTTTTATCCAGGCAGATAACCGTGGCGGCTCCAAGTGCTTCCACCGATGTGGGCGTGCGCGCAATCACGCGCTTCTTGTAAAGATGATATGCCCCCAGCGCCATGAACGTGCTAAAGGCAACCGGAATTTCTTCCGGCAATACCGACATGGCCAGCGTAAGACCACGCAACAGGCTTTGTAATAATTCTCCGGACAAATAATAGTTGATGCCCCATACAATCAGGAACGCAACCACCCCGGCTGCCACCATCTTTCTAACAAAATTTTTGATCTGAATTTGCAACGGGGTTTTTTCAACATCAACCTTTTGCAGGCTTTGGCCGATTTTACCAAACTCAGTTTGCTTGCCAATTGCTACCACACGGGCTATGCACGAACCGGTTTGAATCAATGTGCCCTGAAACAGTTTATCATTCACCTGTTTTTCAACGGGAACGGATTCACCGGTAATTACACTTTCATTAACTGAAAAATCATGGCTCTGCAACAGCACGGCATCGGCCGGTACCACGTTGCCATCTTCCAACACGAGTAAATCCTCCATTACAATTTCTTCGATGGCAATCTTCTGTTCGGCTCCGTTGCGGATCACTTTCGCAAGCGGGGTGGAGAGTTTTTTAAGTGCATCCACCGCTGTCCGGCTCCGGCTTTCCTGGAAAAGTGAAATTCCTGAAACAAAGCCAAGCGCAACGAGCATGATGATGCCCTCGCCCGTTTCGCCAAGAAAGAAATAGATACCCGCGGTGCAAACTAAAATAATGAACAAGGGCTCGGTGGCAATTTCTCCTGCCGCTTGCAAGAACCGGTTTTGTTTATTACCAACAGAAACATTACGCCCATAGCGGGCCCGGTTTGCCCGCACCTCGTTATCGCTGAGCCCAAAAAGTTTTTCGTTTGTCAATCGTTTGGCTGTTTGTCGTTGCGGACATTGGAGGGTACGAAAATGGAGCGTAGCGAAATGTCAAGACCGGGCTGTACCGGTAGTGCCTTCCGTGACCAAACCACTACTTGAAACATACAGGTTAATTTAATACCAAATGCCCATACTGCAAACACATTTTTATTGCCTGACGCATGCCCGGGCGTAGTGGAAAAAATTCCTTTTTACTCATTTCAATAATTTACTTTCCCTTTTTTACAATAATGCCAATCGCATTGGTTTTCTCTACCCATTCCGAAACACTAACTACAAAACTGGGTAGTCCGGCCTGCATTTTAAAGTGGTCAAATTCCACCACTTTAAATGTGGGATTGTGAATTTGCTCCCAGGTACCTAAAAATTCAAGTGTATAGCGTGTTCTCAGCCAATTTTTTATAATATCTGCTGCCCTGCTTTCGCCCCCCTTGGCGTTGGCCATATCAGTTAGTGAAATGTAATCTCGGTCATTAACCGTAAGTATTGCTATTTCTGTATTTTCAACTCTGATTTTTGCCATAATCTTTTTTATCCCCAATACCCGTTCCCTAAAAAATTTCGTTTTCGGATTCTCCGTCAAATAGTACTCGGAATGAAATCCCAATAACCCATTTTTCTGAAAAGTCTAGCTTAAACAAATTTAACCCATTTGCGGCTAGAATCAGAGTTTTGGTGAGGACGGGGATGGTTCTTGCCGTCACTTTGGAATCGCAGGGATGCCATGTTCAAAGTTGTATATGTACTCCGTTCTGCCCCGCACTCAAATCTCTTTATTACGCCAGCGTCCTGATTTCATGTAAGCAATTGCCATTGTAAACATGCTGAGCCAATATACCCACTCGCTGCCCCAGCCCCAGGCTATCGAAAGATTCAGGTACTCCAGCACCACATATACATACACCACGTAAATCACAATGGTGATCAGTTCAATTAAAAGATTTACGCGCGAGTTTCCGGTACCGGTTACCGCATTGAGCCAGATGGTGCCCACCGCCATGCCCAACAGTGCCACCGATACGATGCGCACAATGGGCACCGCCTCGGCAATGAAGGCATCGCCCTGGCTATAAAAAGAAAGGAACCACTCCGGAATTAAGTTGAGAATAATGAAAATGAAAAAACAGATGCCAAGGCTGAGACGCACCACCCTGCGGATCAACGGCATCACTTCGTCCGAACGGCCCTGGCCAATGATGTTGCTGACCATCGCGTTGGTAGTAGCTGCAAACGCCCAGCAAAAAACACCAAACAATCCAAAGATGTTGCGCATCGTGTTGCTGATGGCCAATGCCCGCGGACCGTGATGTTCTATCAGGATATAAAAATATTCCCAGCTCATGATGCTGATGGCAAATTGTACAATCAACGGGGCCGAGATGGTTAAGATGAGCTTAATAACCGAGGCATCTACTTTGGTTTGCTCAAAGAATGCAAACGATTTGTGGATTCCCTTTATGCGAATGACGGCATAAATCACCAACAAGCCCGATACTTCGGCCAGAATGGAGGCATACGCTGCCCCATTAAAACCTATTGCCGGAAATCCGAAATGACCAAAGATCATGGTATAGTCCAGCACAATATTGACGATCGCTTCGGCCAGCGTTCCCCAAATCAAAAACCGGGTTTGGTTGGTGCCCACCAGCAACGCATTGCGCATAACATACAAATAAAGAAAGGGCAGGCCCCAGATGCGGATCAACAAAAAGCCGATTACTTCGTTGGCGATAGCCGTATCGTGAATGAATGCCCGCATCACTACAGGCGCAAACAGATAGGTGATGGCAATGCCCATTGCTGCAATGGCCAGGGCAACCCAAACTCCGTTGTAAAACAATCGCCCGATTTCTTTCGGAAGGTTTTGTCCGGCCCTGCGGGCAATCAGTGCTTGCAGGCCATTGTTCAGGCCGCTGCCAATTACTGCAAAGATGAGGTAGTACACGCCCGTAATGCCTGCGCTGGCCAACTCCTGCTCGCCCAACATGCCCAGAAAAATATTGTTGGTAATGAAATTGATCTGCGGCACCAGCATGGCCAGCGAAATGGGCAGCGCCATAAACAGAATTTGTTTATAACCGGTATTTAAGCGCAGTTCCATAAAGCGGTGGTGAAGGTAACAATCTTCTAAATTCCCAATGTGGCTATGTAGTAAAGAAAATTATAACCACATAGAATCGTAGTTTACCATATTCACAATCTTTATGAGATTTTCGCTGAAAAACTTTTAGCTTTCTAAAAATCATTTGTTATGCGCTTCCTTACGTTACTCCTTTTACTCATCTGTACACTCTCCTTCGCTCAAACTGAAATGCCCAGCGAGGTGTATCCGCTCATCACGCAATACGAAGCCGACCGGGGCAGCTTACAGCGTTTTTATTTTATACAAGGATCGCCCGAACGCAGGGAACGTTTCACCACCTTTTATAAAGATTACCTCACGCGCCTGCAGCAACTACCGTTCGAAAGTTTTTCAACCGGGGGCAAGGTGGACTACATTATGATGAAGCGCATTTTTGAAAATGAACTTGCCTTGCTGGCGCAGGAAGAAAAAGAGGCTGCCCAGGTTGCCAAACTAACCGGCTATGCCAATCCGGTTTATGAAATTGAAAAGAACCGCAGGCGGGGCATTCAGTTGAAAAGTGAAGAGGTGGCCCAACAGCTCAGCAACATCCGGAAAGAAATACTCGCGGCACAGAAAAAGCTTTCGCAGGAACCCAACTTAACGGTAGCCCTCGCCAACCGGGCCGCAGAAATTATTGGTGGCCAGCAAATGGCACTCAAGAGTGCATTTGAATTTTACGATGGGTACGATCCGCAATTTTCATGGTGGGTGAAGCGGCCCTACCAGCAACTGGATAGTGTAATGAGTAAATATGCGGGTGCGTTAAAAAATAAAATCGATCCGGCTACACGCCCGAAAGACGATGGCAGTGGCATTATCGGCAACCCGATTGGCCGCGAGGAGTTGTTGCGTTTGCTGCAACTGGATATGATTCCGTATTCGCCCGAAGAGTTGGTAAACATTGCCAACAAAGAATTTGCCTGGTGCGATGCTGAACTTCTAAAAGCCAGCCGCGAGATGGGCTTTGGCGATAACTGGAAAGCAGCCCAGGAAAAAGTAAAGCAAGCCTACGTACCGGCAGGCCAGCAACCGGAAGCAATGCTAAAACTTTACGAGGAGTCGGTTGCCTTCCTGAAGAAAAACGATTTGATCACCATCCCCCCCATTGCGGAAGAAACCTGGCGCATGCGCATGATGCCGCCCAAACAACAACTAATCAGTCCGTTCTTTTTGGGTGGCGAAGTGTTGCAAATTGCCTATCCCACCGATGCCATGAGTCATGAAGACAAGCTGATGAGCATGCGGGGCAACAACCCGCACTTTTCGCGGGCCACCGTGCATCACGAACTGATTGCCGGCCACCACCTGCAAGGGTTTATGAACAACCGCTACAAAGCGTATCGTCATTACCGCACTCCGTTCTGGACGGAAGGGTGGGCCTTGTATTGGGAGTTGATTTTGTGGGACATGAACTTTCCGCGTGGGCCCGAAGATAAAATCGGCATGTTGTTCTGGCGCATGCACCGCTGTGCGCGGATTATTTTTTCACTCAACTATCACTTAGGCAAATGGACTCCGCAGCAGTGCATCGACTTTCTGGTTGACCGCGTTGGTTTTGAGCGCGCCAATGCAGAAGCCGAAGTGCGCAGAAGTTTCACCGCCAACTACGGCCCGCTGTATCAACTTGCTTACATGACCGGGGCCTTCCAGTTTTATGCATTAAAAAAAGAATTGGTTGACAGCGGCAAGATGACCTACAAACAATACCACGATGCCGTGCTGCGCGAAAACAGCATGCCGGTGGAAATGGTACGCGCCATACTCACTAACCAACCGCTTACGCGCGATTTTAAAACGAATTGGAAGTTTTATAAGTAGTGAGACCCAGGCCAATCCCTTGAGCAACAAAACCATTAGAATTTTGTAAATTTGTTCTTATAACACTTTACATTCTATATGAGAATATTAAATGTTTCGATCTCAGAACTTGAACTTGATAAATTTGGAATTAAAAAAGATAAAATTTCATTTTCTGAATTTTTGGAGTTGGTTAGTCAGGAATTAATGAAGCAAAACCTTAACAAAACAGTAGAGCTTGCTGAAAAATACGGACTTTCGAAAATGACAATGGATGAAATTAGCAAAGAGGTTAAAGCTGTTAGAAAGCATGCAAAGAATCGTTATTGATACGAACGTATTTGTCTCAGCGCTCATCCAAAAATCCTATCCCTATCTTATTATACATGAATTATTTCTTACAGATAAAATCATGTTGTGTATTTCCGATCCTGTATTTGAAGAATACTATGCTGTTTTAGGTCGTAAAAAATTTTTTAAGATTTCCAGAATTTCACGAAAGAGCCAAAAAAATTACTAGCGATATAGAGATTAAATCCACGCGATTTATCCCTAAAAAGAAAGTAACCATTATCACTGACGCGGGCGATAATAAATTTCTGGAACTGGCTTGGGAGAGTAAGGCTCACTTTCTAATAACCGATAACACAAGTGATTTTAAAAATCAAAAAAATATAGACGAACTCAAATTGTAACCCCGAAAGAATATTGGGAAGTATTCAAAACAAAATTATAAAGTTGTTCAATGCGTATCCGAAAAGAAATAGCTCCATTTAACAGCAAGATGTTCACCTACATTACACTTATTGCCTTTGTCATTTTTAGTGGATTGATGATGGCCATGAAAGCACTGGATGGCGTACCGTTGTTTTCCATTTCTTACAGTTGGGTTTTCTCCTGCATCATCCAACCGCTCATCCTTGGTTATGTTTATTCGAATGCTTCGCGCAGATTAATCCTGTATGTAAACGATTACCAGCACATCGACTCTTTTAAAGAAAAACTTAATCAAAACATTCTGAACAAAGGTGTGCTGGCAGAACGAATTACTGAAACCGAATCGCGGTTTGTTGCCACCGGTTGGTTTTATAAATTGTTCAACCGCTGGAATGGCAGTGAAACCATTACGGTACAATGGGGCGATGAAGTAGTTATTGCCGGTTCTTCCCGAATTGTATCGCAGGTGGAAGATTCTCTCATATGGAATCTCCAATTCCGGAATTAAAATTGAAGCGGATTAAAAAGCAAACGATCAATCTCTATTGAAATATCTTTTGGCAAGAACAACGAGTACTACTCCTCCAATCAGAAGCATAATTGAAAGGGTGACGTCCTTATTATGGGCTTCTTCAAATGAATAAATTTCTTTATCCCCCTTTCTGATTCCATAAATCTTAAGTCCGTATAACCTTACAATAACCTCATCCCCTTTCCTGATTGATTTGATTAAATCTGAGTAATCCTGACTTGCTCGATAAATTGAGTAGGTGCCATGATTTTCTAGTTCAAGAATGCAGGAATTTCTATTGTAAGACCCCCCAGCTTGTATTTTACAGCTGATAACTTTTGTAAAGTATTCGCGCGTTTGCTTTTGAGTTGGGGCTTTATTATAACCAAAAATACCAGCCACAATAAGGAGCCCACCAAGCGCATACCCAAAGAGTGTTCCCAGAACTTTAAATTCAATTGAATCGGACATCTTGTGAAATTACAAATTTGTCTAATCTATTACTCTTTTGGCTACAACTTAGGCGCCAGCCACACAAACCCGATCGATTTTAAAACGAACTGGAAGTTTTATAAGTAGAAGGCATCAAAACTTTTAGTCCACATTCAATTCAGTTTTTGCAAGCATAGCCATTGCTTGATGCCAATTTTTGTAAGCAACCCAAACGCTGGAACACCATTCTCTGATTTTCCCGTCCCTTGCTTGGCCAGGCTCCGCTTTCAAAACATCAGATACGGTTACTTTGCCGCGCTGTTGGGGTAAGGAAAGGATTGTCCATGTCTTTTTGTTTCGTGCCAATTTCATGTGTGCCAACTGAACCTGCTTGCCTGTATATGCTTTTTCAAGATACAGATATAAGCCAATGAGAGAAAATATCAAGGTTATTCGCTTTGTTTCATGGGTTGCATTTTGGGCTTGATATGCATCAACAACATGCTGATGAATGAAATAGGTTGTGTCCGGGTGCCCCAAGGTATAGTAAGAAAGTTCTTCAAATTCCTTATCGTGTAATATATTCATGGTTTCCTCCTCTTAATCAATGCTACTCATATCCTGTCTCATGTCTAATATCAACCAGACATGAAAATAGGATTTTCGTTTTATATAACAAGAAACATCACAACTTAGGCGCCAGCCACACAAAGCCGATCGACAACACAAACAACACAAAAAACCAAAGCGGTTCAACAGAGCGGTGGATGGGTATGTCTTTACCGGATTTTAATACACCTCCGGCTTTTGCTTTTGTACTCGTTTGAAGGTTCGCGGCCCGCAAGGCCGTCCACGTGTTTGCCTCCGAAACAAAAAAATTATATAAAACAGAATCGGTAGCCGACAGTACCTGATGCCATCCTCTCTCTTGAGGCCAGCCCGTGGTGCTCGCGTAGCCATCAATGAGGGCATGCCCGCGCAAGGGCAACCGGATGCTGTCCAAATACAACCCGGGTTGTGGTAAAGACGAAAGAACTTCTATGACAAGAGGTTCGTTCGCGTACATTGGAAAAGGATTTTTAATCTTTATAGCTGTGGATTGCATGGAAAGGCGGGCCAGCTTTTCTATCACCTCAGTCCATAAATGATTGTAGAAGCGACTTTGCCCTTTGCCAATCAGCGGGTACGTTTCCGTCAGCAACTGGTATCCCACGTTGCCTGCACCTTCCATTTTATATCCGGATAGCACGCGGTTCTTATTCGCCACAATGGAAAAATCTTTAGATGTTACCGGCCATGCGGGCAGGGTAAGCGTTTGCGTTTCGAAGGTCAACTGCGCGGTGTCGGCAGCAACTTTCGTAAACATAAAACCAAAAGGAGGTTTTGCCAATTCACTTTCGGCAGGCAGCCACAGTACGCCCAACCCGTTGCGCACCGCATCACGAACGGCCGTAGCATCGCTTCCCGCGCTTTCGTTGGCAAGCACCAGCAAATCAAAACCATTTAACAAATCCGAAGTAATCCGCGTAAGCGAGGCTGGCTCACGATTGCCGTACTCATACCTGAAATTGTTTTTCGAAATTTGGGTGCGCACAATTACCCGATGACCCTGATCGATTAAAAAATTTTTAAGTAGCGAATCTCCGCAGACGGATAATCCTGAAGAATCAACACATCCAACGGTTGGGGGGGCTGAATTTCCAACGGCAACATTTCGCTTTTACCCTCCGCTTCCAATTCATATAAAAATTTACCGGGTTGCTGCGGTGTAAACGAAAGTTGAAACGCTCCCGGCTTTACCGCAACTGAATCAATCCTTCCTTCCGGGCCAATCAACGTCAGGTTGGTGGCTTCACCGATCCATTCTCCGTAAAACGTTACTTTGCGATTGGCAACTATTCTTGGCGGAACCTGCAGCCGCGTGATGCCTTTTGGTAGTTGTCCCTGCAAAAAATAAAAACCTGAATCGGGCAACACGTACGCAGGCAATCCTGTGCCCAGAACAAACCGGATCTGATCCCGGTATTCCAACAACTGGTTGAGGTGTTCCAACTGTTGCCCCGATCCGTTTCCTGTAACATCCGGTGTAATCAGCACATGGCTTTGCGGATAAATTTTTGTAAGACTGTCGGCTGTGGATGGATTATAGCCCGGAGTGAGCACAATCACTCCTTCCGAACCTGCATGCGTGGAATAAGATGGGCGCAGCACAAACGCCATCAGACTGAGTGTGGCTATCAGCAATGCCATCCATCGCGCCACTAAAAATCTTGCCTCTCGTTTCCATTCTAACCAACCAAAAAAAAGCAATAACGCACCCGCTACTGCGATGACCACACCGACAGGAAACTGGGAGTTAAATTGGATGGCCGCGCTAATCATTCAAACTTTTTAAGAATTGCTGATCGAGCGGATGCACCGCTTGTTTCTTTTCAGAAGGTGTCTCCTGCCCCTCGGCCAGCTGCATAAAAATCGTGCGCAACGCAGCCACGCGGGCGAGCCGTTCCGTTTCCGGTAAATTGTCTTCGGTCAGGTTTTTCACGATGGATAATCCGTGCAAATATTTTTCAGGATGCTCAAGGGCTGCAGCGGCCAGTTCGTTACCCGCTATTGTCAAGATGGTTTTGTCCTGATCGGTAAAGGGTTTACGATCCAGCATCCATCGCTCCAGCACTTGCTGTGCCTGGCGAATGGCGGGATAATCTTGTTTATCCGGTTGAAGGGAAGTTCCGGTATAAGATCTCACTTCAGCTAAATCACCACTCAATCGTTTCTCTTCTTTTAACGGGGGCGGATCAAACCCGGTGCGATGCACATAAATGCGCGAGTCGTTGCTGATCTCTTTTAACAATTTCAACGCAGTGTATTGATACGGCAATGATTTTTCAGGTTCGTACAATCGCAAATACAACTCCGCATCCCACATCACCGTAAGGGCCGCTTTCAGTTTGGCGCGCACCGATTCAATAAAGAACGTAGCGGTTTCGCCATCGTCATGCTGATGCGCAAAAGCGGCAAGCGGATCTTTTTCATTTCCCTCGTGTTCATGATCGTGCGCATCGGTGGTTGTCTTTTTCTGCTCAACCAGGTTGTGCTCGTTCTCTGTATCGTGCTGGTGGCTCAGCCGCTGAAGCGTTTCTTCGGTGGTCTCGTCTTTATCCAGGTCGGCCGCAGACAATACCACGCCTCCAATCTGGTCTTCAAATTCTTCGCCCATAAATTGTCCATACCGCAAGCGCAGCACTTTCTGATCATAACCCAATTCGTTGCTGGTCGATTTGAATTGTTGTGTGGTAATCTTCTTTTTCTCCTTCAGCAGTTTTTCCGTATCAATAATGATTTGCCGCTGACTGCGAAAATATTCCGGCATCAGATCAACCCCCAGGCCTTCATCTTCTACCACGTTGTATTGCGTAGTGTCTTGTATGGCGATAAAATAGGTTTCCGTGCGCGAGTAATTGGGCGTGGGTATTTTAATATCAGTCGCCTCTATATAAAAATAAAGTTCATCGCCCGGCTCTAATCCCAGCTTGATCAGATCTAATACAACCGATGCCTGCACCTGCTTGCCGCTGATCCGCACGGGGTTATCAAACTTCAATCGCTCTTCACGAAATTTTACCGACTCGCCACTGCCTTTGCTTACTGTGGCAATTACAGCCGCATCGGCCAAACCAAAATCATCCTGCAACGAAGCCCGCACATCTACTTTAAGCGGATTTGTAAACTCAAACTTTGTAAACTGCTCCAGGTTTGTGATGTCAAGTTTTGGGGACTGATCTTTGATGATTTCGATTTTATAATAATCCGAACGAATCCATTTCTCCTTGTCCTTCCAGGTTAATTGATAAAATCCCGACTCATTTACTTTGCGCGTGTGGATCTTCTCTTTCTCAGTTGATGCCAGCGTAACCGTATCGCGTCCGGAAAAAATCAACACAGCCGGAGCCGGCTTATTCAAGGATACCTTCCACGTTACCACACTTCCTTCAGGCACTACCAGGTGCAACTCTTTTGCGATAAAGAGCGGTTGACTCGTGTAAGTTGGCGGAGTGATAGTAACCACCATGGATTCCAGTTTTACTTCTTCAACGGTTGTGTTAAGTTCGGCAATCGTCTCTTTCATTTCACGGCTTTGCACATCAGCCGAAGGATTGAATGCCATCAGCAACAGACCTACCAACACACAGGCCCCGGAAATTAAACCGGTAGTGCGCGAGGCGGTAGGTAATTTTACTTGCGGATACAACTGATCAAACCGCGATTGAACGCGCCCCAGCTGTACCTGTTGCAAAAGACTTAAGGCGGCAGGCTCCATTAACATCAGATCGGCACTTTCTTCTAAAACCGGGTAATGTGCATTGAGGTAAGACACCAGGTAGTGCGCATTGGACTCAAAGAGATTTTTAGATTTTGCCAATCGCCACCCGATCGCCAGCGTGGAAACAATCACCACCGGAATTTGTATGCCTAACTCTACACGAAACCATGCAAGTGTTGCCCAGATCAAAAAACCAATTGCCAAAGAAAGCAGCGCAACCTCTGCACTTCGTGTAAGCGTAAGGCGTGTGCTCAGTTGTACCAGGCGATATGGTAGTTGAGTTTTCATTGCCTGCGCACAAATGCTAAAATCCTCTCGGCTACGAGTGAAACAAGAAACAAAATGAACAACGGCCAACTCACTTTTTCCGATGCACCGCCCATCGCCCTGGCTTGTGTGGAAGTTGTTAGTTGCTGACTGGATATTGACCTGCGGTCGTTCGCAGCAATTACCTGTTCCGTTTCCGGATGGGTTGTTAACAGCGAAGCTAATTGAACCGTGAAGTTTTCCTGTATGGCTCTTTCCATTGTTAAGTCATGCACCCTCCATTGCTTTGCAGCAACCTGCTCTAAAAGTTTTCCTGCGGTAGCTTTTACCACAATTACGTTTGCCTGCGTTGCCGGAATTGTTTTTCCCGACAACCAGAATACCCAATCGGCCTGGGCGATTTCGGTTGTAACCATTTCGATGGGCAGTATCTTTTTGATGGCGGTTAATGATGCCTCCACAAGGCGCGTTTCTGATTCAAAGCCTTTATCCGCCTGGATGGCAACCTGTATTGGTGCCCATGTACGCAAGGTATCTGGCAAAGCAGCAACCGTATCCGTTACGAACCGTGTATGTGATGAATTTGAAATTCCGTTTCTTACTATATTGAATTTGCTTTGCTTCACCCCAAAGGTTGAAAACCTGTGCTCCGGCAACTCAAAAGTTTGCCAGGAAATTTGATCAGGCAAAGGTTGAAGCGCGCCATTAAAATTTTTCAACAAACTTGCTGAGACCACAACCGCCTCGCTTAATCTCTGCGTCTTCAACTCGTTTATTACTTGCCAATAATTTTGCAACGGCTCCGGACTTTGATCTTTCGTGGGGAATCCGGTGGCCATCCAATGCCATTCGTAGCCTTGTGCCTGCAGGCTATCGGCAAACGTGTTTGCTTCCTGATGCCCGATGAGTATCGGATCGTACACCAGCCATTTTTTCTGTTCGCCTGTGTTCAACATTAATCCGGCCAGCAACAACACAAACAACAGCAATACCCACAGTCGCAACGCCAGCAACACCAGTTCATTTAATTTTATTCCCCGAAATTGTTGAGAGGCACTTTCGTGCAGATGTCGTAAACTCCCCATTGGAATTACGCGGCCCTCCTTGCGACTAAGCAAATGAATGGCAATTGGAATTGATAATGCCAGGAATGCCCAGAGATATGCAGGTTGTGCCAACATCATCGCGCTAATCGCTTACGGGTAACTAAAAAATCGCGCAGCACACTATCTGCTCCTTGTTGCAAGGTTACCACGTGATAGCTGATGTCCTTCTCCAACATCCACATGCGGGTGTTTTGTATCCACGCAGCCACGCGTGCGGCATACTCTTTTCTCTGTAGCACGGTGTTCACTTTGGTGCGGGCCTTTGTCTCAAGGTCTTCGAATGTTAAGGAGCCTTCGTATTCCAGTTCCAGTTCCTGTTTGCCCATCAGGTGAAAAATGACCACTTCGTTGCGCGGGGTTTTCAATCGCGAAATAAAGTTCAGCAAATCACCATCGGCATCGTATAAGTCGGTAAAGAAAACAATCATCTCTTTTCCGTGGTGATCAAACAGTTGTTCTTCACGACCGGAGCTTTCCCACTTGCCTTCACTTTGTATGTTAATCAACTCCAGCAAAAACCGCATGAACTGCTGCTGTTCAAATCGCGGTAGCAGGGCTTTTATTTGTTTATCGTTTACCGCAAACAAACCAAACGTATCGCTTTGCTTGCGCGCCAGAAATGCCAGGGCTGCCATCAGCACTTTGGCAAACTGAAGTTTACTGAGGCCGTCTTCGGCATAAGCCATTGAGCGGCTGGCATCCAACATAAACTTTACCGTGATGTTGGTTTCGATTTCTGCTTCTTTAATGTAATAGCGTTCAGAGCGGGCAAACATTTTCCAATCGAGTTGGCGCAAATCATCGCCCGGCTGGTAATTGCGATACTGACTAAACTCCTGCCCCGAGCCCACCGACTGGCTTTTATTGCTGCCACTCATGAAGCCCTCTACTATTACGCGCGCAATAAGTTCCAATCCGCTTACTGTATTTAATACAGCGGGATTCAGCAACTCTTTGACGCGCGCATCAATCATTGGATTATGAATTTTGTGCGATGCGTATGTTTTTCAAGCAAGTGCGTGGTTACATCATCGGATGTAATCCCCTCTGCTTCTGCTTTAAAGTTGGTGAGTATGCGATGCCGCAACACCGGAAATGCTACACTGCGAATATCTTCCTGTGTAACCGCTAATCTTCCTGACAACAACGCGCGGGCTTTTGCCGTGAGAATCATCGCTTGCCCGGCACGCGGACCGGCACCCCAACGTACCCAATCGCGCACATATTTTACATCTGTTTCTTTGGGGCGCGTGGCGCGCACAAGATCACTCACCCAACCAATCAAATCAGCATTGATGTGAACTTCGCGTACAAACTTTTGTGCTTCCAGAATTTTATGGCCTTCCATTACACGCTCGATGGCTGCGCCTTTTCGGCCCGTGGTGCCGGCAAGGATGGCGCGTTCTTCTTCGGAGGTTGGATAATTTACTTTGATGTATAACAGGAAGCGATCGAGCTGCGCTTCGGGCAGGGGAAATGTTCCTGCTTGTTCAATCGGGTTTTGTGTGGCGAGAATGAAAAAGGGGCGATCGAGCGGATAGGTTACACCGCCATACGTTACCTCAAACTCCTGCATGGCTTCGAGCAAAGCCGATTGGGTTTTGGGCGAGGTGCGGTTAATCTCATCGGCCAGAATGATGTTGGCGAAGATGGGCCCTTTATTGAATTTGAAAACCCGCTTGCCGGTTCCATGATCTTCCTCCAGGATTTCCGTTCCGATGATGTCGGTAGGCATTAAGTCGGGCGTAAACTGAATGCGTTTAAACTTCAGATCAATGGCTTCGGAAAGCGAACGGATCATTAAGGTTTTGGCCAGGCCGGGCACCCCTTCCAGCAAGCCGTGTCCACCGGCCAGAAAGGTAATCAACAACTGGTCGATGATTTCTTCCTGGCCTACAATGGTTTTGTGAATCTCCTGCTTGAGTTTACCCAGGCTGGCAATTACTTCCTGTACTGATTTTTCTGCGGTGCTTACTGCTGTCTCCATGGTTATCTTGTCAAAGCGTACATAATAATATTTACACTAAAGCGTGTGTTATCAATTTTATAAAAACGTTTGTTGCGAAAGTCATAATCCCATTCGCAGCCATAGTCTTTGTTGCTGTATAAAACACCTATGCGGTTGTTCACTTCAATGGCTTTCAGGTAATCGTGTACAATGTCATCGCCCCAGCCATTCAGCTCCTGGGCTGTTGTGGGCGGACCATCAAACTGAAAAAAGGAAGAATAAAGCGCATGGTTATTGGGAATCTTTTTCAACGCATTTTTTCCAAAGGTACGCTCCATTTCAGTCTCGAACGATTTGGCAAACAAACCGTCTATGTCGTGGTTGCAGTCATCCACAAACACAAAGCCTCCGCTCTCCACATACTTTTTAAAATTTTCGCGCTCTTGTGCAGTAAACTCTACCAGCTTGTGGCCGCTTAGGTAACAAAAAGGGCAACGGAAAATCTCATCGCTGGAAAGTGAAACGATATTTTCGTTGGTATCAATTTTAAGCGTGGTATATTCAATAAGCGAGTTGAGCACGTTCACAGGCATGCGCTGGTCCACATCCCAATCGCCCGATTCATATTGAATGCGTGTAAAGAAAAACTTATTGCCAGCCCGTGTCATTGCCGAATTGCAACCTGCAATTTTGGATTTTATACGCTCAGATAACTACTCTGGAGCCTACATTTATATGAGTGGCATTGAATTAAGAGGCTGTATCAAAAGTCGAAATAAAAGCGTGTGTCCGGGCTCGGAATCGCTTTTGAGTACAATGGAATCGAGATCGCGGAATAAATCCGCGATGACAGAATGACTTTTGTATACAGCCTCTTTAAAAACTACACCGCATCCGATAAGCTCGAGAAGGTAAAGTCTCTCACCTTTAAAGGCGGCAACAGGTAATTCTGGTTTGACTCAACACTTACCGTACGCTCTACCTTGCCCAATTCTTCCAGGTTGTTGAGCATAATGATCGGGCTTTCGTTAAAGCGAAAGTTCTTAATCGGGTATTGAATCCTTCCGTTTTCAATATAGAAAGTACCATCGCGGGTAAGCCCGGTTAACAACAAGCTTTGCGGATCCACATCGCGGATATACCAGAGCCGTGTAACCAATACGCCTTTCTTCGTTCCGGCAATCAATTCTTCCAGTGATTTGGTTCCGCCTTCCATAATGGCCGCATCGGGGCCGGGTACTGCCTTCACTCCTTTTTTCTCTGCCCAGTATCTTTCATAAGAAAGATTTTTGATCACGCCTTTTTCTATCCACGATACTTTTTCCTGTGGTCGTCCATCGCCATTCCATGTGCTTGTAGGCAAATCGGGATTCAACGGATCGGAGTAAATGTTAACACGTTCGTCAACCAGTTTTTCACCCAGGCGTGTTCCGCCTCCGGCCTTGCTTAAAAAACTGCGGCCTTCATCAGCCTGTCGCGCATCTAATCTGAAAAAGATATTCTCCAACAAAACGGCCACCGCTGCAGGTTCAAGAATTACGGTGTACTTGCCCGGTTCAATAGCTCTTGCCTTTACAGATTTTACAGCCTTCTGCGTTGCAATCTGTGTGGCCGTTTTGGTGTCGAGCTTGGTGATGTCGTTGTACCCGCGGGTGGCATACCCCGAACCGGTACCATCAGCTGTTCTTACCGTTACCGAGAAGTTGGTATTGGTGGAAGTGTTGTAGGCAAACAAACCCTTCGAATTCATCATGGCTACAAAGCCGGTGTTGTCTTCGAGAAATCCTGCTGCCACTGCGCCTGCCTCTTTCGCTACCTTAATACTTTGTTCAACCAAATCGGATCTGAGTTTGGGTGTAATGGCCGCGGTAGCTGCTATATAGGTTTTCGATTCAGCGTATGTCTGTGGCCCCAGAAACGGAACATACTCCGGATTTTCCGGTGCCAGGCGCGCTAATTCTTCCGCGCGTTCCACTACTTTCTTTAGCGAGGCATCGTCAAACTCGTTGATCGTGGCAATGCCCAGCTTTTTACCAAACGCAGAAGAAACCACCAGTTGGTGCTGGCTTACTCTTCCGCTGGTACTTACTGAATTGCGTGCGTAGCGGATATTGCCGCTGTCAGTACCACTCAGATTTACTTCGCATTCGTCAGCCTTTGAATAGCTCAGTACTTTTTTCAATAAAGCCTGGGCTTCGTCTTTACTCATGATGGGCATATTATCCTATGTTTCGTGCGGTGTTAATTACGTTTACTCCATTAAAGCGGGCTGTAGATGAGCCGTGCGATACAGCATTACTTTGTGCCGGCTGGCCTTTGCCATCGCCAAACGCACCCCCTAAGCGGTAATCATTCTGATCGGCTATTGCTACACAGGAATTCCAAAACTCCTGCGAGTTGGCCTGATAAGCCACATCTTTTAACATTCCGGTTATCTTGCCGTTCTTGATTTCGTAGAACAACTGGCCACCAAACTGAAAGTTGTAGCGTTGCTGATCAATCGAGAAAGAACCATCGCCAATAATGTAAATGCCTTTCTCCACATCTTTAATCAAATCGTTCACGCTCTTGCCATCTTTACCCGGTTGCAACGATACATTGGGCATGCGTTGAAACTGGACACTGCTCCAGTTATCGGCATAACAACATCCTTGCGAGGCCTTCAATCCAAGAATATGCGCCTGATCGCGGATGGTTTGATAGTTCACCAGAATTCCATCTTTGATGAGATCCCACTGGCCGCATTGCACGCCTTCATCATCATAACCAACGGCACCCAATGAACCCACCTGCGTTTTATCGGCCACGATGTTTACGATCTTGCTGCCGTAATTAAATTTCTTCGACTCCCATTTATCCAACGTTAAGAAACTCGTTCCGGCAAAGTTGGCTTCATAGCCCAACACGCGATCCAGTTCGGTCGGGTGGCCGGTTGATTCGTGAATGGTTAACCACAGGTGCGATGGATCCAGAATCAGATCGTACTTACCTGCTTCTACCGATTTAGCTTTTAATTTTTCTCCGGCCTGTGCGCCACCTGCTTTCGCATCTTCCAGCATGTCGTAGCGACCTTTATACAATGTAGTTACACTTTGAATTTTATCCTGCGGCCGCACATCCAGGTATTCATAACCCATGCCCATGGGGGCGCTTAGTGAGTTGCGCGTTTCAAACTTACCGGTGGCTGCGTCAATCTTGGTAACAAAGAAGGCCGGCCAGATGCGGTGGATGTCCTGATCGATGTACGAACCATCGGTGGACGCAAAATACTTTTGCTCGTTGATCATAAATAACAACGAGGTAATATAGTTGGCTCCGCTTTGCATAGCGGCACTGTTCACACCCAGCAGCAAATCAACTTTTTCTTTGATCGGAACTTCAAACGCATTCTTTTGAATGGGCGCTTTCCAACTCACTTCTCCATAGCCTTTTTGTGGTGCCAGGCGAACGGGTTCTGTAAGCAAGCGCGAATTCTCTTTTGCAATGGCAACGGCAAGTTCCGCTGCTTTCGCGATGCTGTCGTTGTCCAGTTTGTCGGTAGCGGCAAATCCCCAACTGCCGTTGGCAATAACACGCACACCCAGTCCATAAGATTCGGTGTTCACAATGTTCTGTACTTTGTCTTCGCGGGTAACCACAAACTGGTTGAGGTAACGCCCGATACGTACATCGGTATAGGTGGCACCTTTGCCGCGGGCCGCATTGAGGGCCACATCGGCCATGCGTTTCTTCAATGCGGTATCAACAGGCTCCAAAGCCTTTGCCGGATCAATCGGATTTCCGATTACCGGAATGGACGGGATCATGGAGGCAGCTGCGCCCATGCCCGTGAGGTAAATAAAATCTCTGCGTTTCAAGTGATGGGGGTTTTAGGATTAATTCAATGTTGATAGGACGACACGACCATATAAAAGGTTTTCTACAAGTAAAAGATTTTGACAATCGGTTCAAAATGAATGTCCGGTTTCGAAACAAAAAAGGCCATCCCAAAGAGATGGCCTTTTGTAGCGCGATTAGAATCAGGAATCACAATTATACCGCATCCGATAAGCTGGTGAAGGTAAAGTCGCGGATTTTCATGGCCGGTATCAAAGAGCTGCCTCCGCCACCAGGTCCTCCGCCACTGGCCACGCGCATCTGTTTGCCGAGGGTCTCCAGATTATTGAGCATGATGATCGGACTCTCATTAAAGCGGAAGTTTTTGATTGGATGTTTGATCTTGCCGTTTTCAATAAAGAAAGTTCCATCGCGGGTAAGTCCTGTGTATAACAATGTTTGCGGATCTACCGCCCGGATATACCAGAAGCGGGTTACCAACACCCCTTTCTTAGTGTCTTTGATCATATCTTCAATTGAAGCACTGCCGCCTTCCATAATCCGGTTGGCCGGAAATGAGTTAGCTTCCACTCCTTTTTGTTGTGCCCAGTAGCGATCATAAATCAGGTTTGACACAACCCCATTCTTCAGTAAATCCATTTTCTTACGGGCAAGGCCACCACCTCCACCACCGCCTCCGCCAAAGAAGCCACCGCCTCCACCGCCTCCTGCCCATGGCGATACAGGAACCTCTTCATTCCATGGATCGGTATAAATGTTGACGCGCTCATCAACAATTTTCTCGCCCAGCTTGGTGCCACCGCCTTTCTTCGACATGAAACTGCGGCCTTCATCGGCTGTACGGGCATTGAATCCGCCAAACATTAAGCCGATCAAATCCGCTGCCGCATTGGGTTCAAGAATTACGGTGTACTTGCCCGGTTCAATGGCTTTCGCATTTCTTGATTGCAGTGCTTTTTCAATGGCAATGGCGGATGCTTCGGCTGTATTCAATTTGCTCACATCATTAAAGTTGCGGGCCACCCATCCCGAGCCGGTGCCATCGTTGGTGCGCATGGTTACCGTAAAGTCTACGCCCGTGGCCTGGTTATAGGCAAACAAACCCTTGCTGTTCATCAGGGCACTAAAGCCACGACTGTCTTCCAGGAAGCCTGCTGCCGTAATGTCTTTCTTTGTAGCCGGGCCAATGCTATCGGCTGCCGCCTGTGCGCGATACTCGGGAGTAATCTTCGCAGTAGCTTCTGAAAATGTTTTTGAATCCGGGCCATAGGTTTGCGGACCAAGCGGTTCCATAAACTCGGGATTCTCCGGAGCCAGTTTAGCAAGCTCTTCTGCGCGTCTCACTACTTTTTCAAGCGAGGCATCATCGAATTCATTGATGGATGCAGAGCCTGACTTCTTTCCGAAATAAACACTGACGCTCAGACTTACATTGCTGTCTTCACCTGCAGTGGAAACACTGTTTCGCGCATAGCGGATGTTGCCTCCGTCATTTCCGCCCAGGCTGGCCTCAATGCCATCCGCCTTCGAATAGCCCACTACCTTTTCCAGGATTTTCTTTGCTTCTTCTTTTGAAAGTATTGCCATTTTTAATTCAATATTTAAAATTTAAGATTCTACTATTTAGGTAATTCCTGATTTCAAATTCAACTGTTCTTGAATATCAAATTTGAAATTTTGAATTATATCGTTCTTCCGGTATTGATCACATTCACGCCATTAAAACGGGCGGTGGCAGAACCGTGCGAAACGGAGTTGGATTGACTGGGCTGACCTTTTCCATCACTAAAGGCACCGTTCAACCGGTAATCGCGTTCATCGCAAATCGCCACGCAAGAATTCCAGAATTCCTGTGTGTTGGCTGGTAGGCCACATCTTTTAACATGCCCGCTATTTTTCCATTCTTGATTTCGAAGAAGAGCACACCACCAAACTGGAAGTTGTAACGCTGCTGATCGATGGAGAACGAACCGTCTTTTACAATGTAAATTCCTTTCTCCACTCCGCTAATCATTTGCTCGGGTGTGAGCGGGCTCTTACCCGGCTGCAACGAAACGTTGGGCATGCGTTGAAACTGTACATCGCTCCAGCTTTGTGAATAGCAACAACCGTGAGATTCTTTCTGACCCAGCAGGCTTACCTGATCGCGAATGGCCTGGTAGTTGACCAGAATTCCATCTTTGATCAGATCCCACTTTTTACATTTTACGCCTTCGTCATCGTATCCAACAGCACCGAGTGATCCCACCTGTGTTTTGTCTGCCACAAAATTCACGATGTCGCTGCCAAACTTGAATTTCTTCGATTGCCATTTATCGAACGTGAGGAAACTGGTTCCGGCATAGTTGGCTTCATAACCCAATACACGATCCAGTTCGGTAGGGTGGCCAACCGACTCGTGAATGGTAAGCCACATGTGTGAAGGTTCGAGCACCAGGTCATATTTACCGGGTTCAACCGATTTGGCGGCAATCATTTCCTTTGCCTGTTCTGCAGCCATGGTGGCGTCTTCAATAATATCGTACGATTTGTTGTAAAGAATAATACCGCCCGGCCCGCTGATTTTATCTTCCGGTTTTCCATCCAGATACTCATAACCCATTCCTACCGGAGCGCTAAATGCAGAACGTGTTTTAAATGATCCCGACTGCCTGTCCACCATAGAAACCGTAAAGCCCGGCTGAAAGCGATACACATCCTGATCGATGTAAGAGCCTTCGCTGGATGCAAAATATTTTTGTTCATTGATCAAAAACATCTGGCTGTTTACAAAACTGGCTCCCTTCTCCAGTGCCTTTGCATTGGCAGCAAGCAGCAAATCCACTTTCTCTTTAACCGGAACCTCAAATGCATTTTTTACAATAGGTGTTTTCCAACTCACTTCTCCATACGAAGGGTTCGCTGCCAGCTTAACCGGTTCTTTCTGAAACTTGGAGTTTGCTTTTGCAATAGCTACTGCTTTTTCAGCTGCCTTCTTTATTCCATCGGCTGTTACCTGGTTGGTAGCCGCAAAGCCCCACGTGCCGTTGGCGATTACCCGAATTCCAATACCAAACGACTCGGTATTGCTCACTCCCTGCACGCGCTTTTCGCGGGTAGTTACAAATTGATTCAGGTAGCGGCCAATGCGCACATCGGTATAAGTTGCTCCTAACGATCGCGTGGTGTTCAGGGCAATATCTGCCAATTGTTTCTTTTGCTTCGCATCCATCAAAGGCGTAAGCAGCTCTGCAAGATCAACCTCGCGCCCAAAACCGGTAAAGGGCAACATCATCGCTCCCGCACTCAGCCCTGCCATTTGAATAAAATTCCGTCTCTTCATAGTATAAATTCAAAATTTAAAATTCAAGATTTAAAATTCAAGATTTAAAAAGGGTGTAGTTCCGGATTCCATCTTGAATTTTGAATCCGGAATTTTGAATTAAATCGTTCTTCCCGTATTAATCACGTTCACACCATTAAACCGTGCGGTTGAACTTCCATGCGACACAGCACTTACCTGCGAAGGCTGGCCCTTGCCATCGAAGAAAGAACCAAAGAGGCGATAATCTTTCTCATCGCAGATTTTTACGCAACTGTTCCAAAACTCCTGCGTGTTCGATTGGTACGCCACATCGTTTAACATGCCGGCAATCTGTCCGTTCTTGATTTCATAAAACACGGTACCTCCAAACTGGAAGTTGTACCGTTGCTGATCGATGGAATACGAACCCCTTCCTGCTATGTAAATTCCTTTCTCTACATCTTTTATCATTTGCGCAGCACTGTAGGGTTCTTTGCCCGGTGCCAGCGATACGTTGGGCATGCGCTGAAACTGTACATCGCCCCACCCTTGCGCATAGCAACAGCCGTGCGATTCGTTTTGCCCCAGCATGTGTACCTGATCGCGAATGGCCTGGAAGTTTACCAACACACCCTCTTTAATCAAGTCCCAGCGTTTGCATTTCACGCCTTCATCGTCATATCCTACTGCACCTAATGAACCGGGTTGTGTTTTATCGGCAAAAATGTTTACCAATTTGCTTCCGTAGTTGAAGGTTCCTGATTTGAGTTTCTCGATCGATGCAAAACTGGTTCCGGCATAGTTGGCTTCGTAACCTAAAATCCGGTCTAACTCCAGCGGGTGGCCTACCGACTCATGAATGGTTAACCCTAAATGATTCGGCTCAAGGACCATATCGTATTTACCGGGCTCAACCGATTTGGCAGAAATCATTTCCTTCGCCTGCCGTGCTGCCGTAGCGGCATCTTCAATCATGTCGTAGCTGTTGCGATACAGCGTCATGCCCATGGGGGTTTGCAATTTGTCTTCCGCCCTGGGAATCATGTATTCGTAGCCCAAACCCATGGGCGCACTCAGCGCATCGCGCGATTTGAATTTACCACTGGCCCGGTCCGTTACCGATACAGTAAATGTGGGCCAGATGCGGTGGATATCCTGATCAATGTACGAGCCATCGGTAGATGCAAAATACTTTTGCTCATTTACCTGAAACAGGTTGGAGTTTACAAAGGAGGCTCCTTCCTTCAGGGCCGCGCTGTTTGCATTTATCAGCAGATCAACCTTTTCAGACACCGGCACTTCGAATGCATTTTTTACAATGGGTGTATTCCACACCACTTCGCCATAAGCCGGCACGGGAGCCAACTTAACCGGTTCTTTCTGAAACTTTGAGTTTGCTTTGGCAATGGCTAAGGCCTGCTCGGTGGCTTTCTTAATGCCATCGGCTGTAACCTGGTTGGTAGCTGCAAACCCCCAGGTGCCTTTCGCAATTACGCGAATGCCTACACCAAACGACTCGGTGTTGGTAATTCCCTGCACACGTCTTTCACGCGTGCTGATAAACTGATTCAGGTAGCGGCCAATGCGTACATCGGCATAGGTAGCACCGCCTGCCTTTGCGGTATTCAACGCTACATCGGCCAACGACTTTTTTGTGCATTGGAAAGCGGAACCTCCAACAAGGCTTCCACCGAAACCGGATTACCAAACAAACTGGTGGGTAACATCAACCCGCCTAATCCCAGGCCCGACAGTTGAACAAAATCTCTTCGCTTCACAATTCCTAAAGTTTAGTTCTTCAGGTTTGAAAAGTATAAAACAAGAACAAAGAGGCACCGAAAAAATACGCAAGCCCTCCAAATCGGGGATCAACGGCAAATACACCAAATAAGAAAATCAGCCACAGCTATATCTGTCTGCCGCCCGGTTGTTACCAACAGCCAACCCGCAGGCGCGCAACCTTGCAAACGATTTAACCAGGCTAAAATAACGCGTTCCATTAGTTGATAAAAAACCTCTGTAACTTGAAACTCAAACCAGAAATATGAAGATGCAAAACATTGCCATTATTGGTGGCGGAAACTTAGGAACCGCTATTGCCGAAGGCTTTTAAAAAGCGGGTTTTCAACGCCTGCACAAATTACCATTACCCGCAGAAACGTTGACCGATTAGCTGCACTACGGGATGCGGGTGTAACCGTAACCAGCAACAACAAAGAGGCTATTGAAAAAAGTGATGTGATTGTTGTAGCGCTCAAGCCTTACAACGTTAAAGAAATATTGGAGGGGTTAAAGAATTCTTTTGATTCGAAAAAACACCTGGTAATAAGTGTAGTAACCGGTGTTTCCCTTAAGGAACTCGCTGCTATTTTACCTCATGAAGTTCCGATTTTTCGTGCCATGCCCAACACAGCCATTGCCATACAGGAATCGGTAACGTGTTTGTGTTCTGCCCATGCCACGAATGCACAGGTTAATTATGTTACCGATTTATTCCATCAACTGGGCATCAGTATCTCCATCGATGAAAAACTGATGGATGCGGCCACCGTATTGGGTGCGTGCGGCATTGCTTATGCCCTGCGGTTTATCCGGGCTGCCACCCAGGGAGGCATCGAAATCGGGTTTGATGCAAAAACTGCAAACCTGATTGCCGCACAAACGGTAAAAGGTGCGGCCGAGTTATTATTAAAAGGCAACCGCCACCCGGAAGAAGAGATTGACAAAGTAACCACGCCCAAAGGCTGCACGATTGTGGGCTTAAACGAAATGGAACACCGCGGATTCAGCTCTTCGCTTATCCGCGGCATTAGTGCTTCGTATAATAAGATTGGGTCTTAAAATTGTCGAAGCCTGATAAATTCATCCGGAGTATAAACAGGAAGTGAAACAATAGTGTGTTTATAATCCTTTTTGTTTCGGGTTATGAAATAATCGGCCCCAGCCCGTAAAGCCGTGTAATATTGAAGGGCATCTTCTTTGTCTTTAAAGGTGGAGTTCAATGATAAAATTATTGAATCCTTTCCTGCATGTGCTATTTCACAAGTGCTAATGAAATCATTGAGCTTCGATTGAGCGTTTTTAATTTTGTATATATCAAAACAGAGATAGTACAGGTTAGCGAGGCTGCTTTCAGATATCATCAATTGGATAACCCCCTGCGCGGCTAATTCCACTAGTTTTATTGAATTAGAAAAATGTGGCTCACGTTTCGAAAGTATATCTAACGAAACGTCTGTATCCAGAAAAACATCAGGCATATTTTTCTTTGATATGTTTTCTTAGCAAACTTTTATCATCAAGAACAGCAGCCTCGGTAGCCTTCTCTAACTGCAATAGCAAACGCTTGGCTGCTCGTTGTGGTTCCGACTGAATCCCATGCGATTCTTTTTCTTCAAAAACTTCTTCAAACAAACCAGATATAGATTTTCCGGTTTTTCGAGAACGTTTTCTGGCGGCTTGCACAATTTTCTTCTGAACCGTTAGAGTTAGTTTTGTTTTCATAACACGTGTATATGCAAAAATACGTGTTCTTTTTGATTTTTTTGCAATTTCATCTGATTTCTGTGGTGTATATTGCGGCATGTCTGTAATTTTTACAACCCCCAGCCGCATCATCATCACGTGCAGCAAACGCCTTGCTCCTTATTTAGAGCAAGAGGTACGCGAACTTGGCTTTGAACCCACGCGCACATTTATCACCGGGGTGGAATTAACCGGTACGGTTAATGATTGCATTAAACTTAATTTGAATCTGCGCTGTGCCAGCCAGGTGCTTTATTCATTAAAACAATTCCGGTGCAATGGCCCCGATGATTTGTACGAAACACTTATTCGCTACCCCTGGGAAACACTCTTAACATCCGATGGCTATTTCTCCGTTACCAGCAATGCCACGCACTTTACGGTGAACAACGACATGTTTGTGAACGTGAAAGTAAAAGACGCCATTGCCGATCGCATGCGGAGAGAAACCATGCGCAGACCCAACTCAGGTTCTGAGTTAAGTGGTGCGGTGTTTCATTTATATTGGAAAGACGAGCAGGCTGAAATTTTTTTAGATACATCGGGCGAAACGCTGGCCAAACACGGCTATCGCAAAATCCCCGGAAAGGCACCCATGCTGGAGGCGCTTGCTGCCGCCACGATCATGGCCACCCGGTGGGATCGCCAATCGGCTTTCGTTAATCCCATGTGTGGATCAGGTACCGTTGCAATTGAAGCCGCCATGATGGCCACCAACCGAAGGCCGGGTTTGTACCGAAACAATTATTCGTTCATGCACGTAACGGGTTATGATGCCGCGTTATATAAAAACGAATGGAAGAATCTTCAACAACAAATTACCGCTGTACCCGGTTTGCGCATTGTTGCTACGGATATCAGTGAGGATGCTATAAAAATTTCGAAAGTGAATGCCGGCATTGCCGGTGTAGAATCCATGATTGAGTTTAAGCGTTGCGACTTTGAAGAAACCCCGGTGCCTGATGCGCCTGGAGTCGTTTACTTCAACCCCGAATATGGCGAACGCCTCGGTGACGTTTCCGCGTTGGAAGAAACCTATGCCCGCATGGGCGACTTCCTGAAAAAGAAATGCCAGGGTTATCATGGCTACATTTTTACCGGCAACCTGGACCTTGCCAAAAAGATTGGACTAAAAGCCAGCAAACGAATAGAGTTTTACACCAGTAAGATTGATTGCCGGTTGCTGGAATATGAATTGTACGGGGGAAGCCGAAGAATCCCCAAATAAAAAACCGGTCATAACCTGATTATCTTTCAACATGAAAAAAATTCTGCTCCTTCTCCTTTTCTGCACCACAGTTTCTGTTTACGGTCAAACCGCTAAGGAAGATTCCACCTTTCTTCGTGAGAACTATGTGAAGATTGAACGCCTGATTCCTATGCGCGATGGTGTAAAACTTTTTACAGCTATTTACATCCCGAAAGATGCTTCGCAGAAGTATCCGTTCTTATTAACCCGCACTCCTTATTCCTGCGCACCTTATGGCGAAGACAATTATCCGCGCAGGCTTACTTCCAACCAGGCTTTGTTTCGGGAGAAATACATTTTTGTAAGACAAGATGTGCGCGGACGGTATATGAGCGAAGGTCAGTTTGAAGAAGTAACTCCGCACAAGCCGAAGAAATCAAAAAAAGATACAGACGAGAGCAGCGATACTTTTGATACCATCGAGTGGTTGTTGAAGAACATCCGGAATAACAACGGGCGCGTTGGCCTTACGGGAATTTCATACCCCGGCTTTTATGCTACTGCAGCATTGCCCGATGCCCATCCGGCCCTTAAAGCCGTTTCGCCCCAGGCTCCTGTTACGGATGAATTTATTGGGGATGATGCCTACCATAACGGAGCCTTTTTCTTGTTGGATAATGCGAGTTTCATGAACAGTTTTGATGCTCCGCGCAACGGCCCGGTGCAACAATATGGCAGGCTCAGTAACCATCGATTTAAAAACGCCTATGATTTTTATCTTGAACTGGGGCCCATCAAAAATGTAAACGAATTATATTTTAAACAGCGCGGTAAAATCTGGAACGAATACCTGGAACACAACACCTACGATGCCTACTGGCAGGCCCGCAACATTCGTCAGCATTTGAAAAACATTAAACCGGCTGTGCTGGTGGTGGGCGGCTGGTTTGATGCCGAAGATTTATTTGGAGCGCTGCGAACTTACGAAGCCATTGAAAAACAAAGTCCGGCAAATAAGAATCACCTGGTTATGGGACCATGGACACACGGAGCGTGGGCCGCGGCAACGTGGGATAAATATGCCGGCTACACGTTTGGCAGCAACACAGCCGATTACTTTAAGGATATTGAAACCCGATTCTTCAACTACTATCTGAAAGACAAGGGTAGCTTTAACCAGGCCGAAGCCAGCATTTTTGAAACAGGATCCAATCAATGGCGGGAATATGAAAGCTGGCCTCCACGCCATGCAAAATCTGAGAAACTTTATTTGCAGGCGGGAGGTAAATTATCTTTTACAGCCCCCGAAACAGAAAACACGCACATAGAATATATTTCTGATCCGGCCCGGCCTGTTCCTTACACCGCCAATCACATCGCCTGGCGCGATCCGGAATACATGGCGGCCGACCAACGTTTTGTTTCCACCCGCCCCGATGTGCAGGTTTTTCAATCTGAAATTCTGACAGAAGACATTACCCTAAGCGGCCCGCTGGTTGTAAACTTTTTCTTTTCTACTTCAGGTTCGGATGCAGATTTTGTAGTGAAGCTGGTTGATGTGTTGGCCGAACAGGAAAATGCCCCGGCCAATCCCCGCGCCCCCAGCCAGGAAGGCTTGCAACAGTTGGTGCGCGGAGATGTGCTGCGCGGAAAATTCAGAAACAGTTTTGAGAAACCCGAGCCGTTTATTCCCGGTGCGATTACTCCTGTAACGTTTACGCTTAATGATGTGGCCCATACCTTTAAGAAAGGGCATCGCATCATGATACAAGTGCAACACTCCTGGTTTCCGCTGGTAGATCGCAACCCGCAAAAGTTTATTGACATTAGCAAAGCGGAGGCTTCTGATTTTCAAAAGGCAACACACCAACTGTATTTTTCAAAGCAGTATCCTTCGCATGTAGAAGTATTGATTTCCCGGTAACCATATTTTATTTATCATGAAATTACTCTTTGTCTGTTTGCTTTTGGGAAGTTTAGCCATGACTCCACAGCCACCTAAAACCAAAGTAATCGCCCACCGCGGTGCGTGGAAAAATACGAACGTGCCTGAAAATTCAATTGCTGCCTTGCAACATGCTATCGCACTGAAATGCTATGGCAGCGAGTTTGATGTACACCTGAGTGCCGACTCGGTTCCGTTCGTGTTGCACGATCATTCCATTCAGGGTGTGTTTATTGAAAAGACCTCCGCAGCCGAGTTATCAAAAATAAAATTGAGCAATGGCGAAACGTTGCCCACGCTTGAGTCTTATCTACTCGCAGGAAAAAATCAAACACAAACCAGGCTCATTCTCGAAATCAAAACCTCGCAGCTTGGCAAAGCCCGTTCACTTGCTTTAACCAAAAAATGTGTGGAGCTGGTAACCAAAGCGGGCGTGGCTTCTATCACTGATTACATTGCCTTTGATTTTGATGTGTGCCTGGAAGTAAAAAAACTTTCGCCCCGCGCCCATGTGCAATACCTGAATGGCGATAAAACACCCGGGCAATTGGCTGCTGCCGGATTGGATGGGTTTGATTATCACTTTAGTGTGTTACAGAAAAACGAAAGCTGGTTAGCCGATGCACATCAGCGTAAGCTAAGCACCAACGCGTGGACGGTGAATGATGAAACCATTATGCAGTGGCTGATGGATCGCCACGTGGAAATGATTACCACCAACGAGCCCGAAAAGCTGATTCAGCTTTTAAACAAATAAAAGAGGTTGTCTTAAAAGTTACATTTCATCGCGGATTTATTCCGCGATCCCGGCACATGGCCCTGATTTGTAACTACTGAGACAACCTCTGCCAATTTTTTAATACCGTTTTTGAAAATCTTTATCGCTCAGATTAAACCGTGCCATCGTAGCTTCGTAGTCGGCATAGTTTGGTCTGCCCACTAAATCGGCCGGAACTACCACCACTCTAAAAACCTGATCGTCCGTCCACTCGCTACTCAATGCGGACAATGGGAAGGTTGCATCCATAAAGATGTTTACATCCACATCGGTAAAATCAAAATTGTATTGCAGCAGCCCTTCTTCAAAGAAAACCTGCTGCGGCAACAAGCGCCAGATGTCTTTACCGTTTTCTGAACCCCAAAGTGCATACACCAGGGTTACATCCGATGCCAGTACATTAAATCCATACTCTTCCAGGTGGGCGTAATTATTTGCCTCATTAAAATCGACCTGAATTTCAAATGCCTTGGAGGCAATAATTTCGCCATCCTCACCGGGAGGGCCCATCGGGCCTTCGCATGCAAATCCCACAACAGCTATCAACAAAAACATTAATTTTTTCATCTGTAATTAATTTTTAGAGTAATACACATAACCAAAAAAGTACCAAACCTGGAATTATATACGATTTATGGGCTGTTGGTTCAGGTTCTGGCATAACTACCACCCGCCAAACCACATGTATAGCCCGGTGGCCCATTTTATCCACTGGTATAAACGCTGTTGGTAATACAAGTAAAGACTGTAATCTTGCCTTATAATTTCTAATCTATGAATCGCATCTTTATTTCTTTCTTTATTCTTTCCTGTGTGCTTGTGGCGCAAGCACAGGAACGCGCACTCCCAGCCGAATCGGCTGTAACTTCTACCAGCCAGGTAAACATTAAAGGCAAGGTTGTTCCTTATAAAGTAACTGCGGGTACGCAACCTGTATGGAATGCCGAGGGTAAACCCAGCGCGGCCTTGTTCTATACCTACTATGAACGTACTGATGTGAGCGATAAAAGCCGCAGGCCATTGGTGATTTCATTCAATGGCGGCCCGGGCTCAGCATCGGTGTGGATGCACATTGCCTACACCGGCCCTAAAGTATTAAATATCGACAGTGAAGGTTATCCTGTTCAACCGTATGGTGTAAAAGATAATCCACATTCGATATTGGATGTTGCTGATATTGTGTACATCGATCCGGTGAACACGGGCTTCTCCCGCATCCTGGATCCGAAAGCAGAAAAGTCAACCTTCTTTGGTGTGAATGCCGACATCAAATACCTGGGCGATTGGCTCGATAACTTTGTTTCGCGTGTAGGGCGTTGGACTTCCCCAAAATATCTAATTGGTGAAAGCTATGGCACCACGCGTGTGTCTGGGCTTGCCCTGGAACTTCAAAACAACCATTGGATGTATTTGAATGGGGTAATTTTGGTATCGCCAACTGAACTGGGTATTAAGCGCGATGGCCCGGTTAACGATGCGCTTTCATTGCCCTACTATACAGCTACAGCGTGGTATCATAAAAAACTACCTGCCGATCTTCAGGCAAAAGATTTAATGGATGTATTGGCTGAATCTGAAAAGTTTACCATTGATGAATTTATTCCTGCGTTATCCAAAGGTGGATTTATCGATCCCGCAAAGAGAAAAGAAATCGCAGGCAAAGCCGCCCGGTATTCTGGTTTAAAGGAAGAATCGGTTTTGAATCACAACTTAGCCGTGCCCACTCAATATTTCTGGAAAGATTTATTGCGCACCGAAGGATTTACCGTGGGCCGCCTGGATTCGCGCTACAAAGGAATTGATAAAATGGCAGCCGGTGAGCGTCCCGATTTTAATTCCGAGCTCACTTCGTGGTTGCATTCGTTTACACCTGCCATTAACTACTACCTGCGCGATGTGCTGAAGTACAAAACCGATTTGCAATACAATATGTTTGGCCCGGTACACCCTTGGGATAACACAAGAGATAACACGGGTGAAAACCTGCGTTTGGCTATGGCCGAAAATCCATACCTGCACGTAATGATTCAATCCGGGTATTACGATGGCGCCACTACCTACTTCGATGCCAAGTATTCCATGTGGCAACTTGATCCATCTGGTAAGATGAAAGACCGGCTTCGTTTTGAAGGCTACCGCAGCGGGCACATGATGTACCTGCGGGCCGAAGATCTGGTTTCGAGCAACGACCACATTCGTGATTTTATCAAGAAGTCGACTGCAACAGGATCGGCTAAGTATTGATGGTTAGGTCTCGGCGGAACGCCCGGACGACCTATATCATTTCATTTTCAGGATTCTTCTTAAGGCGAGAATATCTTGTTGATCAACCAGGCCTTTTTCATCTTTCCTGTTCAGGCTTTCCTTATTCTTTAACAGATCTCTCAGGTCAATCACCTTCAATTTCAAATCATCTATCTTATGAACCTGAGCGTTTCTAAATACGGTCTCCACATCAAGACCAATTGTATAGGTAAGAATATCTACCGCATCGGGTTCCATCCCAAAAGTAAAGACATTTTGTGAAGCAAAATCTTCAGGTGCGATCCCTGAGGTATCAAGTTTAAGAGCCTTAAAGGCCTTCATAATGCGCTCACCGTTTGCAAGAGTCGGCTTCACGAGTATGTCTATGTCAGCGGTTGTTCTTCTTACCCCATAAAAAACAGCCGCATGTCCTCCCATCAAAACAAACTCCACCTCTTCATCCAAGAACTTCTGAATAATTCTTTTATGCGTTTTCCCAAAAAAACTCATTCAAATTTCCTTTTAGTAACCTTCAATCCCTTAAGCGTAAGTTTATTGTATCGGGAGCCCCAGATTCGCTTACGCATTATTTCGTGAAGTTGTAATCGCTGAGCCGGTGTAAGCTTTAAGAACTCCAGATCCTTTCGCTGCTGCTCTTCCTCGAATGTTACCTTTATTAGCTTCTGTTTTGAGTTTGCTGGTTTCATAGGCGTATTAAAATTAGCGGAATCTACTCATTCGTTCAAATTGTAACTTATCTCTTTATAGTCAAAAGGATTGACCCTTCACTTCTATTGTTGAGTTAAATCGCCTGCATTTTCTTCCAGCCATTGCGAGGGCAGAAGGTGCGCTGAAGGCATAGCCCCAACATGTTTCTGATGCGATCATTCATACTTTAACGACTTGACCGGATTAGCCAGAGCCGCGCCCAACGATTGAATGGAAACAATCAGTACCGTAAGTAACAACATAGATACCTTTGTGAATCATGTTCTCTAAAGAAAACTAATCCATATCTTTCGACCAAGATTTAATTTCTATGAAAATACTTTTACTCCTGGTCGCAATTGTGGCTTCCCAGTATTGTATAGGACAAGATAGTATGTGGGGAATGACCTCTGGTGGAGGGAGAGACGGATTGGGGGTTATCTTTAAAACGGATGCCAATGGTCTCAATCCCTCAGCTGAGATGGCTTTTACTTCAGAGGCACCGGGGGCAGTTCCTTTAAATACGACATTATGTCCACTGAACGGGAAGCTTTATGGATTGACTTCCGAAGGAGGTTCGCATAACCGAGGGGTAATATTTGAGTTCGACCCGGCTAGTTCAGTATATAAACCGCTTCAATCCTTTCAGGGACCTAATGGAAGCGCCCCACGGGGAAGCCTCATCGTAGGGGCTAACGGAAAATTATACGGTATGACCTCCGCTGGTGGAAATACCGATGATGGCGTTCTATTTGAATATGACCTCTCAACTAATGAACTCAATAAAAAATTTGATTTTAGTTCAACTCAGGGAGCAATTCCTCATGGAAGTCTTACCCTTTCAAGCACCGGTTCTCTTTTAGGATTGACGTACAGTGGTGGTGAAAATGGCCGGGGTGTTCTTTTCGAGTATAATCCTATAACGAATGACTATGTGATTTTGCATCAGTTTGAAATTTTATCAGGCGGCCATCCAAAAGGAGATTTGCTTTTAACCAACGGGAAGTTGTATGGTCTAACCTATATGGGGGGTCTGAACGGTAAGGGTGTTATTTTTCAATTTGATCTCTCAACAAAAGACTATAGCGCTATACAAGAATTTGGAGGAGACATTGGAGAATACCCGGAAGGATCACTTATACAAGCATCAAATGGCTTGCTGTATGGAAATACCCAGGCTGGTGGCGATTCTGGCAATGGCGTACTCTTTGAATTCAATCCAGAGTTAGGAGTGGCATCAAAAATGTATGATTATACTTACTCCACAGGCTACAATGCTATCGGTAAGCTTACAGAGGCCCAACCCGGAAAATTAATTGGGTTAGCTCGATCAGGAGTAATTTATGAATACGACCTATTATCAGGTATCTATTCTGCAAAAATAAATCTCAATAACGTGGCGGGAGGAGGAAGCGCTCCGCTGGGAGGTCTTATATTACACACAGACAACAAATATTACGGTTTGACTTCTGCAGGTGGATCAGAAAATGCTGGTGTTATTTTTGAATATCAACTCTCTTCAAATACCTACAATAAGCTCCTTGACTTTAATCGCATTATAAATGGTGGTGGCCCTAGAAGCAAACTGGTTCAAGCGGAAACAGGGAAACTCTATGGGATGACGCCAAAAGGAGGAGCCCATGGTTTAGGAACCATCTTTGAATTTGATCCTTACACACGCGAGTTCCACAAAAAATTGATTTTGATGGACTCAATGGGCAGGCGCCAAACGGTGGGTTTATATTAGCCTCCAATAAAAAGTTATACGGATTAACTCGAACCAGTCTAAGCTACCCCGGGGCATTAATTGAATATAGCCCTTATGAAAACACCGTTGTAGTGAGACATTTTTTTGATGGACTTTTTACTGGTGCGGGCCCAAATGCTAACCTGATCGAATCAGAAAATGGCAAATTATATGGAATGACAAGCAGGGGGGTGTTTATAATCGAGGTGTTATTTTTGTGTTTGATCCTAATACAAATAGTTTGGAAAAGTTATATGACTTTAATCCAACAGATGAAGGACACGCACCGCTTGCGAGCCTTGTTGAATTTAATGGAATACTCTACGGTACAACAAATGGCGGTGGTAGTTTTAATCTGGGAATAATATTTTCTTTTGATCCGGATACTAAGGCCTTTCAAAAATTATTTGATTTTGACATTACCACAGGTTATGCTCCACAAAGCAGCCTGACAAATGTTAACGGAAAGTTATATGGAACCACCTCTGCTGGACCCGGTTTTTTATTTGAGTTTGATCCCTCTAACAATGCTTTACAAAATAAGGTTGAGTTTAACGGAGTGAATGGGTACCAACCAAGTGGAGATTTATACTTGTCACCCAATGGAAAATTGTACGGCACAACTCAATATGGTGGGGTTAATAATAGGGGTGTGTTGTTTGAGTTTAATCCTGAGAATGGTGCTTTTGAAAAGAAAATAGATTTTGATGGATTAATCGGGTCATATCCGACAGCCGCAGGACTTACCCTGGTTAAATCACGCCAAGATCAAGAAATAAGTTTCGCAACTATTGGAGATAAAACGATGGGGGATCCTCCATTTACAATAAATGCCACATCTTCATCATCATTAGGTGTTTCCTTTTTCACTACCTCCAATAAAATAGAACTAAACAATAACGAGGCAAAAATTCTGTTTCCGGGAAGGGCTTCAATAACTGCAAAACAAGAAGGGAACATTGATTTTAATCCGGCACAAGATGTAACTCAAGATTTCTGTATTAATCCTGAAAAACCAGTCGTAACACTCGATAACACAAGTGTTTTGCATCCTGTCTTAATTTCAAGTTCATCGCACTCTAACCAATGGTATAAGGATGGTGTTATTATTTCAGGAGCAGCATCTCAGAATTATACGGTAAATTCATCTGGCATCTATTATGTTGTGGTGTCGATAGAGGGATGCACAAACCAATCAAACGACCAACCTGTCATCATCACGGGTATTGAAGATCGTACAGCGCATCAACTTAATATTTCACCGAATCCAGCAGATCAACGTGTCACTATAACTTTACCTGGCAGCAGCCACAAGGCATTGAAAATATTTTCAATTGCTGGCAAAGCAATGTATAACCAAAGTCATTCATTAAATGAAGTAACTATAGATATTAATTCATATCCTGCTGGTTATTACATTACAATTGTTTCCACGGATGCAGGGTTCTACTACGGACGGTTTGTTAAGAAATAATTAAAGTAGTTTCCCCTTCAAAAACTCAGCGGTATAACTGCTCTTCGCTTTCTTCGCCATCTCTTCGGGTGTGCCTTCAAATAATAGTTTGCCTCCGTGTTTTTCGCCACCTTCCGGGCCGAGGTCAATTATCCAATCGGCACACTTGATAATTTCAAGGTTGTGTTCAATAACCAAAACTGAATGCCCCTGATCCACCAGCGCATTGATGGCTTTCAACAATTTTGAAATGTCGTGAAAATGCAGACCGGTAGTGGGTTCATCAAAAATGAAAAGGATGTGGCCGGTGGTGTCGGAATTATTCTTGCCTAAGAACGAAGCAAGTTTAACCCGTTGGGCTTCTCCGCCTGAAAGGGAATTGGAGGACTGACCCAGTTTCACATAACCCAACCCCACTTCGTACAAAGGAAGGATGCGTTCATACACTGCTTTCTTGTCTTTAAAAAATTCAAGCCCTTCTTCCACCGTCATGTCCAACACATCGGCAATGTTCTTACCCTGGTGTTGCACTTCCAGCACTTCCTGTTTAAAGCGTTTGCCGCCACAACTTTCGCACTTCAGAAAGATGTCGGCCATAAACTGCATTTCAATTTTTATTTCGCCTTCTCCTTCACAGGTTTCGCATCGGCCACCTTCCACATTAAACGAAAAGTGCGAAGGCTTATACCCACGTTGCTTACTCAAAGGCTGATCGGCATATAAATTTCGAATGGCATCGTATGCTTTTACATAACTGATGGGATTGGAGCGCGAGGATTTCCCGATCGGGTTCTGATCTACAAACTCCACTTGCGTGATCTTGTTGATGTCGCCTTCCAGCCGATCGTACTTACCAGGCGTTTCGGCAACGGAACCACTTACACGACCCAATGCCGGATATAAAATCTTCTTTACTAAAGTTGATTTGCCCGAACCACTTACTCCCGTTACAACGGTTAACACGCCCAATGGAAATTTCACCGTCAGGTTTTTCAAATTGTTCTCACGTGCACCCGAAACCGTAACAGCATCTTTCCACTTTCTGCGAACTTTTGGAACAGGAATTTTTTCAGTGCCATTCAGGTAATCAACCGTGTGCGACTTTATCTTTCCATTCAGTTCCTTTTGCAAGCCCTGAAAGATCAACTCGCCTCCGTGCGAACCGGCATCGGGGCCAATGTCGATGATCTGATCGGCCGCCCGCATGATCTCCTCCTCGTGTTCCACCACAATCACCGTGTTGCCCATATCGCGCAGCGACTTCAGTACCTCTACCATGCGCGCGGTATCGCGCGGGTGCAAGCCAATGCTCGGCTCGTCCATGATGTACATAGAACCCACCAACGCACTGCCCAACGAGGTGGCCAGTTTGATGCGCTGAAACTCTCCGCCCGATAAAGTGGATGTTACCCGATTAAGGGTCAGGTATCCAAGCCCCACTTTGTCCATGTACTCCAACCGCGATTTGATTTCCGTAAGAATGCGTTCGGAGACTTTTTGTTCATAGGCCGGTAACTTCAGGGAATTGAAGAACTGCAATGTTTCTTCAATGGGCATCAGCACCAGGTCGGTAATGGATGTGTCTGCAATCTTTACATAGGCTGCGTCTTTGCGCAGCTTCGTGCCGCGGCAATCCGGGCAGGTGGTTCTTCCGCGGTAACGCGAAAGCATAACGCGGTATTGAATCTTATGCGTTTTGGATTCGAGGTATTTGAAAAAATCGTTGATGCCATCGAAGTGTTCGTTGCCATGCCACAACAACTCGCGTTGCTTCTGTGTAAGCTCGCTGTAGGGCCGGTGGATGGGAAAATCGAACTTGATACCATTCTTAATTAATGGCTTTGCCCACTCGCTCATCACCTCGCCCCGCCAGGGCGCAATGGCACCTTCATACACAGAAAGACTTTTGTCCGGAATCACCAGGTCTTCATCAATGCCCAGAATTTTTCCAAACCCTTCGCACGTAGTGCAAGCACCATAAGGATTGTTGAAGCTAAACAGGTTAACTGTAGGTTCGGTAAACGTAATGCCATCCAGTTCGAAGCGATCTGAAAAATTATATTTGCTTCCTTCCACATACAGCACACAATCGCCATGACCTTCGAAGAAGGCTGTTTGAACAGAGTCGGACAGGCGGAAGGTCAGGTCTTCATCGGAAGCATTTACAGAGGCGCGGTCAATGAGGATTTCAACTGCATCGGATTGGATTGCAGGAGCAGGTTTCTTTTTGGTCTTTCCCTTTTCCCGGGGGAGAGCGGCATTAGCCGTGGCCTGACGGGACGAAGTCATCTCTTCAATAAACTTCATCTCGCCATTTACCAGTACCCGCGCAAAGCCTTTGCTCAAGAGCAGGTTCAATTCATCGGCCAGTTTGCGCCCTTTGGTAACCTTAAGCGGGCAAGCAATCATAATGCGGGTTCCGGCTGCTTGCTTGTTGATGAAATCAACCACCTCGGTAACGGTATCGCGTTTTACTTCCATACCACTAACCGGTGAATACGTTTTGCCCACCCGCGCAAAAAGCAATTTCAGGTAATCGTAAATCTCGGTGGTGGTGCCAACCGTTGAGCGCGGGTTTCGGGTGTTCACCTTTTGCTCGATGGCTATGGCAGGCGAAACTCCTTTGATGTAATCCACTTCCGGTTTTTCCATGCGCCCCAAAAACTGGCGCGCGTAGGAACTCAAACTCTCCACGTACATGCGCTGCCCTTCGGCAAACAACGTATCGAACGCCAGCGATGATTTTCCCGAACCGGAAAGGCCGGTAATTACAACCAGTTTGTTGCGCGGAATGGCTACACTCAGGTTCTTGAGGTTGTTAACCCGTGCCCGTTTAATGATGATATACTCTTTGGGGTCGAGTTCGGCTAAGTGAGAATCGTTGGAGCCTGCATGCGAAACGGCAAAATTAAAAAATCGTGAAGGCTTGTCCTACCCGCAGTGCAAAGCTGGACTACCTAAAAACAAAAACACCACCCGTTTTGTGCAGGTGGTGCTCACTAATTTCTTTACATCGATCAATTATCAAAATCCGGATCGTAGCTAGCTTCCTTACCGGAGCCACCTCCGTCTTCGTCATAGTCATTGCTGTTGTCAAATTCATCCTCATTATCCGAAGAGGATTTCAGATCATCATCGCTTTCTCCATCAAATTCCTGACGCTCACCCGACTCCACATCGTAGCCGCCATCGCTGTTTTTGGTGGCCGGTACTTTTACCAGGTACACCGAGTCGTCTGTTTCCAGCGGAAAAACAAAGATTGGTTCTTTCTTTGCGTTTGTAATGCGGGTTAAACTTCCTTCATATCCATTGGGATATTGTTCTTTCATTAAGTCCCGGAGTTCGTCATTCAGGTTCTCCAGACTTTTAATTACACGTTTCTTTGTTACGGCCATTGTATTTAAAAATCGAGGCCAAATAGCATAAGAAACCCATATGAAGGCAAATTTTTTTTTAAATTTTTTTGTCTTTTTCCGGAATCTTTCTACTTTTCAATTCACAAACAATTCCATTTAACCCACATACTATCGAGCGAGACATCTACGTTACCTAAACGCAAAGCAGATGATTGACAGCAGATGCAGCGACAGCCAGTTGGTTTCGCTTTATCAAACCGGTAACGAAGAGGCGTTCGAAATGCTACTTCACAGACACAAGTCCCGTATTTATACGGCCATTTACATGATCGTGAAAGACCGCTACGAAGCAGAAGATTTGCTTCAGGATACCTTTATAAAGGCGGTAAACACAATTAAGGGTGGCCGGTATAACGAAGAGGGTAAATTTTTACCCTGGATTAGTCGTATTGCTCATAACCTGGCCATCGACCGCTTCCGCAGAAACAAGCGCTACCCTGAAGTGGTGCTCGAAGACGGAAGCGGGTATTCGACTCCATGCAATTTTCGGAGGAGTCGTACGAGGCCAAGCAACTAATGCGCGATACCAAATCAAGGTTGCGGGACCTGGTTAAGGAACTACCTGAAGAACAAAAGCAGGTGCTGATAATGCGGCATTACTTAGAAATGAGTTTTCAGGAAATTGCCGACCGCACAGGGGTGAGCATTAACACGGCATTGGGGCGTATGCGGTATGCGTTAATCAACTTGAGAAAGAAAATGATTAAAAACCATATTGCCTATGACAAAGACCTTTACCCAAAACGATCTGATCAGGTTTATATACCGCGAGACCTCGGAAGAGGAAACGAAGGAGATTAACAAAGCCCTTCTTTGCGATAGTACCCTGCAAGCTCAGTACAACGAGTTGAATGCTGCCTACAAGCAATTGAACCAGGCAAAACTGGAACCTTCTGCCGCCAGCATTCAAAACATCTTGAACTACGCCCACGGGCTGCAGGAACACACCTGATTTAAAAATACAAGGGGTTATCTCAAGAATCGTTCTGTCATCGCGGATTTATTCCGCGATCTCAATTTCGTAGTACTAAAAAGTTGATTCCGAAGGCCGGAATGACGTACGCTCTTATTTCGACTTTTAAGACAACCTCTCTTATTTATTCCCTCGCTGCCTTCTAACAGCGCATCCGCTTTTCTACAACTCCTTAATGGAGATATTCCGCCACCGCACTTTCACTCCGCCCCCATCGTGTATCTGTAAAGCAATTTTACCGGTACGCGATCCAATCTTTTCATCCGTAAGGGTAATCATCTGCTCTCCGTTCAGCCAGGTGGTAACCACATTGCCCTGCACCAACACTTTCATTTTGTTCCACTTGCCTTCTTTCAGGGCTTTCTCTTTTTCGGGCGCAGGCTTTATCAGCCAGCCCCTGCCATACGACTCATAAATACCTCCGCTATGACTATTCAGGGGTGCCACTTCGGCCTGCCAGCCACTTACGGTGGTGCCTTCAATCTGGCTGTGGAAAAACACCCCGCTGTTTCCGTTCGATTCCTGTTTGAATTCCAATGTCAGTTCAAAATCCTTGTACTCCTTTTCGGTGGCAAAGTAGCCATATTGCTTGTCGGGCCCGCTTTCGCAAACCAACTCGCCTTTATCTACATACCACTTCTCCGTGCCATAAATTTTCCAACCGGTTAAATCTTTACCATTAAAAATTGATTGCTGGGCTGTAGCCGATGCCGCAACAAAAACAAGTACAACAAGCAGGTTTTTCATCTTTGATTAACATTTAATAATCGAAAGTAGGGAAAATAAAAACAGATAAATTGCCGTCTGAAACAATTTCTATATGAAGCCTCTTGCCCTGTTGAATTCGCTTGTTTTCCTGGCGCTGGTATTTGCCTGCAACAAACCTGCAGAGAATACACAGGATACAATTACTGAAATACCGGAAGCGGAAGCCCCGCCCGCAGAAAGCCTGGAGGGCGAGTGGCACATGATTACGGAGGTGGATGGCGAATGGGTTTTGTTCTACCCGTGCGATGCCGACAATACCTTTATCCAGATCCAGGCCGACTCGATTGTAATTGGCTGGGGCCAGGATGCAACGGCCGGTAAAATCGAAAGCTGGGCGAACGATGGAAACAAACTGACTCTTGCCGTAAACGATTCGTATGCCGTAAATACCTACCAGGTAAATACCGGCCTGAACGGATACACCGAATGGTGGCTGTGGGAAGATACAGAGAAACCCTCGCGGTTCATTCATGCCCGCAACAAGTCGCAATACAAAGAAGTGCGCCAACCCTGTAAAGAATGTTGGGAAGATTGTGAGGAAGAGTAGCCGATCGTTTTTTAATTATCTCCCCGGCCCGCGATTTATATTTCTTTGCCCGTGAAAGTTTTGATCCTGCATCAGCATTATAAAACACCGGCTACCGGTGGGGCTATCCGTTCGTATTACCTCGCAAAAGCTTTGGCCGACAAGGGCGTAACTACCGTGGTAATTACCGCCCACAACGAAAAATTTTACAAACAGGAAATAACAGATGGCATTGAAGTGCACTACTTGCCCATTGCCTACGACAACCGGTTTGGATTTTTTGCCCGCAGCTGGTCGTTCTTAAAATACGTGCGCGCCTCGGTAACCCTTGCACACCGCTTTCGCGATGCGGACTACTGCTATGCCATTTCCGTTCCGCTTACCGTTGGCCTTGCTGCCCTGTGGATAAAGATGCGGTATAAAATTCCATATATTTTTGAAGTGGGCGACTTGTGGCCCGAAGCTCCCGTTCAATTAGGCTTTATCAAAAACATTGTGTTTGCACAATCGCTTTATGCGTTGGAAAAAAGAATTTATAAATCGGCTAAAAGCATCGTAGCCCTTTCGCCTTCCATCCAAACAGCCATCGAAAAAAAAAAAGTGCCGGGCAAAACTGTGCACCTGATTCCCAACATGGCCGACTGCGATTTTTATAAACCCGAAAAAAAAAGATGCGGTCCTGGAAGTTCAGTTTGCTGTGCAAAACAAATTGGTTGTATCGTACATCGGGGCGCTGGGTGTTGCCAACGGGTTGGATTATTTCCTGGAGTGTGTAAACGCTACACGCAAAGCACAACTGCCCGTTCATTTTTTATGTGTGGCGATGGGGCCGAGCTGGAGCGGCTGAAAGGGCACGCACAATCGCTGGGGCTAACCAACCTTACGTTTCTCGATTTCAGAAACCGCGATGGTGTAAAAGCGTTGCTCAACATTACCGATGCGGTGTTTGTTTGTTACAAGCAGGTGCCCGTGCTGGAGACCGGCTCGCCCAATAAATTTTTTGATGGCCTGGCCGCGGGCAAACTTATCATTATCAATTTTGGAGGGTGGATAAAAGCAGAAGTGGAAGCTGCGCGCTGTGGATTTTATTACAACCCCCAGCAACCAACAGAATTTGTAAAAAAACTTTCGGCTTACCTGTATGAAGGCGGGTTACTGGAGCGCGCACAAGCTGCAGCCCGCAACCTGGCGGAAGAAAAGTATTCCAGAAAGAAGTTGAGTGAGGTGTTTGGGGGGGTGTTCCGTTGAACAATAAGATTAATAATTCAAAATTCAATATTATGTAAGAGACTCGCTCCGTGCATTTGACGCATGCCAGAGCCTCACAATCCCGCGATACTGAAACTATGGCCAGAGCCAAATTTCAGAAATAATAAACAAGTATGCTATTTATATTAATTTAGCTAACAATGAAGTCAATTGCTTTCATAGATACCGAGATTGAACCTAAAAGTGGAAAGATTCTTGACATTGGAAGCGTCAAGGGTGATGGAAATTCTTTTCATAAAACTTCGCTAGCTGAGTTCATTAAATTTATTAACGGAACACAATTCATTTGTGGACACAATATTTTCAATCACGACATAAAGTATATTGGGAAAGCCTTGAATGATGCAGGAGTAAACCCAGAAAACATCATTGACACTTTGTTTCTCTCTCCGCTTTTGTTTCCAACAAGGCCTTATCATGCTTTGCTTAAAGACGACAAACTTCAATCGGACGACACAAATAATCCACTTAATGACTCAATCAAGGCGAAAGATTTATTCTTTGATGAGATAGCGGCATTCCAGCAAAAAGACGAAACTTTAAAGCAAATTTTGTATTTGCTTTTGAATGACAAAGGGGAGTTTCACTCCTTTTTCCATTTCATTGCATACACAAGCAGCGAAACCAATCTTGAAAAGCTAATCCGCTCAAAATTCCACTCTGAAATTTGTGAAAATGCGGGTCTTACAAGAATAATCTTAGAACATCCAATTGAATTAGCTTACTGCTTGGCATTAATAGATTGCCGAAACCGATATTCAATCACCCCACCTTGGGTACTGAAAACTTATAAAGAAGTAGAAAGGGTAATGATTGCCCTAAGAAACAAGCCATGTCTAACTGGTTGTGTGTACTGTAATCAGGCATTAGACATACACAAAGGGCTAAAAAGCTTTTTCGGTTTTGACTCCTTTCGAACTTATGCTGGTGAACCATTGCAAGAAAAAGCAGTAAAAGCAGCGATTGACAACAAATCAATCCTAGCCGTTTTTCCAACTGGCGGTGGCAAGTCTATCACTTTTCAAGTCCCCGCATTAATGAGTGGGATTTCCACCAAGGGTCTAACTGTTGTGATTTCACCATTGCAATCACTAATGAAAGACCAAGTCGACAATCTTGAAAAAATTGGAATCACAGACGCAGTAACTATAAATGGTTTACTTGACCCAATTGAAAGAGGGAAATCTTTTGAAAGGGTTGAAGACGGCTCGGCATCTCTGCTTTACATTTCTCCCGAATCTTTGCGTTCAAAAACAATTGAACGGCTCTTACTAGGAAGAAAAATTGTTCGCTTTGTGATTGATGAGGCCCACTGCTTTTCATCTTGGGGGCAAGATTTCAGAGTTGACTATCTATACATTGGAGATTTCATCAAGCAAATTCATGAGAAGAAAAATCTAGAGGACACAATTCCAGTCTCGTGCTTTACGGCAACAGCAAAGAAAAAAGTTATAGAAGACATTTGTACTTATTTTAAAGAAAAGCTTTCGCTCGATTTAGAAATATTTAGCTCTACCGCTACAAGAACAAACTTGCAATACAAAGTTTTTGAAAAAGGTGATGAAGACGAGAAATATCAAGCGGTAAGAGACTTGGTTGAAGAAAAAAACTGCCCAACTATCATCTATGTTTCAAGGACCAAAAAGGCCTATTCGCTTGCAGAAAGATTGACTGAGGATGGGTTCAGTGCGAAGCCTTATCATGGCAAAATGGACGTGAAAGAAAAGACCGCTAATCAAGATGCTTTCATAAAAGGTGAAGTCCCAATAATGGTCGCAACTTCCGCTTTTGGAATGGGGGTAGACAAGAAAGATATTGGAATGGTAATTCACTATGAGATTTCAGATTCACTTGAGAACTATATTCAGGAAGCTGGGAGAGCAGGACGAGATGAAAAAATAACAGCTGATTGTTTTGTGTTATTCAATGAAGAAGACCTTGGCAAACATTTCATCTTGCTCAATCAAACTAAACTTTCAATCAAAGAGATTCAACAGGTTTGGAAAGCGGTAAAAGACATCACAAAATTTCGTTCCTCAGTCTCAAACTCAGCCTTAGAAATTGCACGGAAAGCTGGATGGGATGATAATGTCGTTGAGATTGAAACAAGGGTAACAACTGCAATTGCAGCACTCGAAGATGCTGGGTACTTGAAACGAGGGCAGAATATGCCCAGAGTTTTTGCTAACAGTATCATTTCAAAAAATGTACAAGAAGCTATTGAAAAAATTAATGCCTCTCAACGATTTGAGGAAAAGCAAAAGGAAAAAGGAATCAGAATTATTAAGAAACTTTTTTCTAGCAAAAGTCGAAAACAATCAAATGATGAAGCAGCTGAATCAAGAGTGGATTACATCAGCGACCACCTAGGAATTGTAAAGGAAGAAGTAATTAATATTGTGAATCTACTTCGTGAAGAAAAGATTTTAGCCGATGCGAAAGATTTGACGGCATTCATAAAAAAAGGTGAAAGCACAAACCGTTCATTAAAGATTGTAGAAACCTTTAGTCAAATTGAGAATTTTCTTTTAGTAGTATTTGAGGAAAGGGAAAGTACATTTCATATCAAAGAATTGAATGAAGATGCAGAGGGGAAAGGCTGTAAAGATGTTACTCCAAATAAAATCAAAACTATTATCAATTTTTGGGCAATCAAAAACTGGATTAAGCGGCATAACGAAGAGTATTCAAAAAATCATGTTGTAATCATTTGCATTCAACCAAAAGAATCACTCAAGGAGAAGTTGGAGAAGCGCCACGAGTTAGCAAAGTTTTTGGTTGAATATCTATATGAGAAAAGTAATTTGAACATCCAAGATAATGAAAAGGAAAAAGAGGAAGTGTTAGTCGAATTTTCTGTCCATGAACTAAAAGAGAAGTTTGAGCAAAAGCCGAAGCTATTTGACGTGAAAGTTTCCATTGAAGACATCGAGGACACGCTCTTTTATCTTTCAAGAATTGACGCAATAAAAATTGAAGGAGGATTCTTGGTTGTTCATAATCGTTTAACCATTGACCGAGTCGAACAAGATAACAAGAGAAGATACAAGAATGAAGATTACCAGAAGTTAAATCAGTTTTACGAAAACAAGGTGCAACAAATTCATATTGTGGGCGAATACGCTAAGAAAATGATTAGCGACTACAAAGGAGCACTCCAGTTTGTTGATGACTATTTTCAATTGAACTATGCTTCTTTTCTAAACAAGTATTTCAAGGGCAGCAGACAAAACGAAATTAAAAGGAATTTAACCCCTGCCAAGTTCCGGCAGTTATTTGGTTCATTATCTCCAACTCAATTAGAAATAATTAAGGACAATGAACCCAAACACATTGCAGTTGTAGCTGGTCCTGGGAGTGGTAAAACTAGAGTGCTAGTTCACAAATTGGCTTCACTGCTTTTGATGGAGGACGTAAAACATGAGCAGCTTTTGATGATTACATTTTCAAGAGCTGCAGCAACAGAGTTCAAGAAGCGCTTGCTTTCGCTTATTGGAAACGCAGCCCATTACATTGAAATAAAAAACGTTTCACTCATACTGCTTTGATTTGTTAGGAAAGGTTGGAAGTCTGGAAAAATCAGATGTCATTTTGAAAAGCACAATTGAGAAAATCAGAAGCGGAGAAGTTGAGGTCAATCGCATTACAAAAACTGTCTTAGTGATTGATGAAGCACAGGACATGAATGCTGATGAGTTTGCATTGATAAGCACTTTGATGGAGCTTAATGAAGACATGAGAGTAATTGCAGTCGGAGACGATGACCAAAACATCTACGAATTCAGGGGAGCTAGTTCAAAATATCTAGAGCAATTCATAACGGAAAGGAAAGCTACCAAGCATGAGTTGATTGAAAATTATAGGAGCAAAAATAACTTAGTCGAATTCACAAACGGGTTTGCAAAAAAGATTGGCCACCGCTTAAAAGAAACAACAATTTCCGCAAAACAAACCGACAATGGAAATATAAAATTAGTTTGTTACCAAAATGGGAATCTCATTTCACCACTGGTACACGACATACTTACAACAGACCTTTCAGGAACTACTTGTGTACTGACTAAAACAAATGATGAGGCATTGCAAATTACTGGGTTACTCCTAAAGAATGGGATGCAAGCAAAGTTGATTCAAAGCAATGACGGGTTCGGTTTGCAAAACCTTCTAGAGATTAGATCCCTCCTCAATGCGATAAACTTAGAAGATGAAATGAAGGTTATCAGCGATGAGATTTGGGCAAACGCTAAGAGAGAATTGAAAACTCAATTCCGGCTGAGCTCAAAGTTGGAATTGTGTGAAAATCTTATCAAACAGTTTGAAGAAAGTAACTCAAAAAAGAAATACAAATCCGATTTAGAAGTTTTCATCAGAGAATCAAAACTTGAAGATTTTTACAATGAAAACGGAGAGACCATTTTTGTTTCTACTATTCACAAGTCAAAAGGAAAAGAGTTTGATAATGTTTTCCTGATGCTTGAAAACTTCAACGCATCGACCGATGAAAGTAAACGCCAACTTTACGTTGGAATGACGCGAGCAAAACGCAATTTGACAATTCATTCAAACGGAAACTACCTTGACAACATCACAGCGGAAAATTTGGAGCGAATGGAAGACAGAGGAACACATCTGCCTCCAAATGAGTTAGCAATGCACTTGTCACTAAAAGATGTTTGGTTGGACTATTTTACAACAAGGCAACATCTAGTCTCAGGACTTACAAGTGGTGAAAATCTATTAATAAACGGTGACGAATGTACGACCTCTAAAGGACAATCAGTCCTGAGGTTTTCAAGACAAGCTCTCAATACAATTGAAGCACAAAGGCAAAGGGGTTATCACTTGAAGCAAGCTAAAGTGAATTTTATTGTTTACTGGTTGAAAGAAGGTGCAGATCAAGAAATAAAGATTGTTTTGCCTGAACTATACTTTGAAAAAAGGTAGTAAACAATGGAAAGCATAGAAATTGCGACTTTTGCGCAAGCTGCACTTATTTCATAACAAATGCCGGTTCTATCTTTACTCCATTGAGCCAGATATGATTTTTTGAAAATGTTTTTCTCTAAATTTCGAATAAAGCTATAAATCAATGGCAAGCAAACTGTGGTCAAGGGAAGAACTTATACTTGCATTCAATCTCTATTTAAAGTTGCCGTTTGGTAAAATGCACAGTAGAACACATGAAATAGTTCAGTTATCCAAAATAATAAACAGAACACCCGCCTCTGTAGCAATCCGTCTTACAAATTTTGCGCATTTAGATCCATTTCATAAAAATCGAGGTGTTAGCGGAATGTCTGGAGGGAAGAAGCAATGTGAGCCAATTTGGAATGAATTTATTCATAATAGAGAAAGATTGCTCTTCGAAAGTGAAAGAATCCTGGCAGAAGCCGAAAAGCAAACCATAGAGACAAAGTTTTCGGAAATTCTCAAAGGAACAGAGAATCTTAAAGGGGATGTAAAATTGAGAGAAGTTAAAACCAGAGTAAATCAAAATATCTTCCGCCAAATTGTAATTGCCAATTATTCCGTCAAATGTGCGATCTCCGGAATAGATATCCCTGATCTTTTGGTTGCAAGCCACATCATTCCATGGGCAGAAAATGAAGAACACCGACTGAATCCAGAAAATGGCCTTTGTTTATCATCACTCTACGATAAAGCATTCGATAAAGGTTACATTGGAATAAATCACAATTTTGAAATTATACTTTCAACCTTTCTAAAAAAGAAAAATAAGGAGGAATACTTCGCCAAATTCTTTTCTCCTTTTGATGGCAAAAAAATCATCCTACCAAGAAAGTATCACCCCAACAAAATTTTTTACAATATCACCTTGACACAATCTTTGAGGGGTGACATTCCTTCAATCCTATATACTAATGTAGTTAAGCAACATTCAGAGGCACTTCAATCCGAGGTGCTGAAAGATTCCCACATTTAGATAAATCTCAAAAACATCCAGACCGAAACATTTGACCACAAACAGAAAACAATATCTTTGTCTAGTTAAGTTGTATCAATTCTATGCTACAATATCAACTGTTCCCCCGTTCATTTGGCATTACCTCTGAAGTTGAAGCCGTCATTAAATGTTTTGATAAGAATTACAACAAAATAAAATCACCCGAAAATAATCTGAACAGTGATGGGGTACTGAAAGTTATTTCTAACGAATTGAAGAATCTCAATTTTAAAGTTGAGCAGAGCAAAGCGAAAGAGGATAAAATCAAAATTCCGGTTCTCTTTAGCTTGAATAATAAAATAGATAAATTTTTTGACGCGGATGCCGTAAGTGCCGATGGGAAAATTGTTTTGGAGGTTGAGGCAGGAAGAGCGTATGTAAATAATCAATTTTTGAAAGATGTCTTTCAAGCTTGTATGATGCCCAGTGTTGACTATTTGATTTTAGCTGTTAGGAATGACTATAGGGGGAGCGATGATTTTTCAAGGATTTTTCAATTCTTTGAAACACTTTACATTAATGGAAGATTGCAACTTCCACTTAAAGGAATTGTCTTGATTGGGTATTGACCTTAGGACACATCCCCTAAAGCCCCTCCGCAATTATAAAATCAGTTTAACTACCACCATCACCCCCACAAGCAATAACCGGTAACCACGGGTTGCATCCTTAGCCCGCGATGTACTACCTTGTAGATCGTGTATGGCTAACCTCTTTAACCCGATTTTATGTTTTTACAATACCTTCTGCCCGCGCAATCCGGTTTGCATTCTTTCCTGATGCACAACGCCACCCCAATACTTTTACCCGTTGCCCTTGTGCTGTGCCTGGCGCTGCAGGCCGCGGCCCAGGGTTTTGTTCCCAACTATGACGAATCAAAAGTGCCCCCCTACACACTGCCCGATCCGCTGATAACCCGTGCGGGAGAACCGGTGCGGTCGGTTGCTGCGTGGAAGAATAAACGTGTCCCGGAAATTGCAGCGTTGTTCAGCGAGCATGTGTATGGTTCCTTTCCGGCCGGCCCGCGCTCAACCCGCTTTGAAGTGTTGCGCGAAAGCAACCAGCTGCTGGGGGGCAAAGCCCTGGCCCGGCAGGTGCGGGTTTATTTCGGCACTACGGCCGGGTACATGGATGTGCTGCTCTTTCTTCCTGCTAAAGCAAAAAAACCCGTTCCTGTTTTTGTGGGGCTCAACTTTATGGGCAACCATACCGTGTTGAACGATCCGTGGATTCCCCTCACCACGCGCTGGGTAAGCAACAACACCACCTACCACATTACCGACAACCGCACCAATGAAGGCACCCGCGGTGTGCAGGCCGACCGTTGGTGTGTAGAAATGATATTGGATGCCGGCTATGGTGTAGCCACTGCCTACTACGGTGATCTGGAACCCGATCATGCAGAAGGATGGAAAACCGGCATACGCACTACGATGCAACCCTACACGGCACTAAAGCCGGAACAATGGGGCGCACTGGGTGCCTGGGGCTGGGGCTTATCGCGCATGATGGATTACCTGGAGACCGACAAAAACGTAGATGCCAGAAAGGTGATGGTTATGGGCCACTCGCGGTTGGGCAAAGCAGCTTTGTGGGCGGCTGCCAACGATGCGCGTTTTGCGATGGTTATCTCCAACAACTCCGGAGAAGGAGGCGCAGCACTTACGCATCGCAACTTTGGCGAAACGGTAGGCTTTATTACTTCCACTTTTCCGCATTGGTTTGTAAAAAAATTCAGCACGTATGCCGATGATCTTTCAGCCCTTCCGGTGGATCAGCACATGCTGATGGCACTGATGGCACCGAGGCCGTTGTATGTGGCCAGTGCCCAGGAAGATCAGTGGGCCGATCCGCATGGCGAATTTCTGAGTGCATACCATGCGGGGCCTGTTTATGCGTTATTCGGAAAGACCGGACTGGGTACCGATAAGATGCCGGCAACTGAACAACCCGTTGGTGATTTTGTGCGGTATCACATTCGCCAGGGCGAGCATGATGTAAAGCCGTACGACTGGCAACAGTATATTTCCTTTGCCAACAAACATTTTCGGTAAGCGAAATTTTCTTTCTGTTTTCCTGTTGTCAGGTGTTACCACGAAAGACCTGACAGCAAATAAAATAGCGGACTCAAAAAGAACGGATTCAAAAATGTTCTAACAACGGAGAGAGAGCAAATGAAAAAAATGACGTCTAAAAATTAAGTATATTTGTAAATGGACTTAATGGCTATCCTAAAGGAGAGGTATTCCGATTTTGTTGAGCTCTGCCGTACACACAAGGTGGACAAAATCTATGCCTTTGGGTCATCGGTTACCAACCATTTTAATCCCCAAAAAAGTGATATTGATCTTGTGGTTAAGGTTGATATTGACGACCCTGTTGACCGCGGAGAAGCGCTTCTTTCACTATGGGACAACCTGGAGGAGCTTTTTAAAAGGAAAGTTGACTTACTAACGGAGGACTCTATTCGAAATCCTTATCTGAAGGCTAACATTAATCGGACAAAAAAATTGATCTATGACGGAGAAGGAGAAAAAGTTTTTGTCTGACATATTAACTTCGATTGAACTAATTGAAAATTTTACCAAAGATTTAGCATCCTTTACCGATTACCAAAAGCGACCTCAAGACCAAAGGGGCTGTTGAAAGACATTTAGGAATTATTGGGGAAGCAGTAAATAAATTTCTGAAAGAATCCGAAGCGAACCACTTAAAGAGTGCTTCTAAAATAATTAGCCTGAGAAATAGGTTGATTCATTCATACGACAATATTGACGACTCTATTATTTGGTCAATTCTTACCCGGTATTTGCGCCCTCTTAAAGTGGAGGTGAAGAAGAAAATGGAATGAAGGATCTCTGCCTTGCACAAGCAAACAAGCCTCTCTGCCTTCACCAATAGCAACGCGAAAATATCTTTTTTACTCATTTTCGTCCGGGCGTAAAAGTATCATTCAAAGGCTCTTTCCTACCTTTTACAGTTTTAAGGCTTAATGCAATTTTGAATCGTAAAACACAAAGAAAAATGAAAATTGCAGTAATTGGCACAACCGGTTTTGTGGGCTCAAGCATCACAACCGAATTAACAAACCGTAACCACCGTGTTACCGGAATTTCACGAAGCAACAAAACGTCTGACAAACAAAATCTGACTCACGTAAACGTTGACATTCTCAATGTAAATGAGCTTTCCAATGCTTTAAAAGGAAACGATGTGGTTGTAAGCGCCTTTAATGCCGGCTGGACAAATCCGAATCTCTACAACGAGTTTATAGCAGGATCAAAAGCTATTCAGGAAGCGGTAAAACTTGCAGGCGTTAAACGTTACCTTGTGATTGGCGGTGCCGGAAGCTTGTACGTAGCTGAGGGAATTCAGGCGGTAGATACTCCTTCTTTTCCCAAAGAGTTTTATGCCGGGGCAAGTGCTGCCCGCGATTACCTTAAGCTGCTCAGGAATGAACAGGATCTGGACTGGGTGTTTTTCAGTCCGGCACTCGAAATGCACCAGGGCATTACAACGGGCCGCACCGGCAACTATCGATTAGGAAAGGATGTGCCGGTATTTGATGAAAACAAAAGAAGTGTTTTGTCGGTGGAAGACTTAGCCGTTGTTATTGCTGACGAGGTGGAAAACCCAAAACATCACAAAGAAAGATTTACAGCAGCGTATTAAGAAAGTTATTGCGCTCCTGCAAAATCCTTGGTTGCTAAATCATACAACTAAAACAAACATATCATATGAAGAAGTTTATCTTTCTATTTCTTCTGAGCACACAATTAGTTGCTCAGCCAGGGCCTCCGGATTATTCAAAGTTTTTTATTGAGGCTTCCAAATCCTGGGTGGACGTAGATTATGTTGGCGATGGCATTATCGGCCATAAGTTGGATGTGTTCCTGCCCAAAACAGGTAACGGTCCGTTTCCTGTGGTAATTGTTATTTACGGAAGTGCGTGGTTTTCTAATTCCTCTAAATCTGCAAATTATCATGTGGGTTTAGATCAGGCTCTTTTAGGTGCAGGCTTTGCCGTAGTAAATATCAATCACCGTTCGAGCATGGATGCAAAATGGCCCGCACAGATACACGATGTGAAAGCAGCTATTCGTTTTATCCGGGCCAATGCCGCAACCTTTTCGCTGGATAATTCATTCATTGGTGTTACCGGATTTTCGTCCGGAGGGCACTTGTCTGCAATGGCGGGCGCAACGAGCAATACAAAAACCGATAAGATAAATGGTTTAGATATTGATTTGGAAGGCAACCTCGGCAAATTTCTGGAAACAAGCAGCCATGTAGATGCCGTGGTGGACTGGTTTGGCCCCACCAATTTTTTGACGATGGACGAATGTGATAAGAATATGAATCACAACGATGCAAAATCACCTGAGTCCACCTTAATTGGTGGCGCGATCCAGGAAAATAAAGAGAAGGTAGCCTTAGCCAACCCGTTATCATACGTAAACAAGAATGACCCGCCCTTCTTGATTTTCCATGGTAATAAAGACCCTTTGGTGCCTCATTGCCAGAGTGAACAATTGTTTGAAAAATTACAAAAAGAAGGACCCCGCAGTGAACTGGTAATTGTAGAGGGTGGCGGCCACGGGCCTTTGGTTTTTGTGGAGAATAATTTTCAAAAAATGAATGCCTTTTTCAAAGCACAAGCTAAACGCAAATAAAAAGTATTACCAACTAATTAACTCAGGTTGTGATTAACTGGCCGTCAGGTTTCTCCGCTGACAGTACCGCCTGACAGCCTTTACCACGATGATTACAGTTATCTCTGCCGTCAGGTGCTACCACCTGACGGCCTTTACCCGGATGATTACAGTAAAAAAGTTCTTATGCTATCAGGTCGAAAAGACCTGACAGCAAATGGGCTCATAAGAAATTTCACCGATCGGAGATTTCGTCTATTTTAGTGGACGACTTCCCCGGCAAATGGCAGAGAAAATTATCAATTACAAATTCAAACCCGGTCTAAAACTCGAAATTGAGATTCTGCCCATTCAATCCTTATACAAAAAGCATAAGAACATTCTCACCGTTCCGCACCGGGCCGATTTTTACCATGTGCTTTTTATACGAAAAGGGAAGGGCCAGCATCTAATCGATTTCCAGCCCATTCAGCTTTCATCCAATACCCTGCTATTTATAAAAAAGGGTAAGGTTCATTTTTTTGATAAGTCGGGAAAGCTGGAAGGCGACTTGATTCTTTTTACTGAAGATTTTTTTTGCCGCAACGAAGATGACTTAACCTTTCTGCACAGCACCATTTTGTTCAACGACTTGCTGGATAATACGGCAATAAAAACAAGTGCTTCCAATACATTTTTCAGCGATGTAATTGAAGCCATGAAAAAGGAACTGAACAATCAGGCAAAGGAATTCCATCATGAAATGCTTCAAAACCTCTTGCACAATCTGCTGATGGCCGCACACCGCGAAAAGCGAGCGCAAGGATACCGCGAATTGCCAAAGGGAGCAGACCTGGACTACACCTTGCTTTTTAATGAACTGATCGACAAATATTTTTTAACCAGAAAATCAGTGAACGAATATGCCGCCAACATTCACATTACTGAAAAAAGACTCAGCAAAGCAACTTCGAATATCCTGGGTAAATCCCCAAAGGAGTTAATAAGCCAACGGGTAGTTTTAGAGGCAAAGCGGCTTTTGGTTCACACCAATCAGCCCATCAAAGAGATTGCATTTCACTTAGGATTTGTTGAAACCACAAATTTTATCAAGTACTTCAAATCCCACACAGGCTCTACTCCTACCGAGTTCAGAGAATCTCATCTTTAAACAGTCATCAGAAAAACCATTGACAGATTGTTTCCCTTTTGGAATCGGGCAGCGTTTTAATTTAGCTTTGACTAAAATTCAAAATATATGTGGTGGATTTACGCAATTCTATCAGCCCTCTTCGCTTCTCTGACAGCAATTTTCGCCAAGTTGGGTGTAGCAAACATCAACTCAAATCTTGCAACAGGAATACGGACAGTCGTCATATTGATAATGATTTGGAGCATTGTGTTGGCAAGAGGCGAAGCAAAAGGAATTAATTCTTTATCAAAACAAGGAATTATCTTTCTTATTATTTCAGGGATTGCCACGGGTTTGTCCTGGTTGTTTTATTTCAAAGCCTTGCAATTGGGAAATGTGTCACAAGTGGCATCCGTTGATAAACTAAGTGTAGCCCTGACAATAATCTTAGCGATTACCTTTTTAGGAGAAACATTGACACTAAGAACTGCAATTGGAGCAGTCTTAATCATCGCAGGGACTTTTACTATGATTGTAAAATAGCACCACATAGTCGCACACCCATTGCCTGCCACCCTTCCCGCCACTGTTTATGCACCGCAACGTTGTGCGGTCATTGTATATCAACACCTGTAACAAAAAGCTACATTATTCGTCTTTCAATACAAATTCATTTATGGTAAAGAAAAATACAATAGCAAGAATTGCAGGTCTAATATATTTTAAGATGGTTCTTACAATGAAAACAAACAGCAATCACAAATAAAGAAATAGAATGACAACACATTTAGAAGACTTCAAAATAAACATAAGAATAAAACTTTCTGCATTATGGACATCTGTGATGTTTTGCTACATCTATGGTGACTATTTTGAGCTATATGTTCCTGAGAAAGTGCAAGGGCTTTTGAACGGACACAATATGTTAGACACACCAATAAAATTGTTCACAGCAACTTTTATTCTAACAGTTCCAGCTTTGATGATTTTTCTTTCTTTAATGCTATCAGCCAAATTGACAAAATGGCTTAATATCGGAATTGGAATTTTTTTTACCATCTTAACCTTTTTAGTAGGAATTTCATCAATTTCTGAATGGAGAATGTTTTATGTTTTTTTGTCATTCCTTGAAAGTATAATTACACTGATAGTTATTTGGCAGGCCTGGACTTGGAAAAAATCGAATGTCGAATAAAAAACAACCTGACCTGCCCCCCTATAGACTGCTAAGAATCAGAACGGGATAGTATATGGAAATATGCCGTAAGCAGTAAAGTGTTTGACAACCACTGATTAGCCTGCACGATTGCTAAGACCTTCGTAAAAACAACCCCATCACAACAGTCCCTGCTCTTCCAGTTTCTGTTTTAATTTTTCGTGGTTGGTCCAAAACTTCTCTTTCACTTCCTGCATCAGCTTGATGAATTCCGGTGAGCGCTCCGCCTCGGTCAGGTGCGGGCCTTTATCCATAAACAGGATAATCCAATATGGCACATCCCCTTCGCGGGCAAAAAGTTTCAAATGCTCGATTGCTTTCGCGCTGTCGTTCAGTTGGCAATAGTAAACAGCCAGCCCAAGATTTCTGTAGATCGTCTGGTCGGTATCGAGGTATTTTCGATATCGTTCATAGAATGCCTTTGCCTTCTCTTTTTCACCTGCAAGTTCATATACCCTGCCAATAAGGAGGTTTTCGTGTTCAAACACATCCAGTTTATTTACTTCGCGGTAGCGGTTAAAGCGCACATAGTATTTATACGCGGTGTCATACTCTTCCAGGTAATAACTTACTTTGGCAATATCCTGCAGAATATCAAAGCGGGTGGTGTCTCTCCGGTACTCTGCCTGCAAAAGATCGCGTGTGTGTTTCAGGTTTCCTTCTTTGGCATAAAGTACAAACGCCCGCACATAACGCGAAAAAGAATTTTCCGGGTAGAACTCCAGCGATTTGTCGATGTGTTCAAGAGACTGATCTACAAAACCGGTTTGAATGAGTGCGTTGGCCAGGCGCAAATGAAAATAACTGATCGCCACAGAATCGCCCGATTGGGCATTCCGCGTTAAGCCCATCAAGGCATACTCCAGGTACTTGCCGGTATTGGGCAAATACATGTAATAAAAATCGGCCAGCAGCCCGAGCACTTCTGTTGAGTTGGGATTGTATTCAAGCGCCCGTTCCAGGTAGGGCAATGCTTCCTTGTACTCCTTTCGGGTCAGGTAATACATTCCCTTCGTCATTAAACTTTCAGCCAGCGAGGGATCATGAAGCACTGCCTTATCCGCGTAAGCGCCAAGTTTATCAACATAGATTTTTTCGGCCTGAAACATATCGAGGTAATAGCACGCCATGCCCGCACACGCGTAGGCTAACGCAAACGCAGGATCTTTCGAAATGGCTTCATCAAAATGCACCAGCGACTGCATGAGGTTTGCGCCACCCCCCACTTTCAACAAGTCAACTCCCTTTAAAAAGGCATCGTACGCTTCCAGGTTTTGTGTCGGTCGTTTTTGTATCCGGCTTCTTTCATCGGGAGTAATTACCGCCTGAATTTCGTTTGCAATGTCTTCTGAAATTTCCTGTTGCAAAGCAAAAATATCAACCGCCTCGCGCCTGTATTGCCGGCTCCACAAATGGGTGTCGGTGGTGCCGTCTATCAATTGAATATTCAGCACGATGCGCTCCCCCATTTTCTGGCCGCTGCCCTCCACAAAGTAAGTTACATTCAGTTCCTTTGCGATCTCGGGTATGGTTTTAGAACTGCTTCGGTATTTCTCTGCCGAGGTGCGACTCAACACACGCAGGGCCTTTATCTTTTGAAGGTTGTTGAGGGTTGCTTCCATCAAGCCGTTGATGAGATATACATTGGTAGAATCGCTGCTGTCGTTTTTGAAAGGCAATACCACAATTGATTTTTCCTTCGCCAGAGGTTCCTCCTTTTTTAAATGAGGAAATAAAAACCAACCTGCGGCTACAAGGCCGGTTAACAACACCACAAGCAGCAGCCATTTTATTTTCTTACTTGAAGAAGGTGGTGGCGATACCGGAACGGGTTCTTGTTCTGAAATTCTTTTTCCGGCTTCACCGGGCGGGTAGCCGTAATATTCGCGAAAGCATTTTATAAAATAAGAGGTACTGTTAAAACCAACCTGGTGTGCTACTTCCGAAACATTAAAAGAACCAGTGCGCAGCAATTGCATGCCTTTGGTGAGGCGGGCCTGGCTTATCAGTTGGCTCACTGAAAGGTTGGTGGCTTTCTTCACCTTGCGCAGCAGGTTAGAGCGGCTCATGTTCAGTGCATCGGCCAGTTCGCTTACACCAAACTGCTCATTGGCCAGGTGCTCGTTAATCTTTGCCGAGAGTTGATTCAGAAATTCGGTATCCTGGGGCGATTCGGACATAAACAATTTTCAATTCAGGGCGAAATAACAAAAACTGTTTGAGTATCCGGCTACATGCCGTTGCCCGATCCGATTTTAAAGCAGATCAACCCGCTTTGCTTCAAAAGTGATACGCCTGCTTCAAATTTTATGCTTATTCCTTCAAAATTGACGCTTTTCTGCACATCGCTGCTTAGTCGCCCCGGGGCTGTTGCCGTTCATTTGCACCATCAGAAAACAAAATTTTAACTCAAACAAAAACGTATGAAAACTCCGAGTCCTGTTTATTTGCTGGTGACCCTCTTTCTTCTGGCAGCCTGCACCGCTAAAGAAACCAGCCAAACTGCTTCCGCAGTAAAAGCCCCTGCGGTGGACCTGCACACCGCGGTAGTGAGTGGTAACCTTGAAGCGGTAAAACAACACATTGCTGCCGGCAGCGATTTGAATGTACCCGATCCCTTTGGGGGATCAAGTCCCTTGATCAGCGCGGCTGTGTTTGGTAAAAGCGAAATCGCCAAAGTATTGATCGATGCCGGGGTTGATCTTAATTTTCAGAATAGCGATGGATCTACCGCTTTGCATTCGGCCGCCTTCTTTTGTCATCCGGACATTGTGAAGATGCTGTTGGAAAAACAAGCTGATAAAACGATCAAAAATAAATACGAAGCCACTGCTTACGACAATGTGGCTCTTCCCTTTGCACAAATGAAAGATGCCTACGACATGATGGGTAATGTGCTTGGGCCCATGGGGCTTAAGCTTGATTATGCTTACATCGAAAAAACCCGGCCGGAGATTGCTGAGATGTTAAAATAAAAAAGTTGGCAATAGGCAAATTGCAGTAGGCAGTTATAACCTGCTTACTGCTATACCAAATTTCTAATCATCAAACTGTAAAAATGAGACGCTACGACATTGACTGGCTGCGTGTAATCGCAATCGGGTTATTATTGATCTACCATGTGGCCATCGGCTTTCAACCCTGGGGCCGGATGATCGGCTTCATTACCTCGTCACAATCGTGGGATGCTTTGTGGATACCCATGGCCATGCTGAATGTGTGGCGGATTCCGCTCTTGTTCTTTGTTTCGGGAATGGGTGTGTACTTTGCTATGCGCCAACGCAACTGGAAAGAATTGATAACCGAACGCACCCTGCGCATCTGGCTGCCGTTTGTCTTTGGCATGTTTGCGATTGTTCCGCTGCATGTGTTTGTCCTGTTCTACTACAGCAAAATGGAATTGCGATACATAATTGACCCCGGGCACTTATGGTTTCTGGGCAATATCTTTGTGTATGTTTTGCTGCTGTCTCCCCTCTTCTACTATCTGAAAAATAATGAGCATGGAAAAGTGGTTCGTGCCATCAGGACTGTATTCCATACTCCGTTGGGTTTGCTTGTGGTGATGGCTGCTTTCGTGGCTGAAGTTCTGATTGTAAAACCTATTCCTTATGAATTGTATGCCATGACCTGGCATGGATTTTTTCTCGGACTGCTTGCCTTCTTCTTTGGTTTCTGTTTTGTGCTGAGCGGAGACCGGTTCTGGAAAATGCTGTTAACGTGGCGTTGGATGTTCCTGGTGCTTGCGGCTGGTTTGTTTGCATTGCGCTTCTTTTACTTCAAGCTGCAGGCTCCTGCCTACTTGCTTGTAGCAGAATCGCAGCTGTGGATTTACAGCGTGCTGGCATTTGGGCATAAGTATTTAAACCGTGGCGGAAAAGTATTGCAATACCTGAGCGCTGCGGCCTACCCGGTTTACATTTTGCACATGGTATTTCTTTACCTGGCATCAATGTTTGTGTTTTCATTTAACCTGCCGGTACAACTTCAGTTTTTGTTGGTGTTGCTGTTAACCCTGGGCGGGTGTTTGCTTTCGTACGAGGTAATCCGAAGAATAAAATGGGTGCGTGTGTTATTTGGGATGAAATTGAACGCTGCCAAAAATTAAATTGGGCTGGTCTGGTCTGGTCTGTGTCACCACAGACAATTAAATCATTAAATCTCTTATTGACTACACCAACTAACCAACTTCCGGGCCGAAAAGACCTGACAGCTAACAGAAAA
>LNFR01000084.1 GCA_001567185.1 Bacteroidetes bacterium OLB12
CACACGTAGAGCTCATTAGATTGCAGGCTGTCACTGAGAATGCCATTCGCATCGATAGCACTGAATCAGCCTAAAAATTTCAAGTCAGAAAACCCACAAAATTTTGGTTTTGTAACCATAAAATCGGACGCAGGTAACGTTTGGGTTAATTATGATCAACTTAATAAAACTGCTGTTCCTCTTTTTAAAACTATTCAATCGATACCCTTATTTAAAAATTTAGCAACGTCCTCTGTATTGGATGTTGCACAAAGTGATGACCAGATCTCGTTAAGCGGATTTACTCTTGATCTTCTCAATAAAGATTGGGGGTTATTTAGGTTTCAGAATCAAAGTCCGGTGAAGATTGAGGTGATGCGATTTGTGCCAAATACTACTAAAGTTTTTATTCATTATGGTATTTCGAATGTGGATGCCCTTATTACAGGCGATCCGGATGAGCCTCAAAAATCTGATTTGAGGGATGAGGTTGGGATTTGCTTAACGGATGATGAAGTGCCTGTTGTGCTTTTAAAAGTAAAAGAAGAGTATGCGTTTGATAAATATGAATACGTAGAATCCTACGCAGGATATGATATTAGAAAGGTTAACGATGGTAAACTGAGCGATCCTATAAAGCCTTTGCTGCCGGAAATTAACTTAGCCTTTCTGACATTTAAGGATGATTATATTTTTCTTTCAGAAAACACAGAAGCGCTTAAACAAATTATTGATGCTATTGAAGCCGATGAAACCTGGGGCAGATCGGTAGCCTTTCAGCATTTCTTTAATACTTGCTTGCAGGAAGGAAATGTATCTGTATTTTTTAATAAAGCGGCTTTGCTTGGCAGTACTGTAAATAACGACTGGAAGCCTATTCTTGATTCCTTACATCTAACCTCTATGACCTGGGGGAGTTTGCAATTCAATTCGTTAGACAATCATTTTTTTACAAGTGCCAATTTTTTATATTGATTCAAAAAAACAACCCGAGCGAATTAAGCCTGATCGTAAGTTGTATGAACTACCCAACAACCTTGCTTCCAGCTATATGGTAAAAAATCATACAGGCGGGCCCAATGAATTACTGGTGCAGGACTCTACCTATAAAGTATATCTTTTTTCAAAACAGCATGGTGTGCAATGGGTGTACTCCCTTAACGAAAAGCTGGAGCAAGTACAACAACTGGATTACTTTAAGAATGGAAAGCTTCAATACCTTATTACCACCCCATCCTATATTTATTTGATTGATCGCCTGGGGCGTGATGTTGATGGTTTTCCTAAGAAGAAAGACTTGAATTACAAATTCTCGGAAGTAGTGGATTATGATAAAAGCCGAAATTACAGGTTATTATTAACCAGCGGTGACAGAGATATTTTTATTCTGGATAAAACCATGAAAGAGCTTGAAGGATGGGCACCTAAGAAATTAAACTCGAAAATTCTTTTCCCGCCTAAGCATTACAGAATTGGTGGTAGAGACTATTTTGTAGTGATAACGGAAAATGGGCAGCTTCATGTTTTCAACCGAAGGGGTGAGTATGAGAAAGGTTTTCCATTAGCGATTGATAAAAACATTTCGGGCGATTATTTTTTGGAGCAGGGTACTTCGTTGGCAAGTAGTGTAGTTTATTTCATTTCAAAAGACGGGAAAATCCAGAAAGTTAAGTTGGATGGGGAACAAACAACTGAAAGTTTGATTCGGGGAGATAAATCAACCTTTACCCTTGCGGTTTCAACTGCTGGTAAACCTGATTTTTATTTTTCAGGGTTGTATACCGATAAAATAGCGGTGTTTGATCGTAAAGGTCAGCTTGTGTTTGAACGGCAAAATCCCGGCTCGCTTCGATTAAAGCCTGGTGTTGTAAAAACCACAGACGGCCCTGCATTGTTTGCATTTTTTGATGAAGAGCAAAAGTTATGTTATTTCTACAACACGTTAGGGAATGCAGCAATAAACCGCCCTGTGGAAGCAACGCTGCCCCCTGTGTATGATGTAAACTTAAAATCGAAGCAGGTTACGGTATATAGTGTTTATCAAAACACCATTACCACTACACCACTTAATTAGATTTTCCGCGCGACTTCTCTAATTGATCCCATAAATTTTCCGGAATTGCTTCCAGATGACTGAACTCTCCACCATTGCGGAGCCACTCCCCACCATCAATAGTGATAACCTCGCCATTGATATATGCTGAGTAATCGGACATGAGGTAAGCTGCTAAGTTGGCCAGTTCCTGGTGTTCGCCCACGCGTTTTAATGGAATGCGTTCTGCGGGATTAAATTTGTGAACCAAATCGCCCGGCAATAACCGGCTCCAGGCACCTTCGGTTGGAAATGGCCCGGGCGCTATGGCATTGCTTCTGATTTTATATTTAGCCCACTCTACAGCAAGCGAACGTGTGAGGGCCAAGACTCCGGCTTTACTGCATGCAGAAGGAACCACATAGCCGGAGCCCGTCCAGGCGTAGGTAGTAACAATGTTTAAAAATGTGCCGGGTTGTTTATTTGCAATCCAATGTTTGCCAATGGCCAAGGTCATGTAGTACGTGCCTTTCAGAACGATGTCCACCACAATATCGAACGCACGATGCGATAACCGTTCAGTCGGGCTGATGAAGTTGCCGGCAGCATTATTAAGCACACCGTGTATCTGCCCAAATCGTTTTTCGGTTTCGGTAATTACATTCACAATCTCTTCATACTTGCGCACATCGCAGCCAACCGCAAGTACTTTACCTCCGGTTTCAGATTCAAGTTCGGCCGCTGTTTTTTCCAACACATCTTTTTTGCGACTGGTTATAACCAGGTTGGCGCCAAGTGTTAGCATGTATTTTCCCATCGATTTGCCAAGGCCGGTTCCGCCTCCGGTAATAATAATAGTTTTGCCTTTTAATGACCCGGGTTTCAGCATTCCTTCCATAGCGATTGTTGTTTGATCGAAAGTAACAATTGAATTTTATTTTAGATATTTACATCACAAATTTTTTTAAACTTATGAACTTCCGGATTGTATTTTTTATTCCACTCATTTTGCTTTCCTCGTGTATTGTTACCAAAAAGGAAATATGACGATGTATTAGCCCAAAAAAATTAAGGCTGAGGGCGAACTTGCTGATAAAGTTACGCAATTGGATAAAGCCAATGCTTCTATTAAGGAGTTGAGCGAAGTATTGGAAAAATTAAAAGCAGACACAACCGCATTGAATGAATCCTACCGGGCAACAGAAAAGAAATTGGCTACCCTTAATGCGGAGTACGATCAGTTAAATGCTTATTACAAGAATCAGCTCACTAATAGTGGTAAACTAAACCGCGATTTAGCGCAACAAAAAGATCAATTGCTCGCTATCCAGGAGAACCTTGAAAATACCCGTAAGCTAAACGATTCACTGAGTACCAGCCTGGCAGAGCGTGAGCGGAAGGTTAAGGAATTGGAACAGATTTTGGCTAACAAGGACAAGGCAGTAAAAGAGTTGAAGGATCGCATTACCAATGCCTTGCTGAATTTCAAAGAGAATGACTTAACAGTAAAAGTTAAAAACGGGAAGGTGTATGTTTCCCTGGCGGAACAATTGTTGTTTGGATCAGGAAGTATTGAAGTGGATAGTAAAGGTGTAATGGCACTGCAACAATTAGCCCGGGCTATTAAGGATCAGCGTGATATTCAGATTATGATTGAAGGCCACACGGACAATGTGCCGATTTCAAAAAAAATCGCAGTACATGCAGGATAACTGGGATTTGAGTGTGATGCGCGCAACCTCTATTACCAAGATACTGACCGCGGCCGGGGTTAGCGCGAAACAGATTACGGCTGCCGGTAAAGGTGAATTTTCGCCATTGGCTGCCAACGATAATGCGCAGAATAAACAGAAGAACCGCAGAACCGAAATTATTATTACTCCAAATCTGGATGAGTTATTTAAGATTCTTGGGAATTAAGTGAGGACTATGGAGGGAATTTTACTAAAGGATGCGCATTCATTTCCATGCCGAGGTCAAATCCGGAAGTAGGTAAAAAGTAAGTTGCAGGTCAGGCGACCTGCAACAATGAGTTTTGACTAATATCAACTTGAAGGAGCTTCCATCCACCGCATCGCAGATGCTATCCTATCTGGCGTTCGACATTGCAAATGTCGAACAGCTTGGAATTAAGCGAGGATTCTGGAAGAAAATTTTACTAATGGATGCGCATTCATTTCCATGCCGGGGTTAAAGCCGGAAGTAGGTAAAAAGTAAGTTGCAGGTCAGCCGACCTGCAACAACGAGTTTTGGTCAACATCAACTACTGGCAGGCTGGTTGCCGAAAGCAGCAATTGTACCTTTACACAATTAATTAGACGCCACCGAAGTTATCCAAGGCCTTCGATCACTGTTGTATTCCTGCTGGTGTGAACAATCTCTAAGATCCTAACCTCTTTCTTGCAAACTCTGTAAATGATCTTGTAACTCCATTTCGTAACCGATCGGTATTCATTTCCTTTGTGTTCCAGATAGGGTTCTGTTGAAAATCGATCTGGCATCTTTTTAAGGCTAGCTGTAAGCTTTAAAAGTTCTACTCTGACTTTCTGTGCTGCTGCAGGGGACTCCTCTTTAATAAATAGGGTAATCTGTTTTAGCGATTCTTTGGCTCTGCTATCCCAGATTACGCGATACAATTTCATTACCAATTCTCGGATTCCTTTTCTAAATCTTCCTGAGTAACATACTCTCCGTTATCAATCCGTCTCTCTGCTTCTTCAATTTGTTTGATCAATTGCGTTCGGGTTATGGGGGCACCCGTAATTTCATAACCCACCACAGGATTACTTTTTTGCTTTAATAATCCCTTAATCTGTTCAATGATGTGGATATCCTGTATCCTTGTCAGTTCCTCAATCAGATGTAATTTCTCTGCCTGAATGTCCATAACTTCTCAAATTTGGTTCTCTAAAGATAATGATTTTATAGCTGTTTTTCTGTTTCACTTTTTTATCCCAAAGGATGGTACTTGTTATCTACTCTTCGCGTGTTGCGGCAATGCCATCGTTTATCCAATGCAGAGCGTTCGGGGTTGGCAATAACCGTGGTGAGGGTTGTTTATGCGTTGGGCTTGTAAGTTGCAGGTCAGCCGATCTGCAACAACGAGTTTTGGCCAATATCAACTTGAAGGAGCTTCCATCCACCGCATCCAAGATGCTATCCTATCTGGCGTTCGACATTGTAAATGTCGGACAGTTTGAGCTTCCATTCGACTTTCATCTTGCATGCAATAAAAAATGCCTCAGTTTCTTCTGAGGCATTTTTGCTTTATAAAAATTGTTGCATTAATCTTTCAATACCACTGCATCAATATTCTTTTGTTTTACAAGTGCATTAAAAGCCGGTACTTCTTCTTTTAAAATTTTGTTAAGCGCTGCCAGGTGGCCGTCAATTTCAGTTGTTATTTCCTTTTTAAAAGCCACCATCTGATCGGTTGGTTTGAAGTTACCCGAACTTGCCAATGAATTAAGATGAGCAAGTTTATTATTTAACCGGATGGGGAAGTTGAGTGGATCCTGGCCGCTTCGGTTTTTGGTCTGGTAAAGCGATTCCTCAATCGTCTTCATACCATCCTGAATGGCTTTGGCTTTATCCAGCACATCTTTCATAGCATCTTTCTGATCTTTAATCGGGTCAATCGCGCGATTAATCTGCTCGCGTACGGTGCGTATTTTTTTAATTGCCTGGTTGGTTTCGCTCACTTTGGCAATTACTTCTTGCAGAAAATCAAATTGCGCCTGCATGTCGGCATGGGTAGCCGTGGCGCGTGGATCTTTTAAAATTTCAAAGTCTGACTCCAGCACTTTTCCATTTACAGTAAGTTTTACCTTGTAGGTGCCGGGCAACGCACGCGGGCCATTTAATGAAGATGCCCAAAGAATCATGCCATCAAAACGTTCTGCATCGGCATAACGCATGTTCCAGTTAAACTTGTTCATGCCGGGTTGTTTGAGTGAAAGTTTTTCTTCTTTGGCTTTGGTATCCGGTTTAGTCGAAAACTTTTTGATACGTTTGCCATCGGTTTGTAAAAACTCAAGGCTAACCTGCGCCTTTGCTGTATCTTTTACATAATAATGCACGGTAACTCCACCGGGGTGGTTTTGACCTGCGGTGCGCGATGGCCTGCCCCAGCTAAATGCAGGCCCCATGCGATAGCTTGCCAGCGGTTTAAACAGATACGTATCGGTTGTTGTTACCTGTTCGCTTAATTGATGTAAAGGAGTAAGGTCATCAATCAACCAGAAACCACGACCTTGTGTGGCGGCAATCAGGTTATCGTTTTTAATGGTAAGATCGGTAATGGGAACCAGGGGCAGGTTTAATTGAAATGTTTTCCAACTGGCGCCATCATCAAACGAAACATACATACCGGTTTCAGTGCCCGCATACAACAAGCCTTTGCGTTTAGGATCGGCCCGCAGTACGCGTGTAAAGTGTCCGGCATCAATGCCGTCTGTTATTTTTGTCCAGGTTTTGCCATAGTCTTTTGATTTGAAAAGATAGGGTTTGTAATCACCCAGCTTATAGCGTGTACCTGCAATGTAAATTCCGCCTTTGCTGTGCGGATCAAACTCTACGCTATTAATCATCATCCACTCGGGCATGCCAGCCGGAGTAATCGATTTCCATTCTTTACCGCCATCGGTTGTGGCATATACCAGGCCATCATCCGATCCGGTAACGATAAAATCTTTTTCGTATGGCGATTCCGCAGCAGCGAATATTGTACAATAATATTCTACACTGGTGTTGTCTTTGGTAATCGGGCCACCGGAAGGGCCTAGTTTTGATTTATCATTACGCGTAAGATCGGGGCTGATGGTTTCCCACGATTGCCCGCCATTGTTCGATACGTGAACATGATTGGAGGTAGTGTACAATTTCTTTGGATTGTGTGGTGAAAAGAATATCGGGAAATTCCATTGAAACCGATACTTCATACCTTCGGCACCGTGGCCCATGGGATTATCGGGCCACACATTAACGGAGCGGCTTTCGTGTGTGCGATGGTTTTCAATTTCGAGCAGGCCACCATAATTTCCACCATATACGATGTCGTTATCGGCCGGGTCTGGTGCAAGGTGGCCACTTTCGCTGCCAGCCGTTATTTCCCAATCGCTGTTGGTGATAGCTGTGCCATCCACGCGGTGATAAATGCGAACGGTTGTATTGTCTTGCTGGGCACCGTAAATACGATAGGGAAATGAATTATCGGTAATCACACGATAGAACTGACCGGTAGGCTGGTTATCATACGTGCTCCAATTTTCACCGGCATCAAAACTAACCTGAGCTCCACCATCATCGGCAATAGCCATACGTTGGTTATCTTCGGGTGCTATCCACAAATCGTGGTGATCGCCATGCGGGGCTTCGTATGATTGAAAAGTCTTTCCACCATCTTTAGAGCGGTGATACGATACATTTAAAACATACACAATATCCACATCTTTTGTATCGGCATAAATGCGGGTGTAATACCAGGCACGTTGGCGCAGGCTGCGATCGTCATTCATTTTGCGCCAGGTCTGGCCGGCATCATTCGAGCTATACACACCACCGTTTTCATTTTCAATAATTGCATACACGCGGTTTGAGTTAACAGGCGAAACAGAGATACCAACAATACCCCATGTACCTTTTGGTAATCCACTGTTTGTGGTGATGTTTGTCCAGGTATCACCTCCATCGGTACTTTTCCACAGGGCCGAGCCATCGCCACCACTTTCTAAACTATAAGGAGTTCTGCGAACGCGCCAAGTGCTTGCATATAAAATGCGCGGGTTGTTCGGGTCAAAGCAAAGATCAACTGCACCTGCATCGGCATTTGCAAAAAGGGTTCGTTTCCAGGTTTTGCCCCCATCAACAGATTTGTAAACACCTCTTTCGTCCGATGATTTAAAAAGATCGCCCAACACGGCAGCAAAAACCACATCGGGATTTTTTGGATGAATGCGCACGCGCGAAATGTGTCGGGATTCTTTCAGGCCAATGCCAGACCATGTTTTGCCGGCATCTACCGATTTCCACATACCATATCCGTAGGATACGTTTCCGCGCACAGTTTTCTCACCACCGCCTACATAGATCACGTTGTTATCCCACTCGCTTACCGCCACTGCACCAATCGATCCGCCAAAGAAGCCGTCAGAAATGTTTTCCCAACTGTTGCCGGCATCGGTCGTTCGCCAAACGCCACCACCGGTTGCACCAAAGTAGTAAAGATTGGGTTTGCCAGGTACCCCGGTAACGGCTGCAGATCGACCACCTCTGAACGGCCCGATGCTGCGCCACTCCAATGCGTTGTAAAGTTTTTCATCGTAGGTAAGGGTTGCAGCTTTGGGTACGGCTCCTTTTTTCTGGGCTTGTACCCCAAAGCATAAGAGCAACAGCGGTAGTAATAGAATTTTCTTCATAGCTATGGTTTAGGATTTTTAAGGAGGTATTCGTTAGCGAGTATAAGTTGATTTTTGAAATCGCGGTATTCTTTTTTGACCAGTGGCAAAAACTGTCGGCCACCCGCTAAAGCGAGATTTAATAAAACTCACTATTTTGAGCCAAAATCTGAATAGAATGAATTCAAATAACAACCTGAAGCAACTTTTTAGTGTACCAGTTATTGTGGCTGCTTTGGGCTACTTTGTGGATATCTATGATCTGTTGCTTTTCAGTATCGTAAGGATTTCCAGTTTAAAGTCGATGGGGGTGGCGGAGTTGGATATGATGAAAACCGGTGAGTTTTTGATTCAGGTACAAATGGCCGGCTTGTTTGTTGGCGGAATCATATGGGGTATAATGGGAGATAAGCGGGGCCGATTATCTGTGTTGTTCGGATCCATTCTTCTTTATTCATTGGCAAACATTGCTAATGGATTTGCGGTAACCGTAACACAGTATGCAATACTTCGCTTTATAGCTGGGGTTGGTTTGGCGGGCGAGTTAGGTGCAGGTATTACGCTGGTGTCTGAAACATTACCAACCAAACTACGGGGTTATGGTACAACCTTAGTGGCCAGTGTTGGATTGATGGGGGCCGTATTTGCGAATTATATTGCCAAAACATTTGATTGGCAGGTAGCTTATTTTATTGGTGGCGGCCTGGGTTTGATTTTATTAATAGCCCGGGTAAGTGTGTTTGAGTCCGGGATCTTTTTGAAAGTGAAGGAACAGCATGTGGAGCGGGGAAATTTTTTTCAATTATTTAGTAATAAGCAGAGGTTTGTTAAGTTTTTGGGCTGTATTCTGATTGGGTTACCCATCTGGTATGTGATTGGGATATTGATAACTTTCTCGCCCGAGTTTGCCAAAGTCATGAACATAACTGGGATTGTGGCAGGCGATGCCGTTATGTTCAGTTATATAGGCCTGGCTGCTGGCGATATGAGCAGCGGCTTGCTAAGCCAGATTATTCGCTCGCGCAGAAGAGCGGTTTTCCTCTTTATTCTGCTTACCCTGGTGTTTATTTTAATTTACCTCTATGCACCCATTTCAAATGCTACCCAGTTCTACATCGTGTGTTTCTTGTTGGGTTTTGGTATCGGCTATTGGGCCTTGTTTGTTACCATAGCGGCCGAACAATTTGGTACAAACTTGCGGTCAACCGTAGCTACTACAGTACCCAACTTTATCAGAGGTACGGTTATACCGCTTACCCTATTGTTTCAATTTTTCCGTGGTGATTTTGGGATTTTGACTGGTGCATTGATTGTGGGTCTTATAACAATTGCCATAGCACTTTGGGCATTACGCCTGATTGATGAGACTTTTGGAAAAGATCTTAATTTTTTAGAAGAAGATTAGTTGAAGTGGCCCATTGCACATTTTCTTTTCAAGCAAAATTCGATGCAAGACCAGAAATGTTTCGGGTAATTCCTGGTGCGATTTTTCTCTTTCAAAGAACTTCTTACATTAGTGGAATTCGTGCAACGTATGTGGGTAAATTGCGTTTCACTTCATACTTAAAAGGGTTTGTGGTGCTTTAATAACAGTAATGATATCGCAGTTCAGATTTTTGATTCGGGTAATATTCATTTGTCAGGTTTTTTCTGTAGCTGGGCAAAATTTGAACACGATTGATAGCCTGCGAAGTGCCCTTTCAGATCAATCTACGGTTGAACAATTTGAGTTGCTGAATGCAATCGGCTTTGAATACCGATACTCGTACCCGGATAGTACCATATTCTATTGCAATCGGGCTTATGAGTTGGGCAAGCAGATTAAGGTGAATAAAAATTTATCGAAGCCCTTAAGTTTTATCGGGCTGGCTTACGCGAATAAGGGGGTATATAGTAAATCGGCCGAATATCACGAGCGTGCTATTGAGGTGGCGATTGGGCAACAGGATTCTGTACAGTTGGGGTTTAGTTATAATAACCTGGGGCGAATGTATTTTGATGGGGGCGACCTGGTGCGGGCCTCTGATAACCTGGTACGGTCGCGCGATATTTTTGAAGCGATGCAGGAAAAGTTTGGGTTGGCCTATGTTTACCGAAGCCTAGCAAACCTTTACAAATCGCAGAACCAATTTGATCAGGCAGTTGAGATATCCACCCGGGCTTACGAATTACGCAAACAATTAGGTGATCAACGCGGCATTATTTCCTCTTTGCTTGAGTTAGGATTGATTTATGAATCGATGGACGATACCGAAATGGCCTTACAAAAAATGAGGTTGGCCGATTCTATTGCCCGCCAGATAAACGACCGTGTTACGCTTGCCGAGTTGGACCTGGGTATGGCCGAAATTCTGTTTGAGGAAAATCAGATGGATGAGGCCTATGCAAAAGCAGAGGAGGTACTGAACACGATGGCCGATCTATCCAATCAGAAAATTTTTATTCGTGCTTCTTTGATTAAGGCCCGCTTTCTTGCTTTTAAAAAGAAACATGCAGCGGCATTGGCAATTTTTGAAGATATCATTACCAAAGCAGAAGAATCGGGCAACCTGGGTTATCAAATTCAAGCTACACAGGCCGCCTCTGCCTGTTATCGGGCTTTAGGTAACGTGGGCAAATCGCGTGAGTTGAACGACCGATCGGAAATATTGGAGGAGAAAATAAAAAATACCGACTTACAACAGCAGATAGAGCGCCTGCAGTTTCAATTGCAAATAGAAAAGAAGGAGCGCGAGAATGAACTGCTCAAAGCCAACCAGGTTAAAAACGAATCCTTACTGTCAGCCCAGCGCTTTCAAAACCGGTTGTTACTGGGTCTTATAATATCAATTACTGCGGCTATGATTATTTTCTGGAATTTTAGCCGGAAGCGGAAACTGATAAACCAAAAATTACAGGAACAAAACCATCAGTTAAGTGAACTGAACGATGAGAAGAACTCCCTCATGAATATTGTGGCACACGATCTGAAGGCACCATTAAATCGCATCCTGGGTTTAACCAGAGTAATGGAGCTTGAAGGGGGCCTGTCGGCCAAACAAATGGAGTATATTAAGATGATTAATAACTCAACCCGTTCGGGGTCAAACCTGATTATCGATTTGCTGGATGTAAACGCTATTGAAGAAAAGGGGAGTAACCCGGATGCAGCGGAACTCAAATTAAGAGATTGGTTTGATGAACGCGTAAAAACATTTCAGGTGGCGGCCGATGCCAAGCAACTCAAGCTTGAAACGAATAACCAGGCTCCTGATTTGTTCGTAACAAATGCCGATTTTCTGGGAAGGATTTTCGATAACCTGCTATCAAATGCCATTAAGTTTTCACCAACAGGTAAGACTATACGGCTGGCCGCCTCGGCAGAAGCCGGAACATTAAAATTAATATTTAAAGATAATGGCCCGGGGTTTACAGATCAGGACAGACAACTGATGTTTCAAAAGTTTAAGAAACTTTCCGCACAGCCTACCGGGGGCGAAAGTTCTAATGGTTTGGGTCTTGCTATCGTTAAAACACTGGTTGAGAGGCTAAACGGCAACATTAACCTGGAGAGCCAGCCTGGCCAGGGGGCAACTTTTATAGTTACAATTCCTACTTTACAGAAATAAAATTTTTGGTGGTGATTAAACCAGCACTTTGCAGGGCTGTCTAAAGGCAAAATCTGAAATACTTATGAAAAAGCACATTCTAATCATCTCGGTATTAAGTTTACTTAGCGTGGCCCTGTACGCACAAAATGCAACCCCACGGGCAAATGCAAGACAAAAAGCACAACGCGTTCGAATAGCCGAGGGTCGCGCTGATGGCGACTTAACGAATGCAGAAGCAGCCGCATTAAACAAACAGCAACGCCATATCAGAAGAACTGAAAGAAGGGCAAAGGCAGATGGGACGGTTACTGTAGCCGAGAAAAGGAAGATTGAAAGAAAACAAGACCGGGCCAATCGCAATATTCGCAGGGCAAAAATAATTCGATAACACCTAACAATTAATCGAATCAGATAAGATTTAAGAGGCTGTCTATAAAAAGTCGTTCTGTCATCGCGGATTTATTCCACGATCTCGTTTCTGGAGTACATTTCAACTTTTTGAGACACCCTCTTTTATTTTAGAGTTAAATGGAATTCAACGCCTGCGTTAAATCCTGAATTAAATCCTCGGCATCTTCTACCCCAATACTCAATCGGATTAGTGAATCGCTCAGCCCATTTTTTTTCGCGTTCTTCTTTCGGAATACTGGCGTGCGTCATCGAGGCCGGGTGGTTGATTAAAGATTCTACACCGCCCAATGATTCGGCCAACGAAAACAATTGAACATTTTCCATTAGTGTTTTCGCTTTCTCCACGTTATCATTTTTTAATGTAAATGACAGCATGCCACCAAAGTGGCGCATTTGTTTTTTGGCAATTGCATGATTTGGATGATCTGCAAAGCCCGGCCAATAAACCTGCCCAACTTTAGGATGTTGCTTAAGAAATTCGGCAATAACTTTTCCGTTGGAACAATGCCGTTCCATACGCAGGTGCAAGGTTTTGATACCCCGCAATACCAGGAAGCTATCCTGTGGCCCGGGCACAGCCCCGCACGAGTTGGCAATAAAAGTAAGATCTTGATGAAGCTGATCATCATTAACTATTAACGCCCCCATAACCACATCGCTGTGCCCACCCAGGTATTTGGTAACGGAGTGCATCACGATATCCGCACCCAGCGTCAATGGGTTTTGTAAATAGGGCGAAGCAAAAGTGTTATCTACCGCCACTAATACATTTTGTTTTTTTGCCAATGCGGCACAGGTTTCAATATCAATAATGCGCATCAGCGGATTAGAGGGTGTTTCAAGCCATAGCAGTTTTGTTTTTGAATTGATGTAAGGGATCAGGTTCTCACTTTTTGTTAAATCAATAAAATGGAATTTGATTCCGAATTTTTCATAGACTCTTTTAAACATGCGGTACGATCCGCCATATAAATCGTTGCTGGTGATTACTTCATCGCCCGGGGCCAGCAACTTTATAACAGCATCGGTAGCACCCATACCGGAGGAAAAACAGATGCCATGTTTGCCATTTTCCAATGCGGCAATACTTTTTTGCAGTGCATTGCGGGTTGGATTGGCCCCCCGCGCATACGCATAACCCTTATGTTTGGCCGGAGATTCCTGCACATACGTAGAGGTTTGGTAGATGGGTGTCATAATAGCACCGGTGCTGGGGTCTGGCTCCACACCTGCATGCACGGCTTTGGTTCCGAATTTCATTTCATTCAAGTTTGTGCAATTATACAAACCCGCATACGAATTAATAAGCTTTGGTTTGGGTATAATTCGGTTTGGCGCGGTAAGCGTAACTAATGTTCAGTCCTGACTAAGAACATTTTGGTTTTAGCCGAACCCTGGTCGATCTGCCTGGCGATAGCAGAACCTGTAATCCATACTGCGAATAGTCCATTTTTTACAAGATAATCCCCTAAATATTAAATTTTTTGAGGGTATCGATTACCTGACGTGGGTAAATGTTATGAATGTTATTATCTTGAATTTCAGACTTTTCCAAAAATCGGATTATGAGAAAGCTAACCCCATTAATTTTGCTGGCCTTTATTGGTATCACTGCCTTTGGGCAAGTGGGTATAGGCACAAATAACCCCAATCCAAAAGCGGTATTAGAGTTAAGTTCACCTGGGAATAACCAGGGTTTTTTAGTGCCACGGCTAACAAGTGCGCAGCGCAATACCATAGCACCAACAACAGCCGATAAGGGACTTTTGGTATTTGATACCGATACCAATAAATTTCACTTTTGGAGCGGTACAGCCTGGGTAATTATAGATGATGCCACAGGCACCGACAATCAAACTTTAACATTTACGCCAGGTACCGGTGCGTTGGCAATCAGTAATGGTAATACTGTAAATATAACAGGCACACTACCCGGAGGAACGGCAGGCGGGGATTTAACCGGTTTGTATCCCAATCCTGCTGTAGCCAACAATGCGATAACGTCAGCTAAAATTTTAGACGGAACAATTGGTAATGCCGACATCAGTACAACGGCCGGAATAGCTGTAACGAAATTAGCGGCAGGTTCTGCAGGCCAGGTATTGCTTACCAATGCCGGAGTTCCCACTTGGACCACCCCCTCGTTTTCGCCTTCGGGTGCTGCCGGTGGCGATTTAACAGGCACGTATCCTAACCCAACGGTAGCCAACAACGCGATAACATCTGCTAAAATTTTAGATGGAGCAATAGCCAATGCTGACCTGGCGGATGGTTCAGTTAACACGAATAAGATTTTAGACGGAACAATTGGTAATGCCGACATCAGTACAACGGCCGGAATAGCTGTAACGAAATTAGCGGCAGGGTCTGCAGGCCAGGTATTGCTTACCAATGCCGGAGTTCCCACCTGGACCACCCCTGCGTTTTCGCCTTCGGGTGCTGCCGGTGGCGATTTAACAGGCACGTATCCCAACCCAACGGTAGCCAATAATGCGATAAAATCTGCTAAAATTGCAGATGGAACAATAACCAGTGCCGATATTTTAGATGCAACGATAACCACAGCCGATTTGGCCAATGGTGCCGTAACCGATGCGAAAGTGGCAAACGTAGCGCCTGGTAAACTTTTACAGGGTGGTGCTGTAACCAACCAGGTTTTGAAATGGAATGGCAGCGCCTGGGCACCCGGCACGGATAACACAGGCAGCGGTGTTACAGGTTCAGGTAGTGGTGGTCAGGTTACTTTTTGGGGAGGAACCAGCAGCGTTGTCGGCAATCCAAATTTTGTTTGGGATGATAAAAACAGTTTCCTGGGTGTAAACACTACTTCCCCCAGGGGTAATTTGCATGTAACAGGTTCGCAGTTTGTAAGTACTACCATTTTACCTGCCAGTACGAATACCTATGTAATAAAGTCATCGGATTACATTGTAATTGCCCCACCTACATCTACATCAAAGCCTATGGATATTGGATTGCCATCATCAGATGATAATCTGGGAAGAATATTGGTTATTCGCACATTTGGTTCAAGTGCTTCAGCCGGAGCAAGAGTTTCTTTGGTTGATTCAAAAGACAGGCTCGATTTAATAGTAGGAGGTTCGTATTTTCTTATTTATGATAATGATTCAACCTCTTATACGTACTGCATTACCCTTGTGGCCACAGAAGTTGGCTGGATAACTATTGGCCGCGAAAGAAACGGATCAACAAATTAGAAGACTATGAACCGGATATTAATCATTCTTCAGGTTTTCTTTACCTGCAATGTGTTTGCCCAGGATGTATTAATTACGCCAGGAACTACCGTAACTATTTCGGCAGGAACCCCAATGGCGATTACCAATGCCCTTACTAACAATGGAGTTCTAGTAAATAATGGCTCAATTCTTATTGGTGGGCAGTGGGTGAATAATGGGACGTACACACCGGGCACAGGAGCCATTACATTTAATAGTACCGCTCCGGTTCAGGTAATTAATCACAATGCCCAGGCATTTAATTCGCTCACGATCTCTGGTGGAGGAGTGAAGCAATTTCTTGCAGACATTACAATTAACGATGAGCTGGTTTTAACAGATGGAATTCTTGAATCATCAAACAATGCTAAAATAAATTTTGGTGGCACTGCTACGTTTAGTGGCGGATCGGATGCTTCGCACATTAAAGGTATTGTTCAACGAACCGGGCAAGGCGATTTAATTTTTCCAATTGGAAATGGGAATGTTTATTTACCTGTACAATTAAATGATGTGGGTGCCGACATTACGGCTGCCGTTACCCTGCATGAAATTTCCGGTGAAGTACTGACCGGAGATAATACGCTTGCGTCACTTTCCAACCAGCGATATTGGAGTCTTAATTTACTAAGTGGTAATCTTTCTCAAGGCAAAATTGTACTTCCGGCAGCAAGCGAAAACTTCACAGACCTTACACAGGTGGTAGTTGCCGGAAGTAGTACGGCTTTAGGTCCATACACAACTTTGGGTAGTTCTAATTTTACCGGCACCCCATCGGCAGGAACAGTATTTAGCGAACTTGCTCCAACGACAGCGTTTTATGCACTTGCTGCAGCCAATACAGAAAATACCATTAACGTATATAATGCGGTGTCGGTATTGGAGGATGGCAAGAATGACTTTCTGAGAATTTTGAATATTGAACAATATTCGAACAGTGCGGTAAGTATTTTTAACCGCTGGGGCGACAGAGTGTTTCAGATGAAGGGGTATAATAACAATGACCGCAATAAGAGATTCAATGGCCTTTCCGATGCCGGAGTTGCATTGCCTTCGGGTACTTATTTTTATTCTATAAACCTGGGCGATGGTTCAGAAACCAAAACAGGATACCTGCACCTTAAATAGATCGGCTGATATCAAATTTTTCCAGGTAATCGGCTACACGCCTCACAAAGCTGCCCCCCAATGCGCCATCTACTACGCGGTGGTCGTACGAGTGCGACAAAAAAACTTTGTGGCGTATTGCAATTGCATCACCATACGGAGTTTCGATTACGGCAGGTTTCTTTTGAATAGCCCCAACAGCCAAAATACCAACCTGGGGTTGCATGATGATGGGGGTACCCATTACATTGCCGAAAGAACCTACGTTAGTGATGGTATAAGTGCCACCACTTAATTCATCGGGTTTCAGTTTGTTTTCGCGGGCACGTTTAGCCAGGTCGTTTTACCACTTTGGCCAGGCCTGTAATATTAAATTGGTCGGCATTTTTAATAACCGGTACAATCAGGTTGCCCGATGGTAACGCTACTGCCATACCAATGTTAATGTCTTTCTTTTTGATAATTCTATCCCCATCAACCTGAATGTTGATCATCGGAAAATCTTTAATGGCCTGGATAATAGCTTCAATAAACACTGGGGTAAAGGTTAATGAATCGCCTTCGCGTTTTTGAAACTCATGTTTCATTTTATTACGCCAGAATACGATGTTGGTCATGTCAGCCTCTACAAATGAAGTAACATGTGGAGAAATTCGTTTGGAATCAACCATGCGTTCAGCAATCATCTTACGCATGCGATCCATCTGAATTATTTCATCGCCTGCCGTGATGGAGGCCTGCACAAGAGGCGTACTGGTTGTAAACGAAATAGATTGGCCAAGTTTGCGATTTTGAAGGTAGCCCATCAAATCTTTTTTGGTTACCCGGCCTTCACTTCCGGTACCGGGTATTGTTTCGAGTTCCGCCAATGCAATCTTTTCTTCTTTGGCAATATTTTTCACCAATGGTGAATAAAAACGGCTTGCTGATTTATAATCGGTAGTAGGATGCGCCCCCTTGCCATTGGTTGATGCGGGGGTAGCAACTTTAATTTCAGATTTGGCAACGGGTGCAGGTGCAGTTACTTCAACCCCTTCGGCATTGGCCTCAATTTCAATGATTGCAATAGGTTTACCAACTTGAATCACGGCACCTTTTTCTGCCAGGATTTCTTTTAACACCCCGGCATGGGTGGAGGGTACTTCTGTATCTACCTTATCGGTAGCAACTTCCAATACAGATTCATCCTGCTCAATTTTATCGCCCGGTTTTTTAAGCCATGAAAGTATAGTAGCCTCCATAATGCTTTCACCCATTTTGGGCATGATAAGCTGCACCTGCGCCATAGTTCAAACGGTTGTTTTAGCTGTGCAAGTTAACATTTTTAGCAGGATTGAAACAGGCCGTAGCTGATTTGGAAATAGCCGGTTATTGCCTTACTACTTAGGGGTAAAAGCATGTGGTTTAAGAATAAAATACGGACAAACCAGCTATCACGCGTGTTGGTTACGGCAAAAGCACAAACCATACTTGTGATGCATATTGATTAGGAATGCCCCAATTACCGGATAACCGTTACCTTGGTTGCGCTCAAACCTTTTGGGCTTCGTTCAACTTCAAACTGAACCTTATCGTTTTCTTTGATGGGCGATGAAAGAGCATTCATATGAACAAAAATACTCTCACCCGATTGTGAATCTTTAATAAAACCAAAGCCTTTGGATGTGTTGAAGAAAGCTAACTGTTCCGGTGCGGGCATCACCTACAGGATTGCTGCTACCGGTATTTCGGGAGCCGATTACAACATCTTCTGCTTTAATGGATTTTTTACGGGTAAGATCGGGCGGGGTGGACGTGATGTTCCCGTTCTCATCTACATAAGCAAGCATGTCTTCGAAAGACTTGCCACTTGCGTTTGCTTTACGCTCTTCCTTTCGTTGCTCTTTTTCTTGCCTTTTTTGAAGTCTCCTTTTCTCTAATTCCTTTTTGTTGAATATTTCTTGCGGTCGGGCCATGTGTTTGGTTTAGTCTTACAATTATTTTACCGGTGATGCTCAGAAATGGAACGGCATTGCCATTGCCTTTGTGTTGTACGACACTAAGGTAGCAATTTCTTACGGCTTATTTCTGAATTATACCGGCAAACTCTGCCGTATCAGATTCAACACAGCAGTGCTTGCCAATTTAATATTCAACATCCTGTCTTTGGTGAGTTGCAGTTTTTTGGTAACGGTATGGTGTTTATCACTGTAGGCAATCCATACAGTACCCACTGGCTTATCGGGTGTGGCTCCACCTGGCCCGGCTATACCACTGGTAGCCACGCCTATATCGGTACTGAATTTTGCCCGTACAATATTTGCCATCTCCACAATGGTAGGCTCGCTTACGGCACCGTATTTTTCGAGTGTTTCTGGCTTCACGCCCAATTGCCGCATCTTAATCTCATACGCATAAGGAATCATCGTTCCCAAAAAATATTCTGAACTGCCGGGTACGCTGGTTATTAAATGGGATAAATATCCACCGGTGCAACTTTCGGCAATAGATAAAGTGAGTTTACGATCGCGCAGGGTTCGGCCCAATACTACTTCAATCGGATCTTCGCCATACCCATAGATAAACTGACCAACCCGTTCGTTTAATTTGTCAACCAGTAGGTTGGTTTCACTTTCCAGTTGTGTCAACGAAGAACCAAACCCGGTAAGGCGTAGCCTTACTTCGCCCAGACTGGGGAGGTAAGCAAGCTTAATGTGCGAAGGGAGTGCTTTCTCCCAGTCAGCAATTTTTTCCGCAAGAAATGATTCGCCAATACCAATCGTGCGAATTACTTTATGGTAAATAACCGGAAGCTGATACTTCTTACGCAACTGGGGAATCACATGGTCAGTCATCATTTTTTTCATTTCGTGTGGCACCCCCGGCATCGACATAAAAACCTTGTCGCCCTTATCGAACCACATACCCGGTGCAGTACCCAACGCATTGGTAATTTTAACGCAAGCCGATGGTAAAGCTGCCTGTTGGCGATTTAATTCGGTTAGTTCGCGCCCCCGGCTTTTGAAAAACTCAGTTACTTCTGCCAATGCTTCTTCGTGTATCCGAAGGTCGCAGTTAAAATATTTTGCCAAACAGGGTTTGGTCAGGTCATCGCTGGTAGGGCCAAGACCACCGGTAATTAAAATTACATCGGCCCGTTTTTCTGCTTCTGCAAAAGCGGTAAGTATTTCGCTTTCTACATCGCCCACGGTGGTTCTGCGTACAACCTTAATTCCAATTTTATCTAACTCCACACTCATCCATTGCGAATTAGTGTCTGTTATTTGGCCATAGAGAATTTCATCGCCTATTATTAGGAGTTCGGCCAGTATTTTCTTCACGGGTTTACAGTTTTAAAACGAATGGCAAAATAGTCTTTTCAGGTAATATCAGTACTTAACAGAACCAAATAAGTTTAGTTACGAATAGCTTCTTTTCATACCTTCGTTGGTGAAATTGAATAGTTATGAGACTAATAATTATAGTTTTTGTGTTTATTATACTGGGCTGTACCAGTGCGCAGATTAACCAGGCGTTATCAGAGGCTAATAAAATGATGACTGGTGAGAAACCGCTCACGACAGCCGAAGTAGGTGATGGGTTAAAGGAAGCCTTAATAAAAGGTATTTCCAATGGATCAGATATTGTATCGCAATTAGATGGCTACTTTAAAAATCCTGAAATAAAAATCCCGTTTCCTCCTGATGTAAAAAAAGTGGAGGATCGGTTGCGGCAACTTGGCTTGGGTAGCGAGGTGGATAAATTTGTGATGACACTGAACCGGGGTGCCGAAGAAGCAGCCAAAGAAGCTAAGCCGGTTTTTATTTCAGCCATTAAACAAATGACGATTGAGGATGCGTGGGGAATTTTAAAAGGCGAGCAGGATGCAGCAACTCAATACTTACAACGCACAACTACTGCGCAGTTGAAAGAAAAATTTGCACCGATTGTACAAAGTGCCTTAAATAAAGTGAATGCAACTAAATATTATACCGATCTGGTTACTGCATATAATAATATTCCCCTGGTGCAAAAGGTAAACCCCGACCTGAATGAGTATGCTACGGATATGGCCATTCGGGGGATTGTTTTACCATGATAGCCAAAAGAAGAAAAAAACATCCGGCAAGATCCGGTTGCGCGCACAACCGATTTATTGAAACGCGTATTTGGATCAGTAAACAAATAGCAAAATGACATTACACCACGAATTACTTGGCAAAGCCATTGAAGCGCTGCGTGCGCGTACCTTTTTTGCCGCCTATCCGGAACATCCTGCACCTGCCATTTATGGTGAAACGGCCGATGCGGATGGGCAGGCAAAATTTAAAGCAACATTGGGTAAACGATTTACTGAGTTAAAACAAACCGGAGAAACAGCCTGGGCCGGCCAGGAAGAATCGCCTTACCTGCAACAACCGCTAAATATTTCATATCCTGTTTTTACAACGGAGGTTTTGATTTCAAAATCGAAAACTGCTTTTAATGAATGGCGTAAAACCCCGAAAGATGATCGGGCTTCCATTCTGCTTGAATCGTTAGAACGAATAAAAAAAAGATTTTTTGAAATAGCCTACGCTACCATGCATACTACGGGGCAAGGGTATATGATGGCGTTTCAGGCTTCGGGCCCCCATGCGGCCGATCGTGCGCTCGAAGCAATTGCAGCCGGCTATGAAGAACTTTCGCGCATACCCGGTGCTGCACTTTGGGATAAACCGATGGGTAAGTTTACTATTCAATTGAATAAAGAATGGCGCGCAGTGCCTAAAGGTATTTCGGTGGTAATAGGTTGCTCCACTTTTCCTACCTGGAATTCCGTTACCGGGATTTACGGAAGTTTAATTACGGGCAACCCGGTTATTGTTAAACCTCATCCGGGAGCGATTTTACCCATAGCCATTTTTGTGGCCGAAATTCAAAACGTACTGGCAGAACATAAACTCGATCCCAATACCTGCCAGCTTGCTGTTGATACGTTTGATAACATGATCACGAAAGAACTGGCCGAACACGAAGCGGTTAAGTTGATTGACTTTACAGGCAACTCAGCATTTGGTAGCTACCTGGAAGCATTACCCGGAAAAATTGTGTTTACAGAAAAAACGGGAGTGAATTCGGTTATACTGGATTCGGCTGAGGATATTGATAAGGTAGCGGCCAATCTTGCGTTCTCCGTTAATCTTTACAGTAGCCAGATGTGTACAGCGCCTCAAAATTTTTTTATACCGGAAAGCGGAATCAAAACACCAACCGGTGTGGTTACATTCGATCAGTTTGCTGAAAAGTTTGTAGCTAACATAAACAGCCTGGTTGATAATCCGAAGGCTGGCCCATTTGTGTTAGGCGCTGTTCAAAATAAAAAAACCTGCGAGCGGGTGGAAGCAGCCGAGAACCTTCAGGGCAAAGTCTGGTTAAAGTCGCGCACGTTCGAAAACCCGATGTTTAAGCAGGCGCGTGTGGCTACACCGGTTGTGGTTGAAGTAGATTCATCTAAAAAAGAAATTTTCAGTAAAGAGCTTTTTGGTCCGATTGCCTTGCTTATTAAGACCAAAAGCACCAACGAGTCAATTGCATTGGCTCAGGAGTTGGCGAGTAAACATGGGGCAATTTCGTGTGGAGCATACACTACCGATTCTGTTGTGCGTGAAAAGATTGCGGATGAGATGGCGTTGGCAGCCACCCCGGTATCCTTTAACCTTACGGGTAGTATTTACATGAATCAGAATGCGGCCTTTTCTGATTTTCATGTTACCGGAGGCAATCCATCGGGTAATGCATCATTTACGAATGCAGAATATGTAACGAAGCGGTTTACGTGGGTAGGACATCGGGAGCCGGTGAAGGCGTAAGATTTTTAAGAATTATACCGTGGTGAGTGTGGACATGCACCACTTGAATTAGGAGTGGCGCGTGCGGACACGCGCCACGAAAGATGTTAAGGATTTGGCACCCGCACTTAATCTTGGCGGCCTTTGCGTCTTTGCGTGAAAAGAAAAACCTATCGCCCCGGCTTCAACATACTGGTAACCTTAATTCCCATCATAGTAGAAACCCAGGCTAACAGGATTACAAACTCTTTGTACGAACCCCCCACATTTGGCAGTTCGCCCTGCACGCGGGGCAGGTATGTCATGAAGAAGATGAACCAAACATAATAAAGGGCAATGATCCTGATGGTTTTGAATTTTTTTTCTGATAGCCGATCGGTTTCAACCCGGTAATGAAACCAGGGCATCAGAAAAATAATCGCGTAAGCAACAAAACCAGCGGCTAAAACGGATTGGGATCAATTCGTTGCCCGAAAGAATTACAAAGGATAGCAATTCGCCCAGGTGAATGGCATGAGCGATAGCAAATACCAGAAAATACTTATCAGAGAGAATCGCATTTATTTTTACATGCCGGTGATTGTGAAACAGAAAAATAAGACTGAAGATTGCCAGCGAGGTACGACCAGAATACCGCGTAACGGCTTGTAAGGCTTCAAGGGAAGAACCATAATTGATTACAGCCAGTACGGCAACGCCCACTTCAATAATTAGTGTACTGAGTAAGGCATTTTTGAAAATCATGAGGCTACTAGTTGTTGAATGGCTTGCAGTAACAGGTCAGCTTCGGCCTCCGTATTGTAATAATGCGGTGAAATGCGCAGCGCCCACTCAACTTTTTTAGCGTCAAAATCAATAAGGGCAAAATTCCGATAACCAACAGATGTATTGATGTTTTGTGCGCGCAAGGCTTGCAGTGTGTCTGGAGCTTTTTGATTACTCACTTTAATCGTTATAATGCTGCTTTGATTGGGCCCTTTATCAAGTAAAGTAATGTTGGGTAACGTGGCCAATGCGCTCCGGATTTTTTCGCACAGCAATGAATTTCTTTTTTGAATTTCATCTAACCCCAAGGTAAGAGCCAGATCGATGGCAGCCTTGCTGCCCAATACGATGGCATACGGTAATTCCCAATCTTCAAACCTACGGGCATCCATGCGGGGCGAATACGCGTCCGCTTCAATCCACTCGGCACCACGCAAATCAATAAACAAAGGTTCGAGTCTTTGTTCGATTACGCGATCGGAAACATACAAGAACCCAGCACCCCGTGGGCCGCGCAAAAACTTACGCATGGTTGCGGTAAAAAAGTCGCACTTCATTTTTTGAACATCTGCGGGAATTTGTCCGGCCGATTGGCAACCATCTACCAGGTAATATATATTACGCTCCGCACACAGTTGTCCAACCTGTTCAACCGGTTGAATCAGGCCCGTGTTGCTGGGTACATGAGTTAAGGAAACGAGCCTGGGGTTATACAAATCCATGAGGCGTTTCATGTCGTTTACATCCACACCTCCTTGTGCTAAACTGGCTGCCCGCAGTATTTTAATGCCAAACCTTTTTTGTAGCGAAAGAAACGCTATCTGGTTTGAGATGTAGTCTTCGTTGGCTAATAAGATATAATCACCTGCCCGAAAGGGAATACAGGACAATGCGCGGGCAAATGAGTTGGTTGCGCTTGATGTAAACGCAATGTTGCGGGCTTTGCAGTTTAATAGCCGGGCAGTTGATTCATAAAATTCGTTTATCTCTGTTGCTTTCAGATCGGCTGCTTCATAACCACCGGTTATGGCTTCCAACTGCAAGTGAGCAGTTATTGCATCCAAAACCTGTTGTGGTGGCAACGATGCCCCGGCATTGTTGAAATGAACTTTATAATTGCAACCGGGAGTTTGCTGGCGAAGTGTTTCGATGTTCACAAGATTTTAGTTTGTGGGTTTCAGTATCAGTTTTCTTTTGCTGGCTTCAATTTCGGTTTTGTTCATCAGCATTTTTCTGAATTTTCCGGTGGCAAACATTTCGGCCTGGTCGCTGTAATAAGGACTCATCACATTTCCGGATTGGCCCGTGGGCGAAACGGTGATTCCGTTTTCTGCATCGGCAAAGTCAGTGATCTTGCGCAGGGCAGGACCGCCATCTACCTGAAAATGGCCGGTAGTATCCAAAGCAAAGTGGAGGTTGTTGATCACTTCACTTCCTCCGGGTACTTCAAACGGACCTACATTAAAGAAACTGCGCAAAGGTTTTACAGCGTCAAAAGCATGTTTGTGTGTAAGCGTATGTATTTTTCCCCATTTCCAGTCGGTAGGATTTTTGCCACATGTTTCTGTAAGTAGTGCAATAGTTTTTTGAGCTGCTTGTTTGATAATTTCAGCGCGGGTTTCTTTAGCCTCAGTATCTTTAACATCCCACCAGGGCGAATTATTATTGGCAATGAACTGCTCGTAGCTATTTTTTAATACGGATGTAGCAGCAATTGCTTCAAAAGCTTCATGCGAAATTTCATCGGCCATAGCCAGGCGCATGGTTTGCGAAAGCAGGTTGTAATAAATGGATGGTGCTGTAAGGTCTGTTGTATGCTGTCCGTTCCATGTTTCAAGTTGTGTGGTTAAGTTGTTGAACTCAGGTTGATTCAGTTCTTTTAAAATTGAAGCAAATTGGCGGGCGATATCCGCATGCATGTGCGAGGTTTCATCGAGGATCATGGTCTTCACATCTTCCACCGTCCACTTTTTATTTTCTTTAATTAATTCTTCAATACGACCCGCGCGGCTGCGTGGATAGTAATAACCAGGATATAACACACCGTTTACACTATCGGGTTGGTTGTTGGCCGAATACACATACCCCCATGGCGGATTTACCGAATGCGGATTTTTAGTGAAATCATAAAAACCCTGGTACTCATCGTTACCGCTGGCACCATCCAGGAAAAATTTTGATACTACGTGTGCCGGCCGTACAGGAAGTTTGGCCACAGCCCACCAGGCAATATTGCCGTGCGCATCGGCATACATCAGGTTTAAGCCCGGTACAGAAAACAAGGAAGCCGCTTTTTCAACATCTGCAAAATTCTTTGAATGATTCAGTTGATAGGCCGCCTGCAGTGCGTGGTTAGTTTCATGGTTGAGTAACCACCACAATGAAGTTGGTTTGGTTTCGTCTGTAAATTCAAGAATTCCGCTAATCACATTGCCGTGGGGTGTAGCCGGAATAGTTAACTCCACATCCACATCGTCTTTCACTTTTATTATTTCTTTCCTGAAACGGATGTCCACCCATTCGCCTTTATATTTTACCTGACCTTCGTCATTTGTTTCTTCGTAAAAGAAATCGGTATCGTCATTCTCAAACATCGTTAATCCCCAACCGGCAAAATGATTTTGACCTAATAAGCCAAACGGAATGCCTGCAATATGATGACCATAAAATTTATAGCCGGGGTATTCCAGGTGTGCTTCGTACCAGACAGCCGGTTGCGCAAACCCGATGTGTGTATCGTTGGAGAGAATAGGCATACCCGAAGCCGTATGGTCTCCGGCAATAGCCCAACCATTGCTGCCTTGCCAAAGTGGAACCGGAATTTTATTTAAGGCTTTATCAAAAAATGTTATCAGCGAATCGGTAGTTTTTACTTTCCCTTCGCCATCAAAATTCTGAATGCGAACAGCATTAGCCGGAGTTTGTACTGCAAGATCTTTCAGGTATTCGGTACCCAATTCATTTTTAATTTTTTCCAATACCGGATCAGCCCGCAAGCCCTCGGCAAACCCGAACGACATAAAACCAACGGCCAGGTAAATGTCTTTGGGAGAAAATTCGGTTTTGGGAATGCCGATAATAGAAAACTCGAGCGGAGTTTGTCCCGTGCGAACAAACTCATTTATTCCCTTTTGATAGGCGAGGGCTGCGCGTTGAAACCCTGCCGTATCGGTTTGTAAAAAATTTTTGAGCATGTGCTTCTGCAAATTCATTAATGCCCAGTGCCCGAAAGAGTTTATCTACCGGCAGCATTTCTTTTCCCAGGATTTCGGATAACCGGCCGCTGGCTGCGCGCCTGATCATCTCCATCTGGAACAGGCGGTCTTGTGCGTGTACATAACCCAACGCAAAGTAAGCATCGGGCTCATTTTGTGCATAGATGTGGGGAATTCCGTGATTGTCATAATAAACCTCAACGGATTCCTTCAGGCCGGTGAGTTGCAGTTGCCCCGAGTACGTGGGTTTGGTACTTGTTAAAAACAGGTACACACCGGTTCCAATTAAGAAGCTGAGAAGGAAGAGAGCAAACAATATGCGTTTTAGTAGTTTCATAACAGGAAATAAGAGATTAAAAGTAGTGAATGATTTTATACCTCACCCGGTTTCCGGTAAATGATTGTTGCATGGCTAACCAAGGCTGATAATTTCAATTTAAAATCGTGCGATGCAAGCTTTAAGTTGATACCTTTCGTTTAAAATTTACTGGTATGAAATTCTTGCTTATTCTGCTGCTGCCCCTTTCGTTGTTAGCCCAAAACAAATACGGCCTTAAGACTATGAAGCTGGCCGAATACAAGGAAAGTGTAGCCCGCAACCCCGACAATGAATTGATAAATCTTGAAAAGTTTATACCCGATGTGGTGTTGGAAATTGGGTATGCCACTACCAACAACCTTACTGGCGAGAAGGTCTATAACCTGCCCCGGGCTTATGCCCGCAAGCCGGTGGCCGAAGCGCTTAAAAAAATACAAGCCGATTTGAAGCGGAAAGGTTTGGGATTAAAAATATTTGATGGGTACCGGCCCTATTCGGCAACCGTTAAGTTTTACGAGTTGTTTGGCGATACCACGTATGTGGCTTCTCCTTACAAGGGCTCGCGCCATAACCGGGGTTGTGCGCTTGATCTTACCTTAATCAATTTGAAAACCGGCAAGGAATTACAGATGCCCACCGGGTGGGATTCCTTTACAAAAGAGGCCTGGCCCTCCACCCCGGTGGCTGATCCAACCATCCGGGCTAACCGAAAGCTGCTGATTGACACGATGGAGAAATTTGGATTTACCGTATATGAATCAGAATGGTGGCATTTTGATTTTGTAGGCTGGCAAAAATTTGAGGTGCTGGATATTGACTTTGAGGAGTTGGAAAATGATTAGCTTGTTCGAATTACTTTTTCCTTTGTATTGGAAGTTGATAGTACACCCGCATAGAGTAAGTAATGTATTTTTTTTTCTTCGTCCAGAGGAAAGCCCTTTGGTATATAAAGTGCCTTTAGCTCAAGAAAAACCTGTTTCTTCATGGGTATTACCATGAAGCAATTAATAGTAGAAAATTCAATGTTTTTATACCGATGTACCCCCACAGGGTTTTCAAATTCAAACCCTTCATTGAAGTTAATGATACTTATGCCCAAGCCATAGCTGATTTTTCTGCGAATTAGAAAATTGACATTGTGATCAATTATAAAAGATTTAAAGTAGTCATTTTCAATCTTTAAATTCGAGTGAGTAACATCATACCGAAAGTTTGGACAGTACTCCAAACTGTACTTAGAAGTTTCATACTTAACACCGAGATTTAAACTAAACCCCTGCACATTTCTTTCATATGAATAGGGTACAGTCAGATCAGCGGGCCATAAGCCCTTCAGATTAAAAAAATTCATAACCGTACTGCGCCAGGTGATGCCACTAGTCACATTCCACCTTGCATCCTGACTTTTGCAATCAAAATTTATTATGGCCAACAAGCACGAAAGGAAGATAACCAAAGCTACCTTCCTTATTCTTAGGTTTATTGATATTGAGATTGCCATTCTATACAACTGTTATTAACGCTGTGAAAGGAAAAATTAGTTTTAAAAACGGCTTGTTAATCATAAACCTATCCACGGGTCGATTGCCAATTTAAGGTTGCACTGATCTGATTTTGGTTGATTAACTAATTTTTGCAGATATTTATTGTCAATAACGATTAATATTCCCATGGACAAAAAAAGCAAAAAATTCCTGTTCGATTATTTAAACAATGCATCGCCCACGGGCTTTGAACAAGCCGGGCAGCAAATCTGGCTCGATTACATTAAGCCTTATACCAACGATTACATGGTAGATGTGTATGGTACCGCAGTGGGTGTTATCAATCCCAAAGGTCAGTACAAAGTGGTGATTGAAGCGCATGCCGATGAAATTTCGTGGTTTGTAAACTACATAACGGAAGAAGGCTACATCTATGTGCGCAGAAACGGAGGCTCCGATCACCAGATCGCGCCTTCCATGCGCGTAAATATTTATGGCGATAAAGGAATTGTAAAAGGTGTTTTCGGCTGGCCGGCTATCCACGTACGTGATGCAGCCAGGGAAGAAACGCCAACACTTAAAAACATCTTCATTGATATTGGGGCCGAATCGAAAAAGGAAGTGGAGGCCATGGGCGTGCACGTAGGTTCTGTGGCGGTGTTTGAAGATGAATTGATTGAACTGAATAAAAACTATTTAACCGGTCGCGCGTTGGACAACCGCATGGGTGGTTTTATGATAGCCGAAGTGGCGCGCAGGCTGAGTGAAAACAAAAAGAAACTTCCTTTCTGTTTGTACGTGGTAAATGCCGTGCAGGAGGAAATAGGTTTGCGTGGCGCTGAAATGATTTCGCGCAGGTTAAAACCCGATCTGGCTATTTGTACCGATGTAACACACGATACACAATCGCCTATGTACAACAAGAAAGAGAGCGGCAACCTGAAATGCGGGCTTGGCCCGGTGTTGTGTTACGGCCCGGCCGTGCAAAACAATGTGTTGAAGATGATTATTGATGTAGCGCAGAAGAAGAAGATCCCGTTCCAACGCCAGGCGGTATCGCGTTCAACCGGAACAGACACCGATTCATTTGCCTACTCAGCCGAAGGTGTGGCCTCCGCCCTGATTTCTCTTCCGCTCAAGTACATGCACACTACAGTGGAAACCGTGCACAAAGAAGACGTGGAGAATGTGATCAACCTGATTTACGAAACCCTGCTGCAGGTAAAGCCGGGGCGGGATTTCCGGTATCTTAAATAAGTATAAAGTTGCCGAGTCGAAAGTTTAAAGCGAAACAGGCATAGCTTTAAACTTTGACTTCATACTTTCAACTTCATACTTTCAACTTCTATACCCACAGAAGCGACATCGTCCCAAAATCCAGGATACGATTTATTCACCACAGCAGGGTCATTAACTTTCAAATCGATAAGCGTAGCCCACGGGGCAAAGCCCATCGCCATACGGTGGTCGTGGTAGGTATCAATGGTAATTTCTTTGGTCGGAATTTTTCCCGGAGTTAACACCCAGTGGCCGGTTGCAGGTTCGCGTAAGGTAGCACCCACTTTTGCAATTTCGTTTTGAAGTGCAGCAATGCGATCGGTTTCTTTGATGCGCAAACTTTCCAGCCCGGTAAATTCTCCGGCAATCCCCTTTACGGCACATACCGGCACAACAGTTTGTGCCAGGTCGGGGCAATCTTTAAAGTCCCACACCAAGTTGGTAGCAGCCGCTTGTTTGGTTAAAGTCAGTTGGTTGTTTTTGAATTCGGAGTGTACTCCTAATTTCTCCATGATGGTTGCAATTACCCGGTCGCCCTGCAGCGATTGGGGCGAAACATTGGGCAATATAATTTCAGCTTTTTCGGCCAGGGCTGTAAATCCATACCAATAGCTGATGGCCGACCAATCGGCTTCTACAACCACGTGGCTGGTTTTGTAAACTGCCGGGGCTATGCGAATGGTTTGCGCAGTAAAATCAATTTCGGGGTTTACACCAAACTGCTTCATCAGCGCAGCCGTCATTTCAATGTAGGGCACGCTGCCAATTTTCCCCGTAAGGGATAGGGTAAGACCTTGCGGCAGGGTGGGGGCCACCATCATTAAGGCCGAAATGTATTGACTGCTGATGTTACCCGGAATGGATAGGGCTGCTGTTTTTGCTGGGTAAAGCCTTTGGTTTGAATGGGGGGAAACCCTCTTTTCTAGGTAATCGATTTGGGCGCCCAGAGTACGGAGGGCATCCACCAAAAGGCCGATTGGTCGCTCCTTCATGCGGGCAGTACCGGTTAATATTTTATGCTGATTGGTTATTGCGAAGTAAGCAGTTAAAAAACGCATGGTAGTGCCGGCATCCATTACATCAATGGTTTTATCTGTGCTGCCCACCAGGGTAGTCATTAAAACGGTATCGCGCGCATCAGATAAATTGCTAACGGTCGATTGGTTTCCGCTCAGGGCTTTCAGAATCAAGGCCCTGTTGCTGATACTTTTGGAAGAAGACAGTTTATGGGTAGTACCGCTCAGCTGCGGAGTTTTTTTCAGAAGGAGATAAGATGTCAAAACCGGTTACGTTAAGTGAGTGTTAAAAATAATTTTAATAGAACATTTTTGAGAGTGTATGAAACATTTTAATTTGAATTAGAGTTTACAAAGTATGACGACTACAAAAAAACTGATGATTGGACTAGGCGTAGCAGGCGGGGCGCTGCTGGCGGGCCTGGTTGCTTACGGGAGACCGGGGGAAAAAAGACCAAGGGAAGGTTTGTTTCCAAAAAAGCACAAGACCTGAAGCAAGCTTTTAATGAGAA
>LNFR01000085.1 GCA_001567185.1 Bacteroidetes bacterium OLB12
CCCAGGTTTGGCTATGTTTGGAATTTATGCCTTTTAATATTTTTTACGGTCAGCGTTTCCGTTACATAAGTCTCTTCGCGGGTTACGGGTTGCGCTTGTTTCCAGGGCCACTCGTTGCCGGCAGTTGTTTGGGCAGCATATTGCCATTCCAATTCGGTAGGTAATCGTTTACCGGCCCAGGCAGCATAGGCTTGTGCATCTTCGTACGACACAAAAGTTACCGGAAACTTTTCTTCACCTTTCGGGATTTTACCGCCAATCCAATGTTTTAAAAAGTTTGATGTATCCCCTGGTTGGTAGTGGGTTGCATCCATAAAATTTTTGAATTCAAGATTTGTAACCGGAAACTTATCCATGGCATACGCAGGAAGTGAAATTGTTTCCCCCTCGCCTTCTTTAGGATACGGAATAAACTCATCGCCTTGTGTGTATTTTACTTTTAGACTTCCAGCCGGTATGCGCACCATGCCAACCGGAATTGTTTTAGAACGGGGTGTTTCTTTAACTGTGCTCATCAAGCGGGGAACACCGGGTTTTAGAAAAAGAATTTGTTCATCAATCAATTCGTTATCGGCAAATGCTTGTATTACCAGTTTGCCCTCGTATCGGCCAACGTGCTTAATTATGTCTAAATCAATTTTGCTACCTGCGGCAATAGTAACAGCTTCTTTCGCATAATCCGGATTCCCTTTCCAGATTTTGACATCGTAGTGCACGGCAGGGCCATGGATTCGGTTTCCTGAAATGGTTAAGTCCAGTATTTTTTGAAAAAGCGCCAGGCAACTCACATCCCCTTCGTTGTTGGTGCCTAGATACCGCGCATCAAAGCCATCGATGTTTACCCGGGCATAGGTTTTACCATCCTTCGTGGTAAGCGCTGCTTCTTCGTGTTTCCATAAATCAATCAGGCGGTGGTTGGCAATCTCTATTTCAACAAGAGGTCCGTTCAGGCCTTCGGGTTTAAAACTCAAAACAGTGTACAAGGTTTTCTTTCGCGATGGATCCTGCCATTGGTTTATCCACACGCTATCGCGTAATGAATTCACAAGGGGCGTGAAGTCGCGCGTAAATGCAGTTGAATTTTCTCTTAAAATTCTGGTAGTACGGCCCAGGTATTGGTATTGATCGGCTTCCCATTCAGGATGGCCCGGCACAAACTGATTTATTTCAGTGCCATACCCATTAAAAAAAGCTACTGCGTATTCGCGTTGAATGGGTTCTTTAAAAACTTCTGCTACTCTGAAAATCGAAAAATCGGGGCGAATAAATTTATTAAGATTGAGTGGTGGCGGGTAGTACAATGCATTATGAACCCGGCCACTGATAATGCCTTGCATATCTTTTGGAACGGCCATGCCTTCGCTATACATTATTATTTCAGGCTTTATCCGATCCGCGGCTTGTTGCAACTCTTTGCTCGATTCACCTTTGGTATCGAGCACTACACCATCAGCCGATGTTTCCTGGAGCAGGTATGCCAACCCTTTCAGGTGGCCTTCACTCCGGGTGCTCTCATCCCACGGATTATAGGCTATGAAAAATCGTGTACCCAATGCACGCATGGAATCGGCCGCTACGCGTAACCGTGCCAAGCCTCCTGGTAAATCGCGGTACAAATCAAACTGATTGCGTTGATCTACCCCCAGGGTAGGCCAGGTGGGCCAGATACAAATCACATCATCACCACCGTATAGTGTTTTCCCGCGTTTTACAAAATCAGTTAACCTGTATTGTCCGTTTTCAAAAAAATCTTTGTCCCAGGCCATCATCAGGTGCATAACGTAAGCCTTGCGCATCCAACCCAGATCGGCCCTGTTAAACAACTCCTCGTCAAAAGACTTTACATCATACAAGTAGCGCTTCTGAAATGCTATTCGCATTCCTTCCTGCCAGGCACCGGTGTAAGTATCCGCAAAGAAGTTATAGGTAACAGATCCACCCGGTTGCAGAATAGTTTCAAACCGTTTGCGGGTAGCTTTAACCAGTGTGTTAGGATCGCGTCTGGTTAATCCGAAAAGGTTTTGTTGATTATCAAGTTTAATAGCGGCATACCCTAACTCCCAGGCATTATCGGGCACGATCACGTTGACTGGTTGTTTTGCAGGTAAAAACAGGTGGGTTCGCGATAAGCGGTGTTGTCCTAACCCGGTTACAAAAGCTTCGGTGTGTGCCTTTCCAAAGGGAACAACATTGGTAAGCGTAAGGGTATCGTTTGTGGGGTTGGTGAATTGAATGGTGCCTTCCATTCCCCGTTCGGTTTCTACAAGGCGCGCTTCCACTTTTAAGGGCGATTGCAGTGCAGCGTATTCGTGTTGTCCAATTTCAAATGTAACAAGAGGTCGGTTTACCGGGTGTAGTTTTTCATTCAGCACAACCGAGGTAAGCAGGTTGCCTTCAGTTTTGAATTTAATTCTGGATTGGGCAACGGACTGAACAGCTCCCAACAGCATAGTTAAAACGAGCACTTGAATACAACGTGTGCGAATCAACGGTGAATGCTTAATCATTTCTGTATCGGGCAAAATCCATTCGTGCGGGCTGAGATTTAAAATGGCGTGCACTTTATAATGCGGCAAGGGCCCCTCTTCTTGTTTCATGGATTTTCATTGACTATGAAATTTACTTATAGCCAATTGAAATAAAAAGCTATTTTTAAGGTTCGGTAATTAACTTATGAAGCACGGATTTAGGCTACTGCTTATTATGCTATTGGTTTCTGGTTGTAGCCTGTTGGACAAGGGTAAGGGGCAGAAAGTGGTAAAACCCCGTACTCACAAAGTTTGGGCTAAAGGCAATCGTTATCTCATTGATATTCCGGTTGGCAACCGGCACATCCGCATGTTTGAACGCAAGCGCACAAAGATGGTACGAATGAAATAACTCCATCCTACCTACCGCCTACCGCTTACTGCCTACTTGTTTAATAATAACCATCCCTAACCAAGTCCCTTCAACACCATTTCAATATTTCTTCGGAAGAAAAACTTTACCGGGCTCAGTTGCTGTATATGTGCCGTTACTACCGATCCGTAAAAAATCGTACTGAGTAAATTCGTCAGGTCGCGGGTAGAAGCCGTTTTGGTAATTTCCTTTTTGAAGATGGCCTCCAACGTAAATTTTTCAAACATCTGATCCAGCGATTGGATTTCCACCAGGTGTATATCCTTTACTTCCGGAAACAACCATTTTTTCTCTTCGGCCTTAACCGGAAATGGTTTGGGCGGTCGTTTTAAGTCTGCCAGGTAAGCAAACAAACTCAAAATTATGCCGGGGTGTGTTTCGCATTCCTCTGCCAGTTTATCAAACAGGTAGGTAATGCCGGCCAGGCCTTCTTTCGGTTTTTCGCGCAATTCTACCGCGCGTTTTAAGCACCAGATCCGGAAGTAATAAAGCAGAATATCTTCCTTTTGCGGAAAGTATTTGAACAAGGTAACTTTCGAGATTTTTACTTTGGCGCAAATCTCTTCTACATATAAATCATCAAATGATTTCTTGCCAATCAGTTTGAGGGTGTGATCCAACACACTTAATTTTTAATCGGGCGGCTTTTTCTTTTCGCAGACTCATGGTAAACTTCGCTTGGAAGTAATACATTTAACCCCATAAAACCAACTTGTAACTCTATGAAGCGCTTCTTTGTTCTGCCACTGGCTGTTTTATTCCTTGCGTGTGGAACCCGTAAAGAAAAAGTAATTGGTCTTGTAGCCGATTCGGCCATGGTGGTATCGGCCCATCAATTGGCTTCGCAGGTTGGTGTGGAAGTTATGAAGAAAGGTGGTAATGCGGTAGATGCCGCCATTGCCACTCACTTTGCGTTGGCGGTTGTATTTCCTGCTGCCGGCAACATTGGTGGTGGCGGGTTTATGGTGGTGCGTTTAAAAGACGGTACCGTTGCCACCCTTGACTTTCGTGAAAAAGCACCTGCAGCTGCTACAACTAACATGTACCTGGATTCGGCCGGTAATGTTATTCCGGATTTAAGTACGCAAGGTCATTTAGCTTCCGGAGTTCCGGGTTCAGTAGCCGGTATGGTGGAAGCACACAAAAAGTATGGAACCCTTGCATGGAAAGAGTTGATACAGCCGGCCATTGATCTTGCGCTAAATGGTTTTACCCTTACCGAACGCGAAGCCAATTGGTTTAATGAAATGCAGGAGGACCTGAAGAAATACAACACAGTAGTGCCTGAATTTTTAGTACGCAATTCCTGGAAAGCCGGTGACTCAATTAAGTGGATCGACCTTGGCCATACACTGGAATTGATTCGCGATAATGGCCGTGCGGGATTTTACGAAGGCATAACAGCCGAAAACATTGCCAATGAAATGAAACGAGGCAAGGGCTTGATTACGTTGGAAGACCTTAAGAATTATGAAGCAGCCTGGCGCGATCCGCTTGTGGCAAACTATAAAGATTATAAAATCATTTCCATGCCGCCCTCGTCAAGCGGAGGTGTATGCCTGGTGCAGTTACTCAAATCAGTAGAGCCCTTCCCGATTAAACAATGGGGGCACAACTCGGTTGCTACCGTACACTTGATGACAGAAGCCGAACGCAGAGTATATGCCGACCGGGCGATCTATCTTGGTGATCCGGATTTTTACAAGGTACCCGTCATGCAGATGCTCGATGATCAGTATAACGATGAACGCATGAGCAATTACGATCCTGATAAGGCTACACCCAGCTCGGAAATAAAAGAGGGTGTTATTGCAGGTTATGAATCAGAAGAAACCACGCATTACTCCATTGTTGATCCGTTTGGAAATGCAGTATCCGTTACCACCACGATAAACGGTTGGTTTGGCTCGCACGTGGTTGTGGATGGCTCCGGTTTCTTTTTGAATAACGAGATGGACGACTTTAGCGCCAAGCCCGGAGTGCCCAATATGTTTGGTGTGTTGGGCGCTGAGGCAAATAAGATTGAACCCAATAAACGCATGCTTAGCGCGATGACTCCTACTATTGTAGAGAAAGATGGAAAGTTGTTTATGGTGGTGGGTACGCCAGGCGGATCAACCATTATTACCTCTGTGTTTCAGGTAATCTTAAATGTAGTTGAGCATGATATGCGCATGCAGGAAGCAGTAAATGCAAGGCGGATTCATTCGCAATGGCTACCCGATGCAATCATTCCTGAAAAGGGCGCCTTAACCAAAGAAGACAGTCTTACGCTGGTAAACATGGGGCATAAGATAACGCCACGTAATTCAATTGGCCGCGTAGATGCCATACTGGTGTTGCCCGATGGTAAGCTTGAAGCTGGTGCCGATAATACAAGAGGCGATGATACTGCGAAGGGGTTTTAACGCTTCGGCTCCCCGTACAAATAGGTAACTTTCATTGGGCCGGAGCCGATTTCGCCTATTTCCCAGAAAAATTTTTCAGAATTTTTTAAGCCCTTTACCAGGGCCTCCAACTCGGGTTTGGAGTACATTCTCAGGATGGAAGCCACCCCATCCCACAGGATGTAAAGTGGTATGATTGGAACCAGATAAATGAAGGGCAAAACCTGCCAACGTACCGGCCTGATGAAGGGCGTAAACAACCAAACATTAAGCGGAACAAAGAGCATGGAAATGAATGCCGGAACATTGCGCGACAGCGGTTCGAAAATGGCTATGGGTACTTGATCATCCACTGCCTGCTGCAAAATTTTGCTCGCATGGCTTTCGCTCATGTGATGAAAAGCTCCAAACAGGGTGCGAAATTTTTGTTTCAAGTGTTGAGGTAATTGAGTAGCGTCAACTGGTTGAGATTCAAATCTTATTCTATTCACATCAACAGCACAGGTTTGTTCAAATGCCTTCGTGTTGGGATACAGATCGGATAGTGTTAGCGACACAGAAGGATTACTTTTTACAATAGCCTTGAAGATGTTAACCAACCCTCCGCCCCCACCCGAGGCACAGTCAAGCCACTCGTTTTTTCCATTGGCCCTGAGTCCTTTTTCAATAATAGGAACTACCGATTTGTAGATATCAAACCGGGTAGCAATAAACTGTAAATAGCTTGTACCATAGTTACGCCAGGAGGTTGGAAACCATCTGAAATCTTCCCACTCAGGTGCATGAATACGCTTCATAATTGTATTGACAAGGTGAAGGTAAAACAATTGCTGAAACCTACGTTTTCCCTATGAGAAATTATTAACCGTTGTGTAATAATCAGATAACTTATTACATTTGAGCCCAATTCCAGTCATCTACAAAATACACTGGAAGAAACCACTAAACACTATTTATTGCTATGGCAAAAAAAGTAAAGAAGGCAGCAAAAAAAGCTGCCAAGAAACCTGCTAAGAAAGCAGCCAAAAAATCTGCTAAGAAAGCAGCGAAGAAGGTTGTGAAAAAAGCCGCAAAGAAGAAGTCGGCTCGCAAGCCTAATGCCGCTTTCATGGTTGCACTAACTCCTAACGCAGCCTTAGGTGCTGTTATCGGAAGCAAACCTGTTCCCCGCACAGAGATCATCAAGAAGTTGTGGGCTTACATCAAGAAGAACGGCTTGCAGGATTCTAAGAACAAACGCATGATCAATGCCGATGAAAAACTGAAAGTAGTTTTCGGTGGCAAGAATCAGGTGTCCATGTTCGACTTGGCTAAGTTGATTGGAAAAAACGCCAAGTAATTTTTATCACTACTGATGCGAAAAGTCCCGGTGTTAGTCGGGACTTTTTGTTTTCTAACGCCCTTTGAATTTATCTGACCAGTTGGCGGCTTCTTTCAGTTTTTTTATTGTTCCGTTGCGAATTGCATCTGCTAAAGCCGGATGCATTACTCCCCGGGAAGTGAGGTGGTAATCACCGCAGTCTTCGCACTTGTAATAGGTTACCGGGCCAGTGCCGGCCCGATAGTTAAATTGTACATGCGCCTGAAGCAATGCTTCTTCGGCTTGCATGGTGTTTAAGTACATGCGTTTACCCGAAGTGCAAGCCATATCAATTGGCTGGTTTAAATCGGGTTACCGAATTAGAAACGGGCTCTACCGATTTCAGGTACGTATAGATGGCTCCAAGATCTTGCTCCGTCATGGCTCCATACATTGTCCACGGCATAATCGTATTAAACGCTCCTGGTGCAACTTTTTCAGGAACGTAGGTTGAATCAGCATAGGCTTTAAACCGCTTAATAAAAATCTCTTTCGTCCAGCTTCCGATACCGGTTTGTGTATCCGGTGATATGTTGGATGAATAAACAATGGAACCATCCGGAAACTGAAAGTCGCGGCCACCACCAAAAGCCATGTCCTGTATAATTTGTCCCTTATCAACCGGTGTGTGGCATTCGATACAACCGGACGCATTCGTCATATACGCCCCATAGGCCAGCATATCCGTGGTGTCGGGTTTTGTTTGAGGGTTGGCTTTCCGGGGAATGGTGTTGACAATAAAATTCATTGGGAAGTCGGTAACGGATTCAGGCACTTCATTTTTAATAGGTGCGATTGTTCGGATGTAAGCAATAATGCTATACAAATCCTCTCTATCCATGCGCCCGTAGTAGAGATAGGGCATAAATGGAAACAAAGCGCGTCCTTCCCTGGTTACTCCGGTTGTAATAACCCGAAACAGTTCGCCATCGGTATAGCGGCTAATGCCTCCGCTTGTAATGTTGCGTGCATAGAAAACTCCGGGCATACCTACAGTCTGGTCAAACCGATCGCCACCCATACCTAATGTACCTGGTGCAGGTGGTCCGGAAAACAAGGAGAAGTCGCGTTTGGAATGACAGTCCATACAAGCTGAAACCGAATTTGCCAGGTAGCGGCCTCGTTCAATTCGTTCCGCTGTGTATTCAATTTTCAGATCTTCGGGTTCACCTACATCGGGTAAGGCTGTTTTTACATAGGTGAGAAGTGCTGCAATAACCACAATTAAAACAATCAGCAAGTAGCTGACATACTTGATAAGTTTGCGCATGTGGATGGGGTTTGGGTAGAATGAAATTAGAAAAAAAATTTCAAAAACCTATCCAGCTACCATAAACTAATTCCTGATAATCCTGAATTCAACCCTGCGGTTTAGCTTGCGGGCTTCTTCTGAATCGTTGGTGGCAATAGGACGGGAACCCCCAAAACCCTTTCCTCGTATCCGTTTACCGCTTATTCCTTTACTTACCAGGTACGCTTTAATTTTTTCAACACGCTGTTGCGAAAGCAATACGTTCTTTACCCGGTCGCCTCGATTATCGGTATGGCCCTGCAATTCAATTTCAACCTTCGGGTTATTGTTCAGAAAATCAACTACTACATTTAATTCTGCGTACGACTCTTCCAACAGTTCGGTAGTACCTAGTTCAAATAAGACACTTTTCAGGTTTACGCTGGCTCCTACTTCAATGGGCTGAAGTTTAAAGTTCATTTCGAGTGTGGCCATTTCGAATGTGTGGATATCCAATCGTTCGGCCAGGTTTATATAGCCGCTATGGTCCACTTCTATTGTGTAAATACGGGTGGAAGGAACCGTTAAGGAGTATTGTCCGGATGCATTGGCTTCTGTTTTGTATGTGGAGTCAGCGCGGAAAGTGATACGGGCCGGAAGGGTACTTCCGGTTTTTGAATTGGTTACTGTTCCGTTAATCTTCACACGCCTGATTGTATCGCGATAGGTGCGTTTCGACTCTACAATCTTTAATAACGTATCTACTTTCTGTACTTCGGGAAGTTTATCCTGATAAATTCGAATATCGCCATAGCCATCGCTGTTGTTGGTAGAAGTAAAAACAGCCTGGTTCAGGTTTTCAAACTTACGAAAGTACAACTCGCGACCATCGGTATTTACAGCGGGGCCCATGTTAACTGGTATCGACCAGTTTTTCCAGGTGTCATCCAACCGTTCACTCATAAAAATATCAAAACTTCCGGCTCCCGGTCTGCCATTGGAAGCAAAGAATAAAAATTTGCCATCTGCGCTAAGCGATGGGCTCATTTCCTGCAAGGGAGTATTAATAAGGTTACCCAGGTGCGTAGGTTCAGACCACCGACCTTCCAGGTAAAACGAAACATATAAATCTTCTGCACCAAGTGTATGGTATGATTCGGCAGCGAAGACAAAAACCTGCATGTCCTCATGCCATTGCCCGCTAATATGTTCTGATTTATTCCGGAAATATGGAATAGATATATTTTTCGGGGCTGTCCATCCGGCTTGGTTGCGAATGGACACAGAAATACCTTGCGTGGTTGGCAGTTCACCCGATTTTGTGTAGTGGTTAAACAAAAATAGTTCGTTTCCACTCTTACTTATTCCGGCTACTCCGTTGTATCCCCGGTTGTTCAGCACAAGGCCACCATGTACCGGAGCAGACCAATCGGTGCCAGTCCACACCGAAATCCAGATATCTCCCGGATCTTTTAGTCCGCCCACATTCTGGGCGTTGTTGGCTACTGTAATGTAAAGTGTTTTGCCATCAGGGCTAATAACCGGGTTTTGCTCATCGCTTCCGGAATTAACCAGGTTAAACTGTGCGCTGGCAAGTGCTGAGATGAAAAACAGAACAGAAAAAAGAATTGATGTCTTCATTAAATCCGATAGATGGTCAAAAATACGAACGTTCTAGCTACCATTTGCTTACCCACTCGTTGTCTTTCACATAAAATCGCCAGGGAAGCATGGCATCAGTTCCTGCATAATCAATGCCAATGCGAGTGGTTGCAATAATATTTTTACTACGCACAGGAATGCCCGTTTCAATGGTAACAGCCGAATTAAGCAACGAGGCACCATTAAGGGTGCGTTCAATGCCCAGTGCACGGGTAAGTTTGCCCGGGCCTGATGTAATGCGGGTAAGTTTATGGGCCTTCATGCGTCTTAACATAATATCCTGGCCGGCTATTGGTTCTGCTGCTCTGATCAGAACAGCCTCGGCCCTGCCTGCTTTATTGGTAACTACATTAAACAGGTTATGCATTCCATAACACAAGTACACATATGCTACGCCCCCTGCCTCAAACATAACTGCATTACGTGGGGTTTTTCGGTTGTTATAGGCATGGCATCCGCGTTCTTTGAAAGAATACGCTTCGGTTTCCACAATGCGACCTGCCGTTACTTCACCATTTATGCGGGTTATCAGCACTTTACCCAGCAACTTGCGGGCTATGGATACCACCTGGGTGTGATGATAGAATTGGGGCGCGAGAATCAAAATTGTTAAATGACCGGGTTTGAATTTTTTAAAGCTGTAAATGCTTCTATTTTTACAACCTCAAAATTAATTACTACCATGAAAAATGCATTATTATTACTGTTATTCGTGATGGGTATTGCTGCTACTGCCCAGGTGCAGACACCCCAACCCAGCCCGGCTGCATCGGTTTTTACTGTTGTGGGATTAACGGATGTAAAGATTGATTATTCGCGCCCAAGCCTGAAGGGCCGTAAAATTTTTGGCGAAAAGGATGTGATGTATCCACACGGTACTATCTGGCGCACAGGGGCCAATGCAGGTACTAAAATTTCTTTCAGCGATGACGTGAAAGTAGAAGGTATTGTAGTACCAAAAGGTGAATACCTGATCTTTACCTGGCCGGGTGCTACCGAGTGGACTGTTTCGTTGTATAAGGATTTATCGCTTGGTGGCAATACCAATGCGTATGATAAATCAAAAGAAGCAGCCAATTTTAAAGTAAAATCAGAAAAACTCACTTCTCCGGTTGAAACGTTTACCATCAACATTGGTGATATAGCAGCTGATAGCAAAAGTGCCAAAGTACAGTTGGCATGGGAATATACTTCTGTGAAATTTACCATTACAGTTGATTATGATGCCAAGGTGATGAAGTCGATAGAGGCTAATACCAAGGTAAACCCGGGCAATTATCAGCAGGCTGCTGTGTATTATCTTGAGAATGGGAAAGATATAAAGCAGGCGCTGGAGTGGATCAACAAAGCATTGGAAGCAAACCCAACCGCTTTCTGGATATTATATCAAAAAGCACGCATTCAAAAAGCTGCAGGCGATAAGGCCGGTGCATTGGCTACTTCAAAAGCAAGCTGGGAGGCTGCACAGAAAGCCGGTAACCGCGATTACCAAACTATGAATGAAGAGTTACAGAAAACATTAAAGTAAATTAATTATCCGGTTGGCCGGAAGCATAGCGAAATTGCGCTTCGTATTTCTGCCAACCGGAGTTTACTTGCTACGCATTGGGTTGTTTATCCAGAAACCGGAGCAGCCATGCCAGCAACACCACTACCACACACCCGATAATGTTGTAATATAAAAAGGCAATTTCTTCGTAGAAGAAAAAAATAACAGGCAAGCACCGTTGCTTCACCAATAATGGCCGCTACAAAAACAGCATTACTCTTTACCGATTTCAGGTAGAATGCCACCAGGAAAATCCCCAGGATTGTTCCATAAAATAAACTGCCTATAATATTCACAAACTGAATCAGATTTTCTGCCTGGTTGGCCAGCGTGGCAAAAACCATTGCCAACAGTGCCCACATAATGGTGAACAGGCGCGAGGCATTGAGGTACAATCGATCGCTTCCCTCCTGTCTTATGGAGCGTTTATAAATATCTACGGTTGTTGTAGATGACAATGCGTTAAGCTCACCAGCCATCGATCCCATGGCGGCCGAAAACATAACAGCAAGTATTAACCCGATAACTCCGTGTGGTAAATAACTCAATACAAAGTTCAGAAACATATAGTCCCGGTCTTGTGTTTTGGAACCCGGCACAGCCGATGCAATTGTTTTCTTTACTGCCAGGCGCACGCTGTCTTCCTTCTTCCTGGCAAGGTTGTATTCCGCTTTAGCGGATTGAATAATGGTTTCATTGTTGGATTGAATTCCGGAAACCAAATTGTGAACGGCCTTTTGCTTTTCGGAATAAATAGCATTGTACCCGCTTTCCATCTGCGCCAGCGAATCGGCATAAATGGTTTGTGCTGCCTGGTGCTTCAAGGTTTGATTATGAAATACCGGAGGTTGATTGAACAAATAAAAAACAAACACCAGTACACCGATAAAAAGTATAATAAACTGCATGGGGATTTTAAGCAGCCCATTGAAGATCAATCCCATCCTGCTTTCGGCTATCGATTTACCCCCCAGGTACCGGGCAACCTGCGATTGGTCGGTGCCAAAATAGGATAAGAATAAGAAGGTAGAGGCCAGTAATCCGGACCAAATGTTAAAGCGATCACTCAAACTAAAGTCTGTAGTTACAATATTGAGTTTGCCCAACTCACCAGCAATCTGAATGGTATCAGTAAATGAAATCGACTCTGGCAATTTACTGTACGCCATAATGCCTGCTAACAACATCCCACCCATAATAATAGTCATCTGTTGGCGCTGGGTAAGGCTCACAGCTTTTGTTCCACCCGAAACAGAATAGATGATTACCAGCATGCCAATCAATACGGTTGTAAAGGCAATGTTCCATCCCAATATGGTTGATAAGACAATAGACGGTGCGTAGAGTGTAATGCCTGCAGAGAGACCCCTCAAAATCAGAAACAAGATTGCGGCAAGGGTTCTGGTTTTTAAGTCAAACCGGGTTTCTAAATATTCGTAGGCTGTGTAAACTTTTAAACGATAATAGATAGGCACCATGGTAACTGAAATGATAACCATAGCCAGCGGCAACCCGAAGTAAAACTGCAGAAAGCGCATGCCATCGTCCATCGCCTGCCCGGGTGTGGAAAGAAATGTTACGGCACTGGCCTGGGTAGCCATTATGGAGATGCCGATCATCCACCACTTCAAGTTGTTATCACCCTTCAGGTATCCATCAATGTTTTTGGTCTCTTTGGTTTTCCAGGCGCCATACAACACAATAAACAAGAGTGTACCAAACAGGATAATCCAATCGAGAAGGTTCATGCAAAGCTTTGGGTTAGCCAGAAAAATAAAATTACCTGAATGGCCATTACACCCAGTATTAACCAATACCAGGTGTTCCAACTTTTAAAAACAGGTGGTTGCTCGTCCATGTGGGCAAAGTAATTAAAAAAATTTTGATGCGATTAACCGGTTACGGAATCCACAGATAGAAATTGTAAAGAGAATGTTAAAGTCGGCCGCGCTTCTGCCCATTCACTAAAAAAGTACCGTCTGCTTCCGCCTGCAGTATAATTTTAGACAGAATCTGTTTGTCATCATTCAAGAGCAGGATTGTGTAACTATGCGATACTACCTGATCTTTTACATCATCGCTAAATCCCCAATCAATTTTAATGGCTGAATCGGTGTTTGCTTTGCGGTTGATTACGGTGGTTCCTTTGTGGTTAATGACTTTTACGCGCACTTCACCGGTAGCGAGTTTTAATAAACGCAATTCAGTTTTAAGATAAGGCAAAGGACCTGTACTGGTAAGTTTTTTATCAGGATCGGCCGCCTGGTAATCGGGCTTTTCATTCAACATCCTTTCTTTAAACGAATAGTCAAGCTTAAAATCAAACTCAGCGTCTGGTTTTAGCGGCACTTCAGCGTCTTGTCCAAACGCAGCAAACCCCGATAAGGCAATCAACGCTATGTAAACAGCTTTTCTCATGGTTACACAAGGTAAAACCATTGTTGCTGTAAACCTAAAGCATGACACTTTTTCTTGGCCACAAAACCCCTTAACTTTGCGGCTATACTTTAAAATCAAAACTAAAAATGAAGACAGCAGAGATACAAACGGCACACGGAAACATGAAAGTAGAGTTTTTTGAGCAGGATGCGCCCAATACGGTAAAGAATTTTACAGACTTAGCGAAGAAAGGATTTTATGATGGTCTTAATTTCCATCGGGTGATTCCGAATTTTGTTGTTCAGGGTGGATGTCCTAATAAAATTGGAAATGGCGGTCCCGGTTATACCATTAAGTGCGAACTAACCGGTAACAATCAATATCACGATCGTGGCGTTTTGTCGATGGCGCATGCGGGCCGCGATACAGGAGGCTCTCAATTTTTTATTTGTCATAATCGCGAGCGTACAAAACATTTAGATCGCAATCACACCGTATTTGGAAAAGTTGTTGAAGGATTGGATGTATTGGATAAGATTAAACAAGGTGATGAAATTATTAAAATTGTAGTGAGCGAGCGCTAACCAATCCGAAACACAATAACAACCGATAACATCCTGTGTATTGAAATTGGGTAGCTATACCGTGTAGTAGGACTATGAAACAGATATTAACTATTCTGAAAATTTTTTTGCCTGGTATGGCTGGGTGTAAGTTGTGCAAAAAAACCTGATCGCTTTGTAGAAATTGACGGACATAAGCAGCATATTCTGGACAAGGGTGAAGGTAGCCCGGTAGTTATTTTTATAACGGGTGCTGGTGCAGATTTGAAAGACTTTGATGCAGTGCAATCTGAACTAGCTGATTACACACGCACTCTTTCCTATGATCGGGCAGGAATTGGACTTTCGGAAGAATTAGACAATGAGCGTACGGTCGATCACCTGGCGGATGAATTGCAGAAAATTCTGGATAAAGAAAACATCCATGCACCCTATATACTGGTAGGTCATGAACTGGGTGCCTTTATCGTACGGTGGTTTACGCACGCTTATCCAAACCAGGTAGCGGGTATTGTCATGATCGATCCGGCCTATGAAGGATTTATGGACACCTTGCGCAACACCCGAAGCGCTGAACAACGCAGAAGAATGAAAGATATGGTTGATTTGGGTATTGTGAATATGCCGAAAGCTACGCGCAAAGAACTGGAACACCTGAAAAAAGATGAAGAGTTGCTGCGAACCGCAAAACTTCCAACTACCATCCCCATCACCCTGATAACCTCCGACCGTTTTTCGAATACCGACCGCAAAGTGGGCGCTTCATCGGAGGCTATTGCCCGCTGGATTACATTTCTGGAGCAGTTAAAAGAACAAGCCCCGCAACTCAAACATGTTGAAGCTAAAATGAATAGCGCCCGGATTCACCAGGAAGAACCGCAATTAGTAATTACAGAAATAAGGAGTTTGCTGGAGATAATAAGACCAAAGCCTACGCCTGAACCAGATGAAGTGCCACAGGACTCTACGCAGGTGGACTCTGCTTCCAGCATACAGGATTGAGTTTTGTGAACGGAATTGATTCGCTGTATTCGATTAACTCATCTCAAATCAAATTTTAACTGCTCAACAGCTCTGTTTGCTTTTGCACGGGCTGCTTCTATGCTTTCTGCACGGGCCAGGCACACCCCCATTCTTCGTTCGCCATTTACTTCGGGCTTACCAAAAATTCTGATTTGCGTATCGGGTTCTGATAAGGCGGATTCAATACCGGAATAAACAATGTTGTTTGATTTTCCATTAACCAGAATCACAGAAGAAGCAGACGGACCTAATTGTCGGATAACCGGAATCGGCAAACCCAAAACAGCCCGCACATGCAAGGCAAACTCCGATAAATCCTGCGAGATCATGGTAACCATTCCGGTATCATGTGGCCGGGGTGATAGTTCACTGAAATAAACCACATCGCCCTTTACAAAAAACTCAACTCCAAAAATTCCATAACCGCCAAGCGCGTTTACCACTTTTTCGGCAATAGACTTCGCTTCGGCAAGCGCGGTGGCACTCATCGGGTGTGGTTGCCACGATTCACGGTAATCACCATGCTCCTGCCGGTGGCCAATGGGTTCACAAAAAGAAACTCCATCTTTATGACGAATAGTTAACAACGTTATTTCAAAATCAAAATCAACAAAGCCTTCTATTATTACTTTGCCTCCGCCACTGCGGCCTCCCTCCTGTGCATACTGCCAGGATGCTTCAATATCGGATTTACTTTTAATAACACTTTGCCCCTTTCCCGATGAACTCATAATAGGCTTTACAACACAAGGCATTCCGATGTTGTGTACAGCCGTTTCAAAATCGGCACGCGTTGCTGCAAACTGAAAGGGCGAAGTTTTTAACTTAAGTTTTTCGGCTGCCAAAACGCGAATTCCTTCGCGGTTCATAGTTAACCGCGCTGCATTAGCAGTTGGTACTACCCGAAATCCCTCCTGCTCCAGCTCAACCAGGGTATCGGTAGCTATGGCTTCAACTTCGGGTACGATGATGTGAGGCTTTTCATTTTCAATAACGGCTCGCAAGGCAATACCATCCAACATATTAACAACATGCGAACGATGTGCCACTTGCATCGCGGGTGCGTGCGCGTACCGATCCACAGCAATTACTTCAACCCCATAGCGTTGAAATTCAATCACTACTTCTTTGCCTAATTCGCCTGCGCCCAGCATCATTACTTTAATAGCGGATGATGTAAGTGGAGTTCCTAGTTTATACATTCGAGATTCAAGATTCAAGATTCAAGATTCAAAATTCGAGATTCAAAATTTTTCTATTTCCCGGGCTTATACTTCCGTGCGGCATGCGCTTCTACATCTTTCTTATAAAACCAAACATCTTTAAACTGCCCGTTGCTGTAAAGTTCGGCCTGGTTGGTAAAGTATGGCGATTGTGGATTGTTACTATTTCCACCAGCCAATACCGATTTGGCTTTAATTGTTTTTCCAAATTCAACCACCGCCACAAAACTATTGCCCACATAACCATACATCTTATTGGTGCCCGGATATTTGCGGCTACCAAAAGCGGCCAGCGAACCCCAGAATGAAGAGGCCGATGCAACCGGCAAACTGGGTTTAGTATCGTCAAAAGTTTCATTGATGTTTCCGGTAAGGCGTTGAAAGCGGTTTACCTCACCCCAGGCTACGTTCCATTTTCCGAAATCGCGGGTAAACTCAGATACTACGGTGCGTAGTGCTGCTAACTTCTCTTCAGGGGTAGTTTGATGGGTCATGTAGCTGATAATATCCAACTGACTGCTCCCCTGTGGAACTCTTGAAAACACTTTCTGGCGTAACTCCGCTCCCCAATACATCGCTAAGGCCGCACCTACCGATTCCTTTCCATAATTCATGTTCCATGTGCGCAAGATTTCAATTGGTTCTTTTAAATCAGCATACATTGTTTTATCGCTGGTATCATAGGCCTTTATCAATGCGGGCAAAAGATTTTCGAAGCCGGCAAGATATGGATCGTTTGCAGCAGCAATCAGTTTATCGAGTGTGTATTTCTTTTCGCGATCAAGTACCCGCTCGGCATTAATGCCGCGGGCATTTTGTGCATCGGGCGCCATGTAGGTGGGAAATTTACGCTTATCCGGACTGTATTTTCCGGCCAGTGTAAACGGTGTGGAGTTGCAGTTTTGAATCCACCCGTTAGCCGGATTTAATGACTGTACAATTTCAGAAACATCGTGTAACCCTTTCCAGTCAGTTTCGGGATTGCTGCCATCTACTGGTTTACTCCAATCGAAAGAAGGATTACGCCTGGGAATAAAGTTGCCATGCCAGTAGGCGATGTTTCCATCGCGATCGGCAAATACAGTATTGTTAGATGAGTTGGCTTTCAGCTCCATTATTTTCTGATAATCGGCATACCCTTTGGCCTTGGTGCGTTGAAACGACTGAGTGAGGGCTTTTAACGGTTCAACCATTAAGGCAACACTAATCCATTTCTCATTTTGCTTTCCGATTACCGGACCATGATGGGTAAAACGACCGGTGAATTCCTTATAGCTTTTTGTATTTCCGTTCTTGTAGGCCAGTACAATCTTTTTTGTTTGAATTGCCTTTAGGGCGTTACCGTGTTTGTAAAAATCAGAATCTTGTTTGTGAACGATGGTCTCCAGAAATTCATCAATCACATCGGCCTGGCTGCTGGTATGCATCCAGCCGCAGTATTCGTTAAAACCCTGGTAAATAAAAAACTGGCCCCAGGTTACAGCACCGTAAGCATTTAAACCTTCTTCGCTAACCACGTGTGTTTCGGGTCTGAAATAAAAAGACGTATGCGGGTTGATCAGCAACAAGGCATTACCACTTGCACTTAAAGCCGGGGCAATTGCAAAACCATTAGAGCCGCGGGGTTCAGGTTCCTGATCAGATTGTTCTTCTTTTTCTGGCACATGACCTGTACCATAAAACTCTTTAATCCGGTTTACCGAGATAGATTCAATATCGCCTCCAATGCTTCCTTCGCTAAACAGGAAAGGCATCCAGGGCTGAAAGCGTTTAATCAATTTTGGTTTTACTTCCGGATGTGTATGCAAATAATAATTTACGCCATCCGCGAAAGCGTTACACAAACGTTTTAACCAGGCCGGACTTTGCTTATAAATTTCCTCGGCCATAAGTGTATCGTAAAATAAACGCTGCCGCAGATCGTGGTAAAGTTTTTCTTCCCCTTCCACTTCAGCCAGGCGTCCCATTGAAGTAATGTAGTTCAGTTCAACCCGGGGAAAATCGTCTTCGCACTGTGCATAAAGAAATCCAAACACCGCATCGGCATCGGTCTTACCGTAGATATGGGGCACACCCCAGGTATCGCGGATGATGGTAACCCGCTGGGCCTGGGCCTGCCAGTTGGCAATTTCTTCTTTCTTAAAAGTTTGTGTGTAGCCGGCCTGTACAAAGGCCCAGAGCAGAACTATCAAATGAATTCTTTTCATTTCTAAAATTATAAAATTTCGATCAGTTTAAATCCCAACTTTTGCTTAGCTTTCAGCTTATGGGCATCGTACAAACCTACTAACAAATGAAAGATAAAAAGTTATTAATTCCATTACTGGTTGTTTCGGTGGTACTCAGCAATTGTAAGAAGAAAGAAGAACCGGTAACAAATCCTGAAGCGAAGAAGCCCATTTCGCAACCCCTCGTTTCTCATTTATATACTGCCGATCCTTCGGCCCATGTTTTTAATAACCGCATCTATATTTATCCTTCTCATGATATTGATGCCGGTATTCCGGAAGATGATGCCGGTGGCCATTTTGGAATGACGGATTATCATGTGTTCTCGATGGATTCGATCAATGGAAAAGTTACCGATCATGGAGTAGCGTTGGCTATCCAGGATGTGCCCTGGGCTGGCCGCCAGATGTGGGCACCCGATGCAGCATTTGCAAACGATAGGTACTATTTGTATTTCCCTGCTAAGGATAAAAACGATGTGTTTAAAATAGGTGTAGCTACCAGTAAAAACCCGGAAGGCCCTTTTGTTGCAGAACCGAATCCGATAGAAGGAAGTTATAGCATCGATCCTACCGCATTCAAAGACGAAGATGGTTCGTACTACCTGTACTTTGGTGGTATTTGGGGCGGCCAGCTACAACGGTGGAACAACAACCAATATGAATCTGCTGCACAAAACCGAAAGCCATCCGAGCAGGCAATTTTACCCCGGGTGGCCAGGCTGAACCACGATATGAAAAGTTTTGCAGAGCCGGTAAAAGAAGTTCAACTGGTTGATGAAAACGGAAACCTGTTTACGGAATCGCAAAACGACAAACGATTTTTTGAGGCGGCATGGGTGCACAAGTATAAGGGAAAGTATTATTTCTCCTATTCCACAGGCGACACTCATTTTATTGCCTATGCTGTGGGCGATTCGCCCTACGGGCCGTTTACCTATAAAGGTGTTATTCTAAATCCGGTGGAAGGCTGGACCAATCACCATAGCATTGTAGAAATAAACAGTTCGTGGTATTTGTTTTATCACGATGTGCAACTATCGGGTAAGACACACTTACGAAACATTAAGGTAACGGAGTTGCACCATCAGGACGATGGATCCATTTCAACCATAAATCCTTACCAATAGAAAAATGACGAGGTTTCTATCGCTCATTTTGTATTTACTTTTACCGTTCGCCTTGCGGGCCGAAGATGGTTACCGGCTTTGGTTGCGCTACGATAAAATACCCGATACCCGATTGGTTAACCAGTACAAAAAAGAATTAACCACATTATCAATACAAGGTCAATCCCCCACGCTTACGATCATTCGCGATGAACTGAACCGTGGCTTATCCGGTCTGCTTGGCTATGTGCCCAAACCCGCAACAGGATTAACCGGTTTGGTAATTGCCACCATAAATTCTCCTCTCATTCAGAGTTTAAACATAACAACAGACCCAACGCTGGATGAAGAAGGCTATGTTATCAGAAATATTACGCATTCCGGAAAACGGTTGCTGGTGATAACTGCCAAAACAGAAGTGGGCTTGCTGTACGGAACGTTTCACTTCTTGAGATTGATCCAAACCCGGCAATCGCTGCAGCAGATAAACATTCAAAGTTCACCTAAAATAAAGGTGCGCATCCTAAATCATTGGGATAACCTGGACGGAACCGTGGAGCGGGGCTATGCCGGTTTTTCACTTTGGAATTGGCACAAGTTGCCGGGCTATATCGATGATCGGTATATCGATTACGCCCGGGCCAATGCATCGCTTGGTATTAACGCAACCGTGCTCACCAATGTAAATGCCAATGCGTTGGTATTAACACCCGCCTATTTAAAAAAAGTTGCTGCCCTTGCCGATGTGTTTCGGCCTTACGGGATTAAAGTATTTCTCACCGCCCGGTTTAGCGCTCCGATAGAAATAGGCAAACTGCCCACAGCCGATCCACTGCAGGAAGATGTGAAGCAATGGTGGAAGGATAAGGTTACGGAGATTTATAAGTACGTTCCTGATTTTGGTGGATTTGTGGTAAAGGCAAATTCTGAAGGACAACCCGGACCGCAAAATTATAAGCGCACCCATGCCGAAGGAGCCAACGTATTGGCCGATGCACTGGCACCCTACAAGGGTATTGTAATGTGGCGGGCATTTGTGTATGATGATAACGTACCAGACGATCGCGTAAAACAAGCGTATGCAGAATTTATGCCCTTGGATGGAGCCTTTCGCGAGAATGTAATTGTGCAGGTAAAAAACGGCCCGTTGGATTTTCAGCCACGCGAACCCTTTCATCCTTTATTCGGGGCGCTTAAAAAAACTCCGCTCATGATGGAGTTTCAGATCACCCAGGAATATCTTGGCCAAAGCACCAGCCTTGTTTACTTAGCCAATCTGTTTAAAGAGGTTTTGGATACCGACACGTATCAATATGGTAAAGGAAGCACCGTGGCAAACGTGCTGGATGGAAGTGTTACTCAGCAATCGTTAACTGCTATGGCTGGTGTTACCAACATTGGCACCGATCGCAATTGGTGTGGCCATCCCTTTGCGCAAGCCAACTGGTATGCTTTCGGGCGATTGGCATGGAACCATACACTTACACCGAAACAAATTGCTGAGGAGTGGACAAGAATGACATTTTCGAATGATCAAAACACGGTAGAGAGAATTACTACAATGTTAGATCAATCGTGGGAAACCTGTGTTAATTATATGACACCGCTTGGACTGCATCACATTATGGGATGGAGCCATCACTACGGGCCAGCGCCCTGGATAAAAGATAAACATCGTGCTGACTGGACATCTGTGTATTATCATAAAGCAGATTCTGTGGGGCTTGGGTTTAATCGTACGGCATCGGGCAGCAATGCAATTGAACAATATGCCCCGGAATGGCAAACTGTGTTTTCATCGCGCCAGCAAATACCCGAAAAATATTTACTCTGGTTTCATCATGTGGGTTGGAATGAAAAATTAGCCAATGGCAAAACCCTGTGGGAAGAACTTTGTTACCGCTATTATGCCGGAGCCAGTCAGGTAAAACAAATGCAACTGGACTGGGAAAAACTCAAATCGGCTATTGATGCAGAACGACACAGACACGTGCAGCAATTACTTGCCATTCAATATCAGGAAGCAACGTGGTGGCGCAATACCTGTGTATTATATTTCCAGACGTTTTCAAAACAACCAATACCTGCATCCTTACCTGCTCCTGAGAAATCATTGGATTATTATATTAGCCTTGAATTTCCCTATGCACCCGGTATTAAACCACAATGGTAGTATTTATTGAAATGAACATATTGATTGACTATAAATAACTTTTTGGAACAATGATAACCATGGAACAAACCATGCGGTGGTATGGGCCGCACGATGCAGTAAAGCTAAGCGATATTCGGCAGGCCGGATGTACCGGTGTGGTTACGGCTTTGCATCACATTCCTGTAGGCGAAATCTGGACGATTGATGAAATCAATAAAAGAAAAAAAATGATTACCGATGCCGGCATGACGTGGACTGTAATCGAAAGTTTACCCGTACATGAAGATATTAAAAAGCAAAAGGGCGATTATAAAAAGTGGATTGAAAACTATAAGGCAAGCATCCGGAATGTAGCTGCCTGCGGTTTAAAAGTAATTACCTACAACTTTATGCCGGTGCTGGATTGGTTGCGTACCGATGTAGCCTACACAATACCAACCGGAAGCAAGGCATTATATTTTAACCGTGTTGCCTTCATTGCTTTTGATTTGTATTTACTTCAGCGGCCTCATGCCGAAAAAGATTATACGCAGCAGGAAGTAAAAAGCGCAAAATCATTTTTTTGACTCAGCCAGCGATCAGCTAAAAAATATTTGTTTGCGAATTGCTTGTTGGGCTTGCCTGGAAGCGATGATAGCTTTACCCCGCAACAGGTATTGGCAGCCTTAACAGAATATGCAGCTGTGGATGCCGCAACACTAAAGAAACACCTGCACTACTTTTTGCAGCAGGTTGTGCCGGTTGCAGAAGAGGCAAATGTAAAACTCGCCATTCACCCGGACGACCCGCCCTATCCGTTGCTTGGGTTGCCACGCGTAGTAAGTACCGAAGCCGATGCGAAAGAGTTGTTGAATGCAGCGCCTTCACCGGCTAACGGGTTGTGTTTTTGCACCGGCTCTTATGGTGCACGAGCTGATAATGATTTAGTGGGTATGATTCAGCGGTTGGGTAACCACATTAACTTTTTGCATCTGCGCAATACCAAACGCGATGCGGCCGGTAATTTTTATGAGGCCGATCATTTGGGTGGTGATGCCGATATGCCCGCCATCGTAAAAGAAATTTTATTGCTGATGCAGCGTAGAAAAATTTCTATTCCCATGCGGCCCGATCATGGCCACCAAATGTTGGACGATCTGAACAAAAAAACATACCCTGGCTATTCTGCAATAGGCAGGTTAAAAGGATTAGCTGAACTACGCGGCCTGGAAACGGGGATTGGCAGCATGTTGAATTTATAGTTATTACCAATAGGATATGAGTTTCATTACTGAAAACTTTCTGCTTCAAAGTACGTTCGCGCAAAAGCTTTATCATGAGTACGTCAGTACATTGCCAATCATTGATTATCACAACCACTTGCCGCCTGCTGAAATAGCAGCCGATCGTAAGTTTGAAAACTTAACGCAAATCTGGCTTGGTGGCGACCATTATAAATGGCGGGCCATGCGTACCCTGGGTATTGACGAAAGTTTTATAACCGGAAGAAAATCTGATCGTGAAAAATTTCTGAAGTGGGCAGAAGCAGTCCCTTATACCATGCGCAACCCGCTCTATCATTGGACGCACCTGGAGCTTCAACGGTACTTTCAAATATCCGATTTACTTCAACCCAATACGGCTGCATTGGTTTATGATCGGGCTAATGAAGCATTAACCGCGTCTGAATTTTCCACGCGCATGCTGCTTACTAAAATGCATGTTGAAGTGGTTTGCACTACCGATGATCCGGTTGACTCGTTGCAATCGCATCAACAAGTAGCCAAAACAGATTACAAAACTAAAGTACTCCCAACTTTTCGTCCGGATAAGGTTTATAACTTTACTTCTACGGCAGATTTTTTAGCTTATAAGGATTTATTAACTCAATCGAGTGGTGTGGAGATTACAAGTTATGATACCCTGCTGGTGGCGTTGCAAAAACGTATCGACTTCTTTCATCAGCAAGGATGTCGGTTAGCTGATCATGGCCTGGGTCAGATTCCATTTCTGGAGACAGATTCGCACAACCCCAGTAAGCTGTTTGAAAAATTGAACCGTAATGAAGCACTCAGCCTGGTGGAAGTTCAAGCCTTTCGATTTTATGTGTTGGTAGAGTTGTGCCGCCTATACCATCAACGGGGCTGGGTACAGCAATTTCATTTAGGAGCTTTGCGCAACACAAACAAGCGCATGTTATCACAACTGGGGCCCGACACTGGTTTTGATTCGATCGGAGATTTTTCCCAGGCTTCGGCATTGGCTTCTTTTCTTAACGTACTGGATAGCACCAACCAACTTTGCAAAACCATACTCTACAATCTTAACCCGGCCGATAACGAAGTGTTTGCGGCTATGATTGGCAACTTTAACGATGGTTCCGTAAAAGGTAAAATACAATATGGTTCCGCCTGGTGGTTTTTAGATCAGAAAGACGGCATGGAAAAACAAATAAATGCGCTTTCGAACATGGGGTTGTTAAGTTGTTTTATCGGTATGCTTACCGACTCGCGCAGTTTTATGTCTTTCCCACGCCACGAATATTTCCGTAGAATTTTGTGTAATCTGATTGGTGAGGATGTGGTTAAAGGCGAACTGCCCAATGACGAAAAGTGGCTGGGTAAACTCGTTGCCGATGTGTGTTATTATAATGCGAAGGAGTATTTCAACTTTTAAAATGTAGTTGTGTGGGCAACTCATCCGTTACAACGGCAGGCAACTTGCTTAGCCACCAGAATGATTTTTTACCCATTCATAGATAGGATCTTTTCCATTTATAAAGTCTTTAAAAGTGATTTCTATTTTCACATCAGGAACAATTGTATTTATTTCAGATTCAGAATTTTTAAAGTATTTGGTAGAATATTGAACACTTAACTTTGAACCCGGCAATTTAAAAGTTCTCACTTCCCCATAGTGATTTGGTTTTCCTCCCGTCTCTTCTCCAATGATAATTGCATTTGTCTTCTTTTTAAAGTCTAGCGTATTTAAAATCGCAGACGAAAATGTACTTCGTCCGATCACCACAAATAGTTTTCCTGTTTGATTAATATTTTTTCTGGACAGTTCATTTACAAAACCTGTTCCATAGATGGAATTACCACCGCCATTAAACCGCATATCAAATAGCAGTTTATCCACATCAGATTCCTTCAAGTCGTTGAAAATTTGTTCTTGAAAATCCTCAAATTTAAGTGAATCATCCTTTCCATTGTTTCGTATTATCGAAATCGGCACACAACTATTATAAACCACATGTAGAATTTTATCTTCCTTAAAATACTTTTTCGTAAAGGCGGTTTTTTTCTGCAGCCAACTGTAGGGTAAATTATTTATTGGTACTGAAACAAACTGTTTTCCAACAATAGATGATAATATCGGGTGAGTTGTTACATTGTTATTTTCGTCTTCTACTTCTAAGGAATAGCTACCGCTGGCTCCAAATTTAAAGAAGTCCAATACTTGTGTCGATGCAATAAATTTTGGAAAGAAATCCTTCTTCAGGGCAATATTTTCATCCGTTATTAGAGTGTTCAGGCTGTCAATCACTTTCTCTATTGGATGACCGTTTATTTTTGTCAATCTTTTCCCAATTAACGTGGAGTATTCCTTGCTCGCGCTTAGAATAAAAACACCATCGCTGAAGGGATAAACCCCAATGGGTAAATATAATTCAGGCTTTAGAGTCGGATACCACCCAAGATAGGTATGGCTATCGCCAAAAGTAGCAATGAGTTGTTGTATTTTTAACATAATCTCAAAATCGGTTAAGGTCTCCGTTTGATTTCTTATGTCATTCAGCCCATTGTTAAAATCCGCTTCGCTTTTAAGGAAAAAGAAGTTTTTATGCTTCTTCGGTAGCTCAGCTTTCAAAAAGTCAAGATCGCCTTTTCCAATCGATTTGAGAAAAGCTTTGTTGTGTTATTGCCATTAGCATTATTAAAGATAGTATTTTTCTCATTGTTTGCTAATTTGAGATGGCATCTAATTCAAAATTTACAATTTTTAGTTACTCCTGAAAGCTTTACATCTGATTACCTCATGGTAACTATCTGCATTGTTAACGGATTCATTTTTGTATAACCTGTTTCCGGACGAAGCAAATGATTTAATTATAGGACTTATCATCTCACCTTTAGTACCACTCTTCCATACCGCGTTAGTGCCGGTGTTCCGCTATCTGTTGCAGATAGAATAAGGTGAATGTCATCGCCTCGTTTGGCATCGGGCGGAATGGTTAATGTAAGATTGGATTTTGTATTGTCTGCTAACACGAGTTTACCTGCGTATGTATCTACTTCATGGTATTGCCACCAGGTGTACCTTATCATATTTCCATCGGGGTCAGATGCTTTTGCCTGTAGTTTGATTCGTTGTCCTGGCTTTACTGTCATCCAAGACTGCTCAACCTTTACTACGGGCGGATGATTTGCATTCTTGTAAGGCTGAACGCACCATGCTGCGCGTGCTGCAAATTCATTTTGAAGTACATCTACCCAGCGCGTTTGTGGATAAGCCGCATCCATTTTTTGCGTAAACGGATTAAAGTCCACCACCTGCTCACCATCTTCCCAGCGATTAGGAGCTACGGATGATTGTACCATCCTTCCTCCCCACCCGCCAAAGTGCGGATTGTTCAGATTATCCAACCCCACATCCATCAAATGAAAAAATGCAGGCGAGTCGCCTTCCGAAATGAAATCGTATTGGGTAAAGCTACCCCACATATTGTTTTTGATTTTTTCAGGATCGCTGTAGATATCTTCAATCTCTCCTGCAGGCGGGTTGCCATCGCCATAACTGTAATACATCTTCAGCAAACGGCTGCCATTATTAATAATTGGTCCCATAAATTTGCCTTCCATAAAGTGGTGCCACTGCGGTGGCACCGCACGCTTCCAGAAATAAGCAAAGCACCAGAACTGGCTGGCATTGTAATAGATTTTAATATCAGGCCAATGTTTTGCAATGTATTTGCGATAGGTGGCATCCTGATCCAGAATGGTATAGAGAATAGCCTTGTCGCAAACTTTCTTATAAACAGCATCCCATTGGGGCGAGTTTTTGTACTGATCTTCGATGGATTTTAAAGAGCGTGCTATGGTATTGGTGCCACCCCACACTTGCAGGTAAAGTGGCTCCGGGTTTTCATCTAATAACTTCGCCTTAATAAAATCAGAACCCTCGGTATCTTTTTCCATCTCGCCTTCAAAATCAATATTGCCAATGCGGGTAACTGAAAGCAGGTATGCTGGTGTTGGAAAATCGGGTGCATGAAGGTTCAGGTTTGGATAGACCTCGCCATAGGCATTTATCAGGTTAAAAATCCAATCGGTGCCCGGCCAGCGCAATTCGGTGCGTTCGCCATATAGTTTTTTAGTCATCTCCATCTCCGAGGTAAACTTCGTTCCTTTACCATCGCCCTTGTAATGCCACATCGAACTGCTGATAACAAGCCCTTCTATCTTAAACTCGTTAGCATGCAACAACATGCGGATAAACGAATCCACATCGTCCAACTCACCATCCGTAGTTACAATGGTGCGGGGTTTTGTTGTTTGCGAGCATACGGTTAGTACACTTATAAAGAGTACTACAAAGCAAAAAATCCGTCTCATAAAGATTTCAAATTTTTGCCAAGGCTTGTTCCAGATCGGCAAGCAGGTCTTCCACATCTTCAATCCCTACCGAATACCGAACCAGGCTTTCCGGAATTCCAAGTTGCTTGCGTTGGGCTTCTGTTAACTCCACATGGCTGGTAGTGCGGGGTGGGCCGGCCAGCGTGCTAACGGAACCCAGGCTGGCAGCCAGGTGCGCTAATTTCAGGCTGGGCAAGAATTTCTCTACACGGTCGTAGCTACCTGCTAATGCAAAACTCATCATGCCGCCAAAGCCGCGCATCTGTTTGCTGGCAATGTGATGGCCCGGATGTGATGGCAACCCCGGGTAATAAACAGCATTAACTTTTGGATGTTGTTGCAGGTAATGTGCAATCTTCATGGCCGATGCATTTTGTCGTTCAATACGCAATTGCAACGTCTTCATTCCGCGCGCAATCATATAAGCCGGGTCGGCTTGCAAACTGGCGCCATTGATTTCGCGAAATTGAAAAACTTTTTGAACCAACTCTTTCTTTCCTGCTAATAGCCCACCCATTGCATCGGAGTGGCCGCATAGGAATTTGGTTGCACTATGAACAACCAAGTCGGCACCCAGTGCCAATGGGTTTTGGTTGATTGGTGTGGCAAATGTATTATCTACTACCGTGATGGCTCCTGCCTTCTTAGCTGCAGCGGCCAGGCGTTGGATATCGATCACCTTCAAGGTTGGATTTGTTGGTGTTTCGAGATAAACAAGATCGCAGCCTTTTGCTATTTCTGCTTCAGCCTCTTCATGATTGCCTGTTTCGCAAAGCGTAACTTGCACATTATAGTTGGGTAAAAAATCAAGAAAAAATTTTACTCGTGCCGCCATAGGTGTCTTTTATGGAAACAACCCGCTTGCCGGCAGTAAGAAAGGCAAAGAGCGTGTTGCTGATGGCGGCCATACCGGTTGCAAATGCAGTGGCTGCTTCAGCGCCCTCAAGAACCCGAATTTTTTCTTCCAGGGCTGCTACGGTAGGATTGGTATTGCGGCTATAAATGTATCCTTCCTGTTGCCCCGTAGCTACGCGCTTCCATTCATCCAGATCGGTATATGCAAAAGTAACACTGTTTACAACAGGTGTGCTGATGGTGTTTGAAGCCTGAACCGGACCTTCACCGGCCCCATACGGACTGCGGTGCCTTTGTTTATTGAACGCATACCAAGGGGTTGATTAAT
>LNFR01000086.1 GCA_001567185.1 Bacteroidetes bacterium OLB12
CCGGGGGCTACCAGATTTTATTATGGAAACCCGGTAGATGCCATTACCTATTTTAAACGAAACATCAACCTGGTAAACAGCCAGGAGGGTGAATGTATAGCCTGCGGCAATGTTAATCCCGAACAGATTTTCAACATCATTGAAACTAAAGTGATTAATGAATTTGGGAACTTTACAGACGAACGCAAATTCTCGCCCGAACTTTGGAACAAACAGTTTAAAGAAAAAGTTAACATTATCCCCGTAACACCTTCACCTGAAGAGCCGCATTCTACTTTACACATTCCTTCGTGGTTTCAGCAAATCAACATCTTCAGCAACCGCGATTTATTATCAAAACTAAGCAATACCCAATACCTGGTTATAAACCTGCTGGAGGCTCCCCTGCTGGCTTTCATACTCGCATTTATTGTTCGGTACTACAACACCGATGATGCGGTTAACATCGGCTACATTTTCAGTAAAAACCTGAACATGCCCGCCTATTTATTTATGAGTGTTATTGTGGCGTTGTTTATGGGCTTAACCGTAAGCGCTGAAGAAATTATTCGCGATCGTAAAATCCTTAAAACGCGAAAAAATTTTTACACCTAAACCGAAGCAGCTACCTCCTGTCTAAAATCGGAATTTTATTCCTGATCTCAGCCATTCAAACCGCTTTGTTTGTAGCCGTAGGCAATACCCTGCTTGAAATTAAAGGCATGTTTTTCATCTACTGGGGTATTCTGTTCTCTACTTCCTGCTTTGCTAACCTGTTAGGATTAAACATTTCATCCGCATTCAACTCGGCTGTAACTATTTATATCCTCATTCCAATTCTGCTTATTCCACAATTAATTCTGAGTGGTGTTGTGGTTAAGTTTGATAAACTAAACCCGGTAATCGGAAACACAGCCACGGTACCCCTGGTGGGCGATCTGATGGCCTCGCGCTGGGCATTTGAAGCCAGTATGGTTGCTCAATACAAAGACAATAAATTTGAACAACAGTTTTACGAGTATGATAAGGTAATGGCCGATGCCGATTATAAAAAGATTTACTTCATACCCGCTCTTGAAACCCGCCTTGATTTTGCCCGGCTAAATCATCGCAACCCGGATAGCGTCATTCATGCAAAAGTTGCTGCCGATCTAAAACTCTTACAAGATGAAATACAGGAAGAACTGAACTTTGTTGGCAAAACGGATTTTACGAGCATCGATAAGTTTACACCAGAACGATTTGACAGCGCTGCGTATGATGAAATTCAAAATTTCTTAAACGCCCTGAAACGGTTCTACGTAATCCGCTACAACAAAGCGGATGAATCAAAAGATAAAGTAATAAGCGAAATGACACGCACTCCGGAGCTTGAAAAAGAATTTGAAGCTTCTCGCAACCATTATCAGAATGAAGCTATTACGGAGCTCGTTAAAAACACGGTCGAGTCAAACCGTATTATTGAAAAGGATGGCAAATTGATCCAGAAGATTTTCCCGATCTACAAAAATCCTGACCCCGACCACATGGTGGACTTCAATGCACAATTTTACATGCCTGCCAAACATTTTCTTAATAAAAACATTGATACCTACTTTTTTAACCTCGGGGTTATCTGGGCGATGACGTTGATTTTAATGATTACACTTTACTTTGAAGTGTTGCGAAAAATTGTAGATGGGTTGGGCAACATCTCAAACCCAATTCCTAAACGGATGTAATCCATGTTTTTTATACTTTCCAAAACCATCAATTTTCTGGCAATGCCCCTGGTGCTGGTTTGTTTGCTTTGGATTGCTTCGCGCTTTATACGACCTGCCAAATGGAAAAAACGATTAGCCCTTACAGCGTTAATCTTATTACTGATTATTTCAAACGATTTTATCACCAACGAAGTAGCTTTGTTGTGGGAACCTCCCGCTACACCTTACCATCAGATTTCAAAAAAATACAAATTAGGAATTCTGCTTACCGGGGTTACTAAAGGCAATATGCAACCAGACGACCGGATATACTTTCAACGAGGGGCGGATCGGGTTACACACACCCTTCAACTTTACAAACTGGGCATAATAGAAAAAATTTTAGTAAGTGGAGGCAGTGGCTCGCTTACAAAACGCGCAAGACAAGAGGCTGATGAGATTGCGGAGGCCCTCCAATTAATGGGTGTACCTGAAACCGATATCCTGATTGAAAATCAATCGCGCAACACGCATGAATCGGCCGTAGCGGTAAAAGCCATGCTGCAAAACCGGTATCAACCCTCCGATTGCCTCCTGATCACCTCAGCCTACCACATGTACAGATCAGATGCCTGCTTCGCAAAAGCGGGCTGGCCTTGCGATACTTTTACCTGCGACTTTTTATCGCACAACCGAAAATTTACACCCGATGTACTGTTCATACCAAAGGCTGAATCGGTAACTATCTGGACTACCCTGATGCGCGAGTGGGCTGGCCTGGTGGCCTATAAATTTTCTGGTTACATTTAGTATTCATTTTCATTTACCAATTAACCTGCCTATACTTGAACACAAAAGTGCATCATGCAGGCTAACCAATTACAAAAATCGCTCTGGTTGCTCGTACTGGTTATTGCTGCTTTGCTGCTAAGTTCACTTGTACCTTCCTTTCATCTTGGCACCTGGGATATAAAAAAAATTGACCTGCTGGCCGATATTAAAAATGAACCCTTACCGGTTAGCAAAGTTTCTCCAACCGATAGTGCAAAAACAGATACGACCACAATCGTTAAGACGAAGCCAAAACCGAAGCCTGTAGTTGAGGCATTTCCATGTCCCACCAAAAATTGTTTGCAGGATTTTAGTCCTAACAAATCCGCTCTTAAGAATTTTTTCCGGGCACTTAAACAATCCAATCGCAGGCAGGTACGCATCGCTTTTTATGGCGATTCATTTATTGAGGGAGATGTGCTTTGTGGTAGTTTTCGCGATACGTTACAAGAGTTATATGGCGGGCGTGGTGTTGGGTTTGTACCAGTAGCCTCAGAAGTTGCTCAATACCGAACCTCCATTCAACACACTTATTCTAATTGGGAAGCATACTCGCTGGTTGGTAAACAAAGCCCGCAAGTTCCTTTGGGCATTTCGGGGCATGCTTTTATTCCATTACCCGAAAATGAAGCAGCGTTTAAACCGCCCCGTAAACCCGCCAATAAAAAATTCGATCGTATAAGTTTATTCTATAGCAGCAAAACTAAAACACCACTTCAATATGTAGTGAACGATACCATAACCGTAACCGATACCTTGCCTGCATCGCCACTTGCCAACCAGGTCATGCTCCAGACGCAACAGGCTGCATCGGTCAGGCTCTCGTTTACACATCCGGATAGTGTGGTGGTTTATGGGCTTAACTTTGATACCAAAACCGGATTGTTTGTTGATAACCTGGCTATGCGCGGAAATTCAGGAATTGGTTTGTATGGATTGGATTCCGCCTGCCTCACACAATTTAATCATTACCTCGATTATAAATTGATTCTGTTACAATACGGATTAAACGTAGTAACCGAAACAGACTCCACCAATTACACCTGGTACGAAACCCGCATGGTTAAAGTAATAAACCGGATAAAAAAAGTTTTTCCAAATGCCAGCATTGTGCTGATTGGCATTAGCGATCGTGCCGGAAACCAGAACGGAAAAATTCTTACCATCCCCGCCATAGCACGAATGCGTGCCGCTCAACGAAAAATAGCGCAGCGTACCCAAATTGCCTATTGGGATTTGTTTGAAGCTATGGGAGGAGAAAATAGTATCGTTAAATTTGCAGAAGCAAAGCCACCGTTGGCAGCTAAAGATTTTACTCATTTAACTTTTTGGGTGGGCGCAGGTTAGCTAAAAAACTGGCCGATGCGCTATTGTTTGAACAAACCCGCTATGATAAAAAACCTGATTCTTAGTTTACTCTTTTGCACAGGCACCACCGCATGGGCGCAAGATACCATTGCCTTTACACTGAAGCAGTCCTATCCATTTCTTCAGCAGGATGCCAACATTATTCAAAACTCTGTTACACTAACAGAGTTTTATGAAAAGCTGTACCAGCTAAAGAAACTCAGGAAAAACCCGGTTCATATTTTACAAATTGGCGACTCGCACATCCAAGCCGATATCCTGAGTGGTACTGTGCGCAAACTATTGCAACTTGAATTTGGTAATGCTGGTCGCGGATTGATTTTTCCGGGGCGTGTGGGGCGCACCAACGAATCGGGTACAATTACATCAAGTTCATCGGGATTGTGGGATGCCAAAAGAATTATTTACACCAACCAGCCCTTGCCCATTGGTATAGGTGCCATGACAATCCAGACCGAGCAGGCAGGTAATACGATTAAACTCAGAGTTAATCCGGGAGAGTTAAATTATAGTTTTAATAAAATGACCTTCCTGTTCGAAAAAGATTTATCGAGTTACAACCTGGTTATCAAAGATTCAATCGGTCAGCAAATTGCCTATGTGGGCCCTTACACTTTCGAAACACCCAACATCTCGCGGGTATGGCTCCCCTATTCCATTAGCCAGGCAGAGCTTCAAACACTTCAATCAACCAATCTTCAAAAACAATTTACCCTTTATGGCATAAATCTGGAGAATGGTAAACCTGGTGTACTCTACCATAGCACCGGAGGCAATGGCGCAAAGGTGAAACACTACATTGAAGCAACCGCGTTTGCCGAACAAACCAAAGAATTATCGCCCGATCTAATTATTATTTCATTGGGAACCAATGAAGCCATTGAATACCCGTATGTGGATCCTCGCTTTACCGATCAGCTAGATACATTTATCAGCCAATTAAAACAACACAATCCGCTTGCGAAATTCCTGCTTACTATTCCGATGGAATTTTTACAAAAAGAAAACGCGAAGAAATCCGGGTGTGGAAATTATGCGCAGCAAATTAATTGAATATGCAGATGCCAACGGTCATGCTTTCTGGGATTTGTATTCAGCAGGCGGAGGCAAGCATAGTGCAGATTTATGGAAGAACAACGGCCTCATGCAAAGTGATGGCATCCACTTTACAAAGAGTGGTTATGAATTGCAGGGCGCATTACTCTATCAGGCATTGATAAAAGGGTATAATGAATATGTTCGGTATCGATACCCATAAATTCTTTCAACAATTTCTGTATAACCCACAGGAGCCCCTGATTTTCAACAGCGGGTTATTTCTTTTTTTATTTACAGCTTTTTTAGCGATTTACATACTGCTACACAAAACCCATCGCCCTAAGCTATTATTTGTAACCATCTTCTCGCTTTATTTTTATTACAAATCAAGCGGCATCTATTTTTTGTTGCTGATCAGCACCACCTGTATCGATTACAACCTGGCGCGGGTATTGGGCAAAACAAGCACACCATGGAAACGCAGCACCTGGCTGGCAATTAGTCTTATTTGTAACCTCGGCTTACTGGGCTATTTTAAGTACACCAACTTCCTGCACGAAATCTTCAGCAACCTGGCCGGTATTGAGTTTCAGCCATTCGATATTTTTTTACCCGTTGGCATTTCTTTCTTCACATTTCAATCACTCAGCTATACGATTGATGTCTATCGAAAAAAAAATAGAACCTGTTTCTCACCTGTTGGACTATGCCTTTTACATCTCCTTTTTTCCACAGTTGGTGGCAGGTCCAATTGTGCGTGCAGCAGACTTCCTGCCTCAACTCAAGAAACCCACCTTTGTAACTAACGAGATGCTGGGCCGGGGAATATTCCTGATCTGTACCGGCTTGTTTAAGAAAGCGGTAATCTCCAATTACATCAGCATGAATTTTGTAGATCGGATTTTTGATGCCCCCACCCTTTACACTGGCCTCGAAAATCTGTTTGGAGTATATGGCTATGCCCTTCAAATCTATTGCGATTTTTCCGGCTATTCCGATATGGCCATTGGCATTGCGCTGCTGTTAGGATTTCATTTCAATCTTAACTTCGATTCACCCTATCAATCCAAAAATATTACTGAATTCTGGAGGAGGTGGCACATGTCGCTTTCCAGTTGGTTGCGCGATTATTTATACATTTCATTAGGTGGAAACAGAAAAGGAAAAGTACGAACCTACCTAAATCTTTTCATCACCATGTTGCTGGGTGGATTGTGGCATGGTGCAGCCTTCCGGTTTATACTTTGGGGCGGGCTTCACGGATTGGCCCTGGGACTGCATAAGTTTGTATCCACCTTTACATGGCCAAAGATTCAGAATCCGTTTGTTAAAAACACAGGTAACATCCTAAGTATTTTACTTACGTTTCACTTCGTTTGCTTTTGCTGGATATTTTTCAGGGCGCAGGATATGGATACAGCCTGGCAGGTGATCAACCGGATTACTTCTCACTTTTCGCCTGAAATATTTTTTGATTTTGTGATGGGTTACAAAGCAGTGCTTTTCCTGATGGTGCTTGGCTACATTCTACATTTTATACCTGCGCCTGTTGAGCAACAAGCTGAAAATTGGGTAACAGGACTTTCGTTAACAGGAAAAGCTATGGTTGTATTTGTAACCATTCTGTTGGTAATTCAAACCAAGTCGGCAGGAATACAGCCGTTTATTTACTTCCAGTTTTTAAACTCAAAGAAGCAAATGCGGAGAGGGAGGGATTCGAACCCTCGGTACAGTTACCCGCACAACGGTTTTCGAGACCGTCCCATTCGGCCACTCTGGCACCTCTCCAAAAGGAATTCAAAATTAAACACGAAAGAGAGTGCAACAGGCTTTATTGCCGAAAAAAGTTTAATGGGAGCATCTCCTTACTCAAACCGGAGTGATTCGATCGGATCTAATTTAGAAGCTTTGTGTGCCGGATAATACCCCGACAGCAAACCTACTACCACACAAATAATCATTCCTGTCAGCATCCATAACCAGGGCAACACAAATGCATCAATTCCAATAACACGGGCAATTATATTTCCAATCAGGATACCCAACAACACTCCTCCTACTCCACCCATCAGGCAAACCACAATCGCTTCAATTACAAATTGCTGCCTGATGCGCAAAGGGGTTGCCCCCAATGCTTTGCGCACACCAACTTCGCGCGTACGCTCTGTTACAGAAACCAGCATAATATTCATTAAGGCAATGGAGGCTCCCAATAAAGTAATAAAGCCAACGCCAAATCCGCCCCAGCGTAAACCACTTGTTATGCTTTCCATTTCTTCAGCCAGCGAATCACTCTTTTCAATCTCAAACGAGTTAGGATCTTCAATCCGGTCGTGCCTGATTTTGCGCATCAGGCCGGTAGCCTCGCCCATGGCATAATCAACCTGGTTCATATCTGAAATACCTACCGTAATGCGATACCGCAACGGCTGGCCGGCTGCCATCTGGTTTGCTACCAGAATGGGGATAATCACCATGTTGTCATAATTATTTTCCGAAAAATCACCCTTCTCTTTCAGTAGCCCAATCACTTTAAACTGTACCCCCTTAAATGAGATTTCTGTATTTAACGGTTTTGGGTTATCGCCATAGAGCGCCTTTGCCAGTTTATAACCCAGTATAGCTACTTTACTTCCATTCTGTATTTCGAACTTCGAAAAATTCCGTCCGTCTTGCAGGTTCAGTCCTTTAATAGGCAGGTACTCATCATTAACTCCACGTACATCCACATTAGGATTTGTTTTTATGGAGCCGTGCTTCACCTCGGCCAGGTTGGTTAACCGGGCTTGCACACAAACAGATGCCTGCACGGGGTATTCATTCATAAACTTTTGCACTTCGTACAAATTAAGGCGCGAATAAACCTTTTCGCGCACCCCATCCTGATTCGTACCGCGGTTCCATTTCGAGTATATGTCGAACGTATTTACACCCAACGATGAAAGGCTTTCATTCACAGATTGTTCAATCCCCTCAATGGCTGTTAAAATCCCCACCAGCGAAGTAATACCAATAGCTACAATCAGAGCCGTAAGCACCGAACGTAGCGTATTAGCCTTTATCGACCGAAGGCCTTCTTTCATGTTTTCAATTAAATTCATGCAATTTGAGGTTTTTTAAGGGCTGCACTAAAACCAGTATGAAGGTATTTCGTTTTCAAAATTATATCTTTAGTCGATAAAATGATAAGACCTGTTTATTAATGTAATTGTTACAAAACTGAACAAGAAATGAGTGGTTTAACGGGAAGAATCGTGTTTTTGTTCCTGGTAGTAGGAATTTCTCTGCAGGCAACAGCTAACTCCATTTTTATACCCATGGACGAAAAGCAGACTAACCATCTGAAAGCCTATGGAATAGCCTATTGGATTCTTAAGAATGAAATAGAAGTTGATTGGCTGTTAAACTACCGGGGAGGCAGTTTTTATGTGCAAGTATCACCCTAAAATTCAAAATGAACTGGTCGTGCGGGGTGTCAGTTTTGAGATTATCTCGGAAGCAAAAGTAAATGCCATTGTAACTGAAATTGCCAGCCCGGCCCTTAATTACGATATTATGAAACTGGAAAAGTACCCGCGCATTGCGGTGTACTCGCCCAAAACCAAACAGCCGTGGGACGATGCCGTTACGCTTGTACTCACCTATGCCGAAATTCCATACGATGTTATCTTTGATGATGAAGTACTGAACGATATTCTGCCCAAGTACGATTGGCTGCACTTACACCACGAAGATTTTACAGGCCAATATGGTAAATTCTATAGTAATTACGCCAACTACCCGTGGTACATCGAGCAACAGAAAGAAGCCGAGGAAACCGCATCCCGCTTTGGGTTTCATAAGGTATCGCAATTAAAACTTGCTGTAGTAAAACGAATTAAAGAGTTTGTTGCCGGTGGCGGATTTTTATTTGCTATGTGCTCAGCCAGCGATACCTACGACATTGCCCTGGCTGCCGAAGGTGTTGATATTTGCGAACGCATGTACGATGGTGATGCCGCAGACCCACAAGCACAGGAAAAACTCAACTACGAAAACACATTTGCCTTTCAAAACTTCAGGCTGGTGCGCGATCCGTATCAATATGAATTCTCCGACATCGACAACAATTTTCCTGATCGTGGCCTGCGGCAAGACAATGACTACTTTACAATATTTCAGTTTTCGGCCAAGTGGGATCCAATACCCACCATGCTTACCCAAAACCACACGCGGGTTATCAAAGGCTTCTACGGGCAAACCACCGGTTATAAAAAGAAACTGGTTAAACCCGATGTAGTAATAATGGGCGAAAACGCAGATATTAAAGAAACCAAATACCTGCACGGTGTTTTTGGTAAAGGCTTCTGGACCTTTTATGGTGGCCACGACCCCGAAGATTACCAGCATACCGTTGGCGAAGAGCCTACTGATCTGAACCTTCACCCCAACTCAGCAGGCTATCGGTTAATTCTCAACAACATATTATTTCCGGCCGCAAAAAAGAAAAAGCAAAAAACATGAGCCGTATTATCCTGCTGGCATTCATACTGGTTTCTTGTAATGCGGCCAAACCTCAAGCCACCATCAACCCGCAACAACTGGCCGAAGTAGTATTAGGCAAAGGGTTGCAAGAGTTTTATAATGAAAGTCAAACCCACATCCTGTTTGTTCAACAAGCTGCTGCATACCCCAATCAACCCATTAAGTTTCTGATAATCGAAAAGGCTTCCGGCAAAGCGCTATTCGAAAAAAGTTTTAGACCCGGATACGTAAAGTGGCTCAATAACAACACCATCGAGTATGAAGATTTGCCCGGCATTGCCAGGCAAAACGAAGGCAACTACATCAAAACGTGGACTATTCCACCCGCTGCACAAGCTCATTAAATAGAAAGATTTACCCTATCTTGGAGAATTAAAATTACTGTAGATGAACCGCTACTTACTGGTAACTATTTTTGTGTATTGCGGCCTGATTATGCTGGCTGTAAACAGGAATTCTGATATTCATTCTTTAACAACAGCTTCAACAATAGAAGAAGAAGGAGAAGAACAAGATGGACCCGGCCAGTTTATTGCGTACCACAAAGCCATACGCACACCGCACGATGCCACTGCCCCGGAATACAAAAATGGTTTTATCATGCGCGAACTGTCGAAAGCAAAGTCTTTCGCAGCACGAAAACGATCCAACACACGCACCCAATCCAATGGTGTGTTAGAATGGAAAGAGCGGGGCCCGGCCAATGTGCCCGGTCGCACACGCGCAATAATTATTGATCCTGACGATGCCAGTAAAAATACCTGGTATGCCGGCTCGGCTGGTGGTGGTGTTTGGAAAACAACCAATAGCGGGCAGGCATGGACCTTGCTAACTCCCGATTTACCCAATCTGGCTACTACCACATTAGCAATGGCAGAATCAAACCACAATGTGATTTACATGGGCACGGGCGAAAGCTTTGGCGGATTACCGGGCATTCGCGGAAGCGGTATGTTCAAATCAACGGATCGCGGCCAAACCTGGCAATTCCTGAGCGGTACTGAACAGCTTTCTGATATTAACCGGATCGCTATAAACTCAACCAATGCCAATGAGGTAGTTGTGGCTTCCTCAACCGGCATCCATAAAAGCACCAATGGCGGAACCACCTGGACGCAACACCTTGCATTTACCGGGATGGAAGATTTACGCGCAACACCGGGCAATTTTAATATTCAGTATGCTGCACGCAACGGAGTGGGTGTGTATAAATCGGTAGATGGTGGCGTTACCTGGTCGTTATCTAACACAGGCATGAATCCGGCCGGGCGTATTGAACTGGCAATTTCTCCTGTAAACAACAACCGGGTTTTTGCTTCTGCCGAAGGATATTTAAACGGAACCGAATCCGACTTATACGTATCGCACGATGCGGCCGCAACGTGGTCGTTGGTTAATACTACTCTAAATGGCGGAAGTCTTGATTTTTTGGGCGGCCAGGGTTGGTATGATAATACAATTATGTGCGATCCTTTCAATGCCGATGTAGTTTATTATGGAGGTGTAAATTTATTTCGTACTACGCTCGGAACGGGGTCATCTACTGTTAATAGCTACAACCTGGAAGAACAAAATACAACCTTTCTTTCCTTAATAAATTTTGGTGCCAGCTATGCAAATGGAACCTTAGAAGTTGGCGCAGCAGCAAATGCATCTGTTGAAATAAGATTTGGATCTGGCAAAAGCCAGATGGCACATCGGTTTATGGTTCCGGAAGGTGCAACTTCCGGTGTACCGGATGCCAGCTATAGTTACCAAAATTATGTAGAGGTCCCCTTCGAAGTATGGGACGTTACCAACAACCGCCAACTGATGGTTTCCTTCCGCGATCAGGACCGGAACGGCCAGTTCAATTTGTTACTATCAAACACCGATGGCGCGCCTACCGCACAAAGCAGAGAATATGTTTACATCAGTAATGTAGATTATAACGCCACAACCCCTGCATCCAACATAGCCATTAATGGCGGGCACATTTTTCAACAAATGTATTTTTTCTGGCCGGTACTTGCCGCAGGTAATACCTGGCCAAGCAGCATTACTGATTCCAAACTTGCAATTAACTATACTGCCATACCCAAACTGAATGCAACAACCATAACCGTTGCTGATGCCTACAACCAATTTGATGGCAAAAACAAGTTTACCACATTTGGTGTAGATGTACATCCCGATCATCATAACCTGGTTCCCATTGTAATGTCGGCCTCCACATTTAAAATTTTGAATGCGAGCGATGGTGGCTTATTCATTTCCAACACCTCAACCACACCAGGTATTGCCAATGGAGACTGGACCATGGTGGGCAAAACCTACAATACCAGCCAGTTTTATGGGGCCGACAAAAAAACGGGTTCGAACGAATACTTTGGAGGTATGCAAGATAATGGAACCTGGCGGTCTCCATCCGGGCAAAATGCGAGCAGTACTACAAATTATCAATTTAGCCTTGGTGGCGATGGCTTTGAGGTTGTGTGGCACAAGTTTGACCCGCTTAAAATGATTGGTGGTTCGCAAGGAAATAACTTTCGCAAATCTATAAATGGCGGACAAACCTGGACTATCGCTACCACTGGTTTATCGGGTACACATCCTTTTGTTTCTAAGCTGGCCACATCGCCTCATATTCCCGATGTCTTGTTCACGTTATCTTCGGCTGGTGTATTCCGTTCGAACGACTTTGGCTCAACCTGGACACTAACTGCTATTAGTGAAAATTGGGGTGGCACCACTTCGCTCATGGATGTGGAAGTTTCCAGAGCCAATGCAAATATTATTTGGGCCGGTAGCGGAATGGTTAACAGCGGTACGGTGCGCAACCTGCATGTAAGCACCGATGGAGGACAAACTTTTACAGCGGCAAACAATTACACCGAACGTACACTAGGCGGCATTACAAAACTTGCCTCGCACCCTACACAACCCAATACTGCTTATGCTATTTTCTCTTTTGCCGGACGTCCAAAAATTTTACGCACAACAGACTTAGGGCAATCCTGGCAAGACATTACCGGCTTTGGAACAGGAAGCACAAGTACAACAGGTTTTCCTGATGTGGCCGTGTATTGTGTTTATGTCCGGCCGGATAATCCGGATATTATCTGGGCGGGAACCGAAATTGGAATTGTAGAATCGGAAGATAATGGCGCATCGTGGACTTTATTGGATGATTTTCCCAATGTAGCCGTGTGGGATATGAAGGGTGTGGATAACCAGGTTGTAATTGCCACACACGGGCGCGGTATCTGGACGGCCGAGTTAGAAACAACACAACTTGAGCTGAATAACCCGGTTATTTATGCAGTGGGTACATCACCAAAATCAGAGTTTGCCCTGGGCGTTACCCTTCCTGTAGCATTCGATTCTACACACTTGTTTGTAAGAGGTGTTAAGATCGGTAAACTGGAAGCCATTGGAACCGGCAACTTTACGTTGCACATCAACGGTATAGCCACAGGGGCGGTAGAAGCAAAATTGATTAGTTATAAGAATGGCGCCCCGCTTCATTCTCAGCCCGCTTCCGGTACGTACCTCACATTAAATCCCTACCGCATACAATACTTTAATTACTTTACAAATGCAGCTGATTTAAACCTGAACTCATTTTCAGTTCAGGCATTCGGAACAGCCAACACAAGTTTGCATAGTTTTCATAATTACATGAATAATACCGATCACGTGGCGCTGTTGAAACAACCTATTATTATTTCAGATGAACATCCTTACTTATATTACCGCGATGTAGCGCTGGTGGAACCTGGTGATCCCGGATCTGTCTTCGGCCAGCCGGCATTTAAAGATTATGTAGTGGTAGAAGCTACCAAAGATGGTGTAAACTGGACTCCGATAGCCGATGGATACGATGCCAGCACCAATGATAATTGGCTTGCTGCTTATACGGCAGGCCAGGTAGGAACCCGCGCTATGTTGGTAGATCATAATATTAACTTAACCAATACGCTTCAGGCTGAAGATACCGTACTCTTCCGCTTCAGGTTGTGGACCAATGCTACCATTAGCAATTGGGGATGGTCAATCGATGATCTTTACATTCAGCAGGTGCCTACAGGTGTTGAGCCAACGGTTACCAGTCATTTAACTATTTATCCAAACCCCACTACCGGAAATGTAAAGCTTACGTACTCGCTAACACAAGCTACCGATGTGAATGTAGTGGTGTATGATTTAACAGGCCGTGTAGTAACACAAAGAAAACTGGGCAACAAAACCCCTGGAAAGCACGAAGATGAACTTGAAATAAAAGCAAAACCCGGTCAATACATTTTACAGTTACAAACAAACCTAGGGCAGGAAAGCCTGCGGGTGGTGATAAATTAATCAATGCATCCTGTCGCCTCTTACTTCCATATTCTTGAGAATGGCAGCTTCCTGTTCCAGAATTTCGCGCCACCGTTTTTCAACCAATTCCGGATCCATATATGTTTTCGCCAACTTCAAAAAGTTTTTGTAATGACCAGCTTCCGATACCATTAGTTCGTAATAAAATTTACTCAACTCCGCATCCCCGATTTCTTTCCATAACAACCGAAATCGCTCGCAACTACGCGCTTCAATCAGTGCATTGATCAATAGTTTTTCTACCAGTTGTTGTTCACGACTCCCACCCTTCTTCACAATTTTCTGCAGTTGTTCCACGTACTCATCTTTGCGTTGCGGCCCCAAAGCCAGGCCCCGTTTCTTTAACTGATCCAGCACCCGTTCAAAAATGTGCCCATTCTTCCGCCACGACAGGCGCCATCATTTCAACCAGGCCAGCTTTTTCAGGGTAGTTAACAATTAACGAAATACAAGACGAAGCAGCTTTCTGTTCACAATACGCGTGGTCTATCAGAATATCGGCAATATTCTTTTCTGCAATATTTACCCATCGCGGATCGGTGGGCAATTCTAAACCGAGTACATGTTTTTCCATCAGTCAAACAAGATCAAATCAAAACCAAAATCAAGAATGTTGCCCTGGCCGCGGTACGTGGGTGTAGGCAAATATCCCAAACCGGTAATGGCTTGTTGCAGGTTGTGATATTTTACAAAGAACCGGCCGCGCTTAAACTTACCATTAAAGAATACATCCACCAGTGGAAACGCCCGTGCCGTTGTATTGTCCTGCACATAGTATTGCTGAATAGCCGGATCATAACCCAAGCTGTGTATTCCGAACGCCAATGTGCATCTACACCAATCTGCACCTGTAAATTTCCTTTGAACAACATATTCTCATAAGCCAGTTGAGCATTTCCAAACCACTTAGGTATGCGCAATACGTTGCCATCGTTATTCAGAAAGGATGTATATCGTACTTGCGGCCGCAGGTACACATGTTTGAAAAACCGTAAACTCTATGCGACAATTCCGGAATAAATAATTGCTGATTTCCTCCTGATTGTGCCGGCACCACCGTGGGCTCATTAGTCACATCATTTGCTCTGTAATAGATATAATTACTCAGGGCTGTGTACGTGGCTCCTGGTGAAACAAACAGCCTGCCCCACTTCACTTTTAAAAAAGCAGACAACTGATTGGTAAACGGATTGCTAAAATCATTAATCCATTGATGATGGCTGCCACGATAAGCCAAAGGTAAAAAGGCCGGTTTTACAAGAGCACTGGTTCCGGTTGCATCCAACCAGGGTGTGCGCAGTTGTGCCTGCAGGCGATAGTTACCATCCAGCAGGTATTCCGCTTGTCCTGATAATTCACTAAGCGAATCAAACCGAAAAGCAATTTGCCCACCCAGATAATTCTCGACCCCGCGATTTTTATATGGAAGCGCCAAACCATCCAGGTATTTATTCTCCGCACGATACAGACGAAGTTTGTAATACAGACTATAATAGAAAAATGCGGCTTGTCCTTTATACCAAATTCATTCGCCATCGAATTAAATTTGGTTCCATCGCTCACCTCGTCCGTTTCGATGTCATCATCGGGGTTGGTATAACCAAAGTACACATCATAATTCGTTTCGCTGGATGCATCATCCTGAAAGAGATTTCGCTGCCGTGCAAAATCGGCCTTGTGATATAATTGAAATGGCGAAGCCAATTGATATTGCTGAAATACGTGAAGCACATTGCGTACCTCCTCTGATTGTGCAGCCGTTAAATAAGGCCCGGCATTTTGATCAAAGTATCCCGCATAGGTAGTATCAAGCGTTAACCGAATACCACCGTTTTCAAACACCCGGTGGCGTATGCGCCTGTAAGAAGCCAGCAATTGATAGCGATCATTTTTCGATTTATAGGAGGTATAGAGATCGTAATAATGACTTACCGTTTGGCGATCGCCCTTTCCCGTTCGCTGTATTTGTTTATCAACCAGCGTGGGCCGGTAGTTAAAACCAAAATTCCAGCGTGGATTAATGTTTCGTGTAAACTCAATATGCGTGCGCGCCCGACCATCTCCACCCCAAACCACCAAAATGCGGGTGTATGGCGACTTCGAATCGAAGTAGCGAGGTTCCGCTAAATCAAAGTAAGGAGCGTATGTGCTGTAGCCTGGGTTTGCACCAATGGTTACTGGTGCGGTAGGAAATATCGGATTAAGGGCAGTACCAACGTTACCCAAATCCTGATAGAAATTGTTAAGTTGTTGAATGTACGTCCACCGGTGATAATCATGAATGGCTGTATCAAGCGGTTGGTAATTTTTCTTATTCAGGTAGATGTCGTTTTCGGTAATCCATAGTGTTGTTTTTGGACCGTACACATTTTTAGTGGAGTCGTCCACAATCTGCGAACGTTTGCCCCCTGGTTCTTCTGGCTGGGCTTTGGTTTTCGATGCTACATCCTGAATAACCTTCTTTTTAGGAAGAGGTGCTTCCTGGGCCAGCAAAACCACCCCGGACAAAATCATCAAAACCAAAAAAATAAATCGCACGTGCAAAAATAGACCAGTTTTAGGAAAGATAATCGTTGCCAGAGGTGGTCACCGTTTTTAATTTTTCGGCCACAACGGCAAGCATCAAGCTATCAAATTCCGAACCATTCCCAACAATTTCAGCTTCTATCGGTAAATAAAACCAGGAAGCCTGCTTTACAACCTCCACAAGTTCTGAACTAATAAGCTTAACCATATCTTTTTCAGTTGTAATAATGCTGTTGGTTCCAGCTTCGCGATTAATACGGCTCAAATCTTCTTTTGAATAGCGGTGATGATCTCCAAACCTAAAATGCTTACGCACATTATAATGCTGCTTTAAGTGTTTTACAAAGGATTGTGTGTTTCCTATTCCGGTAACCAAAACCACCTCCGCGGATAGCTTGCCTGTTACAATGGGAACTGGTGGCGCATACTTAATCGTGGAAAAAAATACCGGTTTACCCGGTGCGTACCGTAAAATGGATTGCCGCATTTTATCGCGGGTTTCACTGGTTTCGGAATTACATTTGGTTACCATTACAACATCGGCACGCCCTGCACCATATCGGTTTTCGCGTAAACGCCCCATCGGCAACAATTCATCTTTATAAAATGGTTTTTGAAAATCGGTTACCAGAATTGAAAACTGCGGCACCACGGCCCTGTGTTGAAAGGCATCGTCCAGCAAAATCACTTCTACATCCGGGCACTCGTTCAAAATGGTAGGTATAGCCAGTGCCCGTTGTTCGCCAACTGCTACATAAATCTTATGTTGAAATTTTTTGAATAGCTGGTAGGGTTCATCCCCGAGGGTACGTGCATTATCATCCGGGCCGGCCAACCGAAAGCCGGAAGTGCTACGGCCATACCCACGGCTAAGCGTGGCAATTTTATAACGAGGGCTAAGCAATCGCACCAGGTATTCAATCATAGGAG
>LNFR01000087.1 GCA_001567185.1 Bacteroidetes bacterium OLB12
GTACCTGCTTCAGTTGAAACTTCAATTGAAAATATTGGTTCAGAATCTAAATTCAACTATCAAGTCTGGAGCATCGAGGTAAAGGATCTGTTTTATATGGTCTGGCATTGTATGGAATTGAGTTGCATTGTTTGCATCACTCTCATACATTTTTTTTCTTTGCGAAGGATTTACCCGAAAGACCTGTTTTAGCGATTATATAATCTGCAAAACTCTCAGTACTGTACCAAATTCTATATTTCATAAGTATTTTTTTATTGCTAATGCTATTGCCTTTGCTAACAAAGGAGGCACGGCATTACCTGTTTGAACTCTGCCTTGAACAATTCCGCCACTAACAATAAAGTTATCTGGAAAACTTTGTAATCTACATCTTTCTCTGATACTCAAACCTCTGTTGTCTGATGGATGTCCGAATTGAAATTGAGGTCTTATTCCACCAGATACTTGGGTAGGACTTTGAATATCCCATGCCAAACGAATTCTTTGTTTGAACTTTGGATACATTGGAGTTCCTGGCTTTGTGCTTTTTATTTTTTCAATCACTTCTTTAGGATGATTGGGAGCTTTATGATTAGTTAACTTATCCTCTTTTAAGTTCTTTTCGCATTAGCTTTTGATATTCACTAAACGGTTCTTTTTTATACTTAGTAGCAGTTTCATTAGGCTTTAAGCTAGGTAAATCACCAATCGCATCTTTAACCGTAACATATGGTTTTTTAGTTTCTGGACCATGTGTTTTTTTGATTTCAGAAAAATCAAATTCATCCCCATCTCTAATTCCAACAAAAACTAATCTTGTTCGTGATTGCGGTACACCATAATCGGGAGCAAAAAGTAATTTGCTTTTTACTTTCATATTTCCTGCGAGGCTTAAATCCTTTTCTATTGTTTTTACAAAATTTCCAGTGCTTTTCATTCCAGAAACATTTTCTAAAACAACTACTTTTGGTTTCAATGCTTTTACAAAACGAATAAACTCTTTGTAAAGCAAATTTCTTTCATTCGTTTTCGTGTCTTTTTCTATTATTTAAAGAAAAGCCCTGACAAGGAACACCGCCAATTAAAACATCAACTTGTCTGCCATCCAAAAGCTGTAGGAATGATTTTGGATTAACCTTTCTAACATCACCTAAAACTGTTGAAACGTTTGGGTGATTAGTTTTAAAAGTATTTATTGATGGTTGATGAATATCGCAACCAATAGCAATTTCAAAGCCCGCTAACTCAAACCCTAAAGAAGTTCCGCCACATCCACAAAATAGCTCTACAACAAGTGGCTTGTCATTGGCAGGAAGTTTACCTTTAGTTATATATGGTTCGCCTTTCCAGTAATATCCATTTTCTTCAACCTTTACAGATTTATCCCAAACATTAATCTTATCAATTACATCAAGGTCAATGTCGTCTGGATTTTCTCCAATTCTTAATTGATACGCTTCCTCTTCAGCTAGAGTTAAAACATCGCTATCAATTTCTTTATAGGGCTTTATCTTTGTTTTTGTAGGCATAACAATTAGTTTTTTTACTTTTTTGTAATATTTAATTTTTTCTTCAGCTACCTTCAAGATGTCCTTTGTACAATCTTCGTCCATTATTTCATAAGCGACTTTGTCACTTAAATATGAAACAAGAAGCGTTTTTGAATTTGTGGAAAATATTTCTGCAAATTTCTCAATCATTTCTTTATTCGCTGTTCGTTCGTTTCTTTCAATTTTTCCAAGTGTAGATGGGTCTATGTCAAGATGGGCCGCAACTTTCCTAAGAGGAAGTCCACTTTCTTCTCTTAGCTTTCTTATTACTTCACCAAATGTTTCTTTCTGTACCATAATAATTTTGTTTGGGACAATTATTGTCCAAATATAAATTGTCCTGACGAAATAGCAACTATAAAAATCAGTAATTTATTAACAGTAATTCAACGTCAGAATTTGTCTGGTGGTGGGTGGGCTTTGAATGCGGTTGGGTAAAATTAAATGTGCTGCAAAAGTGTCGGCTTGCAGCTCTTTTAATTTTACGAAGCATTGGCATTTTGTCCACTTTTACTGTGGTTTATGTTAGTTCTGTTGGTCGTCCTACGCTTGCTGCCAACTCCTAAATATAAACACCTCTATTACGTATATCCACACGCAACCCGGAGCTATACGCACGTTCACTACAAAGCCAAACTTGAGTCTTCAAAAGAAATTCAACCCAACCGCGATTTCAAAAACGCCACCAACACTTCCAGGGCGCGTTCAAATTTGCTATTGTTGGGTATTACCAGGTCGGCATTGTGTTTCAAGGGTTCGATCAGGCGTTCGTACACCGGCATTACATGGTATTGGTACCGGTACAGCACATCGTCAATATCATAGCCCCGTTCAACCTGGTCGCGCTTAATGCGCCTGCCTAACTTTACATGGTCTTTGGCTTCTATAAATATGCGCAGATCCAGTTCGTTGCTTATCTCTTCAAAGTACTGCACAAATAAACCTTCCACCACAATAATAGGGGCTGACTTAAACTCCAGCATGCGTGTTTCAGCCTGCGGGTTATTAAATGTGTATTCCTGCTTAACTACGTTCTGTCCCGATTTTAAAATCAGCAAATCATGACGAAATGCTTCGCGATCGATCGATACCGGTAAATCAAAATTTTTGACTCCGTTTTCGTCAATAGGTTGCTGATCGCGCGGTTTATAATAATTGTCTTGCGAGATGAGGCAAATTTCATGAGCAGCAAAACGGGCGGAAAGACCTTGCAAAAAATAGGTTTTGCCTGAGCCGCTGCCGCCTGTAATGCCTATGGTAAATGGTTTACTCATGCTGTTTTAAATCTTAGGTTGTTGCTTTAAACTCACCAGGGGTTGTCTCAAAAGTCGTTCTGTCATCGCGGATTTATTCCGCGATCCCGATTCAGTGTTAGCCGAACGGATTCCGGCACAAGGCCGGAATGACGCACTCTCTTATTCGACTTTTGAGACAACCTCTCCACCCAGAATGAAAATCTATTGAAACCTACTTTCATAGCTTCAACGGGCTGCCTTTAAAAATAAAACTAATTTTTGAACTGCCCGTGCCCGGTGGCTGATCTTGTTTTTTTCATCTAAGGAAAGTTCAGCCAGGGTTTGTGCATACCCTTCCGGTACAAAAACCGGATCGTACCCAAAACCCTGCGTGCCGCGTTGTTCAAAAGTAATCGTACCATTCAGGATACCTTCAAACTGATGAGTGCCCTTTTTCGTAATAAGGGTAATCACCGTTCTGAACCTGGCCTTTAGATTTTTTTCTCCTTGCAAGTTCTTCAGCAACAACTGCATATTGTCGGCTGGCTGGCGTTGGTCGCCTGCATACCGGGCAGAATAAACACCCGGTGCGCCATTCAATGCCTCCACCTCCAGCCCGGTATCATCGGCAAAGCAGGCTACCTTGTAGTGTTGAAATACATACTCCGCTTTTTGCAACGAGTTACCCTCCAGCGTTTCCTGATCTTCCGCCAGTTCTTCCGTACAGCCAATATCGCGTAGGCTAAGCAACTGATGGGAATTGCCCAGCAAAGCCTGTATCTCTTTTATCTTATGTGTATTGTTGGTGGCGAAACAGAGCGTCATTTCGCAACAATCTCTACCAGTTCAACGTCAAAAATCAGGTTAGCATTTACAGGTATTGCACCACCCCCGCCACCGGAAAGACCATACCCGTATCCGGATGGAATATACATGGTAAATTTTGAACCCACAGGCATTTCGGGTAACACAATCTGCCATCCCAAAACAAGGTTGCTCAACAAAAAGGTAGTTTCTCTTTCCTGCCAGTTCACATCCGGTTGTGTTTCCTGATCGGGATCGAAGATATACCCCGTCTTCATCAGGCTGCCCCGATACTTAACCTTTATGTAACTCTCCAGACAGGGAGTTTCTCCGGTGCCTGATTCAGTTACCCGGTAGCGCACGTTGTTTTTGATTTCCGTATCGGCAATATCAATCTCATTGTTTTCCAGATATTGCACAATCAACAAGGAATCAGAACTTAGTTTTGCCTGACTGGGTGCGATTAGCCTGCTTTCGGCTACTTCTTTTGTACACGTTGTACCTTTCTTATCGTCATCATCATCTTTGCAACTTTGAATAAGCAGCAGGCCGGCAACCAGCACCGGCAACCAGCATACAGCCATTATTTTCCTTGCAACCTTCATTGTACTTATTTCGCTTTTACAATCTCTACCAACTCCATTTCAAACACCAGGATTGAATTTTCGGCTATCACTTCACTTCTGCGTCTGTTGCCGTACGCCAGGGTAGAAGGAATATACACGGTCATTTTAGAGCCTTGGTTCATTAAGGTTAACGCTTCTTCCCAACCAGATATTACAGATTGAGTGCCCAACATTAACTTGAGTGGCTCGTATGGACGTTGTGCATTATAGGCATTGTTTGCTTTAGCAACCGATTCAATGCTGGAATCGAAAAATGTTCCGTCCAGCAACGTGCCGGTATAATTAACTCTTACCTGCTGACCTGTTTGTGCATTGGGGCCTACACCTGGTTTTGAAATTACATAACGCAGGCCGGAAGCTGTCTTTTTAGCCACAATTGCTTTCTCTTTCAAAAATAAATCAATCGCGACTGTATCTTTTCCCAGTTGTTCTTTTTCAGCCTTCAACGCTTCTTCGTTTTGTTTGGTCATAAATTCTTTTTGCATTTCCAGGGCACGCTCTTCGGTAACTACATCGGTTACGCCAATCTGGAATGTAAAGTTTGCAGTGCTATCTACGCCAGGCGGAATTGGCGAGCGGAATGTTTTGGCAAAAAGTTCTTTAGCCGGAACCTGGAATGTAACGCTATCACCTTTGCCCAACATTTGTACTACTTCCATTACCGGATCAACACCCATGGCAGAGTCCACCTTAATCATAGTGGGAAATGGATTCGTACGGCTATCCGACCATACAGAATCTTTTCCATCCTTAAACAAAAAGGTAATCACCATAATCTGGCCGTTGGCAGCCACATCCGCACCGCCTGATTTTACCATTGTAAATTTTAGACCCGAAGGAGTTTCTTTCGTTTTCGTACAAGCCATTAATAAGCCAGCAACACACACACTCAGCAAAAAGGATTTTTTCATTTGAATTGAATTATAAGTTTTAATCTTGGTTTAGTTGTTGTTGATACTCCGGCAAAATACGGAGCAGTTTCTTTAGCGTTTCATCCAACGAAAGTTTGGATTGGCCACCACTTGCATTGCGATGCCCTCCGCCTTCAAAATGTTTTCGGGCTAGTTCGTTTACTGAAAAATTGCCGAGCGAGCGAAACGAGAGTTTAATTTCTTCTTTGCGGTCGTACATCAGTACGGCCATCTTCACACCTTTAATGGAAAGCCCGTAATTTACCAGCCCCTCGGTATCGCCTGTTTGCGCGCCAAATCTTTTCAGTTCGTCCTGGCTCAGGGTCATATACGCAGTACGATACTCGGGCAACACCACTAACTTTTCGCTCAACACATATCCCGTAAGGCGCAACCGCTCTATCGTATTGGTATCGTAAATCTGTTGGGCCACATCGTGTGGGTTTGCCCCGTACTCCACCAGTTGCGAGGCAATTTCAAACTCGCGATGGCGGGTATTATTATGTTTAAAACTTCCGGTATCGGTCATCAGGCCGGCATAGAGGCAAGTGGCTATGGATGCATCAAACTGGTCTTTCATGCCCAGTTCCTCGATCAACTCAAAAATTAACCCCGCTGTGGAGGCCGAGGCCGGATCCCACTGTTCAAATGCAGCAAACTTTTCCGGTTCCAGGTGGTGATCGATCAACACCCGGGTAGCACTTGCCTGGCGCACCCTATCGCCCAGGCTATTAATGCGCGAAAGGTTTGAAAAATCCAGGCAAAATATGATTTCGGCTTGAGCAATGAGTTCGGCCGCCCTGGCTTCCAGGGCCGGATTTTCCTTTGAAAGGGCCAATACGGTTTCGTTTCCGGGCATCCAGGCAAGAAAATCGGGGTAATCGCTGGGTGTAATAACAGTAACCCGGTGGCCCGATTTTTTAAGAAAAGCGGCCAATCCGAGCGAAGAACCAAGCGCATCGGCATCGGGCTTGAAGTGGGTAACAATTACCACTTTTGCCGGTTTGCTGATTAGCGACTTAAAAGCATTTAGATTCTTCATCGAAGCGGCAAAAATGGGAATTTTAATTGGGAGTGCATAACCCTTAATTCCTGCCGAAAACCGGTTGCATAAAGCTTTCAAAAATCATTTTGTAGCACGCGCTACCCTATTGCTTAAAAAGTTATTTTTGCGGCCAAATTATGTGCAGGAATGCCCTCAAGACCTTCGGAATTATAGCACCTTAAGAGTGCTTTTGTGTCTTGGTGTCACCCGTTCAAAAAAATTGAAATAAATTAAAAACTAATAAAATGGCAGGAAACAGAACGTTTACAATGATTAAGCCCGATGCAGTAAGTGCAGGAAACACAGGCGCAATTACCAAAATGATTGAAGAAGCCGGCTTCCGTATTGTGGCCATGAAAAAAGTTAAACTAAGTGCCGAACTGGCCGGTAAGTTTTACGAAATTCATAAAGCCCGGCCCTTCTATGGCGAGTTGTGTGCTTATATGAGCAGCGGTGCCATTGTGCCGATGATCTTAGAAAAAGACAATGCGGTAGAAGATTTTCGCAAGTTGATTGGTGCCACCGACCCTGCCAAGGCAGCCCCCGGTACAATACGCGCTTTATTTGCAAAATCTATTGATGCAAATGCCATTCATGGTTCAGACTCTGATGAGAATGCCGCCATTGAGGGCAACTTCTTCTTCTCGCAATTCGAGCGATTTTAATGTTACCGGTTTCTGGTTACAGGTTGCCGTAGTCAGCGCCAGTAACCAGAAGCCGGCAACCAGTACCTTTTTTTCTTTCCGGTTATTCCTTCATCCTAAAGTCTATGAGCTACATCAATCCCTCCTACTCCGAAAAATTTGAAAGCCGTCACAACGCACCAGCAACAAAGAGACAAGAAATGCTGAAGGTGGTAAAAGCAAAATCGGTAGATGAAGTGATTGACCAAACCATACCGGCCGCATCCGGTTAAAAAAGAAATTAAACCTGCCTGCCGCTCAATCTGAGTATGAGTTTCTGAACAGTTTCAAAAAAACTGATCTCAAAAAATAAGATTTACAAATCGTACATCGGTACCGGTTATTATAACTGCATTACCCCGGGTGTTATTCTGCGCAACATTTTGGAAAACCCGGGTTGGTACACAGCGTACACCCCGTACCAGGCCGAAATTGCACAGGGTCGCATGGAAGCGTTGATCAATTACCAAACCATGGTGATTGATCTTACGGGCATGCAGATTGCCAATGCCTCGTTATTGGATGAGGCCACCGCTGCGGCCGAAGCCATGCATTTGCTGTATGCTTCGCGCAAAGCCAATAAGAAAAATGCAAACACCTTATTTGTTGATGAAAATACTTTTCCACAAGTAATTGATTTATTAAAAACCCGTTCGGAACCTATTGGCGTGAAATTGCAAGTGGGCAATCTTGATAAACTCGATATTACCAATCTGGATTTGTTTGCTGTTTATCTTCAAAACCCAGATAACAATGGGGCAGTAAAAGATTACACAACCTTTATCGAATCGGCCCACGAGAAAGAAGTGTTTGTAGTAATGGGTGTTGATTTGATGAGCCTGGTACAGATAAAATCACCGGGCGAAATGGGAGCTGATGTAGTAGTGGGCAACTCGCAACGTTTTGGTGTACCGATGGGTTTTGGCGGACCGCATGCTGCCTTCTTTGCAACCAAAGATGAATTTAAACGCCAGATACCCGGAAGAATAATTGGTGTTTCTATTGATGCCTCCGGAAACCCCGGCTACCGCATGGCATTGCAAACCCGCGAGCAGCACATTCGCAGAGAGAAAGCTACCTCCAACATTTGTACTGCACAGGTATTGCTTTCGGTAATGGCCAGCATGTATGCGGTATATCATGGCCCGGAGGGGTTAAAGAAAATTGCAGGCCGCATTCATGGCCTGGCCCAACTGCTCGAAAACAGTTTGGCAAAGCTTGGTGTTAAGCAAGTAAACGCACACTACTTCGATACATTAAAGCTGGCTGTAGCCGATAAAAATTCTATCAAACAAAAAGCTGAGGCAGCCGGCATTAACTTCAGGTATTTTAATGATAACCACATTGGTATTTCGATTGATGAAACTACCAGCGTAGCGGACATCAACACAATTTTATCCGTATTTGGTAGTGCCACGGCAGATGGTAAACCAGAGACCGTTAAACTTCCCGGCTCCCTCATTCGTACTTCACCATTCCTCACTCACCCGGTATTCAGCACGCACCACTCCGAACACGAAATGCTGCGCTACATCAAGAAATTAGAGAACAAAGATTTAAGCATGGTGCATTCCATGATTTCGCTGGGATCGTGTACCATGAAGTTGAATGCCACCACCGAAATGATTCCGGTAACGTGGCCTGAGTTAGGACAAATACATCCTTTCGCTCCGGCAGATCAAACACAGGGTTATCTGGAAATGATTACCAACCTGGAAAACTGGTTGAAAGAAATAACAGGGTTTACGGGAGTATCGTTACAACCCAACAGCGGGGCACAAGGTGAGTACGCAGGGTTAATGACCATTCGTGCATATCATGAAAGTCGCAACGATGGTCATCGCACAGTTTCACTCATTCCTGCATCGGCACATGGTACCAATCCGGCAAGTGCGGTAATGGCGGGTATGGAAGTAGTGGTGGTAAAATCAGATGCCGAAGGAAAAATTGATGTGGCCGATCTGAAAGCCAAAGCGGCACAATATAAAGACAAGCTCTCGTGCTTAATGGTAACCTACCCTTCCACACACGGGGTGTTTGAAGAATCTATTATTGAAATCTGCGAAACCATTCACGCCAATGGCGGATTGGTGTATATGGATGGCGCCAACATGAATGCACAGGTTGGGTTAACATCGCCCGCCAACATTGGTGCCGATGTGTGCCACCTTAACCTCCACAAAACATTTTGTATTCCGCACGGTGGTGGCGGCCCTGGCATGGGTCCTATTTGTGTAAACGATAAACTAAAACCTTTCTTACCAGGCCATGCCGTGGTAAAAACCGGAGGCGACAAAGCAATTAACGCCATATCGGCTGCGCCCTATGGCAGCGCCAGCATTCTGATTATCTCTTACGCCTATATTGCTATGATGGGTGGCGAAGGATTAACCAATGCCACCAAGATGGCCATCTTCAATGCAAACTATATTAAAGAACGCCTGGCGCAACACTTTAAAATTCTTTACACGGGAGCCAACGGACGCTGCGCGCACGAAATGATTGTGGACTGCCGCGACTTTAAAAAAGCCGGTATTGAAGTGGAAGACATTGCCAAGCGGTTGATGGACTACGGATTTCATGCGCCAACCGTATCATTCCCGGTGGCGGGTACATTAATGATTGAACCAACCGAAAGCGAACCGAAAGCAGAGATGGATCGGTTTATCGAAGCGTTGATTGAAATCAGAAATGAAATACGTGAAGTGGAAGAAGGCAAAGCCGATAAGGAAAACAATGTGCTGAAACATGCACCACATACGGCCGCTGTTATTACAGCCGATGAGTGGACCAGGCCTTACAGCCGGCAAAAAGCAGCCTATCCATTGGCCTTTGTAAAAGATGCCAAGTTCTGGCCCAGTGTTAGCCGTGTGGACAATGCCTATGGCGACCGGAATCTGGTTTGCAGTTGTTTACCTTTGGATGAATACGAAAAAGCTGAAGCATAAGCATCAACTGAGTACCGTTTTCACTTCATTCAAAATTGGTTATCTTGTGATAACCAATTTTTTTATAAGCATGGTTCTGGTAATATTCACTCTAATGCAATCTCAAAAAAACTTTTTCGGATACGAATAGTACAATTTACAACCGGTAAAAAATCAAACTGGCGATCTTGAAAAATCCTGCTTTTTCCGACACACAACAACTACCGTGGTGGACCTGGCTTGCCCCATTTGTGCTTTTTTCATTTAGCAGCTCAGGCATCACAACTATTCATCTTCGATCAGGGAGTAAGTACTTTTTACATACCCACAGCTATTGCTGTTGTGTTGGTAACTGGTGGGGTTTTGCACGTGTTGTGCCAGCGCTGTACCTGGTGGCAACTCTTAACACGTACTATTGGGGCATTGAAGATTGGCGCCTGTGGCCGGTTCTATCCGCTCCTGAAGTTATTGGTGTTATTACCTCCTATCTTTTGTTCAGAAAAGTAACCCATGGAAAATACTGGTTACCCAATACCAATCAACTAATCTGGTTTATTGTATTGGCACTGGCAATACCCATTACAGTTGAACTACTCCTGCTTCAATGCACGCTGATTTATTTAGACTACCAGACATGGGAAAATTTTGGCGAACTATTTCTTCGAAACTGGTTGGGCGAATTTATGGCCAACTTTGGAATTACCATTCCTCTGTTGTTTTCGGTAACACCCTTTCTGCAACAAAAAGGATGGTTACTGGAATCGCCCCGGCCACCGTTAGTGCGACCGGCACCATATACCTGGCTGAAGCGTATTGAAATAATACTTGTAGGTGGTGTACTGATCGTGCTCTCCTTGCTAATTCCCTTCGAGCAATATTGGTTCATTTATGGAATAGTATCGCTCTATGTAGCTATTCGGTTTGGTTTTGGCGAAGCCGCATTCTGTAACCTGTTTATCTTTCTGCTTACGTATGTTATACCATCTACCATTACTGGTTCGCCCGATCATTTATTCAGTTCAAAAAATATTTTGTTTACTGTTTTTCTGGGTAACATCCTGCTCTCAGTATTTGCAGCAATCATCGGCCGGGTTATTTCGGATTTACATCAGGTGGAGAACCTCCTTCATCAGCAAAATCAGGAATTAGAAAATACCAATAAAGAACTTGATCGTTTTGTGTACAGCGCTTCGCACGACCTGAGTGCTCCGCTTAAATCTATTCAAGGGCTGGTTGCCATTTCCAAATTGGAGACCGGAGATAAATCTACACCAGCATACCTCAATGAAATTGAAAAAAGTGTTTTAAGACTGGATTCATTTATTGCCGAAATTCTGGATTACTCACGCAACAAGCGCCTTGCCCTTGCACCCGAACAAATCCAACTAAAAAACCTTTGCCAGGAAATTCTGGATAACTTAAAATACCTGGAAAATTATCATAAGCTAATGCTGGACCTGAGTGAGTTTGAGCAAGAAACCATTCAGCAAGATAAAGTACGATTGAAAATTATCCTGAGTAACCTCATTTCAAACGCAATTAAGTTTCAGAAAAAAGATCCGGAACACCAGCCTATGCTCAAAATATCAACCAGGCGGCAATCATCAAAAATTCTGATTCGAATTGAAGATAACGGTGAAGGCATACCACCCGGCCTAAGCCCAAAAATCTTTGACATGTTTTACCGCGCATCCGATAAAGCCACAGGTTCTGGACTTGGGTTGTATATTGCACGCGAATCGGCTCATAAGATTGGCGCCATCATCCGTCATGAGTCTGATTATGGCAAAGGTTCTGTTTTTACCCTTGAAGTTCCGGAACTATGAAACATGTATTACTTGCTGTTGGCCTGGCATTCGCTATTAGTGCGCAGGCTCAAAAAAATTATACAGGGTTCCCGTCTTTGGTTTGGCCCAAGTTGTATGACATTACCTATCAGAAAGACCCCAAAGGTGAATTTGATAAACCTATCTTCACGAAGGAAGTAAAAAACCTGAACGGAAAAGAAGTTGTGCTGCCGGGATACATCATCCCTTTTCAAGGTGTAACCAAAGAGACACATTTTATGCTTTCATCGCTGCCCATCAATGCCTGTTTTTTTGTGGTGTGGGTGGCCCCGAAGGAGTGGCCGAAGTTTTTTTGAGCAAGGCCATTTCTTATACCGATAAGCCCGTTGAGATTAAAGGCAAGCTTGTTTTAAATGACAGTAACCCGGAGCAGATGATTTACTTGTTGGTGGATGCAGAGTTTCTGGGTGAGATTGACTTCTAAAAGAAGTCAATCTATTTCAACCCATACTGATCAATCAAATACACCATCGCAGCAATTGCTGCTGCTCCAAGTTCCAGTTCGCGTTTGTCCACTTTATCAAGGGTATCTTCGGCTGAGTGGTGATAGTTAAAATAGCGCTGCGAATCAGGAAGAAAACCCAACAACGCAACACCCTGGCTGGCTAATGGCCCAATATCGGCACCTCCACCTTCGGCAGTAAAGTCAGAGAGTCCGTAGGGTTCCAGCAAGGATTTCCAACTTTGCACCTTCGCCTTGGCAATAGCATCGGTAGGTACTGTAAAGCCACGCGGCACAAAACCACCCCGATCCGATTCAATGGCGGCAATGTGCTTTTCTTTATTTGTTGCGGCCAGTTCGGCATACTTTAATCCGCCACGCAATCCATTTTCTTCATTCATAAACATAACTGCGCGAAGGGTGCGCTTCGGCCTAAAGCCCATTTGCTTAAACAACCGCAGCACTTCAATGGACTGAACACAACCGGCACCATCATCGTGTGCCCCCTGGCCCAAGTCCCACGAATCTAAATGACCACCCACCACAATAATCTCGTCCGGATATTCGCTACCCCGGATTTCGCCAATTACATTGAACGATGGAGCATCCTCCAATGTAACAGAGTGATTTTCGAGATACACTTGCAAATCTTTTTCTTCTTTCAACAACCGGCTTAAGCGTTCGGCATGAAGGGTACTAATAGCCAATGCAGGAATCTTTACTACATTGGCTGCATAACGCATACTTCCGGTATGTGGATAGTCTTCGAGATTCGATCCCATGGAGCGAACCAAGGCAGCCACTGCTCCCAACCGGGCAGCTTCAGATGCCCCATTGGCACGTTGTTCCACCGCTCCCCCATAAGCAGTAAAGGTGTTCATTTGCGTAGGATCCATCGCGCGATTAAAAAATACAATTTTATCTTTAACTCCCGCAGTGCCTAAGGCTTTCAGTTCCTCAAAACTTTTTACTTCAACAATATTTGCTGTTATGCCCATGGGGCCGGTACCAATCGTTCCACCCAATGCACAAACATTTACCGGAATGGTTCCCTGCTTGCGCGAAATAATTTTTCCAACTTCTTTTTGACCGCGTATCCAATGGGGCACCATTACGGGCTGCAACCAAACGGAATCAAAGTCGAGCCTTTCCATTACGTGCCTGCTCCACTCTACGGCCGCAGCAGCCCCGGGCGAACCAGATAAACGTGGCCCAACAGTGGTACATAAGTCGTGAAGCATTTCATAGGATTGACCTTTACTTAACGCCAGATCAAAAATTTGTTTAATGGCAGCTTGATCTTTGTTTTGCGGAAAGCAGGTTGTATGAACAACAATTGATAAGAAAATCGAAATAAATATTCTCATGGTGCTGAAATTATCCTGACTGATTTAAGAATTATCCATGATAATCCGGATATTTTAGTTAAGAAACAAAATTCCATCCAGATTACGGCTGATGAAAATTTTACTTTCCATTGTTTCCTACCTCCCCCATTGTTTGGGAGCCCGGTTACACCACGGAACTAAAATACTTCTAGAAGCCATCTCAAAAATACACTTTAGGATGAATGTCATGTCGGATTTATTCCGGCATCCCAACCTTTCTGCACAGATTCCGAGATCGCGGAACGCTGTCCGCGATGACAAAGTATTTTTGAGATGGCTTCTAATAAATTCTGCCAATACCTTCCAGAAATTTAATTTCCGGGTGGGTTGTCCATCCGTCATCATCATCAATAAAATCAAACAACCAAATTACAGAGGTTAATCATCACCAACCCTAAAACTGGTTTATTTGAATAAATCCTCATGCTGGGCCCCTATTTCCACCTTGCTGCATAATCAATAGCAACAAAACCAATCCAAACAATTTGAAATACAGGTTTTACCATCGAAATTCGATACAAAATTCTACCCATGGCATTTTTGTTTGAATCGTTTGAGGGCTGGAAAGCTTATTGTGCTGAGAAGAAAAAATCTATTGTAGCGGTTGTGTTAGAGTATGAGCTGGAACAGAAAGGACGCACCGAAAAACAAATCCTGGAAGGCCTGAGCAAAGCCTGGAGTGTAATGAAGGAGGCTGTGCAAACCGGCCTTACCGAAGATATGACTTCGCGCTCGGGCATGATTAATAACGGAGCCAAGAAAGTTTATAACTACCCTACCCCGGTTTTATCTAAAGAGTTTCAAAACCTTGTGTCGCGTGCACTGGCTGCCAAAGAAGTAAACTCGTGCATGGGGCGTATTGTAGCTGCACCCACAGCCGGTGCCAGTGGCATTATGCCAGGAGTATTATATACGTTGCAGGAAATTCACAAGGTAGAGGATAAAAAAATTCTGGAAGCCATGTTGCTTGCAGCCGGCATTGCCTTGATCATGGAACAAAAAGCCAGCATTGCCGGAGCCGTGGGTGGTTGCCAGGCCGAAACCGGAACCGCAGCCGCTATGGGTGCCGGTGCCATTGTGTATTGTTTGGGTGGCGATATCGATCAGATTTTTAATGCCGTAGCTATTACGGTACAATGCATGTTAGGATTGGTGTGCGATCCCGTTGCCGGATTGGTAGAAGTGCCTTGTGTAGTGCGCAATGCCAGTGCCGCTGCCATTGCCAACAGCTCGGCACAAATTGCTTTGGCCAATGTAAGCAGTGTAATTCCGGTTGATGAAGTGATTGATGCCATGGGCGAAATTGGTGCCAGCATGGAAACCCGCTACAAAGAAACTGCATTGGGCGGATTGGCCGCCACCAAAACCGGGCAGGCGATTTCAAAAAAAGTGCTGATCCGCGATATCGAAATCTTACCAGACGAAGGATAAATCCACCTTTCTTACCAATTCCGGATTTGCATGTTTTTGCAAATCTGGAATTTGATTCCAGAATTGCATATTTTTGTAAATCTGGAATTTATGAATCTGATTAAACGTCATATCTATGGTGAAGCGTTAGAAACCGCAAGGCAGTTCCGTGCTGTTTGTATTGTTGGTCCACGGCAAAGTGGAAAAACAACACTTAGTCAACTGGTATTTGGTAAAAAAACTTACTTCAATTTTGAAGATCCTGATGTAGAAGCCGAGGCCTTGCAAACCAAAAGTTTTTTACAAAACCTGAAGGAAGGAGCTGTATTAGACGAAGTGCAGCGTGTACCAACCTTGTTCCGGTATTTGCAAAGTCGGTTAGATGCCAGTTCAAAACGAGGACAGTTCATTCTTACTGGTTCGAATAATTTTCTGTTACAAGAACAAATTGCACAGTCGCTGGCTGGCAGGGTTGGCTACCTGGAATTGCTACCGCTATCGTATGCCGAACTGAAAGAAGCCAAAATGGATGGACCCGTTGCACATCATATTTTTACCGGTGGTTACCCTGAAATATGGCAACAAAAGCTTTCCGTATCCAAATGGATGGCCGCGTATATTCAAACTTATATTCAACGCGATGTTCGTTTGATTCGCAACATTAACAACCTGCCTGCCTTCACCCGCTTTGTTCGGCTTTGTGCCGGTTATGCCGGGCAGCTTGTTAATAAAGATGCACTGGCCAAATCAACAGGAGTTGATGCTAAAACTATACAAGCCTGGCTGGGGCTTCTGGAAAGCAGTTACATTATTTATTTACTACAACCATATCACGAAAACCTAAATAAGCGCATCGTTAAATCACCCAAGCTCTATTTTTGTGATACCGGGTTGTTGTGCTATTTATTAGGTTTCTCTTCCCAACGTGCCCTGGTAAATAGTACAAAGTATGGTGCATTGTTTGAAAACTGGGTGATTACTGAAATCCGAAAAAAACCGTTTTAACAGAGGTATTGCCGGAGGCATGTACTATTTCCGCGACAGTGCCGGTAACGAAGTAGATTTAATTCTGGAAAAGGACGATCGTACCCTTGCTGTTGAAGTAAAGGCAGGAAAACAATTTAAATCTGAAATGTTGGGTGGTATCCGGTATTGGTTAAAATACAATAAAACCGGCTCCGGTATTCTGATAACCGGTGCCGATCAAGGTGCTGAAATTAATACCGATACCTCTCTATCGGTGCTTTCATGGCAAGAGGTGATTGATTTGTGATACGGCTAAGGCTCCAACATCTTATCCGGCTGCATTTTATCTACCCACTCCATCACCGCATCATACCCAAAGTAAACTGCACAGGTTAGAATTACCGACCACACACCAGCGCTTATCAGCATATAAAGTAAAATTTTCTCGCGCTTTAGGACTTATGCTTACAGCCAGGATGGTTCCGCCAATGGGAGTTAAAATTACCGGTGTTAAAAATGCAACGCCTGCCAGGCCATAGCGTTTAAAAAAATTACGCTTGTTCGCCACCGTTTCATCTGCAGGTTTTGGTTTTCGAAAACGCTCAATTATCCGCTTGCGAATAAAATCTCCAAAATATGTAAAGGCTGTTACCATGGTCATCATCCCGGCTGTGGTAACCACCATGGTGGTAATCAAGTGTAAACCTGCGGCCTTACCTCCTATCGGACCAAAAATAAACTTGATCATCGAAGAGAAATAAACAGATGTTGCTTTTAGAATTTCATCCCACATGTCTCTGATTCAAAAATTTGAAATTCAAGATTTAACATTTTTAGATCGCATCCTGCTTTGAATTTTAAACGTTAAATTTTTGAATTTACTTGTTACTAAAGTTTTTCACCAAAACTCAAATCGCCTGCATCGCCCAGGCCCGGCACAATGTAACTGCGAGGATCGAGCTTCTCGTCTATCGCAAACGTCCAAATAGTAGCCGGGTAGTTCAGGTTATCTTGTACAAACCGAATGCCTTCAGGCGCGGCTATCAATACAGCAACGTGTATGTGTGCTGGTTTTCCATGGCGCTCCAACTCATTTACAGAACGAATAATGGAATTACCTGTTGCCAGCATAGGGTCTATCAGAATTAAAGTTTGATTCGTCAAATCTGGAGTCGCGAGGTATTCCAGATTTATTTTAATCTCTGCCCCTTCTTTTCTGTAAGCTCCTATAAAGCCGGCCGGAGCGGCATCAAAATAATTTTGAAACCCCTGGTAATAGGGTAACCCTGCACGCAATACCGTTATCAACACCGGTTGTTTTTGTAATCGGTTAGCCCGCGCCAACGCCAACGGTGTTTGTATGGTTTGTTGTTGATATGCCAGCGTCCTGGAAATTTCGTAAGCCATAATCTCGCCCAACCTTTTCAGGTTGGTTCTAAACCGCAACCGATCGGTTTGGATGTGTACATCGCGTAACTCCGCCACAAACTGATTGGCTATGGAGTGTTGCTCGCCCAGGTTAATTATTTGCATGTTTGTTTAAGGACTAAAATAACAAGCTATTTTTGCACCGTACTAATTTTTGGAAAATTTACAAAAAGGTTGAACACAATGGCAGTAGTTAAAAATAAAAAAAGTAAAAGAAGCAACAAGTGATTACGCGCTTTTGCGCAACCTTTGTCAGGTGCATGCTCCATCGGGCGAAGAAAGTTCGTTGCAAGCATTTCTGCTTCAATACATTAAAAAGGAAAGCAGGCATTGGAAAACCAAACCCCAGGTTTTAGCGGGCGAACAATTTCAGGATAACATTATATTAAAGTTTGGCAAACCGCGCACAGCCATTTTTGCACACATGGATACCGTTGGTTTACCGTACGGTATTTTAATCAACTGCTTTCCATTGGCAGCCCCGATGCAGAGGCCGGAACCAAACTGGTGGGGCAAGATGCTTTTGGCCCCATTGAATGCGAACTGGAGTTCGACAAAGAGAATCATGCGTTCTATAAATTTGGCCGTACCATTGAACGTGGCACCTCGCTTACTTACAAAATAAATTTTCATGAAAGCAAAGACTACATCGAGTCAGCCTACCTGGATAACCGGTTGGGAATTTACAGCGCTTTAAAAGTTGCCGAAACCTTAAAGGACGGAATACTTGTTTTTGGTTGCTGGGAAGAACACGGTGGCGGGGCCGTTGGCTATTTAGCCGATTATATCTACAAAAATATAAAGTACGGCAGGCACTGATCTCAGACATCACCTGGGTATCGGATGGAGTGCATCATGGAAAGGGTGTGGCCATCTCGCTGCGCGATCGTAACCTGCCACGGAAAAAGTTTGTTGATAAAATTGTTAACCTCGCACAAAAGCATCAGATCGATCATCAATTAGAAGTAGAAGGCCTGGGCTCCAGCGATGGGGGCGAACTGCAGCGAAGCCCTGTACCCTTCGATTGGTGTTTTGTAGGAGCGCCTGAAAAACATGCCCATACCCCACACGAAAAAGTACACAAGCACGATATCGAAACCATGATTGCGCTATATCGTGTTTTGATGAAAGAACTGTAATGCGCCAGCACTTCAAACCCAATTTTTTATTAGCCTATCCGGTTATGCTAAGCATGCTGGGCCAGGTAATGACAGGCGTAGCCGATAGTGTAATGGTGGGTTGGACCGGAGCTGTACCACTTGCAGCTTCCTCGTTTGCCAATGTGTTTTATAATATTCCATTGTTTTTTGGTGTGGGCGTTTCGTATGCCATTACACCGCTGGTAGCCCAGGCTGAAGGTGCAAACGACCATTCAAAAATTATTGCCGTACTTAAGAACGGTTCACTCATCAATCTGCTTACCGGCTTTGCACTGGTTGCGCTTATTATTGGTATCGAACCTTTCATGTATAAAATGGGCCAGCCAGAAGAAGTGGTTACCCTTGCGTTGCCGTATCTGAATATTGTTGCCGTATCCGTTATCCCTTCCATGATCTTTCAAACGTATCGCCAATTTGCCGAAGGATTGCAACGTACACGGGTGGCTATGATTATTGTGGTGGGAAGCAATCTGGTTAACATCGCACTTAACTATGTATTGATTTTTGGTAATTACGGTTTCCCCGAATTGGGGTTGAACGGTGCCGGATGGGCCACACTTATTTCCAAAATAATAATGGCTATCAGCATGATGGCTTATGTTTACATTGCCAAACGATACCAACCCTATAGGGCCGGGTTTTCGATTGGCGGCTACTCGCGCAAACTTATTTCAAAAATGTTGCACATCGGTGTGCCGGCCGGATCGCAATTTATTTTTGAGGCGGGGGCTTTCGGCTTCTCGGCCATTATGATGGGATGGATAGGAACAACTGCATTGGCAGCTCATCAAATCGCGATTAATCTCGCCACCATCAGCTACATGACTACCTCGGGGTTAGGTGCAGCCGCCACCATACGCGTAGGAAATTTTTTAGGACAACACGATAGAAAAAACCTGCGGGCATCTGCTTTCGCCATGATCTGGATGGCCGCTGGCATCATGACGTTGTGGGCATTACTTTTTATTGTGGGAAAAGAATTTTTACCTGCATTGTATATCGATGATGAAACTGTTATTCAACTCGCGGCATCGCTCCTGATTATTGCAGCCTTCTTTCAACTATCCGATGGCATACAAGTAGTAACCGCAGGTGCTTTGCGCGGATTACAGGATGTAAAAATACCTTCGCTCTTAATCTTTGTTGCGTATTGGATAATTGCCTTGCCCCTTGGGTATGTGTTGGCGTTTATTTTGGATTGGGCCGCGCTGGGCATCTGGGTGGGGCTGTTGATTGGGCTTACCATTACGGCCACGGCAATGGTACTAAGGTTTAATAAATTATCCAAACTGAATAACGTTAATCAGATTCAGATTTCTTTCTTATAAGTTTTCGGCCAATAGAAAATCCAACCATACTCAATGCGTCTTCATGCGTATCATACTGAAGGGAAGCTGTAATGCGAACATGAAGATCTTTATTCACATCTATGTTGTAAGCTAAAGAGCCAACTGCGCCAAGCGAAAAACTTCTTTCAAAGTTAGAATTTGCAAAATAATTTGTTGGATAGAAATTAACTAATGAGTAATCAGGGTTAGAAGTTGATTGATACCGTAGCAACGGAGCTAACTCGAAAATTAGATTGCTCTTCTTTAGATTTATTAACTCGTAAGTCAATCCAGCACTTAATTGAACGCCACCCGTTACAAAAAATAAATCCCCCCTTTTCCATTCTGCTTCAATTTCATTATAATAGAGTATTGGTGTGCGTCCGTCATGCAATGTCCCTGAAAGGGATATTGAATAGCCAGTCTTGTTTTTTAACTCTGATTCATAATATACAGAAAAGAAAAATCCGCTAACATCGTCTGTTCCATGTCTTGAGTAGCCGCTACCCACACTTACTCTTTCTTCACGATCTTGCGCCAAACCTCTGCCGGAAAAAATTATCAACAATAACATGCCTAATCTCCATTTCATACAACTAAAATCTTTTATAAAGAGATACTAAAGACAACTCCTCCCAACCGTTTGATGTAAAAAAAAATTGGCGGTAGTTAATTTTTAATGTATCAGGACTGGTTCGTAATACAGCGTCAACACTTCCTCCGCCTAAATTTCCTAAAACATCAACTTTATTCTTCATTGGATCAAACTGATATTTGGCTAGAAGTGCTGTATAACCATATTCTGTTCTAAGATAAACACCTTCAGAACTTGTAATAACATTGGGTAGTGGCGACCAAAGAAACATTCTTTGGTCATAAAACACAGGTTCCCAATCATACCTTATAGACTCAAGCTCCAGGTAAAATCTTTCTTTGTTTTCTATTTGATTAGCCTCTAAGAGAATGTTGTTAGAAAAAAGACCATCAAAATTTAAATCTACTGGCTCAACAGAAGCTGTTTCAAGCAATTCATATTTTCCATCTAGCTCGAAAGAATAAGTTTCCCTTATTTTGAGGTTCTCATCATTACAAGCAATAACGAAAATTGAAAGAAAGATCGGAACAACAGTTTTGCTGAACATAAAATCTACTACTGCACCCTTTTTGGCTCAACACTTATTGAAAAAATATCATTTGCGTACTCGCGCGTGTTATATCTCCAAGTTTGCGGAGCCTCCAGTACTGGGTAACTAGCTGAAACTATTACTTTATCGGAAAAATTTACAACCACAGAACCTAATGGATCACTATTTAAGGTGTATTGTCTAGTTATCGTATTTGTTTCAGTCCTTTCCAAGGACGCTCCAAATTTTAAACCTATCTTCTTCAAAACTTGGCCCTCTATACTAAAGTTAGTTGCAAATTTAGTTGTTTCAGAGGTAGATTCAGTTACAATTGTTGTTACATCGGTCTCTTCAATATCGACTCTAAAGGAAGCTCCATAATTTTTCAAATCCCAAGGTACGATTGGCATATTGGTACTCTGAGGTTTTGCGGTAACGGATTTTACAATGTAATAATCGTATCTAAATGGCCAAACTCCCCGTCTGTCAACTTCATAAGTAACAGAAAACAAATCTCGGCCAGATACCAAGTATGAATTTGGAATTGTTGAGCCGATACCATTTTGGGCCTGAATTAGAACACTTGCCCTTATCTCAAAGTAACCATCAGTCCAACCAGAAGATTTTTTGCCAGATTTAATTTTAGGATCACCAGACTGATCTGCCATTTTCTGATAAGCCAATAAAGCATCGCCCACAATGGAAAAAGATCTGATATGTTCACTAAAATCAAATGTAAATTGCCCGTTGGGTGAGGTAGGTGTTATATCATAATAAATAAAATCCCGTTGCCAACCATCTGCTGTTAGGTATTGAGAATAAGCATCCACTAACTTAGAATCAGTGGTTGAAACCGTACCTTCTCGGAGCGCATCTAATTCCTTTTGCTTCTGCAATTCAAAATCAAAAATATCGTCAGCAAATTTATAACTTATTCCTGCTGGAGTAGTCAATATGACTCTAGACCCATTAGAAAACTGGTAACCTTGCTGAGAACTGTAAACTAGACGCTCACAATTTTTTACGACCAATACTGGATAAGACGGAACTAAAGAAGACTCTAACAAATACTCTTCACCCTCTGGACTAATTATTGGCACATCATTGGAATCATTGAGCCTTATTGCAATATAAGGTACTTGATTTTCAGTATCCCACAGTTCTGCCGAGAAGGTTTTCTCTGGCAATGTTGGGACAAAAATCGTTAATAAAGGCAACGATTGTTCAATATCTTTGAGGCTAACTTCCTTAAAATACGGAGCCAGCGATTGTTGGAATGTCTTTCCATTTGGAAGGAGTTTATCTTTAACAAGGCTGTATGGAACATCATAATCGCCATCAAAAGTCTTTAGTGCCTCATACTTTATAAATTCCCGAATGTGTTTTTCCTGCGATATAGCTTGAGCTAATCCTTTAGCAAAATGAGTCTTTGCTTGGGAGTCTGATTGGTTAAAAAAAGTCGTTGAGTTAATTTCCAAGTCTTGATTACTTAAACAAGATTCAAGGATAAATCCAACAATAATTAACAAAAGTATAAATCCTACTCTTGTGTTTTGTGTTTTGTGTTTTGTGTTTTGTGTTTTTGTTCATGGCGCAGGAATGTTTATTCTGACTCAAAACTAAAAAAAGACAAAAAACTTATTTACTGTCAAAAATAAATAAACTTACATCTTTATTACACAATGTTTTGGTGGCATCACACTCAAACTTTTACAGATCTCCATCCAAAGTTTGTTTTTCTGTTCAAGAAACAGCATATTTCAAGAAACCCTCCACCATGAAACCCGCACGCCCGGTTAAATACTCACAAACCACCATCACCGAATTAATGATACCCAGCTATGCTAACTTTGGCGGCAAAATTCATGGTGGAACGCTGCTCTCGCTGATGGATAAAGTAGCCTATGCTGCTGCCAGTAAACATGCCGGTACGTATTGTGTAACCGTTACGGTTGACAAGGTTGAGTTTTTACAACCGGTAGAAGTAGGCGACCTGGTATCGATGCATGCTTCCGTAAATTATGTAGGCCGCACCTCGCTGGTAGTAGGCATTCGGGTAGAATCTCAGAATGTTAAACCGGCAATATAAAACACACCAACTCATCATTCTTTACCATGGTGGCCAAGGGCGATGACGACAAACCGGCCGTAGTACCCGAACTGATTCTTGAAACCCGGGAAGATGTAAAACGATTTATTGAAGCCATGCGCATACGGGAAATTAAAGAGGCCATGCGCGAACAAATGGACGATGCCAAATCGCACATTGAAGTAGAACGGGCCGAAGAAATTTTAAAAGACCAGCGGTGTAAAATTCAAATGAGTTAAAGATCCAACGCTTTTACTTTGTAGTATTAACATTTCAAGCTTTAAATCACATTATAATTCTATATGAAATCTTTTGTAATCATCTTTTTACTTTCCGTTTCATTCCTGGCATCAAGCAACCTGTAATCCTATCTCAACGCGATCAGGCCCGCGTTATTGATGAGTTACTTGAAGATCGGTTACGCAATACTTTACCCGCGCTTATGCGCAGAGAGGGCTTTGATATGTGGGTGATTATCTCACGCGAGTATAACGAAGACCCGGTAATCCGTACGTTGCTGCCCGCTACCTGGCATGCTGCCCGCAGAACTACCATGCTGGTAGCGTTTGATCGCGGTGCCGGTAAAGAAATGGAATACCTGGCTGTAGCCCGCTACGATGTAGGAAAAGTTTTTAAACGCGCGTGGGATCCGGATGCTAACCCCGACCAATGGGCACAACTCGGAAAAATTATTGCAGAACGTAATCCTAAAAAGATCGGTGTAAACAAAGCCCCTCATTACGGCCATGCCGATGGCCTGACTTCAAACGATTATGACAACCTACTGAAAGTATTACCCAAAAACCTACAACCGAAAGTTACCTCAGCTCAAAACCTTGCTGTAAGCTGGTTGGAAACCCGTACCGAAAAAGAGATGGTGCTCTACCAACAGATCTGTCGCATTGCCCATGATATTATCCAGGAAGGTTTTTCCGACAAGGTAATTCAGCCGGGTGTAACTACCACCGAAGATGTGGTGTGGTGGTACCGCGAGCGGATTGAAGAATTAAAATTAGATACGTGGTTTCATACATCCGTTTCTATTCAACGCAACGAACCCGAAGCCATCACATCCAAAAGACCACAGCCGTTGGTAATACAACCCGGTGATTTATTGCATGTGGATTTTGGCATTACATACCTGCGTTTAAATACCGATACGCAACAACATGCCTACATTCTGAAAGCCGGTGAAACGGAACCTCCCAAATATTTACGCGATGCGTTTGCAAAAGGAAATCGCCTGCAGGACATTTTAACTTCTCACTTTAAAGAAGGTCGCACCGGAAATGAAATTCTTAAAGCCACGCGCGAGCAAGCACTTGCCGAAGGCATTACACCTTCCATATATACACACCCGATCGGGTTTCATGGCCATGCTGCGGGCACAACCATTGGCATGTGGGATATGCAAGGCGGTGTTCCGTTTACCGGAGACTACCCCATGCATTATAAAACAGCTTATTCGATAGAACTAAATTGCACCGTAAATATTCCGGAGTGGAAAAAAGACATCCGCATTCAACTGGAAGAAGATGGTTATTTTGATGAGACCGGTTTTCGGTATATCGATGGCCGGCAGCGCGAAATTATTACCATCCCCAGGGCCGATAAAATCAACAGGCAATAAGCTATTAATTCATGCGGGTGCTGCGAACCATTCACACATTCTACTGTCTCTTTGTTTTTTCAGTTTTATTCCTGGTTTTCTTTCCGCTGTTTCTGATTCCAATTGTATTTAAAGATCAATTTAAACTGGTAGGTGTTTTTAACCGCTGGTGGGCGCATATCTTTTTTCCATTGTGTTTTCTCCGATTTAAAGTGAGCACCCAGACCAATTTGAATGCGGACCAGCAATACATTTTTTGCGCTAATCATTTTTCTTACCTCGACATCCCTACGCTGGGCCTCAATCCGGTTAATGCAATTTTTGTTGGGAAGAATGATATGGAGGGCATTCCCCTGTTCGGGTTTATGTATCGCAAGCTCCACATTACAGTCGATCGGTCTAAGCTACGCAGCCGCATGAATACCATTATTCAATCGCTTAAAGCTATTGATGCCGGGAAGAGCCTTGTTATTTTTCCGGAAGGGGGCATTGTTACCAAAAATCCCCCACAAATGGCACACTTTAAAGACGGTGCCTTTCGGATTGCCATCGAAAAACAAATTCCCATTGTACCCGTAACCATTCCGCACAATTGGATAATTTTGCCCGATCGTTCTCCGTTAAGAGTGCATGCCGGTTGTGTGAACGTAATCTTTCATGCGCCTATTCTTCCACAGGCGTACACCTTAGATACTGTGGATGAATACAAAAGGAAGTGTACAATGTTATCAACAATGAGCTAATGCTATGGAACTCGACAAAGAAACTTTAAATAAAATTGCGCACCTGGCCAGGCTTGAATTCAATGAAAAAGATGCTGAAGCCATGTTAAAGGACATGTCCAGTATTTTGTCCTTTGTTGAAAAGTTAAATGAAGTGAACACCGAGGGTGTAGAGCCACTGACTACCATGAGCCATGAACTAAACGCCTTACGGGAAGATAAGATCTCCCCACACCTGAATACCAGCACAGCATTAGAAAGCGCGCCTGAAAAAGATAATACCTACTTTCGTGTACCAAAAGTATTGGAGTAATCCAAGCCTGAAATAACCATGTTTACACTTGCGTTCTGGAAAAACTGGCCTAAGGCCGAACAATTTTTTTTAGCCTTTTTGGGAGTGCTTTTTATTACAGCGCTTGCCGTTTTTTGGTATAGCTATGAACAAAATCCGGCACCTGCCATTAGCTGGGATCAATATGAGGAAATACAATCAGAAGAACTGACATCCCGCACCTTCTCAGTTGGATTATTTCCAGTACCTGTAAAAGTCGATAACTTTTTCGTTTTTGAAACCCGACTGGGTAGTACGTTTTACGTAAGCCCGGGTAGGGCCTACGTTAACCTGGCATTGATCATGTTTAGCATTTCAATATTGCTTACCATAATCACCACACTAAAACGATTCTGGTTTTTGGCTGGCATGACAATCTTCTCTCTTTTTGTGTTTCGCTAAGTTTAGAAACAACAGAAATTCTTGAACAAAGTAATAAGTACCCAACATTTGTTGTGCTGTTTACACTAATTGCTATTTGCTACTACTTTCAGGCCTTTGGCACCGGTGTTACCTTTTTTAAAAGATTGGCTGTTATTGGCGGTGTCTTTATTGTTACTGCCATCAGCATAGGTTGGCTGGCCAACGCTCCCTTGCCGTTTCTACACATCACTTCGCACAGTTATACCTTTAGCATTGGGTTAACTCTTGTTTTCATTTTAATGATCGGCCATGAAATACCCGCAGCGTTTATAAACCTGATTACCCGTGGCACGCGCCAGACAAAAAGCCTGCAGCATTTTTTAATTATTACGGCCTTTTACGTGTTGAACCTGATACTCACCTATGCACAGGAGAGTGGCTATCTTTCATGGGGCCTCTGGACCGTTAATATATTTTTGTTGTTTACAATCTCTGCGGTGCTAAGCATATGGGGTTTTGTGCAACGCATCTATCAATATGAAAATACACTTAGTTCAGAGTCGCTTGCGGCATATCTCATACTGGCCCTCAGTATTATCGCATGCTCCACACTCTGCCTGCTTATGGCTTCTGCCAACGACAATGCCCTTGAGGTGCTGCACGATGTTATTCTATACAGCCACCTGGGTTATGGAATCATTTTCATTTTTTATGTGCTTGCCAACTTTGGCTCCATGCTTTCTCAAAACCTACAGGTGTATAAGGTATTGTACAAACCAAATGTAATGTTTTACACCACGTTTCGGATCATGGGTTTAATTGCCTGTGTTGCATTCATGCTGTACGATACCAGCTATAGAACTTTGCTTGATCAGTTATATGCTTCCTATTATAACAGCCGCGGTGATTTATATTACGAAATAGGTGCTGATCAAACCGCGGAGAGCTATTATAACAAGTCGATCTTGTATCGAAATCAAAATCATCATGCCCACTATGCATTGGCTTCCATTCAGGAAAATCGGCTTGATTACCTGAAGAAGAAAGCCGAACTGGCTGCTATTTGTGATTCAAATCCATCCGAGTATGCATTTATAAACCTAAGTGAAACTTTTTATGAAACAGACGGGGCATTCCAGGCACTTTTTCTGCTTAACCAGGCGAAGAAAAAATTTCCCACCAGCGGGGTAATTAATAATGCGTTGGGTGTAGCCTTCTCACGGTTAAATGTTGCCGATTCAGCATTGCTCTCATTTCAAATTGCACGCAGCGATAAAAAAATAAGAATTGCTGCCGAAACCAACTTACTGGCAGCCAGTGCTAAGTTTCACGTTAACTACCCGGCCGATTCCCTGTTAAAACTAGTAGGTACAGAAAAAGAAGGTGCGCTAGCCAATGCGTTGGCGCTGGCAAACATGCAACAGATTCCCATTGAAAATAAGTTTATCGCTAATGCTGATACCGTATGGACACCCACACGCGTAACATACCTGTGCAATTATTTTATAAATCAGGCCGCTACCGTAGATACAAGTTTGGTAAAACAAACTATTGAAATAGCCCGCAAGCCGATAAATGAATATTATCGCGAAGCCGTAATCGTAGCGGCCGCCCAGGCACTTTATCAACAAGGAAAAGTTAAACAAGCATTTGACTTAACCCGCGAAATGGCCTTTGCCTCAGGACGAGGCCGTTATTATGCCCTGTTGGGATATTGGGCCCTGGAGCAGAACAACCCAAATATTGCAGCTACCTACTTTGAAATTGCAAAAGAAAAAAAGGTTGCAGGTGGCTTATTGCATCAGGCGCTTGCCCATACCGAAGCCGATAGCCTTCCGTTAGCGAAACCATTATGGGATAGTCTTGCGCGAATCAAAAACAATAAAGACAGTGCCTTTGTACGTACCCTTGTAAACGTGTTGAATGCAAATTCTAATGCGATTCATTCTTTTACAGATGTGGAGAAATACTGGTATTGCCGTTACAAAGTTCATCGCGATGACAGCACCCGGTTATTTTCTATAATCAACACCATTGCCAACTCCGAAATCAAAACCAAAGCAATTCTGGATGCGGCCAAAAAGTGGTATCAGTATGACGAATTGGAAATTGCGGCCACCTATCTGAATAAGATTGAGCAGTTTCCAATCAATAAAGAAACAGGCGATGAGTTACTGATCTACAGATTGCTACTCCTGGCTCAACTTGATGCTGAAACATTTAACCAACAAAAAATCACGTTCGACAAACAACTCATTAGCAGGTTTACCAACGAAGTAATTCTCCTAAAAACCTGGCAAAGCGAAATGAACGGGGCGGATGTAACAAATAACTACCAACACCTGAGCCAAGCCAATACCTATTTTGAAGATGGATTAGTTGCCGCTGCAACCTTTTTTGCAAACGATACAACCGACCGGCTGAAACCTTACAGCATTTTGGTTAGTGGCCTAATGGCCCGCCCCAACTCCATCAAACTTTTAAAGGCCCATACACGCTATGCTTCCCTTATTGGCTTTGATAACGAAGCTTCTGAAAGCCTTGAGAAATTAAGGCATCTGCTACAGCCCCGGGCCTTCAATCAATTCGTAACGGAAAACCCGGATATTTTTACTGTTCAGGATTGATTCGATTACCGCAATCAATTGCTTACTTTTACACTCTTTAAAAGTCACCTATGGACAAGAACATTCCCCTTCACAATCTTCACGTAAAATTAGGCGGTAAGATGGTTCCCTTTGCCGGCTTCAACATGCCGGTGCGATACTCTTCCGACATTGAAGAACACATGACCGTACGAAATGGCGTTGGTGTTTTTGACGTTTCGCACATGGGCGAGTTTAAAGTGGAAGGGCCCCAGGCCTTGGATCTGATTCAGCGCATTACCAGCAATGACGCCTCCAAATTAATTGACGGACAAGCTCAATACACCTGCTTACCCAATGAGCAAGGTGGCATCGTAGATGATTTGATTGTTTACCGGATCAAAGAAAATGACTACTTCATTGTGGTAAATGCCGGCAACATCCAAAAAGACTGGAACTGGTTTGTGTCACACAATACAAAAGGTGCTATTCTCAAAAATCTATCCGATGAATACTGCCTGTTTGCCGTGCAGGGCCCAAAAGCCGTATCGGTTTTGCAAAAATTAACAGGCACCGATTTAAGTACCATAAAATATTACCACTTCGCAATCGGAACATTTGCCGGGGTGCAAGAGGTAATCATGAGCAACACGGGTTATACCGGGGCCGGTGGGTTCGAGATTTATGTAAAGAATGCCGATGCCGAAAAAGTATGGCATGCCATTTTTGAAACCGGTAAAGACGTAGGTATAAAACCAATTGGGCTTGGTGCGCGCGATACCTTACGCCTGGAAAAAGGTTTCTGTCTGTATGGAAACGATATTGACGATACAACCTCACCGCTGGAAGCCGGACTGGGTTGGATTACGAAATTCACTAAAGATTTTACAAACAGCGTTAATCTGAAAAAACAAAAAGATGAAGGTGTAAAAAGAAAACTGGTTGGTTTCAAAATGATCGATCGGGGTATTCCACGCCACGACTATGCAATAAAAGATGCAGCCGGCAATGTAATCGGTAAAGTTACGTCAGGCACACAGTCACCCATGCTGAACGTAGGTATTGGCTTGGGATATGTAGCTGCCGAATTTGCCGCTCCGGAGTCTGAAATTTTTGTGGACGTGCGCGGACGCTCATTAAAGGCATCAGTAGTTAAACTACCATTTGTTTAATATGCGTTGCCTTTTTCTGATATTCTTTCTTGCTGGTTCAGTAGCCCACGCACAATCTAAAAATGAAGAGGAACTTAACAATGAGGGCTTAGCCTTGATGGAGGAAGAAAAATACAAAGAAGCATTACCTTATTTTGAAAAACTAGTAGCGATAAACCCAGAAAGAACTCCCTATCGCTTCAATAGGGCAGTTACGTTGTTTAACCTCAAACAATATCAACGCTCCCTTCAAGATTATCAGTATTTAGCTGCTTTCGATAAAGAGGAACCAGAATATGTATTTCAAATTGGAAATCTCTATGAACATCTGGACAGTTTAAAGAAAGCTGAAGAATATTATTCCAGAGCTATTGAAATTGAGAAAGACTATTATCTCTATTATTTTAAAAGAGGTACGGTTCGATTGAAACAATCGGACTGGAGTTTGGCTGTTGTTGATTTTACCCGCGTGCTGGAATTGGATCCGGAGCACCATAACTCCTATCATAACCGTGGTATCGCTTATTATCGGGCTGGGTTTAAAGAGAAGGGATGCGAGGACTGGTGCCAGGCCTTGTTGAAAGGCAACACAAAATCAGCGGAACATCTCCAAAAGAATTGTAAAGTGTACCCTAAACCGTGCCTGCTTTCAAAATGAAAACCATTGACGTTTGTTTAAGCCCGGAACTAATTCATCTGTATAAACTGGAAGACAGAACTGTGGTTGTAGTGGATATACTCCGGGCAACTTCCTGCATGGTTACTGCCTTTGCGCACGGTGCCGAACGCATTGTTCCTTTTGCCAGCCAGGAAGAATGCCTTCAAATGAAAACCCGTGGATACATCACTTCCGGAGAACGCGATGGAAAGAAGGTAGAAGGCTTCGACAAAGGCAACTCGCCTTTTGAATACATGGGCACACAGGTAGCAGGAAAAAAAATTGCCTTTACCACTACCAACGGAACGCAAGCAATCGAAAAGTCAAAGTCGGCCAAAGAAATTATCATTGGCAGTTTTTTGAACTTAGCCTCCATTACCAAATACCTTTTGTTCAGCCACAATAACATTCTGGTTGTTTGTGCAGGCTGGAAAGGGAAAGTAAACCTGGAAGACACCCTGTTTGCCGGGGCATTGGTTGAGCGTTTAAAAAATCACATCGAACCCGACTGCGATGCGCCCCTGGCCGCGCAACGTTTGTACAATCAGGCAAAAGATAACATGGTGGATTTTCTGAGTGCCTCCTCGCACGTAAAACGCTTGCAGCGACTCAACATCCAAAAAGATATTGAATACTGTTTAACTCCGGATCAGTACACCGTTATTCCAAAATTGGTTCGGGGCGAATTGGTTTGCTGATTATTGCTGTTCGAATACCGTCTTCCCTCCTACCACCGTTTTCAAAACCTTTACCTTGCGAATTTCACTGGGATCAATTTGCGTAATGTCTTGTTCCAAAACCACAAAGTCAGCCAGCTTACCCGGAGCAATGGAACCTTTAATCGTTTCCTCAAAGGAAGCATAGGCCGCCCGTATTGTATAAGACTTTAACGCTTCTTCTACAGAAATTTTTTGCTCCGGCACCCACCCTCCAGGATTTTTTCCGTCAATGGTTTGCCGGGTTACAGCCGCATAGATTCCTTCCAATGGAATAGGAGGAGCCACAAACCAATCGCTGCCAAAGACAAGATTTGCCTGTGCATTAATCATTGACCGGAACGCATACGTGGTTTTAATCCGGTTACCAATAAATTTTTCTGCCCAACGGCCGTCATCAATGGCATGGTAAGGTTGCATGCTGGGAATTACATTAAGTTCAGCAAACCTTCTAAAGTCAGCCTGCACAGGATGTTGTGCGTGTTCCATTCTAAAACGCCTGTCTTGTTCACCATTCACCTTTATCACACGTGCATACGTATTCAGCAAAGTATTAACGGCCCTATCGCCTATGGCATGCACCGCTACATGAAGACCGGAACTATCGGCTGACTTTACCCGCTTGTAGAGTTCTGCTTCGGTAATCACAAAAAAACCAGAATCGGTTGGCGTGTCTTCAAATGGCTTAAAGAAAGCAGCCGTATGCGAACCTAACGATCCATCAACAAAACCTTTTAGTAAACCAATGCGCAACCACTTATCGCCTCGCCCTTCTTTTTGGATTTTTTCATTTAACTCGCGCCACTTTCTTAGCGACATACCGGCATAGATTCTTGTGATCAATGTATTTGAAGCCCGTGCGCGTTCAAATACATCCATGTATCCATCCATGTTATGAATGGAAGTTACACCCTGGCGGGCTACGTACTGCATGGCCGATTGCAATGCCCTGTCCTTCTGCTCCTCCGTAGCCTCCGGCACTACCCGGTCAATCAACCCGGTAGCGTTATCTTTAAATATTCCGGTTATGCGTCCTTTTTTATCTCTTACAATGGTGCCGCCCATCACGGGTTTCACCTGATCATCAATACCCGCCAATTTTATAGCAGCCGTATTGGCAAGATTCATGTGGCCATCCAACCGATTGATCCAAACCGGATTATCTTGCGTAACGGAATCGATCCAATCACGAGTAGGTAATTCACCGCCCCAGTTCTCATGATCCCAATCACCATTGGTAATCCATGCTCCTTTTGGTTGGGTTAAAGCAAATGCTTTGATGCGATTGATAAATTCCTCTTTGGTCATGGCATCGCGCAATTGAACAGAAGAAAGAGCAAAACCTCCGTCCATGAAATGCGTATGGCAGTCGATAAATCCCGGAACGATTAAATTCCCGGCACCCGTCTCTGTAACAACCGTGTTGGGTCCTATCCAGGATCTGATGGATGATTCGGTTCCAACCGCTACAATAGAATCTCCTGAAATTGCAAAACCCTCAGCCCAGGCAGATCGGTCATTTCCCGTCCATACTTTACCCAGCACCACCTGCTCTGCCACGGGGTGTTGCTTGCACGTTGCCAGCAAGGCACTGAAAAAATGATTGCCAGTTTTCTCATTTCAACTTTGGATTTGGTGATGCCGGTCTTTATCCCGGGCAGTTTTCTTCTCCAGGTTTTTCTGAAAGGCTTCCGTAAGATTTATTCCGGTTTGATTTGCCAAACAAATCAACACCCACAACACATCAGCCATCTCATCGCCCAGGTCTTTGTTCTTATCTGATTCTTTTTCGGATTGATCGCCATACCTGCGGGCCATAATGCGCGCCACCTCGCCCACTTCTTCTGTAAGAATAGCTGTGTTGGTGAGTTCGCTGAAATATCGTACACCGTGTGTTTTAATCCATTCGTCAACCTGTTGTTGGGCTTGCGCTAGCGTCATAGGATTAACTTTTATAATGGGATATTTCCATGCTTTTTCCTCGGCAGTTTGGCGGCTTTGTTCTCCAGCATCGCAAAAGCACGGATTAATTTCTCGCGTGTTTGATCGGGGTAAATCACTTCATCGATGTACCCGCGGTGTGCAGCCCGGTAAGGGTTTGCAAATTTTTTGGTGTACTCTTCTACTTTCTCATTCAGCTTCGCTTCCGGCACGGCTGCTTCAGAAATTTCTTTCTTGAAAATAATCTCGGCTGCTCCCTTCGCTCCCATTACGGCAATCTCTGCAGTTGGCCACGCATAGTTCATATCGGCTCCAATGTGTTTCGAGTTCATCACATCGTAAGCTCCGCCATAGGCCTTGCGTGTAATAACTGTAACACGTGGCACCGTGGCTTCAGAAAACGCATACAACAATTTTGCACCATTGGTGATAATCGCATTCCACTCCTGATCCGTACCCGGCAAAAATCCGGGAACATCTTCCAACACCAGCAACGGAATATTGAAGCAATCGCAGAAGCGCACAAAGCGTGCACCCTTCACACTCGCATCAATATCCAACACACCGGCCAATGCTGCCGGTTGATTTCCTATAATGCCGATACTTCTGCCGGCAATGCGGGCAAAGCCAACCACAATGTTCTCAGCAAAATTTTTGTGCACCTCAAAGAAGGTGTTCTCATCCACCACGCCCTGAATCACCTCGCGCATGTCGTAGGGTTGGTTGGGGTTAGCAGGGATAATTTCATTCAATGCCGGGCGACTTTCATTGCCTGATGAATACGGCAGATTGGGAACTGTGTCTTCGCAATTTTGAGGAATATAACTGAACAACTGTTTGATCTGGGCAATACACTCGGCCTCGTTTGCACAAGCAAAATGAGTTACCCCGCTCTTTGTACTGTGTGCAGATGCCCCGCCCAATTCTTCGGCAGTAACATTTTCATGCGTTACCGTTTTAACCACGTTCGGGCCGGTAACAAACATGAACGAGGTTCCTTCAACCATAAAAATAAAATCCGTCATGGCGGGAGAATAAACCGCGCCCCCGGCACAAGGGCCCATGATGGCGGAGATTTGTGGCACAACTCCGGAGGCCATCACGTTGCGATAAAAAATATCGGCATAACCACCTAATGAAACCACACCTTCCTGGATGCGTGCGCCCCCCGAATCGTTCAACCCGATAACCGGAGCACCGTTCTTCATGGCCAGTTCCATGACCTTCACAATCTTTTCAGCATGTGTTTCAGACAAAGAACCTCCAAAAACAGTAAAGTCCTGCGAAAAGACATAGACCAGTCGCCCGTGAATGGTACCGTATCCGGTAACCACGCCATCGCCAAGATAATGTTCCTTATCCAAACCAAAATCTTTGGCCCGGTGCATCACAAACTTTCCAAGCTCTTCAAACGAGCCTTCATCCAGCAACAAGTGAATGCGCTCGCGGGCAGTAAGTTTGCCACGTTTATGTTGTTGCTCAATGCGTTGTTCGCCACCTCCTAAAAGCGATTCCTGGTTTTTACGTTCCAGTTCGTCAAACTTGGGCTGAAGGGTTTCGGATTTAACTTTTCGTTTGGTCATAAATCGGTAAGACTACACTCAAATATAGTCATAGTTGCGCCTGAAATTGTAACTTGGAAGAATGAATTGAAAATGAAAAGGGTTGCCATTATTGACATGGGTACGAACACCTTCCACTTGCTGATAGCCGAAGTAAGGCCATCCGGCTTTTCCATTGTTCATCGCGAAAAGGTACCCGTCAAAATTGGTGTTGGTGGAATTAATCAAGGCATTATTCTGCATGAAGCCATAGAACGAGCCGTTAAAACCATGTGCTCATTCAAAAAGACCATTTCTGAAGCAGGCACCGCTACTGTACTCGCCTTTGGCACCAGTGCGTTGCGTAATGCAAAGAATGGAGCAGAAGTGATTGCCCGGATAGAATCTGAAACGAGCATCCAAACCAGATTAATAACCGGGCACGAAGAAGCAGAATTTATTTATCAGGGCGCCCGTGCTGCCATTGCCTTAGGCCAGGCACCCAGCCTGATCATGGACATTGGAGGTGGCAGTGTTGAGTTTATCATTGGCAATCAGGATAAGATTTTGTGGAGCCGCAGCTTTGAAATTGGCGGTCAGCGATTGTTGGAGCGATTTCAAAAGCACGACCCGATTCTACCAGAAGAAGTCAATTCCTTGTTTACTTACGTTGATTCGGAACTCAGCCCATTGATTGAACAATTGAAAAAACATCAACCCAAAACACTGGTTGGTTCGAGCGGTACCTTTGATACACTGAGTGAAATCTATTGCTTCCGCAACGACATCCCCGTAACCGAAACACCGGAAACACCTTTTTCAATCAAAGCCTTTGATGAAATCTATGAAGAGTTGCTGATCAAAGACCGCGCTGCCCGCATGCAAATTCCGGGCATGATTGAAATGCGGGTGGATATGATTGTGGTGGCCTGTTGCCTGATAAAATATCTGTTACACGCGCACAAGTTTGATACGATCCGGGTTTCGTCTTATTCGCTGAAAGAAGGTGTGTTGGCTACAATAAGTAATTGACGCATTTCATAGCTCCCCTCCTCAACACCTCACCGGGATCGCGGTTCGGGGTTTACGTCTTTAAATTATTATCAAGTTCGCTCTCCCTGACCCGATGACAGCCTTGTAGTGAGTGCCCACCTTACCTATGAAATGTCATTCCGGATGAGCTTGAGTATAGGCCCTTAAAATTGTTACTCCAATTTCAAGGTTAAAATTTGAATTTAAACTCTGGCGAATTCCGGAATCTCGTCCAGTTAAGCACATCTGTCTATGAAACGCATTTCATAGCTCCTCTCATCAACACCTCACCGGGATCGCGGCTCGGGGTTAAATTCTTCTATTAACTATCAAATTCGTTTTTCCCCGACCGCGATGACACCCTGGTTGCCCGGTTTGTCTTTCAATCAAATAAAAAAAGAAGGGGCTTTTCCCCCTTCATTTTCTTTACAATCCCGAAACCTGTTTATCCTTCGGATATTTTACCTCAAACTTATAAACCAGCTTGCGGGTTTCGTTCGGTTTCAGCTCTAACTCCCACGTAAGTTTGCCCGTATCTTTGTTGTACTTTGCACCACCCAAATCCACCGTGGTAACTTCAATCTGCGTATTCTGCGAAACCGGTACCTGATCTTCTACAATAATCTTAACCGCATCGGTTTTGGTATTGCGTACGGAAATCTCCCACGTGTAATTTTCCTTGCGCGATGAACCAATAAAATTCTTCGAAGTCAAATCTTTCAGTTTCTCGCGCTTTACCACAATCCGCTTATCGCGACCAAGCGAAACTGCCAGCGTATCTTTGATGTTATTCGGATCGATAAACGATTTTCCCACAAAAGTTCCTTCAAAGAAAATGTTCGCTTCACCCGGCAACAGGTTAAACTCTTCCCAGCCGGTAGCACGCGCCATCAAAAAAGCATCCACATCCAACTTCGGTGCAACCGAATAAATGTAATCGGCCTTCATATCATAGTTGCGAATATCTACTACAACCGGCTTTGCCGAAGAAGCAACCGTATAAGGCAGCGCAATATCAAATTCAGTATTCAAGGCAGTTTGAATGGTGGAAGTATAATCCGAAACAGATTGTGCTATTAATTCTTCATCGGCCATCTCAGCAGCTTTTTTCTCCATCTTCATTGATACAGGAGCAGGAGCATTAACCCTTACCCCGGCAGGCCCCCGATGGGAGCGTTCTATCGGATAATAAAAATCCAGGTACCAACTGTACAACTCCGGCTTTTGTCCACTCAGGTTCGGGTTGGCTGTAGAAAGTTTCAACTTCACATTGCTCCATTCTTCACCTGTGCTTTGAAACACATTGGCTTTGTAACTTAACTGTACCGGATTTTTAGTATCCACCGCACGTAAATCATATACGGGGCTCCAGCCGGCATTAGCCACTACATAACGCACCTGCAATTCAACGTTTGTTGTTGCTTCTGAAGACACACTTACTACCAACTCGCTGGTGTTTCTGCGATACAATTCATTCTCGCTGTTAATCTGCTTGTTCAGTTTAGCAATGCGCTCATTCAGCTTCTTAATTTTCTCGTCTTGTTTCATGCGTGTAGAAACAATATCGCCCAGGCGTGTACGATAAAAATCGGCCATGGCTTTCAGTTCGGCTACCGTTAAATTTTGATTGGTACCCCCAATTTTCTGATTGCTTAGCAGCATCTGCTCTTCCTTATTCAGAATCTCTTTCTGACTTTGCTCAAGGGTTAGTTGCCGTTGCAAGGTCTCCACCGAATCTTTGAGTATTCGAATAGGTTTCGGCAAATTAAACTCACTTAAAAAATTCTGGCGGTGCGATGTACCCAGAATAATAATACCCCCTTTGCCCGAAACCTGTACACTTTGCGGATCGAGCTGCGAAGAAAGACCCGTAACAATCAGGTTTGTTTTTCCTGCATCCACTTTTGTCTTAACCACCCGCGAAATCTGCGCCTTGTTCAAAAACACCGTAACATCCGTAATCCTCGAATCCACCGGCTTATCGGGCTGGGCCACTGCTACCAGCGAGCTAACCACCAAAGCCGATGTTAAAAGTTGATTTGTCATGATTTTTAAAATTTTTCCTTTAAGATGTACTCCCAAATGTTTTTCCATAACTACACTGATAATTTTTAATTAATATCTTGAAATTAGACCTGAATCAGGCAACTTTTGCGCCATGAATGAGTTAACCTTTTCTTACCCCCAATTACGGCAGTTTGCCTTTAATATTTTCAGAAAAATGAACTGCCCGGAAGCCGATGCCCGGCTTGCCGCAGATGTACTGCTTAGCGCAGATTTAAGGGGTATCGACTCGCACGGGGTAGCGCGACTCTCCGGTTATGTGCGCCTGTGGGAAGCCAAACGCATCAATAGCAACCCTACTATTAAAATAGTGCACGAAACGCCCAGCACTGCGGTGGTGGATGGCGACAGTGGTTTGGGTCTTGTGGTTGCACCCAAAGCGATGGAAATAGCCATGCAAAAAGCGGCTGTTGCCGGAACCGGTTGGGTAGCAGTAAAAGGCTCTAATCACTTTGGAATTGCCGGATACCATGCCATGATGGCGTTGCAAAAAGACATGATTGGAATGGCTATGACCAATGCCAGTCCGTTGGTTGCGCCCACTTTTTCGGTGGAAAGATTATTGGGCACCAACCCAATTTGTGTGGCGATACCGGCCGATAAACAACCTCCGTTTGTTGCCGATTTTGCCACCACTACGGCAGCCAACGGCAAGCTTGAAATATTGCAACGTAAAAATAAAGAAGCTCCCGAAGGTTGGATTCAAAAAAAGGATGGCAGCACTTCCACCAATCCGCACGAATTGAAAGAAGGAGGGGCGCTTATTCCGCTGGGCAGCGATCGTGAGCATGGCAGCCACAAAGGTTTTTGTTTGGGCGCCTGGGTAGATATTTTTTCTGCCGTGTTGAGTGGAGCTAATTATGGTCCATGGGTTCCGCCTTTCGTAAGTTTTCTGGCCCCACCGGCCAATCCGGTAGGTGAAGGCATTGGCCATTTTTTGGTGCGATGCGTGTGGATGCTTTCCGCCCGGCACAGGAATTTAAAAGTCATATGGATAACTGGATCTCGCGGTTTCGCGCTGCTAAAACGGCCGAAGGATATGATCACCTTGTAATACCGGGCGATCCGGAACGGGAGTTTGAAGCCATACGAATGAAGGAAGGTATTCCGCTGGTGGAGAAAGTGGTGGAGGATTTAAGCGTGGTTGGAAAAAATTTGGGAGTAGCGCTTTGATGGTTATTTCCATATTAACAAACTTGTTACACACCAAACATGCTGTACAGTTTATTCTGAACTTGTGAATATCCTATTCTCTTCAAGAAAAATAGTAGCCGGTGTCCCAGCAATTTGTTATCTTTCAAATTAACTATTCTCTACTATTTAATTTATTTACCCATATCTGCCGTGAAAAAATTATTAACATTAGTACCGTTAGTCTATTTTTTGTCATTATCCGCTTCCTATAGCCAGGTGGGCGTGCAGGTAGGCGCAGTAGCCTCTACCGATCCGGCCTTTATTACGTATGATAGTTTGGAGAAAGTAAGCGGGGCCATCGGGTACACCGTTGGGGTATTTTACAAGTATTGGCTAACGGATCATGTATCCATACAACCTGCTTTGAATTTACTTAACAAACGCTGGTGGGAAGAGCTTGACGATGGTGGAATTTTTTTACATAACCCGTGTTTCCTTGAATTACATTGAATTGCCCGTGCATGCAGTTTTTACTTCACACAAAACAAAAGGTTTCTTTGTTGGGGCGGGGCCCTCAGTTATGTTTGGCCTGGGTGGTAAAAGAACCGTAACTGAAGACGGAAATTTAATCATGAGCAACAAGCTGAAGTTCGACAGCGAAAATGCCCCGGAAAAGAAACTGACTATTGCCATTAACGCGATGGCCGGTTATACGTTTAAACGTATATCGGTAGGTCTTAATTATACAAAGGGCATCACCAACCAGCCGACAGGCGATGCCGATCACGGCAACGTAAGCAATCTGACTCTTAAGGCAAGTGTTCTGTTCGGGCAACAGTGAAGGTTATTCAATAATCCTCACCAGGATATCGGAGCAACCCTATGAATAAAAAAGGATGGCTCGCACCATCCTTCTTTAAAAATTTCAAATTAAGCTTATAATTTACCTGCCTGTATTTTTTTTGCTACAGCCTGTACTTCATCTAACACCCGCAGTAGGTTACCACTCCACAGTTTGCCAATCTGCGCTTCGGTATAACCGCGCTTTACTAACTCTAATGTCACGTTAAACGTTTCAGAAGCATCGTTCCAGCCCTCAATTCCACCACCACCATCAAAGTCAGAGCTGATGCCTACATGATCGATCCCGATCTTCTTCACCAGGTAATCAATATGATCTACAAAGTCGGCAACATTTACCGGGGGTGCCACGGGATTCACTTCCTTTTCAATACGGGGTTTTGCCTTGGCTGTAATCTCTGCATACTTTTTAAAATAAGCCTGACGCTCTTCTGCTGATAGGTCGCGCATGGCAGCACGTTCCAGAACAGTAAATCCTTCGGCTTTTGCCACGTCTTTCACAACCTCATTTACTTTGGCTGAATACGCATCATTTTTCTTTGTGTTTACATAGCTCTTAAACGCCACAGCCTGCACCACGCCTTTATTTGCTTTGATCAATTCCAATTGTTCATCATCCAGGTTGCGACTTACATCATTCAAAGCACGGGCCGATGAGTGTGACGCAATAACAGGAGCTTTTGATAATTTAATTGCCTCGATATTGGCCGCTTTGGAAGGATGCGAAAGATCAACCATAATGCCCCATTTATTCATCTCGGCAATTACTTCCCTTCCCAGGGGACTTAATCCATTATGTAACCATACATTATCGCGTTCTCCGGTATTGGAGTCGGCCAACTGGCTGTGGCCGTTATGGGCTAAAGACATGTAACGCGCACCACGATCGTAAAATTCTTTTACCCGCTTAATGTCTGTTCCAATCGGAAAACCATTTTCTACTCCAATCATTGCCACCTTTTTACCGGACTTTACTATTCTGCGTACATCGGCCGAAGTGAGCGCCAGTTCAATTTTGTCGGGGGCAATTTCTTTACAAAGTCTATGAATGGCATTGAACTTCGCATCCGCATTGGCATACGCTTTTGCGTAGCCATCGGGTGTAAGGTCGCCCTGCGCGGTATAAACAATTAACCACGAAACATCCAACCCACCCTCTTCCATTTTTGGAAGGTTAACCTGTGTGTTTAGTCGTTGGCTATAATTTACAGAGGCAGTAAAATTCGACACATCAATATCATCATGCGTATCGAGTGTAATAACCCGCTCGTGAATTGCTTTTGCTTTTTTTACGAGTGCCTCATCGGGCGTTTGGGCCAGAACAGCCGAGCCAGACAAAACAAGAATCAAAACGAATACCTGGATTGATTTCATATAGTTGAGATTTTTAACCGAAGTGTGTTAAAATTAAAAAAAGGAAGGCCTGATCGCGAACGAAAACTTTACGAAAGGTAAACTTAGCCCTAAATTAACTCACTGCCTCGTTTGGAATCTCAAACTCCCTGGCGCTTTCGCGGAAAATCTGAACCACCTCCTCGTAGGCCGCCAGGCGCGCCTCTATGTGTGCCAGCTCTTCAGCATCAGCAAAGGTTTTGCGTTCGCGCAACTCCCGAATATTGGCATGAAGGCTTATAAACACATCCTGAATAAATTCTTCGTAACGGGGTAACATTGCATGCAACTTTAAAGTATGCCGGCCAGTCAACAACTTAAAGTGTAAAGAAAACCCTGAAAACCCAGGGAGAAGCGAATGCCCGCTCCTGGTTATTGTATATCACATCATACAAGGCCATTAGATTAATGGCACTGCGCGAGCCAATTGGTTGCGAATAACCTAAGCCTAACAAAAGCCTGTCAAAATTTCTCCGGTCTCCGGTTCCAGAAAAGACAGGAGTATTAATCAGGCTGTATTCGCCATATGCAAACAACTGGTTAAAGTTATATCGCATAAAAGGGTTTACCCCATACTGATCAATATTCATTTTAACGGGTTGTGTGTAGGCAAACCGCTGCCACGTTAATCCTGTTCCAACCGAAAATTTGGGTGTAACCATATAGCCCACAATCGGGTTAACTGCAAAATAGAAATAGCGGCTACCATAGGCATCTGTTCCGCCATTCATGGCAAGGCCGCCACCTGTATATATTCTGTCTTTCAATCCCCATCCGGTATTGTCATTCACCTCGCGTTGTGCCCATGATTGAACGGATATGAATAATAAAACTACACCCACCACGCTTTTCATATTGCTATGTTTTATTTTACTCTTCCTGAATTATGAAAATATCTTCCGTCTCCTTTTTCATCAGGTATTTTTCACGTGCAAACTTCTCAAGAAGTTCTTTGTTGGTTAGTAACTCCTTGCGGTCTTTCTCCACTTCACTGATTTTCTCCAAATAAAATTCCTTCTCATTTTCAAGGCTGTTTACCTTGGCTGTCATTTTAAAACGCGAAATCAGATCGTTAGAATCCAGCAACAATAACCAGATAAAAAATAGCAATCCTGTTACAACATAAAAATTACGGAATGCGGGGGGAAGTTTCTTGAGCATAAGTTTAAAAAATGAATGTACGAAGATAGAAATTAAACCCCCTAAATAGCAAATCGGGCCTTATGCCCGATTTTTGTTTGATTACCCCTTTCGCAGTGCCGTTAGGGCTTTATGAGTTTCCACTCCTGCACAAACACCTGCTCTTGGGTGTTTTTATGGAAGGTGGTTACCTTCAATACCGATTTACTCTTAAGTTGCAGTGTCACATCAAACTCCTTAGCCGAAACCGGATCGACATAAGATCCTTTGCATTTCTTAAACATACCCACCCTTACGTTTTCAAGAACCCGGGTACCCAGTATGGAACTGTTCATGTTATCGGCCCACACAATTGAACCCTGAAATATCGAGTCCACATCGTAAATGAGTACCTGAACATTCAGGAGTTCATTAAACCAAACACCAACCAGGTTGTGTTGAAGATCGGCACCCTGAAATTGCTCGCGCACCAAGAAAATGATTAAGCCACCAACTACCAACAAACCAAGCCATACCAACATCATATTTGTTTCCATAACCAGAAGGTTTCAATTTGATGAAACCCACAGGCATACTTTGACAAAAACCAGGCAAGGCTCAGAAAAGGCCTAAAACATCAAAAAAATACACTTTTTTGAGAGACTTACTTTTTATTTAGTCCCAAATCAGGACTGTATTCCACGTCAATCCCAAATTGGGCTAGACAAAAAGAGGTTGTCTTAAAAGTCATTCTGTCATCGCGGGTTTTAATCCACAATCTCGATTCTGAGGTACTGAAAGGAATTCCGACACAAGGCCGGAATGACGTACTCTCTTATTTTGACTTTTGAGACAACCTCCTCGTAAAATGTAAGCTTTACGATTAAAACTTTTTGCCTGGGAAATAAGCAGTTTCGCCCAACTCTTCTTCAATACGGATCAGTTGGTTATACTTAGCCATCCTGTCGGAACGGGAAGCAGAACCGGTTTTAATCTGGCCCGTATTTAATGCTACCGCCAAATCAGCAATGGTGCTGTCTTCGGTTTCACCAGAACGGTGCGACATAATGCTCTTGTAGCTGTTACGCTTGGCAAGGTTAACCGCATTGATTGTTTCGGTAAGTGACCCAATCTGGTTTACCTTAACCAGAATAGAATTCGCTACACCCAGATCAATTCCCTTTTGCAGAAACTCTACATTGGTTACAAACAAATCATCACCAACCAATTGAACTTTCGATCCGATTTTATCTGTTAATTTTTTCCAGCCATCCCAATCCTCTTCACCCATACCATCTTCAATAGAGATGATTGGATATTTCTTCGCCCACTTGGCCCAATATTCTACCATTTCATCAGACTTCAGCTTTTTGCCATCCGACTTTTTGAAGGTATATGTTTTTGTTTTGGCATCGTAGAATTCTGAACTGGCGGCATCCATAGCAATAAATATATCAACGCCTGGTTTAAAGCCCGCCTTCTCAATGGCCTGCAATACTATTTCAATGGCCTCTTCATTCGATTTGATGTTGGGTGCAAACCCACCTTCATCGCCTACGTTGGTAGAAAACCCTTTGTCGTGCAATACTTTTTTCAATGTGTGAAACACCTCTGTTCCCATTCTTAATGCTTCCGAAAAAGTATCAGCCTTAACAGGCATTACCATAAACTCCTGGAAGTCGATTGAGTTGTCGGCATGGCTACCTCCGTTCAATATATTCATCATCGGTACTGGCAGCGTGTTGGCATTTACACCACCGATGTAACGATACAAGGATTGACCTGCTTCCATGGCAGCAGCCTTTGCTACAGCCAGCGAAGTACCAAGAATGGCGTTAGCCCCTAACTTGCCCTTATTGGCCGTTCCATCCAACTCAATCATCACCTTATCGATCAGGTTTTGATCGAACACATCCAGCCCTACAACCTCAGAGGCAATTTTACTATTCACATTTTCTACCGCTTTTAAAACTCCTTTGCCCAGGTATTTCTTTTTGTCGCCATCGCGCAACTCAACAGCTTCGTGTGTACCCGTTGAAGCACCCGAAGGAACCGCAGCACGACCAAACGCACCTGATTCGGTAATTACATCTACTTCAATGGTGGGATTACCACGCTGTCCAAAATTTGCCGGGCATGAATTCCTTCGATTAAACTCATAGTCTTTTAGTTAAAAGTGAACGTTGTTTTAAAAACTGTTTTCTATTTCTGTTGCCAATAATCTACCACCAGCACCTTCTCAAAGAAAGGGCTAGCCAGGGCTACAAATTTTTTATGTTCGGGATGAGGCAAATAAATTTCACGATCCTTTTCTGATGCAAAACTTACTATAAAACAATGTGTAAATCCTTGATTCAGATTTTCAGGACTGTTATTCGTTCCCCACTCAAATTTCTTTATTTCTTTAATGGTTGATGAAAGCGCTTTGAAAGCATCTTCAATCTTTTTTACATCTTCCGGTTTTGCCGTTGATTTAAACTGAAACAACACCACATGCTGAAGCATTTTTTCCTGGGCCGGGCTTACTACTGCCATCGTGATAAACAATATAAAGAAGATGATTTTTTTCATTGCATTATTTTAGTGTGTTTCTACCAGGTTGCCTTCCTTTACCATCGCTACAAACTGGTCAAACAAGTAGCGCGAATCATGCGGACCAGGCGAAGCCTCCGGATGGTATTGTACTGAAAATGCTTTCTTATTTTTCAACCGTATGCCCATGATGGTATTATCATTCAAATGCAGGTGCGTAACTTCTACATTCGGATTTTTTTCAATTTCTTTTTCGCTTACTGCAAAGCCATGATTTTGTGAAGTCATCTCACCGAGGCCTGTAATCAGGTTTTTAACCGGATGATTCAATCCGCGATGCCCGTGGTGCATTTTATAGGTTGTTAAGCCTGCAGCCAATGCCAGCAATTGATGCCCCAGACAAATTCCAAATGTGGGTTTACCGGATGCCAGAATTTCTTTCACTGTTTTAATAGCATAATCCATTACCGATGGGTCGCCCGGGCCATTTGAAATAAAATATCCGTGGGGTGCCCATTTCTCCATTTCAGCGAAAGAAGTTTTTGCCGGAAATACCTGCACGTAACAATCGCGCGAAGCGAGGTTTCGTAAGATGTTGGTCTTAATGCCCAGATCAAGAGCGGCAATGCGCAATAAAGCATTACTGTTTCCAACAAAGTAAGGGGCCTTTGTACTTACGATAGAAGAAAGTTCAAGGCCATCCATGGAAGGTACTTTCTTAATCTCTTCTTTCATTTGTTCTGGTGTTAACTCTGAAGAGATTAAGGCATTCATTGCTCCTTTATTCCGGATGTATCTTACCAGCATCCGCGTATCCAGGTCTGAAATTCCAACCACCCCGTTCTTCTCCAGGTAAGCTTGCAGGCTTTCTTTTGCGGTCTTCCGGCTGAATTCTTCCGAGAACTCATTTACCACAATCCCGCTTATCTTTGGCGAAGCAGATTCCTGCTCATCCGAAACCGTTCCATAATTTCCAATATGGGCGGTAGTGTTCACGATTATTTGGCCGTAATAAGAAGGATCGGTGTAGATTTCCTGGTAGCCGGTCATGCCGGTATTAAAGCAAATCTCTCCGCCTGAGGTTCCTCTTTTACCAATTGCTTTTCCTTCAAGCAGAAGGCCATCGGCCAGAAGGAGGTAGGCTTTTGTACTCAATTCAATGTGGTTTTGGTTAACAAAAATACTGGTATTAAGGACTTTAAAGATTGTAATTGCTGTAAATTTTCAAATCCCGGTTTCAAACGGTTACGGCAATAAAAAAGGGATTGAATCTGAAACTCAATCCCTTTGTTATTTACACTTTTATTCACTTATTCTTTCTTCTTAGACTTTTTGGCGGCCTTTTTGGGAGCCTCTTCGGTTGCCTTTACTTCGGTAGAAGCCTCCGCTGCAGGCGCTGCCTCGGATTTCTTCGGCTTACGGCCTCTGCGGGTTTTACCTTTTTTCTCAGCCCCATCCTTTTTATAGATGTCGTTAAAGTCAACTAACTCCAGCAAGCACATATCCGCAGCATCGCCCAAACGAGGCGCGCTTAGTTTAATGATGCGTGTGTAACCTCCCGGGCGATCAGCAATACGACCAGCTACTTCGCCAAACAAAGTTGTTACTGACTCTTTGTTTTGCAGATAGGACATTACCGTTCTGCGTGAATGGGTAGTATTATCTTTCGCCTTTGTGATCAATGGCTCCACATAACGCTTCAGTGCTTTTGCTTTGGCAAGTGTGGTGGTAATGCGCTTATTTAAGATAAGCGATGATGCCATATTTGAAAGGAGAGCCTCGCGATGGGAGGAGGTTCTTCCTAAGTGATTAACTTTTTTACCGTGTCTCATGGTTTAGTCTTCATCGAGTTTATACTTAGAGAGATCCATACCAAAGGTTAGGTTCTTCTCTGCTACCAATTGCTCTAGTTCAGCTAAAGACTTCTTACCGAAGTTTCTGAATTTCATCATATCCGAAATATCAAGCTGTACTAAGTCACCCAGTGATTTTACATCAGCTGCCTTCAGGCAGTTGTAAGCGCGAACGGACAGATCCAGATCATGCAATTGTGTTTTCAACAACTTGCGCATGTGCAACATCTCTTCATCAACCTGCTCTACTTCGCTGTCTTTTCCGGTTTCCAGTTCAATTGATTTATCTGAGAACAACCGGAAGTGCTGAATCAGAATAAAGGCAGCTCCTTCCAACGCCTTTTCAGGGTGTATAGAACCATCCGTTTCAATATCAATCAGAAGTTTCTCATAGTCAGTCTTCTGTTCCACGCGGGTATTTTCAACACTATACTTCACATTTTTAACGGGTGTGAAGATGGCATCGATTGGAATAAACCCGAATACTTGTTCATTAGGCTTATTCTCTTCGGCAGGCAGATACCCCCGGCCTTTCTCAATCGTTAATTCTATTTCAAATTGAGCCGATTCATCCAGGTTACAGATTACATGTTCGGTGTTTAAAATCTCAAAAGATGAGGTAAACTTGGCGATATCACCAGCTTTAAATTGCTTTTGCTTTTTAATGTTTACTACAATCTTGTTGTCAAAATTATCGCTTACCTTTTTAAAGCGAACCTGCTTCAGATTCAAGATAATTTCAGCTACATCCTCAACTACTCCCTCAATGGTTGAAAATTCGTGCAATACACCCGGAATTTTTATTCCGGTTATTGCGTATCCTTCCAATGAAGATAAAAGAATCCGTCTTAGGGCATTACCGATTGTAACTCCATAACCCTTCTCCAACGGTTTGAAAGTAAAGAGGCCATGGAAATCATCTGATTTCTCCATCACCACTTTCTCCGGCATTTGAAACGCTAATATTGACATATCAAATTTGATTAATGTGTTAAGTATTACTTTGAGTACAATTCCACAATCAACTGCTCGTTGATGTTTTCCGGAATATCAGCGCGCAAGGGCAAGTTGATTAGTTTTCCTTCCAGTTCGCTGCTATCCCACTCTAACCAATTGTACTTCTTAGCACCCTGTACCGACAGCGAATTGCTGATTGCTTCCAATGATTTAGATTTTTCGCGTACCGCAATTTTATCGCCCGGGCGCAGGCTTACCGATGGAATGTTCACCACCTCACCATTTACAGTAATGTGCTTATGAACCACCAACTGGCGTGCGGCTCTGCGGGTTGGTGCAATGCCTAAGCGATACACCGTGTTATCCAACCGAGACTCTAACATTTGTAAGAGCACTTCACCGGTTACGCCTTTCTTGCGCGATGCCTTATCGAAAATGTTTTCGAATTGACGCTCCAGCACACCATAGATGTACTTGGCTTTCTGCTTTTCGGCTAACTGAACTGCATATTCCGATTGCTTACGCTTCTTGCCTTTTCCATGTTGGCCAGGTGCGTAATTCTTCTTTTGCAGGGCTTTGTTTTCACCAAGAATAGGCTCGTTAAATCTTCTGGAGATTCTAGCTTTGGGGCCTGTGTATCTTGCCATGTTATTGTTACGTTGTCGTTAATTATTAAACTCTTCTTTTCTTTGGTGGACGGCAACCGTTGTGTGGGATAGGAGTCATATCCTTAATAACCATCACTTCAATACCGGAAGCCTGAATGCTGCGAATAGCAGATTCGCGGCCGGCACCAGGGCCTACCACAAATACTTCCACCTTGCGCAAGCCTAACTCAAAAGCTTTAACAGCACATTCCTGTGCAGCTACTTGCGCAGCATACGGTGTATTTTTCTTTGAACCTTTAAATCCCATCTTTCCTGCAGAAGCCCAGGAAATTACCTGACCGGTTGAGTTGGTCATGGAAATAATGATATTGTTAAAGGTGGCGCGTACGTGGGCCTGGCCTATCGCCTCAACCACTACTACGCGCTTTTTACTTTTATCCTTCTTCTTTTCAACTGGTGCTGCCATACAGAAAAGTTATTACTTATTATGTTAATTATCCTTTAGTTGCTTTCTTCTTGTTCGCTACCGTCTTGCGCTTTCCTTTACGGGTACGGGCGTTGTTCTTGGTAGTTTGTCCGCGCACAGGCAAACCTTTGCGATGGCGCAGCCCGCGGTAACAACCAATGTCCATGAGGCGCTTCACGCTAAGTTGAATTTCTGATTTAAGGGCACCCTCAATCTTAAATTCTTCGGCAATCGCAGCACGAATGGCATTCGACTCTTCATCGTTCCATTCTTTTGCTTTCTTGTCCCAGTTTACACCCACTTTTGTGAGAATACGCTGCGCTGATCTGCGGCCAATGCCAAAAATGTACGTAAGGGCGATTTCGCCTCTTTTATTATCCGGAATATCTACACCAGCAATACGTGCCATAATTATCCTTGTCTTTGTTTATATCTTGGATTCTTCTTGTTAATAACAAACAGTTTGCCCTTGCGCCTGATGATCTTGCAATCGGCACTGCGTTTCTTTATAGATGCTCTGACTTTCATAGTCTTTCTATTTATATCTAAACGTTATCCTTCCCTTTGTTAAATCATAAGGCGACATTTCCAGTCTAACCTTATCGCCAGGTAAAATCCGGATGTAGTGCATCCGCATCTTTCCTGAAATATGTGCCAACACTTCGTGGCCGTTTTCCAATTGCACTCTAAACATGGCATTGGAAAGTGCCTCCAAAATGGTTCCGTCCTGCTCTATCGACTTTTGTTTCGCCACTTGAACGAATAGTTTTGTTCTATATACTCGTGAGTCGTTAAGACTTCAGTTCTATCTTTAAGAATCGCTACCGTATGCTCAAAATGGGCCGAAGGTTTGCGATCGGTGGTTCGTATCGTCCATCCATCTTTTTCCTGCACCACGTTTTTTGGTTCCCATGTTTATCATGGGCTCTATCGCAAACACCATTCCCGGAGCCAATTTCATCTCCCTTCCCGCGTTTGCCATAGTTTGGAACTTCAGGATCTTCATCGAACGATCCTTTCCCACGCCATGCCCAACCAACTCACGCACCACACCGTAACCAAACTGCTCCACGTGTTGTTGAATCGAAGCGCTCACATCACCCATCCGGTTGCCCGCACGTGCCTGCGATATCCCGATCTCTAACGATTCGTACGTGCGCTCGAGCAATCTCAACACCTCCGCATCTACTTTCTCAAGTGGGTACGTATACGCTGAATCGCTGTGGTAACCCTTGTACTTCACTCCGCAGTCAATCGAAACAATGTCAGTTTCTTTCAACTCGTATTCACTGGGAAAACCATGAACAACTACTTCGTTTACCGAAATGCACAGGGCAGCCGGAAAACCGTGGTAATTTTTAAACGATGGCCAAGCTCCATGGTCGCTAATAAATTCTTCGGCAAGTTTGTTCAGTTCGTTGGTCTTAATGCCTGGTTTAACCCGTTTGGCAATTTCACCGTGCACTTTGCCCAAGAGCTGTGCACTTTCCCGCATTAACTGAATCTCCTCGTCCGTCTTGTAGCGAATCATTCAACTTCAAGCCGCAGCAAACTGAGAACGTCCTTTTACTCTACCCGACTTCATCATACCCTCGTAATGCCGCATCAACAGGTAGCTTTCAATCTGCTGTAGTGTGTCTAATACAACACCCACCAGAATCAGAAGCGAAGTACCACCGTAGAATTGAGCAAAGTTCTGCGTAACACCAGCCTTTACTGCAAATGCAGGAAGAATGGCAACCGCAGCCAGGAAGATGGCGCCCGGTAAAGTTATTTTCGATAAAATACTATCAATAAATTCAGCTGTTTCCTTACCTGGCTTAATGCCTGGAACAAAACCGCCATTCCGCTTCAGGTTATCAGCAATGTCGTTTGAGGGCACTGTGATCGCTGTGTAGAAGAATGTGAAAATCAAAATAAGGGTAGCAAACAATAAATTGTACTGCCAGGATGTAAAGTCGGCAAATGTAGAACCTACATAAGTTCCGATATCGCTGTCTTGCCAGATTTGAGCTACCAACGGAGGAATGAACATCAGCGCTTGCGCAAAAATGATTGGCATTACACCTGCTGAGTTCAATTTCAATGGGATGAAATCGCGCTTACCACCATACAATTTATTACCCACCACTTGCTTGGCGTATTGCACCGGAATTCTGCGTGTGGCCTGTGTTAATGCGATTACACCCACCACCACAAAGAACAATGCCAGTATTTCAATTATGAACAACAGCATACCATTCATTCCCTTGGTATCAATTTCCTGGTAAATAGCTACCGGGAAACGCGATACGATACCAATCATAATCAGCATACTGATACCATTACCAATACCTTTATCCGTAATGCGCTCGCCTAACCACATACAGAACATGGTGCCGGCAATCAGAATGATGATTGACGATATGGTGAAGAACATACCGGGATTAACAACAGCTTCGTTGGGAATAGTAGCCCGGATGTAGCCATACGATTGGGCAGCTGTAATAATGATAGTTAAAATACGGGTAAACTGGTTAAGGCGCTTACGGCCACTTTCACCTTCCTTCTGAAGTTTAGTGAAATGCGGTACTGCCACCGTTAACAATTGCACCACGATCGATGCTGAGATGTACGGCATGATACCCAGTGCAAAAATGGATGCCCTGCTAAAAAGATCCTCCCAGGAACGTATTCAATAAATCGAAAATTCCACCCTGTGTTCCACCGGTTTGTTCCAGAATAACTGCATCAACTCCTGGCAATACAATGTATGAACCAAGACGGAAGATGATCAGAAACCCGATGGTATTCAGAATACGAACACGAAGGTCTTCGATCGAAAAAAATGTTCTTTATGGTAGTAAAGAAACGCTTCATTATTTAATAGTTGTGGCGGTGCCGCCTACGTTTTCAATTGCTTTAGTAGCTGTTTCAGAAAAGGCATGTGCTTCTACACTAACCTTTGCTTTTAACTCGCCACGTCCTAATACTTTTACACTATCCTTCTTGCCAACAATACCGTTATCAATCATTAACTGAACAGTAAGAGCAGAAGACTTGGTTTTTTGAGCAAGTTCTTCGAGTGTATCCAGGTTTATTGCTTTGAAATAAACTTTCTCATTATTCTTAAAGCCAAACTTTGGAATGCGTCTTTGCAAAGGCATCTGTCCACCTTCAAAACCAAATTTCTTATGGTAGCCAGAACGTGACTGCGCTCCTTTATGACCACGACCTGCGGTGCTACCGCCAGAACCTTGCCCTCTCCCGAGGCGCTTATTTGTCTTTACCGATCCTTCGGCCGGCTTAAGTGTATGCAGTTTCATCTCTTATATTTCAGTTACTGACACCAAATGCTTTACTTTTTTAACCATTCCCTGAATTTGCGGAGTGTATTCCACTTCAACAGAACGGTGTACTTTTCCTAAACCTAAAGACTGGATGGTTCTCAATTGAGTTTCCGGTCTTTTGATTGTACTACGGGTTTGAGTAATTCTAACTTTTGCCATAACGCTTATCCGTTAAATACTTTCGATAATGAAACACCGCGGTTGCGGGCAACACTTTGCGGATCGCGCATAGTCGTTAACGCTTTGAAAGTAGCTTTAACCACATTGTGCGGGTTAGATGAACCTTTCGATTTTGCCAATACATTGTGTACCCCGGCACTCTCTAATACCGCGCGCATGGCACCACCTGCAATAACACCGGTACCCGGTGAAGCGGGCTTCAACAACACGAAACCACCACCAAACTTACCAAGCGATTCATGTGGCACTGTTCCTTTAATAATCGGAACTTTTACCAGGTGCTTTTTAGCATCATCAATACCTTTCGTAATGGCATCGGTTACTTCATTGGCTTTACCCAACCCATAACCCACTACTCCGTTTCCATCACCTACTACCACAATGGCAGCAAAACTGAATCTTCTACCACCCTTTACTACTTTGGCTACGCGCTGAATAGCAACCACCTTTTCTTTCAGGTCGATTTCGCTTGCCTTTACTGCGCTGACGTTACTTTGTGTCATGCTGAATTAGAATTTTAATCCTCCTTCTCTGGCTCCTTCTGCCAAAGCTTTGATATTACCATGATAGAGATAGCCATTGCGATCGAACACAATTTCTGTGATACCTGCTGCAACTGCCTTCTCGGCTACTTTTTTACCTACGCTTTTCGAAATCGTAAGGTTAACGCCACCTTTTTTATCCAACTCCACCGAAGAGGACGAAGTTACGGTGTGTCCTTTTGTGTCATCTATGATTTGCGCATAGATTACTTTATTACTGCGGAACACAGACAAGCGCGGCCTGGCTGATGTACCTTCCAGCTTTTTACGAATGCCCTTCTTAATGCGGACTCTTCTGTCTTTAATGTTTGCCATGCTTAATATTATTTAGCAGCTGCCTTACCAGCTTTTCTACGAACATACTCACCTGTAAAGCGGATACCTTTTCCTTTGTAAGGTTCAACCGGACGCAGTGATTTTATTTTGGCTGCAACCTGACCAATCAATTGTTTATCGATACCCTCTAACGTAATGGTTGGATTCTGACCCTTCTCCTGCGTGGCTTGTACCTTCAATTCGGATGGAATACCCACAATCACGCTATGGGAATAACCTAAACTAAGATCCAACACATTGCCTTGTGCGGATGCCTTATAACCAACACCCACTAATTCTAATTGTGCTTTGTACCCTTCGCTAACGCCTTTAACCATGTTAGCAATTAACGCACGGTATAAACCATGCATGGATTTATGACGCTTTTGATCAGTAGGGCGCTGTACCACTACTTTTCCTTCTTCCAACATTATTTTGAAGTCAGGATCAATCTTTTGCTTCAATTCTCCCTTAGGGCCTTTAATGCTTACAACATGGTCGGCCTCAGCGAACGAGAATGTAACTCCTTTCGGAAGTGCGATGGGTAATTTACCTATACGTGACATGACCTGCTTCGTTTAATAGATGTAACACAAAACTTCACCACCTACATTAAGCGCCTTAGCCTCTTTATCGGTAATTACACCTTTAGAAGTTGAAAGGATTGCAATCCCTAATCCGTTCAATACACGGGGCAAATCACTTGATGGCTTGTATTGACGCAACCCAGGTGTACTTACCCGCTGCAGGCTGGTGATAGCCGACTCCTTGGTTTCAGGATTGTATTTTAGCGCAATCTTAATGTTTCCCTGCTTGTTGGAGGTTTCTTCAAACTTATAATTAAGGATGTACCCCTTATCAAAGAGCACCTTCGTTACTTCCTTTTTAATGTTGGAAGCAGGAACTTCTACCACGCGGTGGCGAGCCTTAATGGCGTTCCGCAACCGGGTTAAATAATCTGCTATTGGATCCGTTGTTTTCATTTTACTTATTTAAAAAGCAAACCCGTTTTTTGAACGGGCTGCAAAGATATATAACAATTTCTGTTATTCAAACTGTTATCGGGTTCCCCGATAAAACGGGGCCTTGATACTCAGCAACCAAATATGTGTTAGAAGGCGCTTTTACCAGCTTGCCTTGGTCAGTCCGGGAATTTTCCCGTCACTGGCCATTTGGCGGAACTGATTGCGGCAAATGCCAAACTTATTCATATAGCCGCGTGGGCGGCCGGTAAGTTTGCAACGTTTGCGAATACGCACGGCCGATGAACTTCTCGGAAGTTTATCCAACCCGGCCCAGTCGCCAGCTTCTTTCAAAGCTTTGCGCTTGGCTGCGTAGCGTGCTACCAGTTTTTCCTTCTTCTTGTCTCTTGCAACAATGGATAGTTTTGCCATGGAGTCAATTAATTTTTATTTACAAATGGCATTCCCAATGCCTTCAGCAACTCGTAGCTTTCTTCATCCGAACCAGCTGAAGTTACAAAGGTGATGTCCATACCATTAATTTTGTTCACTTTATCGATGGAGATTTCCGGGAAAATGATCTGCTCTTTTACACCCAGGGTGTAATTACCACGACCATCAAATCCTTTATCACTTACGCCTTTGAAATCGCGTACGCGGGGCAGGGCCACACTCATTAAACGATCCATAAACTCATACATCCTGTCGCCACGCAACGTAACCTTGGCTCCAATTGCCTGATTACCGCGTAACTTGAAGTTCGAAATGTCTTTCTTGGAACGTGTAGCCACAGCCTTCTGGCCTGTGATAATGGTTAGTTCTTCTACACCCACATCAATCAACTTTTTATCGGCCACAGCTGCGCCAATACCTTTGTTGATGCAAATTTTTTCCACTTTGGGTACCTGCATTACAGATGAGTACTGAAACTTTTGCTTCAGCCCAGGAACTACTTCCTTCAGGTACTTTTCTTTTAATCTTGGAGTTGCCATTACTTAATAAATTCTCCGGTTTTTTTTGAAAATCTCTGCAGTTTACCCTTTTCGTTAAGCTTTCGGCCTGTGCGGGTGGGCTTTCCGCTGGCAGGATCAATCAACATCAGGTTGCTGATGTGGATGGTTCCTTCCATCTTTTTAATACCCCCTTCAGGCTTGCCGGCAGAAGGCTTCTGGTGTTTGGTAACCATATTAATGCCTTCTACAATTGCACGGTTCTTACCTACCAGTACTTCCAGTACTTTACCTTTTTTATCCTTATCGTCACCAGCCAGCACCAACACAGTATCGCCTTTGCGAATGTGCAACTTGGGCTGCTTGTTATACTTTCTTTCCATAACTTATAATACTTCAGGTGCCAAAGACACGATTTTCATAAACTGCTTTTCGCGCAACTCGCGGGCCACGGGGCCAAAAATACGAGTGCCGCGGGGCTCATCCTGTGCATTCAACAGCACAGCCGCATTATCTTCAAAGCGAATGTACGAGCCATCTTTTCTGCGAACCTCTTTCTTGGTGCGCACAATAACAGCCTTCGATACGGTACCCTTTTTAATCTGGCTGGTGGGTATAGCTGACTTTACTGTTACTACGATTTTGTCGCCAACACTGGCCGACTCTCTTCTTGTTCCACCCAGTACGTGTACGCAAAGAACTTCTTTGGCACCACTGTTATCGGCTACTACCAGCCTGCTTTCTGTAGATATCATGGTTACTTCGCTTTTTCAATGATTTCAACCAATCTCCATCTTTTGTTTTTGCTCAACGGGCGGGTTTCCATTATGCGCACAGTATCGCCAATGCCAGCCTCGTTTTTCTCATCATGGGCCATGAACTTGGTTGTTTTGTTCATGAACTTACCATAGATCGGGTGCTTTACTTTACGGTCTATTGCAATCGTAATGGACTTTTGCATTTTATTGCTCACCACTTTACCGATTCTTTCTTTTCTTAAATTCCTTGCCGTCTCCATGACACCTTATTTTTGAGTTTCTTTTGCTTTCAATTCTGTTTTCAAGCGGGCAATTAACCTGCGGGTTTCTTTAATCCGCATAGGGTTTTCGATAGCCGAAACCTGGTGTGCAAATTTCAATTTGCGAAGGGCTTCTTTCTCGCTGCCGATTTTTTCGTTTAACTCAGCCAGAGTTAATCCTTTGATGTCTCCGTTTTTCATTTTGCTGCTTGTTCTACGTAATCTCTTCTAACAGTAAAGCGTGTTTTAATGGGCAACTTGCCATCGGCTAATGCCAGGGCTTCCTTAGCTGTTGCTTCAGTCACACCGCCCGCTTCAAACAAAATTGTTCCGGGTTTAATAACCGCCACCCAATATTCTGGCGCACCTTTACCTTTACCCATACGCACCTCAGCAGGCTTGCGGGTAATAGGCTTATCGGGGAATATGCGAATCCACACCTGACCCTCGCGCTTCATGGCGCGGGTTACGGCCACACGTGCAGCTTCCAATTGACGGGCTGTAATCCATCCGGGTTCCAGGGCTTTCAATGCAAATGAACCAAAGGCTATTTGGTGGCCTCGGGTAGCCAATCCCTTAACCTTACCTTTTTGCATTTTCCTGAATTTCGTCCGTTTAGGCTGTAACATGATTTCCTAAAATTTTACTTGTCCTGAAATTATTTCTTTGGTTTTCTTTCTGAACGCTCGCCACCACGCTCGTTTCTACCACCACGCTCGCCACCTCTTCTTCTTTCGCCACCAGCCTGGTTAGGTTTGTTTTCGCTACCCGCATTGCTTACCATGCCCACATTAGGCGATAAGTCGCGTTTACCGTAAACTTCACCTTTAAAAATCCATACTTTGATACCAATCTTTCCATACACAGTTTGTGCTTCAGAAATAGCATAATCGATATCTGCACGCAATGTGTGCAATGGAATACGTCCTTCTTTGTATTGTTCGGTACGGGCCATATCAGCACCTGCTAAACGGCCCGACAATTTTACTTTGATACCTTCGGCACCAACACGCATCGTAGAAGCAATTGCTTGCTTCATGGCCCTGCGGTAAGAGATACGGGCTTCCAACTGTTGTGCGATCGATTCACCCACTAATCGGGCATCCAACTCCGGTCGCTTGATTTCATAGATGTTAATCTGAACATCTTTGTTGGTAATCTTCTTTAGCTCTTCTTTGATCTTATCTACCTCGTTGCCACCTTTACCAATTACCACACCCGGACGAGCCGTGTGGATAGTAAGTGTGATGCGCTTCAAAGTACGTTCAATAACTACTTTAGAGATGCCACCTTTTTGAATACGGGCATCTACATACTTTCTTATTTTCTGGTCTTCAACCAGTTTATCAGAAAATGTGTTTCCACCGAACCAGCTGGAGTCCCAGCCCCGAACGATGCCTAATCTGAAACCTACCGGGTTAATCTTTTGTCCCATTACTCTTTCGTTTCTTTAGATTCTGATTTAGCCGCCTCAACCTTTGCAGGCATGCGGTCAACTGTTAATGTTACGTGATTGGATCTTTTGCGTACGCGATGGGCACGGCCTTGTGGAGCGGGTCTTAAGCGCTTCAGGATACGGCCACCATCAACAAATACTTCTTTTACAAAAAGATCTGCCTCTTCCAGCTTTACATCGCTGTTTTTGGCTTCCCAGCTGCTAATGGCAGAAAGTAATAACTTCTCCATTTTAGCTGCCGGATGCTTGGCTTCAAACTTCAGCATGTTTAAAGCTTTGCTCACTCTTTCGCCACGGATCATATCCGCCACCAGGCGCATTTTACGTGGTGAAGAGGGAACATCTTTCAAATATGCGGTAGCAGGACCTTGCTTGGCAGCTTCTTTAACTGCCTTAATTTTCTCCCGCTTTACAACCGATTTTTTCTTTTTCTTAATTGTTTCCATTGTTCAGGAATCTTGTGTTAACCTGATTACTTAAGCCTTGTTATTACCTGAGTGGCCCTTGAACGTACGGGTGGGTGCAAACTCACCTAACTTATGTCCTACCATATTCTCCGTTACATATACCGGTATAAACTTGTTACCATTATGCACGGCAAACGTATGACCAATACAATCCGGAGTAATAGTAGATCTGCGAGACCAGGTTTTGATTACTGACTTCTTACCTGATTGTTCCATTACCGCTACCTTTTTGGCGAGGCGGGCATCTAAATAAGGACCTTTTTTAACTGACCTTCCCATAACTTATTATTTCTTCCTTCTTGCAATGATTAAACCATCCGAATACTTCTTCGGGTGACGTGTCTTCTTACCTTTAGCAAGTAACCCTTTGCGCGATCTTGGGTGACCACCCGATGCACGACCTTCACCACCACCCATTGGATGATCTACCGGGTTCATTGCTACCGCGCGGGTACGAGGGCGAATGCCTCTCCACCGGCTACGACCAGCCTTACCCACACTTTCATTCATGTGCTCGGCATTTGAAACTGCTCCTACTGTAGCCAGGCAGTTTACCAATACATTGCGCAACTCGCCCGAAGGCATTTTGAGGGTAGCATAACCGCTTTCGCGGGCAACCAACTGAACAAACGCACCTGCACTACGGGCAATAGCTGCACCGGTTCCAGGCTTAATTTCTACGTTGTGAATAATTGTACCCACCGGAATTTTAGAAAGCGGCAATGCATTACCAACTTCCGGTGCAATGTCCTCGCCAGACAATACGGTCTGTCCTACTTTAATTCCTTGCGGAGCCAGAATATAGGATTTGAACCCATCTGCATAAAATAGTTTTGCAATACGCGCAGTGCGGGTAGGATCGTACTCAATCGATTTTACAACGGCAGGAATTCCGAAACGATCGCGTTTAAAATCGATCAAACGGATTTTTGCTTATGTCCACCGCCAATGTAACGCATGGTTAAACGACCATTGCTATTGCGGCCACCTGTTTTCTTGATAGTAACTACCAACGATTTTTCAGGTTTGCTTTCTGTGATATCCTCGAAACCAGGTGACAACCGGTGACGGGTGCCTGCTGTTACGGGTCTAAGTTTTTTCAACGCCATTGTTCAGAAATTATACGTTGCTATAAAAATCAATTACTTCACCAGCAGCCAATGTTACAATGGCCTTCTTGTAGCTGGGCTTACGTCCTGACAATACACCGGCTTTTGTAAAGCGGCTCTTGAATTTGCCCAGTACATTTATCGTGTTTACGCGTTCTACGTTTACACCATACATTTTTTCTACTGCATTCTTGATTTCAACCTTGTTGGCAGCGGCATCTACGATGAAACCGTACTTGCCCTTTTCATTCAGGGATGAAACTTTCTCAGTAACCAGGGGTTGTTTTAAGATACTCATGTTACTGTTTGTTTAAAAGGTTGTCGATCTTTGAAAGAGAACTCTCCACCAGAATAATCTGCTCGGCATTGATCACATCGTAGGTATTGATCTGATCGGCTGTAATAATTTTCGAGTTCTGAATATTACGCCCTGAAAGCACAATGTTCTTTTTAACTTCAGGAAGAACCACCAGAGTCTTCTTATCCTGTACGGATAAAGACTTTAACAGGCTTATATACTGTTTTGTCTTAGGAGCTTCAAAATTGAAATCCTCTACAACAGCAATCTGGTTATCTTTTGCTTTATAAGTAAGTGCTGACCTGCGAGCCAGATCTTTTACTTTCTTATTCAACTTGAATGAATAGTCGCGAGGAGTAGGACCAAAAATACGGCCACCCCCTTTGAATTGAGGGTTCTTGATGTTACCCGCACGGGCGCCACCTGTTCCTTTCTGCTTCTTTAACTTCTTGGATGAACCAGAAATTTCGTTACGCTGCTTGGACTTGTGTGTTCCCTGGCGTTTGTTAGCCAAAAAACTCTTCACATCCAACCATATAGCATGATCATTCGGCTCTATGCCAAACACCTCTGAGGTTAGGCTCACCTTGCGGCCTGTACTTTCCCCGCTCTGTTTTACAACTGCTATTTCCATTACTTCTGCAGGATTATGGTTGAATTCTTTGCACCAGGTACTGAACCGCTGACCAAAATCAAATTCTTATCAGCTAAGATCTTTACCACTTTCAGGTTGGTAACCTTTACACGATCGTTACCCATACGGCCCGGCAAACGCTTGCCTTTGATTACCCGGGAAGCAAACGATGCGTTACCCATTGAACCTGGCGCTCTTAAACGGTTATGCTGTCCGTGAGTCTGACCACCCACACCACTAAAACCGTGGCGCTTAACAACACCCTGAAAGCCTTTCCCTTTCGAAGTGCCCACTGCATCTACGAAGTCACCTTCAGCAAATACATCTTGTACTTTAATCTCCTTACCTAATTCTACAATACCTTCAAACTCCTTGCGGAAGTCTCTGAATTCAACTGTAGATTTCTTGGGGCTGGTGTTGGCTTTTTTGAAATGACCAACCAGCGGCTTGGGAGTATTCTTTTCCTTACGCTCTGCGAAGGAAAGCTGCACAGCCCGGTATCCGTCAGTCTCAGCGTTTTTAACCTGAGTGACAACACAAGGGCCTGCTTCAATGACCGTTACCGCGATATTCTGGCCATCTTCGCCAAAAACGCTGGTCATTCCTACTTTTCGTCCGATAATTCCAGGCATGGTTGAAACCTATTTTACTTGTTTTTAATCCGTTTTGCGGGTTTTGCTCTGCAAAAAGGACTGCAAAGATAGGAACTAATGTGTAGCTACCAAGAGGGGGTTTCAAAAAAATAATGGAATGGCTGATTCCAAAATCTAATTAATGAAAATTAAACTTATAAAATACTCATTATCAAAACTATAAACACATACTCAGATACATTGTACTAAATCTGAAAATCGCAGGACCACAGGGTTTCAGCAACCTTAAAAAGGTCTTATTTTTCGGCCTGTTGCCTGTTTCTGAAATCATGAAGAAATCTTCCCCCAGTTTGGTCTTGCTGTTCCTAACCACCGGTTTGGGGGTGCTTTTTTTAACAAACATTTCGCTGGGAAGTGTTTCCATTCCTATAAAAGAGATTCTAAGAGCCCTGTTTTCGGATACCGGAACCGCCTCAGAAATTCTTTGGCAATTCCGATTACCAAAAGCCTTAACCTGCATACTGGCTGGAAGTGCCCTGGCAACGGGCGGGTTGCTGATGCAAACCCTGTTTCGAAACCCCATGGCCGGGCCTGATGTATTGGGCCTTACCTCTGGCGCCAGTTTATTTGTTGCACTTTTGCTGATGGCCGGTCAATACAGCGGGCTCGCTTTTATTCAGGGCCCCTGGAGTGTAGCCCTTGCTGCGAGCCTTGGCGGAGCAACCGTTTTCATCCTTATTATAGGTATAGCCCGCTACGTTCAGGACAATACAGCTCTATTAATAGTGGGGCTTATGATCAGCGCAGCTACTTCTTCTGTTGTAAGTGTGCTTCAATTCACCAGCCAGGCAAACGACCTGCAGACATTTATGATTTGGATGCTGGGTAGTGTGGGCAGTACCAACTGGTCGGAAATAATAGTACTTGCCCTAATTGTAGTTGCGGGGCTGGCTATAAGTATGACCATGATTAAAGCGCTTAACGGAATGTTATTAGGCGAAAGTTATGCGGTAAGTCTTGGTATCAATATAAAACAAGGCCGAATTATCATTGTACTTATTACCGGTATGATGGTTGGTGCCGTAACTGCCTTTTGTGGTCCTATTGCATTTGTGGGGCTTGCTGTACCACACCTGGTGCGGCTGATCCTGCCCACAACAAATCACAAAACCTTACTTCCGGCTGTATGCCTGGGGGGTGCCACCTTGTTATTATTATGTGATATACTTGCACAACTTCCCGGAAGCACCCAAGTACTTCCACTCAATGCCATCACCTCATTAATTGGTGCACCAATAGTAATCTGGATGGTAATTAAAGCAAAACGAATCAGTGTCTGAGCAAGGAAACATAGCGCTCCATACTACCAATCTGCACGTTGGGTATAAGAAAGGCCACCAAACCCAGGTATTGTTTGAGCCTCTAAATATCCAACTTATACAAGGCGAATTGGTTTGCTTTATGGGCTCCAATGGCGTTGGCAAAACAACGCTGATCAAAACACTTGCCGGTATTTATCCGCCTTTGGGTGGCTCCGTTACCCATCAATACCCCGTAGCTATTGTACTAACAGATAAAATATCCGGAGGCCTGATGACTGTACGTGATTTGGTAACGTATGGCCGCTATCCGCATCTTAACCGGTGGCTAACCCTCCAAGACCAGGACCATCGGTTAATTGATAATGCCTTAAGGCTGGTGCATCTCCAATCGATTGAAAACAAGCAGTTGAATCAATTAAGTGATGGGCAATTGCAAATGGCGATGATCGCGAAAGCCCTTGCACAGGATACCAACATGCTTTTGCTGGATGAACCCACTGCGCATCTTGATCTTAATAACCGGGTAGAAATCATGAACCTGCTGCGCACCCTTGCACGCGAGGAAGGAAAAACCATTCTGGTTGCCACGCATGAACTAGACCTGGCGTTGCAAACTGCCGATAAAATCTGGCTTGCAACCCAAGACCAAAAAATTGTTGAGGGTATGCCCGAGACTGGTGCTGGATGGCACCTTTGACCGTGTCTTTCAATTAAAAGGGTTTGATTTAAAAACAGGTAAAATAGCACACCTCCCCTATCGCAAAATAGCTGTTCAGCTTGCAGGAGTGGGGCCAGAATTTCTATGGACAAAAAATGCGTTGGAACGAAGCGGATATGAAATAACAAGCAATGCCTCTATCAAAATTTTGGTAGTCATTCATCAGGAGGGAGCATCGTTTCGGATTGAGGCAGCCGGTATTCAAAAAGAATTCTCCACTCTCAAAGAATTAATTGCTGTATTAAATAATATGGAGAACTAATAATCAATCAGCTCATCTCCCGGTTCATAGTCGAGGTAATAGATTACCAGGTTGCACATTTCGTCTGTTGAATTCCAACCGTAACCAATATCCTTAGGCGGTGTGTTGGGATTCATGGGGTTTTCGGAAGTGTTATCATATTTTGCTTCCACCCGAATGCGCGAACCAGCAGGAATTTTTATGAGTTGCTTGAATTGATAGGTGGTTTGCCAGTTAAAATCCCAATTGTCTATTTTGATGAGCTGAATTTTTTCGCCCGCGGGTGTAATGGCATAAGCCAAAAATGATTTTCCTATAAAATGCATGTGCGGCATAATCGAAATTAACGATAGGTCATTCCGCACCGGGTAATCCATGTAAAAGGTTGGTTTGCGCTCGGCTTCAATAAAAAACGGCTGATTCCGGATATCACTCTCCTTTAGTGTTAATGTTTTTACTTCGCGATTAACCGGGGTTTTAGCATAGTATAAGTTTACCACCGACTGGTCTTTTTGAATGCTCGATGTAGGCGAGTAGTGAATATTCAGAATCAGGTCGGCCCCTTGCGGAATCTTTTTAGCAGTTCCTGGCGGGAAAAATATTTTCGTGTTTCCCGGAACCCATCCGTAAAGAAATTCATCGGCTAAGGGAATCACCTGAAATTCTTTGACACGGGGATCCAACTCGCTCATTCCATCAATCCCTCTGATTTTTTGGGTGGAGTCAACCATGACGCGGCTGTGATGAACCTGCCTGCGATTACCCGGTACAAATTCGATCGCAGCTATGTAGGTATTAGCCGTAAGGTTAGTTGGAATAACAAAAAACCGAAAGTCTTCCTTGGCCTGATCGGTAAGTTGATAGCTGGTTACCATGGGCAGGGTAAGGTCTGGTTTTATGTTTTGTTCTGATGTTGAAAAAGATTTTGATTTGCTCTTTTTACCCTTAGGCATACCCGCTGCTAACCACTTCTGAATAAGATCAATCTCTGCCTGTGCCAGCGTTGTTTGGTTTCTGAAAATCTGAAGATCAGGGTCTGCCTTCCAGGGAGGCATATATCGGGTTTTAGTTACATGCCCAATAAAATTACCTTTGGCTGCAACTTCGTTATACGTTTGTAAACTGAAGGGGCCAATTCCTCCAGGTTTATGACAAGAGATACAGTTCTTAGCAAGAAGCGGTTGAATATCCTTGTAATAGGTTGGCTTGGTTTGGCCGATGCACCACGCGTGGCTAAAGATCAGAACAAAACATAACACGTGTTGTTGCATAACCTAATGCTGGTGTGTACTGTTGCCTTTTAGTTTCTGAATAAAACAACCCACCGCTTCCGTTCTGGTTATGGGCGGCATGTTGCCCTTCTTTGTTGCTTCTATTGCATCCAACAAATAGTTCTCCGTTATTTCAACCCGGTATCTTCCCAACTCGAAAAACCAATTATCGATGGCCCCCGAATACAATACCTTATCACTTTCGGAAATTAAAAAAACTTCGGGAGTTATTGTGGCTCCGAATTTTTCAGTAGCCTGATGGGCTTTATCATCCACCAGGCTGATTATATCCGGAATATTATACTCCCGCCTGAATTGCTTCTCTGTTTTGCGGGTTAACCCGGCCGGAAAGTAACCCGTAACCGAGATCTCGCCCTGGTAGCGCAGTGCAATGGATTTTATTGTGTTCATATACTTCTGCGTTACCGGGCAGTCAACCGCCATAAAAATAATGATGGCTATTGGCTTACCGGCCGGGGTGTTATTGTCTTCCGAAGCGTGATGATGTTGGGCAAAGCTGTTGATTACCACTACGAGCAAAAGTGCTATGTAACGGAATCTTGCCATGGTTATATTCGTTCAACTCCCAATCCCGCTTTATCCGAGCAATACATAACACCCTCTTTCAGAATAAAACCTCCCCGCACTTCATCTTTGGCCAGGTCAAGACTTCCGTCTAAGTCAATATACTTTGTATTGGCACACGCAAAGGCCGTGTGCAGGGCCGCGGTTATACTCACGATGCTTTCATCATTACATCCCCAGAATAATTCAACGCCTGCATGTTGTGCTACATCGGCAATTTTTAAAGCCTGACTTACCCCGCCACACTTCATTAGTTTAATATTGAAAATGCCGGTTGCCAGTGGTGGTTTAACCAACTCCAGTGCGTTTTCGGGCGACAACAAAGATTCATCGGCTGCAATGATCTTTCTTATTTCATCCGGCAACTTCCGTGTTTCTTCAATAGCCTTTGCCGGAAGCGGCTGCTCAATCAATTCAATATCCAATGCCTTGGTTCGATTATAAAATTCGATGGTCTGGCTACTGTTATACCCCTGGTTGGCATCAATGCGAATCACAAACTTTTTACCAAACACTTCCCGCAGCTTTACCATTCGCTCGATATCCTCCTCCAGGTCTTTACCGAGCTTCACTTTTAAAATACGAAAGCCTCGTTCGCCATACTCTTTTGCTTCCTTTAGTGTTTCTTCCACATTTTTGATACCGATGGTATTGGACGTTGGCAATGCATTTGTCTTTTGCCCCAGAAATTTAACGAGGGGTACGCCCAGAAATTTGGTAAATGCATCGTACAAGGCAATATCCAGGGCAGCTCGTGCAGCAGGGTTTTTTGGGAGTTTCTGCCACACCTCATACGTTAGCTGATTGATCTCGCGAATGTCGCGGCCTATCAAAAACTCGATGTTCTTTTCCTGAAGCGCCTGAGTACACTGCTCAAAACTTTCGCCTGTTACATATTCGCTGGGGTTGCCGGCACCTATACCGGTTGTACCATTTTCCAGGGTAATCTCTACAAAGGCATTCCAAACTTCATCTACTGTTTTGAAAGCAATGGTATAGGGCTTTGTGTTACCCAAATCAGCAGACCAAACTTTAATATCTTTAATTCTCATACTTGCTTATTCTATACTTGTGCAATTGATTTATCAATCAAATCCTTGAAGATTGGTATTAATCTGTCTATTCCATCTTCCAAAGGCAACACTACCGGAATACCCAACGCCTTCTCTTGTTCGGTTGCGTAGGTGCGGGCTTCGGCTGTGGCCATTTTATCAGTATTTACAGTTAATGCAACGGTTGTTGCACCGTAAATTTTTATCAGATCAATTTCATCTTTTATGGGTGCAATGTCTGCCGGGTAGTCTTCCAGGCCCTTAAATTTTTTGCGGGCCGGGTTGTGTTGCAACACCACTACATTGGCATCGGCCGAAACAATCCATTCGGCACCAGCCGGACCACTCGGGTTGCGCAACGATGACTGCCCTTCAATAAAAATTATGTCTGGCTTGGCTTCTTCCCAGCATTGCACTACCGCATGTTCCATTTCGCCCGAAATAAAATCGTTTAATGTGCTATCGAACACAAATCCGTATTTGGCGCCTTGCATCCACCCGGTTTGCCCGGTGTAAATCATTTCGGCCCGGTAGCCTGCCTTTTTCATGGCTTCTACCAAAAACCGGGTAGTGGTTCTCTTGCCAAGGGCACAATCGGTACCCAGCACCGCCACCTTGGGACAGTGCACATTTTTGATCTTGCCACTCCAGAAGTGCAAATCCTTTATTTTTTTTGGCTTGCGTACATCAATTATTTCGAGACCACGGGCCCGCGCAAAATCTGCTAACTCGGGGATATCCGAAACGTATTCATGCAGTCCGTTTACCAGATTATAACCATGAACCAAACCATCTTTCAGAATGGCGCGCAGCGAATCCGGGATAATTCCTCCCTTTGTGGCCACACCAATAATACAATACTTGGCCGGTTGTTTGGAGTTTTTAGAAAACTCCTCGATGGAGGCAAAAACCGGAATGTTGCGATGTTTGCCATCCAACACCTCCCCGGCATCCTTACCGGCATGTTTTTGGTCGATTACTCCCACAATGGCATACCGATCCGTACCGCGAATCAATCCATGGGCAGTTTTTCCGTTGTTGCTGTCTAAGTATCCAGCCGTGATAATAATTGCGTTGCTCTTTTGCATATGAATAGTGAAAGTTTCGAAAAATACGGGGTTAAAATCCGAAACTCAAAAATTATTTGATGTTAACGTACCTTTGTGCCCCACTACCGAATATGATTGAAACTGTAAAGCGCGATATCCGCAAACTTAAGCTTGACGAGCTAAAAGCATTCTTTGTAGAAAAGGGTGACAAGGCTTTTCGCGCCCAGCAGGTGTATGAATGGCTGTGGAAAAAATCGGCCAAAGATTTTGATCAGATGACCAATATCTCGTTGGAAACGAGGGAAATGCTGAAAACCAACTTTGTGATTAACCACATTAAGGTGGACAACATGCAGCGCAGTGCGGATGGTACCATTAAAAATGCCGTTACATTGCACGATGGCCTGGTGGTAGAATCCGTTCTGATACCGACCGACAAACGAATAACCGCGTGTGTTTCTTCGCAGGTAGGTTGCAGTCTGGCTTGTAAGTTTTGCGCTACGGCACGCCTAAAACGGCAACGCAATTTAAGTGTGGATGAAATCTATGACCAGGTAGCGGCCATACGCGAACAATCGGAATTATTTTTTGGACGGCCGCTTACCAACATTGTGTTTATGGGCATGGGCGAACCCCTGTTGAACTACACCAACGTAATGGCTGCTATCGAAAAAATTACCTCTCCAAAAGGGTTGAACATGGCCAGCAGGCGAATTACTGTCTCAACGGTGGGTGTGGCCAAGATGATAAAAAAAATGGCCGATGATAACCCGAAGTTTAACCTGGCCGTTTCCTTGCATGCTGCCCTGAACGAAACCCGCTCTTCCATCATGCCCATTAACGATACCAACTCGCTGGAGGAGTTGGCGGAAGCGTTGCAATACTGGTATCAGAAAACAAAAAGCAAAGTAACCTACGAGTATGTAGTTTGGAAAGGCATTAACGACACCCCCGAACATGCGCAAGCATTACTCCGGTTTGCCAAACTTGTTCCCTCAAAAGTTAACCTGATTGAATACAACCCGATAGATGATGGAGCATTTCAACAGGCCGATGATGCGGTACTGGATATGTACATGGATCTGCTTGAAAAAAATGGCATCACTACGCGCATTCGCAAAAGCCGGGGTAAAGATATTGATGCGGCCTGCGGACAATTGGCCAATAAGTCGTAAAACTATTTTAACGCTGGTTCCATCTCATTTACAATTTTAACCTTACCCTATGCGGCTATTTTTTGGTGTTATCCTGGTGTTAATGTATTCGAGCACGGTTGCACAACCCGAGGTAACACTAAGTGGCGTAGTTCAGGACTCCACCACCTTTCAACCGCTACCGTTTGTAGCCGTACAGATAAAAAGTAAACCCATTGGCGTTTCCACATCCGAAAGCGGAACGTTTCACATTACCTGTTCGCTGGGCGATACGCTGGTGTTTACTCGCCTGGGCCATAAGCCACATTTACTTCGCGTAAGCAAAGCAGACGATCGGTTGCGAATTTTACTTGCCGAAGACAGCCGGATGCTGAAAGATGTAACCGTGTATGGCGATTACACCATAAAAGGTGTGGATGATTGGAAAAAAGATTTGCCACCCAACACACAGGTTCAGGTGTTGAATAAAACATTAGAACCTCAACCCAACGAGGTTGCCGTGTTTGGCCCCGGCATTACCATTGGCCTTGGCGGAAAAGATAAAACCAAAAACAAACGGGATGAACTGGGCCGCACAGAAACCTATCGCAAAACGATTAGCGACCCTGAGACTAAAAAGAAATTGATTGAGTTGTATAATCTCACAGAAGAACAGTACAACAAAAATTAGAACGTTTCAACGAAGAAAATCCGGATGTTTTCTATCTCACTTCCGCACAGGAGATTATTACAATGATGATTCAGTTTTTTGCGCTGAAGGATTGATTACTTTTTGCTCGCATTAAAAAGTTTTTCCTTCTCTTCTTTGCTCAGGCTTTCGTAGCCGCGATCAGAAATTTTATCGAGAATGGCATCAATCTCATCCTGGCTGGCTTTGCTAACCTTAGAGGAGTTAGCAGATGAGGCGCGTGGTTCTGTTTTGCGATACGTAACTTTTACTTTGGAGGGCGCAAATAAACTCTTAAACCAACCCAGAGTTGCCGTTATCCAGCCACCCCAGTTTACACCAGCCTGCAGTTGCTTAATATAGAGGTAACCAATAAACGCCCCACCCAGGTGCGCAATATTACCTCCCGCATTTAATCCTACTGAGCCCAGGAATGAAATGACAATGTAAATTAACGCGATGTATTTTATTCGTACCGGTCCAAAAAATATCAGAAAGAAAGTGTAGTCAGGCAACAGGGTGGCAGCGGCCACCAATACAGCATATACGGCAGCCGAGGCACCCACCATTCCAAGCACCGGCATGCGTGCCTGATAGTAAGGAATTGTATTATACACCAGCAGATACAGCAACCCACCCGCAATTGCGCCAAGCAGGTAAACAGCTATAAGTTTATCGCTTCCGAGGTACTCTATGAAAAGTTTTCCGAACCAATAAAGTGCAAGCATATTGAACAAAATATGCCAGATGGAAGTCAAATCATGTACAAAGGCGTAGGTAATTACCGTCCACGGTTTTTGAATAAAACTAAAAGAACGGTGCCGGAATTGAAAGTTGGGCGTGTATTACATCAAACACACCGGTAAAATCCGTAACAACAGAAAAAACCTTTATAACGGCTAATACCAGAAAAACCACCACGTTAATGATGATTAACTGAACATGGGCATGGTTATGCCGGCTAAATGCGTTTTTAAATTCGTTAAACACAGCCCTTCAATTTCTAACTAAGATAAAACTTAATTTATTACGCTACCAACCCCGGTTGCTGCCTTGTCCCCGCCACACACTAATAATTATAAAGGCCACGAAAGCACCCCCAAAATGTGCCAGGTGAGCTACGGTTCCGCTTCTATCCATCAAATAGGTAATAAATCCCATCACAAAAACCATGTACTTGGCCTTTAGTGGAATAGGCGGAAACAATAACATGATTTCAAGATTAGGAAATACCATTCCAAAAGCCATAAGGATTCCATAGATCGCCCCGGAGGCACCCATCATTACCCCACCTGTTGTTTGCAGAAAGTAATTTATTACTCCATAAATAACCCCGGCTCCTATTCCTGTGCTTAAGTAGAAAAACAAAAGTTTTTTCTCACCCCAATAACTTTCCAAAACCGGGGCAAAGGATGCCAGCGCCAGCATGTTAAACAGAATATGAAAAAAACTGTCGGGTGAGTGGGCAAACATGTATGTAAAGAACTGGTAGGGCTTGAAATAAGGAGAGCCTAAATCAAAGAGTGCCAGGAAGTAGGTTGAAACAGGCACCAGCATCTGAATCAGGTAAACCACTACATTAATAATAATCAGGTTCCTGACTAAAGGAGTAACACGAAACATGCGATCGGATTAACGGGTAAAGTAACTTTCTATCTTAGACGTTTCAAATGTAAAAAATGTTGGGCGCCCGTCAGGAGAAAAATTTGGTTTGGAACAGGCAAACAAGCCTTCCACCACCGATTTTATTTCTTCGGGCAATAATTTTTGCCCCGATTTTACGGCAGCCCGCCTTGCTAAGGCCAATGCCAGGTTATCGCGTACCGGTAACTGCAATTCGGCCTGGTTTTTTTTAAACTGTTCAATCAAACCTTCAAACAATTCTTTTTCGGTGCCCGTTACCCCGGTAGGTATGCCGGTTACCAACACCGCGTGCTTTCCAAAAATTTCAAACCGGAAACCCAACGCAAAAAGTTCCTGCTCAATTTCCATCGCCAACGCATAATCGGAGGCGGATAAGGTTACCGTTTGGGGAAACAAACTTTGCTGGCTGTTGCCGGCATTGCCTTTCTGGCGCGCTAAGTAGCGTTCAAAAAGTACACGCTCGTGGGCAGCTTGCTGATCAATAATCATCAACCCGGTTTTAGATGCCCGCACAATGTATTTTTGTTGAAACTGAAACAGCCCCTGCTCTTCCGGAACTTTCTCTTCATCCTCTGCTTTATTCAGCGCACTTTCAAATCGCAGGATAGTACTCTCGGAACCTGCTTTTTGAAAAAGTTTAGAGGTTGATTCATTCTCAAAAAGGGTTTCCCAGTTTTTCAGATTGCTTCGGGTAAGCGAATTTGAAAACTGCTCATCCACGTATTGTTCTTTGGTGAGTTGCTGATTCAGTTTTCCTACCAGGTTTACATCTGCTTTAAAATCGATGGCCGGTGCCAGGTTGTGCGTACTCAATGCCTGCTTGACAGCCGCCCAAACCACACCGTACACCGCACGTTCATCATCAAATTTGATTTCGGTTTTGGTGGGATGCACGTTTACATCAATGTGTTTCGGATCTATTTCAATAAACAATACATAGAACGGGAAACTGCCCTCTTGCAGCAGGCCTTCAAAAGCATTGGTTACCGCATGATTCAAATAGTTGTTGCGGATGTATCGTTGGTTCACAAAAATAAATTGTTCGCCCCTTGTTTTGCGGGCCGACTCCGGCCTGCCGATATAACCTGTAATTTTAACAAGCGTGGTTTCTTCCTGGCAAGGTGCCAACTGCCCCTGAAACGATTTTCCAAAAATGGAAACAATTCGCTGGTTTAGTTTAGCGGGCGGTAAATCATAAATCAATTCTTCATCGTGTTTTAATTGAAATGCTACTTGCGGATGTGCCAATGCCAGTCGCTGAAACTCGTCAATGATATGACGCATCTCAATCGGGTTCGATTTCAAAAAATTTCTGCGGGCCGGTATGTTGAAGAATAAATTTTTTATACTGATGTTGGTTCCTTTTTCGCAGGCCGTGGGTGTCTGGCTTTTAACTTCCGAGCCTTCCACCACTATATGCGTACCCAGATCGGCATGGGGCTGACGCGTCTTTAATTCAAACTGCGATACTGCTGCAATAGATGCCAGGGCTTCGCCTCTGAAACCCATGGTGCGCAGGCGAAATAAATCTTCGGCTGTACGGATTTTGGAAGTGGCATGTCGTTCTAAACTCATACGGGCATCTGTCTCGCTCATACCCGATCCGTTGTCAATAACCTGGATTAACGTTTTACCTGCCTCTTTTACGAAAAGCCGGATTTGGGTGGCTCCTGCATCCAGCGAGTTTTCCATCAGTTCTTTTACTGCCGAAGCAGGCCGCTGCACCACCTCACCGGCTGCAATCTGGTTAGCAATAGAATCCGGAAGCAAATGAATGATATCGGGCATGAATACGTTCCGATGATTATTTTTTAAACTTTAAATAGAAGTAAACCGGTAAAAAAAGAAACAAAGAATAAAGAACAGGTTTGCCCCACTGTATAAATGCAATGATAAAAACACTTAGAAACAGCAGTATTCCCAGCCTGATCATTGTGGCATTTGCATTAGTTGACGGTTGGCTGCGTTTACGTGCAGCCTGAAACGACCCGGCAATACGCGATCGGTATTCCCCTTGCGTTTCACTTACAATGCCCCGTTCGCGTTCAATCTCTTTCCTGATCCGGTTTTCTCTTGCCAGCATCTCTTCTTTCTGCTCATCGTAAAACCGGGGTTTATACGAAAACCGCTGATGTTGTGGTGCTTTTGTAAATAACGATAAAAACTTCATAGCTTTTCTTTTAATCTAAACGTAGCTTCGCATCTGATAAACCTTCTCTTTTTCGTTATTGTTCAGATTTAAGACCCAAAAAAAGAAAGGTAAAAGTACAAAATCGAACCGGCCGATGTTGAAAAAAGTTCTCTTTATTCTCTTCACATTCATTCAGTTAATCGCGTACTCACAAGAAGAAAAAGCCCGTTGGGTTGACAGCGTTTTTCAGACACTAAGTGCATCCGAAAAAATCAGTCAGCTTTTTTGGGTTCAACTTCCAGCCAATCCCCAGGAAAACGACTTTATAAAACTAAAACCTGGTGGTATTCTGATAACGCAAAGCGGGCCGGTACGTCACGCAAAAAGGGTAAATGAATTGCAGGAAAGTTCAGATGTTCCGCTATTAGTAACCCGCTATGGCTGGGAAACCGAAGCACAGCTTGATAGCCTGCTGCCCCTGTATAACCCATGGTGGCTTAGCACCTTAACCCAACCGGATTTAGTGGTTAAAGCCGGGGCTGAAGTTGCGCGACAACAACAATTGCTTGGAATACATGGCACATTCCTTCCCGTACCGGTGCCGCTGCGCGATCCACCCCATAGCTATAAACAATCCAGCGTACGCGATGCTTACCATAACTACCTCAGTGGCTTAACCTCCGGAAACAGCTTTACCTGGTTAACAAGTTCTGCCGAAGCCGATACCGCGTGGACGAAACAGTTGCTTAAAAAAACCAGCGGGGTGGTATCCTCTTTTACTGGCGTAATTGATTTTGAAGTGGATGACCGGGGTAAACTAAACGAAGATGACTTATTACCCCGCCCGGAATATAACGGTCTTTTGATTGCTGACATTCCATACCTGAAACGATTGGCAGGTAAACAACCTGATGGTGAAGTAGAACTAATTGCGCTTTATCTGGGGCACGATGTATTGATTGGTAGCGATGATTTGCCTGCCTCCATCCGAAAGATTACCAAGGTGCTGCGTAAAGACCAGGAACTTGCTTTGCGAGTAGATCAATCGGTAAAGCGAATTTTAGCTTTAAAATTTGATGCCGGATTAAATCAACACAAAAAAACAAATACAGATAATCTACTTGCCCGACTAAACAACCCGCAAGCTAAATTACTGAGACACCAGATTTACGAAGGATCCATTACGCTTCTGAAAAATAATAACCAGGCTTTGCCCATCATACAATTAGAAAACCGCACGTTTGCATCGCTTTCTGTTGGTGCCAACGAACACAACGAGTTTACCCGTTACCTTAGCAAATACGCGCCATTCAAACATTATCGTTTAACCAACCCAGCTGATACAACCCGGCTAAAAGAGTTATTGAACAATGTTGATGTAGTGGCCATCGGATTGTACTCCATCCACCCGGATTTTATTGCATTTTTAAAAAATCTGAGCCGGAACAAACAGGTTATTATTTCACATTTCGGAAGAATCAGCGATCTGTCATTACTCAAAGATTTTCCTGTTCTATTAACGGGTTACGCTGCAACGGAAGAAATTCAGAAAATTGCTGCCCAGATCGTTTTTGGTGGTTTACCGGCTAAAGGCGTATTGCCTGTTGCTGTTGCCGATGCATTTGATACCGGCTGGGGAATACAAACCACCGCACTTGACCGGCTTTCGTACACCTTGCCGGAAGCGGCCGGTGTGGACAGCAAAACGCTGGAACAAATTGAAACCATTGCACGCGAAGCCATTGACAGTTGCGCCACACCAGGTAGTTATGCGCTGGTGGTTAAAGATGGTAAAGTTATTTATGATAAGGCCACCGGCTGGCTTAACTATAACAATCAAGACCCGGTTACAGAAAACACACTGTACGATCTGGCATCGATAACCAAAGTAGCTGCCACGTTGCAAACAGTTATGTTCATGTATGAAAAGGGATTGATTGACGTAAACAAAAAAGCTTCTGTTTACCTGCCTGAATTAAAAAAATCAAACAAGAAAGATTACATCTTAAAAGATATCCTTACGCATCAGGCGGGTTTATGGCCATTCCTTCCCTTTTGGGCCAGTACTGTAAAAGATAATTTGCCGCTACCTGAGTATTACAGTTCCACAGCCAGCGCTGACTTTCCTTTCCCGGTAACGGAAAAGATGTTTGCCTCAAAAGCAATGAAAGACAGTTTGTGGCAATGGATAATCAAAGCACGGGTACAGGAAAAACCACCCCGCACGGTGTACGGCTATCGCTACAGCGATATGGCCTTTTATATTCTGCAGCACCTGGCCGAAAAAATTTTGAACCAGCCTATGGAAGATTTTCTGGAACAAAATTTTTATGAACCCCTTGGCGCCTCCACCCTTGGTTACCTGCCGCTTCAAAGATTTCCGGCCAGCCAGGTTGCGCCCACAGAAGATGACAAACTTTTCAGAGGAGGATTGTTAACCGGCTACGTGCACGACCAGGGTGCGGCCATGCACGGAAATATTGCCGGCCATGCAGGGCTGTTTGGCAATGCAAACGATCTGGCAAAACTAGGCCAGATGTTACTACAAAAAGGAAGCTATGGCGGCCATCGGTTTTATAAACCCGAAACCGTAGAGTTTTTTACAACGAAACAGTATGAAACCAGTAGGCGTGGGTTAGGCTGGGATAAGCCAACCATTAGCGATTGGAACGGGCCCACTACATTATTTGCCTCACCATTAACCTTTGGCCACACCGGTTTTACCGGCACCTGCATTTGGGTCGATCCGCAGTTTAACCTGGTGTTTATCTATCTGTCCAACCGTGTATATCCCGATATGACCAATAACAAGTTATTGAATGCCAACATCCGGCCACGTATTCAGGAGGTGATTTACAAGGCTATTTTTAATTACCAACAGTATTAAAAAAGCGTTAATTGCCACCATTGCGGAAACTAAATAACCTCCCAGCGGGTTTAAGGAAGAAGTTTTAGAATTTTAGTTTACCTTCAAACCATACCTTAACTCTTCCTTAGAATGAAAATAGGCATTGTGTGTTATCCTACCTTTGGCGGCAGCGGTGTTGTAGCAACAGAACTGGGCAAAGCATTAGCCAAAGAAGGTCATCAGGTACATTTTATTACATACAGCCAACCAAGCCGGTTAGATTTTTTAAACGAAAATTTATTCTACCACGAAGTTGAATTTCGTTCGTAT
>LNFR01000088.1 GCA_001567185.1 Bacteroidetes bacterium OLB12
TGAAAGGGTGATACATGAACTTGTTCAGCTACTTCATCCAATGCAGGCTGGTGCCTGAAATTATTTTCCAGGTATTCAATAGCCAGTGCAATGCGCTGGTAATTGAGTTCGGCTTGTGGCTGCATGATCATAAAACTACGTTTTTTTATGGAAGCAAAATGACGCTGGCTGAAAGAAACACGAACTGAAAAAGAGGGCGAAAAGAAGAAAAACTAGAAGCCATCTCAAAAATACTTTGTTATCGCGGACAGCGTTCCGCGATCTCGGAATCTGTGCAGAAAGGTTGGGATGCCGGAATAAATCCGGCATGACATTCATCCTTAAGTGTATTTTTGAGATGGCTTCTAGTTATCATTCCAATCGAACTCTTCTTCAGTAAGTTCAAGTTCTTTTTTCTTTTTCTGGCCTTTTTAGTTTAAAGGCATCTTTTTAATTCCTGCACTTCTTTTTTTAAGTCGCTGGCAATTTTTTTTCTTAACAGCATCTTTGTCCAGGCTAACCTCATACACATCGGTAGTACCGGTAATCTTTAAAAAGATTTTTGCTTTACCGGTTCCATCTTCTTCAATGGCACCGAACGCTTCATCGGGGTCAATTTTCTTTTTATTGCGCAAAGGAGCTACTACCCGGTAATCAATGTGCTGGTCGAAGGTGTGTGTGCCACTTAATTGAATGGTAGTAACATTGCTTTTTACTTCCATCTGGGGCAGGTAGATAGTTTGCTTTTCAATGTGAATCTCGTTTTTAAGATCGGCAAAGCGCATTTTACTCAATCCTTCATCGTCTAAATATTTGTTGAGTTTTTTCATGGGCTCAAAATTATTCAGCTCTCCATTCCGGATGGTGGCGCTGATATCGGCAATAAGGGTAGGAGCGATCAGGTTGAGTTTTTCATTCAAAGTCATTTCCAGATCAACATTTGCGTAGGCGCGGCCTTTCAGGTGCTTATCTTCAATAAAAGTTTGATCGAAATTTTCAAAGACATAAAAAACACTATCGATGTGCTGGCCATCCAGTTTGAAGGTGGTGATTACATCAATGGCTTTAGAGTTTTTTGCATCTACAATTCCGTTCAGGGTTAGGTTGCCACCCATGGTGCGCATGGTAATATTGCGCGATACCGCCACCTGGTTTTTCACCAGCAAATCGCCTTTGATGTGCGTGGGCTTAAAGCGCCTGTATTTCATGGCTTTTACATCGCAATTAAAATTGAGTTGCAGATTGGGCGAAATACGGAACTGGTATTCTTGAGATCCTTCTTCCTCAAACCCGATAGAGAAAAGTTGATCTAGATCGAGAAATTTGGATTTAAGATCGGTTTCAATACCGATGGGTTGATTTTCAAATAACAGGAAGGTGATAATGTTTTTAAAAAACCCGTTCAATTGAAAGTCGCTGTTTTCAAAGTAACCCTGCACATTGCTTAGTGCAAGATCGTTGTTGTTGAACTGCAGCGTGCCGTTGATATCTTTAAAGTGAATATTCTGTTTCCCATAGTTAAAGTTTACATCGTGAAGGGTAATAGCCCCGTTGGTTTTAACTTTTTGTGCGGTAGCTTTTTTCTTTAGCAGCGAGGTTTTCCCTTCAAACATTATATCGGCTGCAATTAATCCCTGCAGGTTGGTTATTTCAGGTATCGGGTAAAAGTTGTTAAGCGAGGCAGCATCCAGTTCTCCTTTAAAGTCAAGGGCAATGTATGGATCGTTAAATTGGCTGATGCTGAGATTTCCGGTAAATGTTTTACCATTCAATTCGCCCTCCATATTTTTCAGAAAAAGGTTGGCATCATTAAAGTTGGTAAGAGACGGGCTGGCGAATGAGCCATTCAGGTTTGCTTTGGAAATGCGCGATTGATAGTCGGGGTGAAAGACAGTTGCATCGTTGCATCCGAAGGAGACCGACAGGAACGGACTTTTCCGGTCGCTGATCTCACCTTTCAGCGAAAGATTGAAGAACACATCTCCATCGCTGCGATATTGCTTTAACTTCTGGCTGGTTTCTTCGGGCAATAGCGAAAGCAGGGTTTGAATATCGGTATCCTTTCCCACTGCATTCAGATCAATCAGGTTTTTGTCCCGGAAGGAATAATTGCCGCTAATTTCAAACTGCGATCGCCCCAGCTTAACAATAGACGAATTAAAATCAACAACCTTCTTTTCGTCATCGTAGTCGATCAGCGTGTTTACATCGAAAGTTTTATGAGTCAGAAAGCGGGTATTTCCTACTCCGATCTGTTCAGTTACCACATCGCCTTTGGCAGTAATCTTATACAAGAGGCCCTTCACCAGAATAGAGGCTGTGAGTTTATCGCTATTGAATACGTGGTGCTGATCGGCCTGTTGGTCTATATAACTTACCGTTGTATTAACAAGGTGTACATTGCGCAGGTCGAATTGAACGACACCACTGCCTGTTCCATCACCCGCGGTTTCTTTCAGAATAATATAATTGGCTTTGCCAGCTGCATTGATGCGCAGGTTGGTTTCGCTTCCGGTAATGGATACCCCGCGTATGGTGTAATTGCCTTTCCAGAGTTGCACCGGATTTAACGTAAAGGCCAGGCGCTCGGCTGTTAGCAACGGGTAAATACCAGGATGGCTGTCTTCTACATACACATCGGTAAATACGATGGCCAGATTCGGAAACCCGGCAAACATAGAAACATCAATTTTGCCAATTTTTACCGGGGTGTTGAGGTGTTTATTGGCTTCGGCAACAAATCGTTGAATAATTCTGTCTTTAAAAAGAAAAACGGAAATAGCTGCGCTGGCAAAAAGTACGGCCCACACAACCACCAGGTAGATCAGGATTTTCTTTAGCCGTTTCAACAGATTAAAAAATAGTTAAACAAAAATACAAACAACCATCATACCAACGCATGAGTTGTTTGTTTTGATAAGTTCCGGTGTCTTTATTTTTGGTTGAATAATTTGAAAGCGGCTACACCCAGGGTTAGATTACATTGAGCGAATTGACGGGCCACGATGATTCTTGGCAAACGGATTACTGAAAAGGGATTTTTGAATTTGCCGGTGCGTACGGGTAAAGGCAGGAATTGAAGTGTGCGATTGGGCACTTCAGTTTTTTTGCACAAACCTTACGCAAAATAAAAAGCCACTCACAATTGTTTTGTAAGTGGCTGTCTTTAGTGGGAGCTGAGGGGTTCGAACCCCCGACCCTCTGCTTGTAAGGCAGATGCTCTGAACCAGCTGAGCTAAGCTCCCTATTTTTAAGGACTGCAAAGGTAAAAGAGAATTTTATTTGTGCAAAAACTTGCGTTCAAAGATGCGAAATAATTCCTTTTTAAGCCTGCCATCTAAACTTTTTAAGGCCGAATTCACTTTTTTCAAAGTATAAAACCAGCATTCCAAATGAACTACAAACTTTTAGGCCAGTCGGGCCTGCGCGTATCAGAACTTTGCCTGGGTACCATGGGTTTTGGTACCGAGTGGAAATGGGGCTGCGATAAGGAGTTGAGCAGGCAAATCTTTGATGCCTATGCCCATGCAGGCGGCAACTTTATCGATACGGCCAATCGCTATACCGAGGGCACTTCCGAAAAATTTGTGGGCGATTTTATAGCCAAAGATCGCGATCATTTTGTGGTAGCCACCAAGTATTCCTTACGGGATAGATCGGGCGATTTGAACTTTGCCGGTAACCATCGCAAAAATTTGATGCGTAGTGTAAAAGAGAGTTTGTGGCGGTTAAACGTGGAGTACATCGATTTGCTTTGGGTGCATGCCTGGGATAGCTGGACACCCACCGAAGAAATTATGAAAGGACTGGAAGACCTGGTTAGCCGGGGTATGGTGCACTACATAGGTGTTAGTGACACACCTGCATGGGTAGTAAGCCAGGCCAACACAATGGCGCAACTGCGCGGCTGGAATCAGTTTGTGGGGCTGCAGATTGAATACAGTTTAATTCAACGCACGGTAGAACCGGAGTTGTTGCCAATGGCCAAAGCATTTGGAATGACGGTAACCCCGTGGGCTCCATTGGGCGGAGGTGTGCTTACCGGAAAATACCTGAAAGGCGATAAGGGCCGGTTGCCGGATTCAAGCATTCGGTTGGGTGAGCGCGCAACGTTGATTGCGAAAAAAGTTGTTGAACTGGCTGAGCAATTGGGCGTAACACCGGGCCAGTTAGCCATTAACTGGACACGCCAGCACAAAGGGCAATCGGTAATTCCGATTATTGGCGCAACCAGGGTAAGTCAATTGGAAGATGTGTTGGGTTGTTTAAAATTTGAAATACCAACCGATGTAATGAAACAACTCGATGAAGTTTCGGCCATTGAGTTACCATTTCCGCACCGGTTTTTGAACGAGCCGGGTGTTTTGGATGTATTGTACGGAGGTGTAAAGAATCAAATGAAAGACAGCCGCTATTCGTAGGTTGAAGCCCCGGTTTAAAAAGTTGTTTTATCTATAATGATAACTTGGGTGATGGTGGACCTTGATCACAAACCCTTCAAATATGAAAAACCTGATCGTAATCTTATGCCTGTGTTTGCCCGGATTGACATACAGTCAAAACCAACCGGATAGTTTATACATCGTAACCTATACTACCGGCCCCGCGTGGGATGTAAACAAACAACCCAATGAGCAGCAGTGGTTCAAGGAACATTCTGCTAACCTGTCAACGCTAAGAAAGGAAGGAATCATAAAGGCAGGTGCGCGCTATGCGGACAAAGGTATTATTGTAGTAACGGCAAAAACATTAAACTCGGCTAAGCAAATTATTTTTGCTGATGCCGCAATTGTGAATAAGCTTTTTGTGGCGGATGTACAGAAGTTGAATGTTTTTTATGAAGGTTGCCTGGAACGACCGAAATGATGTTTATTTTGCCGCATGCATAGCGAAAAGAGAATACCAGTAAATGGCGTTGAGATTAGTTACCTGGAAGCAGGTGTTGCTGATGCAGGGGCGGTAATCTTTATTCATGGGTTTCCATTTAATAAGCTGATGTGGACGAGTCAACTGGAGGCGTTGGGAAAAACGTTTCGTTGCATTGCTTATGATGTTCGTGGCCATGGCCAATCGCAGGCAAGCGATGTGGAATTTAGCATTGATTTGTTTGCTGATGATCTGCTTGCATTTCTTGATGCGCTAAAAATAAAAAAAGCGGTTGTGTGTGGCCTGTCAATGGGCGGTTACATTGCGCTTAACGCGATTCAGAAACAACCAGAAAAGTTTGCTGCATTACTTTTGGTAGATACGCAATGTGGTGCCGATACACCAGAAGGCAGGGAAAAGCGGATGAAGACTATCGCATTTATCCGGAAAAACGGGCTGGAGGTTTATGCAGAAGAATCATTAAAAAATTTATTTGCGCCCGCCTCTTTTCAAACGCGCAGACAAGCGGTACAGTTTATTCATCAAACCATACTTCAAACACCAGCCGAGATAATTTGCAGAACGTTGCAGGCTTTGGCCAATCGTACCGAGCGATGCGCTTACTTGTCAACTATTAATGTTCCGGTTTGTGTGGTGGTAGGTAGTGAAGATAAAATTACTCCGCCCGCTGTGGCGCAAAAAATGGCAGCGGAAATTCCGAATTCAACATTGATAGTTATTGATAAAGCCGGGCACCTTACAAACCTGGAAGAGCCGGAAGTGTTTAACAAGGCCGTGATCGGCTTTGTGAAGAACATCAAACTACAATAACCCCGCGTATTAATAAGGCGAAGGACTCACGCTGGTCCAGCCGCCATCTACCACCAGTGTTTGGCCGGTAATGTGTCCGGCTTCAGGCGAAACCAAAAACAAAGCAGCCGAGGCAATGTCGTTTGTAGAAGCAGGTTTTCCGATTGGGGTAATCCGCGACCAGGTGTTTTCATACTCCGGATCACTTTTGGTTCGGGCGGTGGCCGTGGCGCCCGGTGCAATCGCGTTTACGGTAATCCCGTAAGGCGATAATTCAATGACTAAATTTTTGCCAGCATTTCCAATGCGGCCTTGCTCATTCCATACGCAGCAAGATTTTTGTGTGCCTGATGTCCGGTTACGGATGACATAAATAAAATACGACCACCATGCTTTTGATCGCGCATGTTTCTGGCCGCCTGCTGGGCCAGAAAAAAAACTACCGCCCAGGTTCAGGCGCATTACTTTATTAAAATCGTCAGGGGCGTAGTCAAAGAAGTCGCCAAACAAGGTGATGCCGGCATTTGCAATAACGATATCAATCTTGCCAAACGTTGTTACGGTTTCACGTACCAATTGCTCGATAAAATTCACATCGCCCCCATCGCCCCCTATTGCCAGGCAGTTTCCTTTTTCTTTCCGGATTTTTTCGGCTGCTTCTTCTGCAAGCGCTACTTCAATATCGTTTAACACAACGTGTGCTCCTTCCAAAGCCAGCCTGCGGCATATCTCCAGGCCAATGCCTTGCCCGGCACCGGTAACAATGGCCACCTGATTTTTAAATCGCATACGCATAAAGATTAAAGTCTGTTACAAGATAATATTCTTATAGACTTTCATCACCTCCTGAAAGGTTTGTTTTTGAAGTTTACCTGTAAACTGAATCACAAGCTTACCTAAATTGTTTTCATCAGTTCTGCACGATATTCGGTAAGGATTCGTGCTTTGGAAAGAAAGCCCAGGTATTGGTTGTTCTTTACAACGGGCAAATTCCATTGCCGGGTTTCATCAAATTTTTTCAGAATGTCGTGCAGGGAATCTTCCATATCTACCGCGTGTGCTTCTGTCATCAGGTCTTTTACAAGGGTGGTATCGTACAGTTTGTTGTTGAAAATTATTTCACGCACATGGTCCAGGTGTACAACACCAACCAATTCGCCCTCGCGGGTAACTACCGGAAATGTATTGCGCTTTGAAATAGAAATAACACGCACCAGCAAACGCAAGCTGTCATCGGGCCTTACGGCAGAAAAAGATTGTTCCAGCAAATCTTGCAGGTTGAGCTTGCTTAATAAGAACTGATCGCGGTTATGCACGGTCATGTTCAGCAGCTTTAAAAGTTTTTTGCCTTCCATAGACAAGGGCTCAAAGTATTTGGCTACGGTTAATCCCAGCGCAGATACAATCATGAGTGGAATAATCAATTCATACCCACCGGTTATTTCGGCAATCAAAAAAATGGCGCAAAGAGGAGCGTAGAACACACCACTTAAAATGCCGGCCATGGCAACCAGTGTAAAATTGGTTTCGGGTATTTGTGCTAAACCGGTTAGGTTAACCAACCGTGCAAAGGCAAACCCCAGGTAGGCACCTACAAATAAGGAAGGCCCAAAGTTTCCGCCATTGCCACCGCTGCCCAGGGTTAGCCCAACCGCTATCACTTTTATGAACACCAGGGCACTGATAAAGATTAACAGCGTGAAATCATTGTGCAGGTAATTGTACAAAATACTGCCGTTGGCAACTTCGAGCGGTTTCAGGTTCGCAAGCATTTTTATGCTCTCGTATCCTTCACCAAACAACGAAGGGAAGAGCATGAGTAGGCCGGCCAGGGTTAGTCCTCCAATTATTATTTTAGAGCGATTGTTTGTTCGTGCACCAAAGAATTTCTCTGTCCATTCAATTATCCGCGCATAATACAGCGATACAAAGCCGGCCAACACACCCAGTAAAATATAGAAGGGGAGGTTGTGGTAGTTGAACGGTTGCTGCAAGGAGAAGGAAAGGATAACATCTTCGGCCAAAATTATTTTAGACAACAGGGCACCGGTTGCAGCCGCTATGATGATAGGAATAAAAAGCCCGATGGTGGCATCGGCCAGCAGCACTTCCAGGGTAAACAAAACCCCGGCAATGGGTGCATTAAAGGCTGCCGCAATACCAGCCGCGGCTCCGCAGGCTACCAATACCGTGCGGTCTTTATAAGGTAAATGAAAATAGTTTCCATAGTTGGAACCAATGGCAGAACCGGTGGTTACCATGGGCGACTCCAATCCAACGGAACCACCAAAACCAACGGTAAGCGCACTGGTGATAACGTGCGAATAGGTTTGATTGGATGGAATTTTGGCTGACTTGCGTACAATGGCATAGCTGATTTCTGCACTTCCTCTTTTGAAAATTCCTTTTAGCCCAAACTTGATATAGATAACCGTTAGGGTAATACCAATGAGTGGGAAGAATGCGAACAGATAAAATTGTTCGTACGTTGAAGCATAATGATTTACCCACACACCAATGGTGTGTACGATAAACTTCAGCACAATACCAGCCAGCGCAGAAAGTACGCCAATAACAATGCACGAAAGCATCATGAACTGACGTGCGGTTAACCGGTTGCGTGCAAAGAAGAAAACACGCCTGAGTGAGCGTAATAATAACTTATCGGTACGCATACAGGGGCAAATTACGGATGCTGTCCGTAAATACCCTGCCTGGAGCTGAATAAATGAAGCAGAAAAACCAATTTTCTTTGTAATGTTGTAGGTACAACAATTGAGGTTGAAAGGATGTCACTCGAGTCAGAAATCAAGCAGGAACGTTTTCAAAGCGAGTATCACAAAGCAGTCATTAATATTTTAGTTACCGGAAGCTGGCTTTATACGCAGCACGCGAAATTTCTGAAGCAATATGATCTTACCCCCGAACAATTCAACGTGCTGCGTATTTTACGAGGCAGCCATCCCAAGCCCATGATGCTGCTGGACATTGCGGCACGCATGATAGATAAGAACAGCAATTGTACCCGCCTGGTAGAAAAGCTGAGACAAAAAGGTTGGGTAACACGCGAACTGTGCGCCACCAATCGCAGGCAGGTGGATATTTCTATTACACCTAAGGGGTTACAGCTGTTAAAGCGCATTGATAATACTAAAACACCCTGGCTTAAGATGGAGAACCTATCGAAAGCAGAAGCTTCACAGCTGAATAAGGTTCTGGATAAGTTGCGTGGTTAATCTTTCCACTCACTAACGGGCGAGGTGTATTGAAAACTGCGGACCAACCAGAACCGGTATTGGTTGGCATGAATGGTAACGGAAAAGGGAGGTAGCCTTTTCCGTGTGTGAAGTGAAAGGAGAGGTGCAAGCTTCTCCTTTTTTTGTTTTTAGATTTTTGAGTTCTTTGACCTATGTTTCAGCAGGAGTTTGAACACGCTTTGGAAAGATACGCGCTGCCAGCAGGTAATAATTTAGTTGCGGAAGTACAGCGGGCTTATAGCCATCCCGATCGTTATTACCATACGCTGGAACATCTCGATCATTTGGTTGCTGAATTAAAACCATTACAGGATCAGTTTAGTTGTTGGGCTACCGTGGTGTTTGCCATTGCCTACCACGATTTTGTATATAACTCCACCCGAAAGGATAACGAAGAAAAAAGTGCGGCTGTGGCCGTAAAACGATTGAAAGAAATTGCTTTTCCGGAAACAGAAGTGGCCCGGTGCAAGGTATTTATCCTGGCAACAAAAAAACACGAAGCTGTTAACCGTGAGGTTGATTTGTTTACCGATGCCGACCTGAGCATACTTGGTGCTGTGCCTGAGCGTTACCACCACTATGCAGCCTGCGTGCGAAAGGAATATTCTATCTATCCCGACTTGTTGTACAAGCCAGGGCGGAAAAAAGTGTTGCTTCATTTTTTAGAGATGAAACAAATTTTTAAGACTGCAGCGTTTTACGAAAAGTATGAACACAATGCCAGGAGAAATCTCCTGAATGAATTAGAAGAATTATCCTGAGATCAATACCTGCGAAACAAACCCTTAAACTTCCACCACAAACCGCGCGGACTGTATCTCCGCACGGACACGGCACCTCCTACTACAATTTCACCTAAAAGCATTTCCACATCCGGGTGCATTACGATTTTAAGATTGCGTGTATGCTGAAAAGGATTAACAGCTACTTCAACAGTTTTTAATCCAATAAAGGAAACAACCAATGTTTCACTTGCTTGCGGATGTTCAATTGTTAATTCAAACCGGCCGTTTGCATCGGTAACGGTTCCATCTGCAAATCCTTTGCGCACAATATTTACACCGGGCAGCCCAAGCGAATCCGCTTCGTCTAACACAACCCCCGAAATGGTAATGGGTGTTTCGATTTCTTTATGGAGTTTCGTTTTATTTTGTTTGATTACTTCTTCCTGGGGAGTAACGGTTGTGGTTTGGGCCCCGGCCTTTTTCATGTCCCAGCAACATCAAAAATGCAACAAATGCTGCCCACGCTGAATGTGATTTGTTGGTTTGGGTTACCGGGTAAGTTTTTAATTGGTGTTGTTTAAATCTTCCACAGGTAGTTTGTTTGCTGTGTTTAAAATACTGCTTGATTTCATCATCCGTCCACGTAGTAAAATCGATTACTTCTTTCTGGCAGGCCCCGCAAAACTTTCCTTTTTGGGTAGGCGTAAAGTTGTTCCAGTTTTCATGGCATGGCGTGGGCACAGTAAGGGCAAATTGCTTTTTCATGGTTAGGTTTTTGGAGTTGAGATGCCATACCCGTTCAATTTCCATAAAACCTTTTATTAAATTTCTGAAGTTATCTAAACCAAATGAACCCAGGCCGAAGAATAATTACGCTTTCAATCATTGCCAGTAACCTGGTTGTTTTTGTTGTGAGTTGGTACACAATCGGAACATTTAACGATCCTGAATGGACCAGGGGATTGCTTTACAATGGCGCTGAATTTGCGCCTCTTACTTTAGATAAGGAATGGTACCGGGTTATTACACACATGTTTTTACATGGCAGTATCTACCACCTGGCCTTCAACATGTATGCTTTGTTTTCAGTGGGCAGTGAGGTAGAACGGTTGGTAGGTGCACAAAATTTTTATGGATTTACTTCCTGTGTGGCATTACCGCAAGCCTGGCCAGTTTGTATTTCAATTTATTTTCGGTTGGCGTGGGTGCATCGGGTGCCATTTTTGGGTTATTCGGTTTTATGCTTACGGTACAAATTGCGGAGAGTAAAAAAGACGACCGCCCGGTTGCACCCCTGGTGGTTAACTTTCTGATATTCCTGGTTGTGAATTTTTTATTCGCTAACGTGTTGAATGCAGACAATGCTGCCCACATGGGTGGACTTGCCGGTGGGCTGATTATTGGGATAGCCACTATTTTTAGCGGCTCTTCTTATCGGGAAATAAAAGTGGAATACCTCGTGTTGATTTTGTCGATAGCCGGTTTCGTGGTATTACCCCGGTACCAGGTTACCTATTTCAAATTTTTTCAAAGTGTGCTGGCAACGGAAGATTCAATGAATTCACTTTTTCGTAAGAAGGATATTTCTGATGAAACATACCTGAAGTCTTTTGAAAGATTCGGTTTTTATTGGGATAGTACCCGCGCATTACTGGATGCGCAGCCCTATCTTCCGGAAGTGTTGCATCAGGATACAGCACGGTTGAAGCGATATATTTATCTGCGTAAGCAAGAAAACAATTTCCGGATTCAAATGATCAGGAATGAAAGTTATCGCTACATGGATAGTATTGAATGGAGCCACCAGCAAATGCAATCTTGTTTTCCGTTAGACTATCCACTTACGCAACTGGTACCCGTGCGCGAGCCGGAAACAGATTCTGTCGCAGCACCAAAGTGGCATGCAGTTAAAACCTGGTATAACGAAGAGTGGGAAGAAATACCGGGCCCGCCCGGGGCATTTTACAGGCTTGGGCAGCAAGATTCTTTGGGAAGATGGCAGGGACTTGCGATAGATTATTACAGCTCAGGGCTTGTTCAAATGAAAGGATCTTTTAAAGATGGACGAAAAGACGGAGTGTTTCTGTATTACTCCGATCATAACACGTACGAAGCAGCAGGCAGGTACAGCCAGGGTGAACCCGTTGGCAAATGGGAAAATTTTCATCGAAACGGAATTTTAAAAAGTGAAGAATATTTTAGACAGGAGTACTTCATGAAAAACCTGTGGGACTCAACCGGGCAGCTCTTGATTCAGAATGGAGAAGGTACTTATACGCATTACTATGATAACGGTGTGCTGGCCGAACAGGGAGAATATCACGAAGGAAAAAAGGAAGGCGTTTGGCGGGGCTATCACTCCAATGGACAGCCTTACTTTGAAGAATTTTTTAGCAAAGGCCGTTTGATACAAGGCAGAAGCAGTACACGAGAAGGACAACGATTTGTGTACGATGCCAGTAGTTTTTTTCCAATACCCGAAGCGGGGTATCCTTACTTCAATAATTATCTGAAAGAAAAAGCAACCGCATTGGGTTTATCTACCCCTGGGGAGGTAAAAGTTAGTTTTCGGGTAACCCTAAATCGTGTGCTTACCGATTTTCAGATTGATAAAAGTCTTAATCCCCAAGCTGATTCATTGGCTGTGGAATGGATAAAATCCGGACCAGCCTGGTTACCGCCTCGCGAACATGGACATATTATGCAAAGTGGTTGGGCCTTTGTAACCGTTGAATTTTAACCGATCATTCGCTGCGCAACGAACTTGCCGGGTTTGTCCGTGCGGTTTTAAAGTCCGATCTTTTGTGGGTTGATATAACACTAAACGAAGCTACCAAGAATACCGTGAAAAGTGAATGAAACAAACGCATTTTCACGGTATTCTTCTTAGCAGATTCGTTTTGAGAGGGCACGAAGATCACTCACTCCTTAATGAACTTGCCGGGTTTGCCCGTGCGGCTTTCAACGCTTGCGTACTTACAATCAGCAACGCAAAGGTTAATGCAATTGCTCCCGTTACAGGAAAGATCCACCAGGCCACTGAAGTGCGAATGGTGTAGCGCTCTAAGTAGTTGGTTAGGGCCCACCAGGCCAATGGCGATGAAAGCACAAACGCAATAATTACAAGCACAGAGAAATCTTTAGACATTAATCCCACCAGGTTGGGTACCGATGCTCCCATCACTTTGCGGATGCCAATTTCTTTGGTGCGTTGTTCGGCCGTAAACGCAGCCAGTCCGAATAAACCCAGTCCGGTAATTACAATGGTAAGTATGGCAAACAAACTGGCCAGCGTACTGGTAAGATTGATTGTGGTAAATTTTTTCTGAAACTCCTGGTCGGCAAACCGGTATTCGAACGGATAGGCCGGGGCATACTTTTCAAATACACTTTTCACGGCCTGGATAGAAGCCTGCAAGTCGTTTGTTTTTTTCAGACGAATGGAAACTGAGCCGCCCCAATCCATCAGAATCATAAACATGGGCTTAACGGGTTGAAACGGAGAGCCCATGAGCACATCATCTACCACACCAATCAGGTTGCGTTTTCTGCCCCACAACTCGAGTTCGGTGCCAAGAGCATCTTCCTTCAGCCCCATTACTTCCATAGCCGCTTTATTAACAAGAATAGCAGATGAATCGCTCTTGAACTCTTCAGAGAAATCGCGGCCTTCAAGCAGTTTGATGCCCATCGTTTTGGTGTAATCGTATTCGGTTGTAATGGTGGTAAAGAGCACACGCAGTTCTTCGGGTTTGCCAGGCCAGCCTAAAAAGTTATTGGAGTTGATATTGGTAATTTCGCTATTGGCCCGGGTTACGGCTTCCACTACGCCTGTGTTTAGAAGTTCGGCTTTAATGGATCGATAGTTTTTTCCAACTTCATTGGTGTACGAAACCGCTATCAGATTTTCCTGATCGTAGCCCAACGCGCGGCCTTTCACCAGTTGTATTTGCTGATAGATTACAATCGTTCCGATAATCAACAGGATTGAAAATCCAAACTGAAGTATTACCAGAATTTTTCTTGGCAAACTGGTGCCCTTGCTCAGAGTAGGTTTTCCTTTTAAAACTTTTACCGGTTGAAAAGAAGAAAGATAAAATGCCGGGTAGCTACCGGATATTATTCCTACTAACAAAACCATCCCTAATGAGGCAATCCAAAATTGGGAGGACGTGTAATCGATAAAAAGTTTTTTATCGACCAGGTTGTTATAAAAAGGCAACAGCACCTGTGCCGCCAGTACCGCAATTGCGAACGCGATAAAGGCAATGAAGGTGGATTCGCCAATGAACTGTAATATAAGTTCCCTGCGTCTTGACCCTACGCTTTTGCGAACCCCCACCTCGCGGGCTCTGCGTTCGCTGCGGGCTGTAGCCAGGTTCATAAAATTGATGCATGCAATGATGATGATAAACACCGCAATGAGCGTGAACATCTGCACGTAATCATTCATGCCACCGGTTTCTACTCCGTTATCAAAGTTGCTGAACAAGCGCCAGCGTTCCATCGGGTATAAAAAATATTCGGGTTTGGTGTCCACTTCGCCATGTTCCTGCAACATCATTTTTACACTGTTCTCTACATCTTCATGATGGGCAGGGTCATTCAACTCGGCAAACACCTGAAAGGAATAGTTGCCCCAGTTGGTTAAGTTGTCGCGTATCCATTGGTTATTTTGTTCGCGAAATTTCCAGGGGATCAGAAAATCGAACTGAAAGGTAGAGTTGCCGGGTACATCCTTTAAAATGCCGGTTACTTTTAAATCGTATTCGTTGTCGAGTTGTATTACTTTGTTAATCGGGTCTGCATCGCCAAACAATGCTTTGGCGGTGGATTCGGAAATAACAATGGAAGGCGGTGCATCCAGTACTTGTTCGGCAGTACCCACTACCAGTGGAAATTCAAACATTTCCAGAAACTCTTCGCTAACCCAATAGCCTTGTTTGATCAAACGGTTTTCGCCCACGGTAACCAGGTGTTCGCCACCCCAATCGGTAACGGCCATGCGGGCAATGTTGCTGTTGGCCGTTTTAAATGCTTCGTAGGTAGGGAGGGGTACACTCGTCCAGGCGCTGATTTTACCATCGTAGTGCGCCCGAACCCAAACCTGGTAAAGGCGGTCGGCCTTGGGAATAAATTTATTGAAGCTGGTTTCGTCAGCCACCCACAGCAGGATAAGGATGCTGCACGTGATGCCCAACGCCAGGCCCGCGATATTAATAAAGGAGTAAAACCCGTTTTTAAACAGGTTGCGCACCATTACTACAAAGTAATTTCTGAACATAACTAGGTGGGGTTAGATCGATAGTACTGGCAAAGCCGAAAAAGGTATCAGCTAAATGCAAGTTTTTTTACAGATCGAAGCACAGCCCAAATAGTTGCAGGGAAAGAGGAAATTTTTTGCGTAGGTACAAAAACTGTTCGTAGTTGAACAGGGTGGTGAGAAAACCGGACAACTACCGGTCGGGCATGGCTATAGCCAGAATCAGGTAAAGCAACAGACCCGTGCCGAAAAACAGAAAGGCCACAACAAAAATGATCCGCATTACAGTGGGGTCCAGATCGAAATAGTTAGCCAATCCGCTGCAAACCCCGAATAATTTTTTGTCGCCTTTAACCAGTCGTTTTGCCATAACATGAATAGTTTGTCGAATATACAAAATCAAGTAGAAAAATCATGCCGATGGCACACTATAGGTATCGAAGCCATCCGCCCGGGTGGTTTTGTTTATATAATCCATACCATTTGCAGATGGGATATAGCACGAGCACTACACCCAGCCAGGCCACGTAGGTCCAGCCAATTGAATGGCCCACCCCAGGAGTAATGCCTCCAAAGGACTTGGAAAAATGAAAATCAATATCCCGGAGGGAAGTTCCGGTTTTTATAATAAAGGCAAACAGTGCGGTCGTGTGTATCAATAAGAAGTGCAACAGAAAATAAAATAAGGGTACTCGTCCAAAAACAATAAAGAATGAAAGCCTTTTGGGGGCACGCTCCCATGCAGCCAGTAACAATAAAACGGGGCCAAGGGTCATAAGTGTAAATAGCAGCGAGACCGGGTACTTGGTTGTATTGAGGAAACTTAAAAAGGTAAAACCCATGCTGGAATATTTTTGCCACGGGGCCGGATCGCCATAGAGATTAAGGAAACGCAACCCAATAAATAGAATGATGGCACCACCACCACTTTGCACTAACCAGCGCATGCGGGTTGAGGCATTGTAGTGAGTGTATAGTTTTCCGGTACAATACCCAACCAGCATAATGCCTAACCAGGGAATAATGGGATAGGAAATTACAAATGCAACCGAGGGCGATGCAGCAATAAACCCGGTCTTCATCAGGATTGTCCACGGTACAAAAAGCAATTGGGTGGGGTTAACAGGAATTAGTGCAAGTGCATCATGAAAAAAGATGATCAACAAGCCGATGATTAGATTCCATTTTAATGGAAGGTAAACAAGACCAGCGAGTAAAATCATACACCACCCAATTACCCACAGCACCGTCAATAAAGTGACATCATAATAGAAGTTGAAAAAAAAGGAAAGCGCGGAGTACTACCAGTTCAAGAAAAACAAGCCACAGGCCCCGGGTTAACAAGTATCGGGAAAGTGCTTGGGTGGTTTTTTTGCTACCACTAATAAAAGCAGAGGTACCAGCCAGAAATACAAATGCAGGAGCACAAAAGTGTGTGATCCACCGGGTAAAAAATACGAGAGGGGTAGTCTTATCTAAATCAGTAGGGCTATAGAGTAAAGCATCGGCATGAAAGAAATCGCGCGTATGGTCAAGCGCCATAATGACCATTACGAGGCCGCGCACCAGATCTATTGTGTTTATTCGTTCCTGGCTGAGGGGTGTTTGCATAAGCGATTATAGACAAAAGTGATTTTGGATTTAAGTTGTGGCATAACTACCTGACTAAGACCCTTTGTGAGTACATACTGATTGGATCTATGCGTTCCGGTTTTTCTGCTGTATTTTTGTGCCTATGAAAAAAAATCTGATCCTGATTGGTTTAGCCGGGTTGCTTGTTTTTTATTCTTGCTCGTCAAACAAAGAACAACAGCAAACCAGTAAAACGGATTCCCTCCGCATCAACTACAACATCCGCAGTTTGTGGCCGCACGACCCCGAAGCCTTTACACAAGGTCTGCTTATTTACAACGGAGAGTTGTTTGAAAGCACCGGCCAGTTTGGTACTTCATGGATTGGCATTGTGGACATCAACACCGGCAAGGCTGATAAGAAAGTGGTGCTGGACAAACAATACTTTGGCGAAGGCATTGCCATTCTCAACAACAAAATATTTCAGCTTACCTGGCAAAACAAAGTGGGCTTTGTCTATGATCTGAAAACATTTAAGCAACTTCGCGAATTCCGGTTCGATTCGTTTGCCAAAGAAGGCTGGGGCCTTACCCACGACAATGTAAACCTGATTATGAGCGATGGCACCAACAAATTGCATTACCTGGATACCGTTACGCTGCAGGTTGTAAAGTCAGTAAGTGTTTCCGATGAGAATGGCCCCGTTAAAAACCTGAATGAACTGGAATACATTGAAGGATTTGTATTCGCTAACGTGTGGCAAACCAACCTGATTTTAAAAATTGATCCGGCAACGGGCAAAGTTGTGGGCCGGATTGATCTTTCTAAGTTAGCCAGCGATGCGCGCAAAGCCAGCCCGCAGGTGGATGTGCTGAATGGAATTGCCTGGCATCCGGACACGCGGTCTTTTTTGGTTACCGGAAAAAACTGGCCCAACATTTACATCTTAAAAATTGATTGATGTTACCGATGCAATCGGCACGATTACTTTTTGTTTTCCTGATTGCTTCGCTACCGTGTTATACCCAGCCCTTCATCCAGATTTTAGGAGTGGCCCAGGATGGTGGCTACCCACACATCGGTTGTGAAAAATCCTGTTGCGAACCTGCCTGGAAGGACACTTCCAAAAAACAATGGGTGGTTTCACTGGCGTTGGTTGATCCAGCCTCGCAGCAGTGGTGGTTGTTCGAAGCTACGCCCGATATCAAAGAGCAACTGCACGCTTTTCAGCAAAGTACAAGGGGAGTTTACCCGTATTTGCCGACCGGCATTTTTTGTAACACATGCACACATGGGGCATTACACAGGTTTAATGCAGCTTGGCCGCGAAGCTTGGGAAGCAAAGAAGTGCCTGTTTATGCATTGCCCCGTTTTGAAAAATACCTGCGCACGAATGGTCCGTGGTCGCAGTTGGTAGCTCTTAATAATATTGAACTCAAACAACTTCAGCAGGAACAACCGGTACTACTTACCAACACCATTCAGGTTACGGCTTTCACCGTTCCGCACCGCGATGAATTTTCGGAGACTGCCGGGTTTAGAATTTCGTTTGGAGGCAAGAAAGTTTTATTTATTCCGGATATTGATAAGTGGGAAAAGTGGTCGGTAAAAATTGAAGATGCAGTGCAGGCGGCAGATGTAGCGTTGCTGGATGCTACATTCCTAACGGCAACCGAGTTGCCTAATCGTGATATCCAGGAAATCCCACATCCGTTGGTAGTTGAAACAATGGCTCGTTTTAACGCAAAACCAGAATTGAAAAAAACGCATTTGGTTTATACACTTCAACCACACCAACCCTCTTATGTGGAACAAAACCGAGCAGGAAAAAATCCGCACGCAGGGATTTCAGGTAGCTGAAACGGGAATGATCATACGGTAGAATATAAATTACTGTGTCACAAATTTTACAACGACTTGCTATTCAGCAAAATTTAGAACTCAATCATTTCCCGTATAGCGATACCCAAAAATTTTGTCCCACGCATTAAGTGCAGGCTTGACATTAAAATTTATATCAACCATTCCCAGCGAAATAAAATAGCCGATGTTATCAGGCACCTCATCCGGAATGGCTGTGATATCAATATCGGTAAAGACCAATTGAAATACGGCTTCCGCTTTTGCTTCGTTCAGCAGGTGCGCATGATGTTCAATATAGGCTTTCTGTAATTCGGGTGAACTGGTGAATGAACCAGGTACCGAGGCCGAAGCCCACCCGCCTTCGGTAACAAATACCGGCAGGTTTTTTCCTTCTGTCAACCGGGTGTAATAGTTAATTGGAATATCAACAGGATTATCAAATCCAAAGTAGGGATATGAGGATAAGCCCAGCTCTTCGATAAATGGAAAATCGACAAAGTCTTGTGCGATGCCAATGAAGCCACCACCTGCCAATTTTCCCCAGGCATGATCCACTTGTACACTTACACTTAGTGGCACAGTAGCATTACGTGCGCGTACCGCCTGCGCAGTTGCATTAACAGCAGTCTTTACACCATTATATATAGAGGCCGGTGCTGCATCGCGAATCAAATTGGTTTCCAATGCCAGGCCTAAATGCTCGGGATTTAAAATACTATCCATTGCAATTGTAAATTTCTGATAAAGTAATTGCATATCAGCATCAGCAATGCTTTTATCAACCTGTTGTAAATACACAGCATCCGAAGTGCGATCCAAACCGTTTTGCGGATCAATGTAAACCCAGAGTTTAAAATTTTTGCTTCGATAATAAGCAGCCAGCTCTTTGTAATTGGAAACAACAAAATCATTAACAGGTGTGCCTGTAAGTAATTGTTCCCACGGCACTTCGGTGGTAATCATGGCTACATCGGCTCGCTGTGTCCACAAGGCAAGTGATTGAACAAATAAATCCAGGTTATCGAAACGCGGTGCTGAATTCTGAAATCCCATGCGAAAGGTACGGGTAGGCTCAGCTTCCTCTTTTTTACATCCGCTTAGTAAAATGAAAATAACAACAAGAATGTATGCCGGTTTCATGGTGTAACTTTCTATGGTAGGATAAAGATAGTAGTTCAACCGATTTGATGTTAATATGTATGTTCCTTCAGTTTTGTTCTCCAGGTGGTATATTGGTAATTTGAGGCCGCATGCAAACCCCCGACTTTAAAAAATTTGCCAGCCGATTCCTGAACACAACCTCAAGCCATGTGTTTTTAACAGGCAAGGCCGGAACGGGCAAGACCACCTTTTTGAAAAGCCTGGCTGAACACACGCACAAGAATTTTATTGTGGTGGCACCAACCGGTATTGCTGCACTTAATGCGGGTGGAGTTACCATTCACTCACAGTTTCTAATTCCACCGGCTACCTATATACCTGATCGCTACCTGCCCGAAAATCTGACTGCCGGGGGTCGCTACATCAATTCACAAACCCTGGCACGCAAACATCCGCTCAACAGCGAACGAAAAAAAGTATTGCGTGCTATTGATCTTCTGGTGATAGACGAAGTAAGTATGCTGCGGGCCGATCTGCTTGATGCCATCGACTATCGCATGAAGGCGGTACGCGGAAATTTTTCGCAAAGCTTTGGCGGCATACAAGTGTTGTTTATTGGTGATTTGTTTCAGTTACCACCGGTAACCCGAAATGACGAACAGGAGTTGATGAGCCGGTATTATGCATCGCCCTGGTTTTATGAAGCGCTTGCGCTAAAAAATAATCAGCCGGTGTACATTGAGTTGGACAAAATCTATCGCCAGCAAGACGATTCATTTATTTCCATTTTGAATAACCTGCGCAACAGCACCGTCACAAAGGCTGATGTCGAAACGCTTAATAACTGCTATCATACTCCTGAACAGATTGAACAGTTGAAGGAAGTAATCACACTTACCACCCATAATTATAAGGCGGATCAATTGAACCGGCAGGCCCTGGATAACCTGAAAACGGAAGCGCATTATTTTGATGCTTTTGTGGAGGGCGAATTTCCAGAGAGTATGTATCCGGTGCTACCACAACTGGAACTGAAAGAAGGTGCACAAATTATGTTTGTACGAAACGATACCAGTACTGAAAAAAAATATTTTAACGGAAAGCTGGCTACCGTTACCCGCATTGATGAAGATGAAGTATGGGTGCTTATGGCAGGCACACACGAATCGTATCAATTAACACGCGAGCGATGGGAAAACAAGAAATACTCGATTGATAAAACAAACCACATTTTAAATGAAGATGTAGTAGGTTCATTCGAACAGTTTCCTGTAAAATTAGCATGGGCAATTACGGTTCATAAAAGCCAGGGACTTACTTTCGATAAAGCGATAATCGATGTGGCTTCCGCTTTTGCAGAAGGGCAGGTGTATGTGGCGCTATCGCGCTTACGCTCACTGGACGGGTTGGTATTGCGTTCCAAAATTAATTCCGAAGTAGTTCGCACGGATAGCAACATAAAATCATACACCAGCCAGGCACATCAACCTGAAAAACTTACCACGGTAATTGAGCAACAACAACGTATTTACATTGCTGAATTACTGGCAACCGCGTTTTCGTTTGATGGCGTGTTGAAAGAGATCAATTACATTGAGAAAAACAAAGAGCCCGAGCAACTGGAAGACCCCACCATGAAACCGGTGCTGGTGCAGGTGGTGGAAGCCCTGGTAAACGAAGCCGGAAATACCGAAAAATTTCGCAATCAGCTTCAGAGATTGATTGCCCAATCGGCACACGAACAATTATTGGCCCGAATTGAAAAGGGAAGTGCTTATTATAGTAAGCTGGTGTTCGATCAATTGCGATTGTTGCTCAAGCACATGGAAGTAGTAAAACACCGGAAGCGGGTAAAAACATACCTGGCACAACTGCGGGAGATTGATCAACTGCTTTCGCAGAAGCGCATGGAGTTGCACCAGGTGCATTTGATTGTTTCTCAGATTTTAAGCGGAACGGAGTTGTTTGATTTACGGGCAGTAAGACTTTCGCTGGAAGCAGACCGAATGCAATTGCTGAAAGAAATCAATCCGATGCCGGTAGAGAAGAAAACAAAATCCAAAGGAAAGGCTGGTAAGAAAAAGAATGCCGATGAAAAGAGTACCTACGATGTTACATTGGAAATGTTTAAAAGCGGCATGAAACCGGAAGACATTGCTAAAGAGCGTGGCTTTGCGCTGGGCACTATTGAGGGTCATTTAGCCAAAGCGGTAGAAACCGCCCGGTTGGAGATTGAAGCATTTATGCAACAAGAGGAGGTTGCTGAGATAATGAGCGCCATGCAGGAACTTCCTGAGTCTTTTGTTTCGAAGAGACCTGTACAATAAACTGAATGGCAAGTATGGGTATGGCAAGCTGAAAGCAGTAATGGCACATGCAAAAATTCAAAGCAAGGAAGCGCAATAATCTCATACCAGCACTTAATGTAATTTGTACTTTCAAAAGTAATACTTCAAAAATCTGACTATGAAAAAGTTGATGGTTCTGTTTCTTTTGGGCGCTACCGCTGCGCAAGCTCAAACCAACGATTACACCCGCGATGTTAAATCAGTAGATGCAATTATCCACGCGTATACGATGTGATTTCGGGTTGAGCCGGGAACGAA
>LNFR01000089.1 GCA_001567185.1 Bacteroidetes bacterium OLB12
GAACACCCAGGTAAGGTTTCATATTTCTCTCCTTCAGAGCAGTAATACACAACCGGTAGTCGTTATACTGGATGGAGTCACCCAGCAGAAAAACAGTAGCTGATGCACTCTCTTTCCCTTCTGAAAACTTTGCAAGGGTATAGTGTGTTTCATCCTTGAGCGTAAATATTAATTGTCCGGGATTCACCTCGCCCTGATCGGACCATGTAGCCGATACTGGCATATAGTCGTACGCATCGGTTGTCATGAAATAGCCCTCGCGATAAAACGAAATATGAAAATTCAGATCACGCACAACTTTCTCAATGAGCGGATACGATCGGATTATGTAGGGTTCATTTAAATAATTCCGATATGGATCAATAAGGGAGTTTTTGTAAAGCAGTTCGGCACCTCCTGTTTCCTGCATCTCGCGAATAATGATAGAGGCAGAGATTGGAAAAACCTTTTGCGTGTACCGGTTTTGATAAAAAGCAATAACGAGCGCAATAACAAAGGTTATAATCACCACATACCAAAACCGGATGGCCCTGGATAATACCCGCTTAAAATCCAAGGTAAATCCCTGATATTGATTATTATCCTCCTGATCAAAAAAAAGTATCAGCCATACTATTTTGTTGAATTAATAAGCGTAATGGTTATCAATAATAGAGAAAGAGAGGATAGTACAAGCGACAAATTCTTGCCAAAATAAGTCTGGTATGGCCGTTGGCGCAAGGCCGGAACAATGAGTATATCATTTTGATGAACAAAGTATTCTGGTGAGTTAATAAAATCTTCTTTCAGCAAATTCAAATAACGGACTTCAGTTTTGCCATCAACTTGTCTGATCAACTTAATATTTTGTTTATCCGCCAGGTCGGTAAGGCCACCGGCTAAACCAATGGCTTCAATATAGTTGACACGATTATTTGAAAGTAATACGGTACCCTCCTGCTTGGCTTCACCTAAAATAGTAAATCTGAAGTTAATCAAACGAACTTTCACCACAGGTGATTCCAAATACTGGTCAGCCAATGTCTGCAACTTATCCTGAACCTCATATACGGTAAGCCCAGCAACTTTAACTTTTCCAAGTACCGGAAAAAAGACCTCTCCTCTGGGATCAACCAACTCTCCAATTAATAGTGCATTATTCGCATTTAGGTTTTGATTCATTTGCTGATTCAACACCCCCCGGTTAAAAATATCATACTCTTGTGGTGTTAAACTCTCAAACCTTACAGAAATGTTATCTTCTGGCTGAATTCTGTATTCGTAATTCTGTCTGTCATATGACCTTACCACTGTATCCTTTGGAAGGTCGGCCACGTTCACATCATCCTTTTGGAGTAATACATACTTTTTGTTTGTAACACAAGAGGTTCCAAGCAAGGCAATTGACAAAGCAAAAAATAGTGTCTTGTTATTCATGGTAAAAGTCAAACCTCAAACCTACTAAAAATCATCTGGTTGCCCAATTTTGTATCGCTGCACTTCGTGGATAATTTGCTTTATCATTCCTTGCGCCCAGAAAAAACTCAGATTAATCATAAAATCAAAGCGTGTTAATCGTATCGCAAATATACATCAACTGATCTTCGGTTAACTCCGTGTGCATGGGGAGAGAAAGCACCCTTGACGTGAGAGTTTCAGAAGCATTCAGATTTTCAATTCCGGCATATCGGTAAGCGTCTGTTTTATGTAAAGCAACCGGGTAATAAACCATGCTGGGTATCCCCTTCTCCTGAAGGTGATTTTTTATTTTATCCCGATCTCTACTGTTAACTAAAATCGTATACTGATGAAATACATGCGTACTGTAAGACGCCCGAACCGGAATTGAAAGCCAGTCAACCAACCTCAGTTGCTTATCATAAAAAGCGGCTGCCAGTTGTCGGTTGGCAATATACTGATCCAATGCCTTTAACTTCACTTTAAGAATTGCCGCCTGCATGGTGTCGAGCCTGGAGTTTACTCCTACACGGTCGTAGAAATATTTTTTTGATTGCCCATGCCCCGCAATGCTTTTCATAACCCGGGCCAGATTTTCATCATTTGTAATGATTGCCCCGCCATCACCATAACAGCCCAGGTTTTTACTTGGAAAAAAAGAAGTTGTACCGATGTGGCCGATTGTACCTAATTTCTTTTTGGCCCCATTGTTAAAGATATAGTCTGCCCCAATTGCCTGGGCATTGTCCTCAATAACATACAAATTATACAAGGCAGAAAGAGCCATTAATTGCTCCATGGGAGCAGCCTGGCCAAACAAATGAACCGCAATTATCGCTTTGGTTTTCTTAGTAATCTTATGTTTTACATCCTCCACATCCAGTGTGAATAATTGCGGATCCACATCGCAAAAAACCAATTTGTATTTAAGCAAGGCTACTACTTCAGCAGCAGCAACATAGTTAAATGCCGGAACAATTATTTCTGCATCGTCAGGCAGATTTAATGCCATCAGCGCAATCTGAAGAGCATCGGTGCCATTGGCACACCCAATTACATGTTCTGCACCTAAATACACGCCCAATTCGTGCTCAAATAACTTTACATCAGGTCCATTAATAAAGGACGAGCCTTCAATTACCTGGCGGATGCCCCTGTTTACTTCTTCCTCGATATGTTTATATTGACCAAACAGGTCAACCATCTGAATCTTATCCATGCGTAACTTTACTTACCACACCATTTCTTAGTTGATACTTCTCAAGGCTCTCGGAACATATTGCCAAACCTGATGCATCGAATTGCAATTTCTGGCCGTACTCGCTTATCCAACCTCTTTGGCGTGCAGGATTACCTATCACCAAGGCATAGGGTGGCACATCTTTCGTTACCACAGCACCTGCGGCAATAAAAGCAAATGCTCCGATTTCAATACCACAAATAATAGTTGCATTAGCACCAATGGAGGCTCCCTTCCTTACATAGGTTTTCTTATATTCTGATTTTCGGTTAACCGCACTTCGTGGATTGATTACATTGGTAAACACCATTGAAGGACCCAGGAAAACGTCATCTTCACAAACTACTCCGGTATAAATTGAAACGTTATTCTGAACTTTTACATTATTGCCCAACCTCACTTCAGGCGACACCACCACATTCTGACCTAAGTTACAATTCTCACCAATCACACAGTTATGCATAATGTGTGAAAAGTGCCAGATTTTTGTGCCCGCTCCAATACTACAACCCTCGTCAATAATTGCACTTGGATGTGCTGAAATTGTTTTATCCATGCTATTTCTGTCTGAACTGGTATATCCTTTCAATAATGTCCACCACCTTCATGCCTTCCAGAGCATTGGCGGTAATGGTATCGCTACCATTTAAAGTATTGACCACGTTCTCAAAAACATAATGATGATTCGCTGCGCTTCCTTTAAACGGTCCGTAATCGTTCGGTGGGTTTGTTTCTGGTAACACCGGCTTTTCATAATCCTTTACATGACAGTACTCTATTTCATTCATATACTGTCCACCTATTTTGACTGATCCATTCGTGCCCACAACTGCAATTGAACTCTCCATGTTGGTATCCCATACCGAGGTTGAAAAATTGATACAACCCAGTCCACCCTTAACAAATTCAAAATTAACCGTTCCGGAATCTTCAAACTCGGTGGTATTTTGATGATTAAAATCCCTTAAAGCCGCATAAATATTTTTTACATCACCAAAAACCCAAAACATAATATCAATAAAGTGACTGAATTGTGTGAATAACGTGCCTCCATCCAAGGCCATTGTTCCTTTCCAGGAACCCTTCTTATAATACCGGTCATCGCGATTCCAATAACAATTTACCTGCACCATTAATATATCACCTAATATTCCATCGGCAACAATTTGCTTTAACCACTTACTGGGTGGGCTATACCGATTTTGTTTAACTACAAACACATTGCGTGCTACCTGCAATGATTTTTCAACCACCCGCTCGCAAGACTGTCTGGTTAGTCCCATTGGTTTTTCTACAACAACATGGCATTTGTTTTCAAGAGCGATCAGCGCATGTTCTATATGTAATCCGTTAGGGGTACAAATACAAACAACATCAACCGGAATATTCGAGTTGAAAAAATCCTGAATAGATGTAAAGAAGGGTACCCCGGCTGGAAAAAGTGCATGGTCTTTTGCTGCTGAATCTGAATCAACAATGGCCATCAATTTGGCACCTTTAAAATCATTGATTATGGTTGCATGTCTCTTGCCAATATGACCAAAACCAACTACTGCAAATTTTATTTCACCCACAACATTAAAGAATAAACAACAAATATATCATTAATCATTACCAATCGTTTTCTAACTTCTGCTCAAATCCCAAAACCGCTTAATTAAAATCAAAAACTCGCGCATCTCGTGCAAGGGTACCATGTTGGGGCCATCGCTCAGTGCTTTTTCAGGTTGGGGATGTGTTTCAATAAAAAAACCATCCACGCCTGCTGCTGCGGCAGCCTTTGCCAGGTAGGGTGCAAATTGCCGGTCGCCACCACTTTTGCCCCCTAACCCACCGGGCCGTTGAATACTGTGTGTAACATCAAAAACCACCGGTGCATACTGCCGCATGATAGGAAGCGAGCGCATGTCCACCACCAGGTTGTGATAACCAAAACTGGAACCCCGCTCGGTCAGAAACACCTTGTTGTTTCCCTCTCCGCGCACTTTATCCAGGGCATAGCGCATATCTTCCGGTGCCATAAACTGCCCCTTCTTTACTTTAACCGGTTTGCCGGTTTTAGCGGCTGCAACTAATAAATCGGTTTGGCGACAAAGAAAGGCCGGTATCTGCAAAACATCCACCACGGCTGCCACTTCAGCACACTGGCCCGACTCATGTACATCGGTTACCACGGGCACCTTCAGATCGTTTCGTACCATCGCTAAAATTTCAAGGCCCATGTCCATAGACGGGCCGCGGTATGACCCCGAAGAGGTACGATTGGCCTTATCATACGAAGCCTTAAACACATAGTCGATGCCCAACTCTTCACAAATCTTTTTTACCTGCGTGCCGGTTTCCATGCAAATATCATAACTCTCGGCTGCACACGGGCCGGCAAACAAAACCATGCGGTCGCCACCCAGGGTTATCTTATCCGTTAGTGCTACTTTATCTTTAAACAGATCCACTTTTTATATTCAATTATGGTTTTAAAATCTTATCCAAAATTCCCTGCGAAGTCAGAATCAGGTCGCTCACTTCGCGCACAACTCCCTCGCCACCACGGGCTTCAGTAACCAGATCAACCCGGGTTTGAACATACTTCAGCGCATCGGCCGGGCAAGCCGAGAGGCCACAATTCCGGAGTATTTTCAAATCGTTTATATCGTCACCAACGTAGGCAACCTGCTTGCGCTTTAGTTTATGGAACGTAAGCAGTTTCTCAAACACACTGTACTTATCCATAATGCCCTGGTGGCAAAAGTCAAGCTTCAGTTCGGCCGCGCGATTGCTAACCAGTTTTGATTCCCTGCCGGTAATAATGCCCACCAGAATACCGGCTTTTTTTCAAATGGCTGATAATGTAGCCGTCCTTCACATTGAACCGTTTGGTTTCGCAGCCTGTCTCGTCATAAATAATTCCGCCATCGGTCATTACTCCGTCCACATCAAAAAAAAAGGGCCTTAACCTGGGCCGCTTTCTTAATCTGCTCTTTCGAGTACTTACTCAGCACTTCTTTTACTGCCATCGCAATGCGAGAATTCTTAATTAGGGGCCTAAAATTACGCAAAAACTATTGACTTCGATTATTGACAATTCCATTTGAATTACAGATCATTACCTGATACACAAGCCAAAAAAATGAAACTTACCAGGATTAGTATTTCGCTGTTGGTAACCGTAGCCTTGATCTACGTGCTTAACCGGGGTTGGAATTTCGGAAGCCCCATTCCGCCTTTGGGTAAATTTTTGGATCCGTTTGGTGGCTTTTGGCAAAATGCCGAAACGAAGACAAGGCCTGACGAAATATTGAACCTGGCCGGTTTACGCGAGGAGGTAATAATCTATTACGATAGCCTGCTTATTCCACATGTGTTTGCTAAAAATGACGATGATTTACATTTGGCACAGGGATATGTTACAGCTGCTAACCGGTTGTGGCAAATGGAATTCCAAACCCATGCGGCTGCAGGCAGAATTTCGGAACTTATTGGCGATGCTGCCCTGGATTTCGACCGCAGGCAACGCAGGCTTGGTATGGTTTACGCAGCCGAAAATGCCGTGAAAGCCATGGAGGCTAATCCGATTGCGGCCAACATGGTGAACAGCTACACGCAGGGAATAAATCAATATATTCAATCCCTTACGTATAAAGACCTACCCCTTGAATACAAGTTGCTGGACTACTGGCCCGAGAACTGGAGCCCCCTGAAATGCGGGTTGTTACTTAAAAATATGGCGCTTACGCTGAACAGTGGCGATAAAGACCTGGAAATGACCAATGCGCTAAAACTTTTTGGCAAACCAATAATCGACCTGGTATGGCCCGATAATGAAAACGTGGGCGACCCGATTGTAGATAATGCCGGCAACTGGAACTTTAAACCCATTACGTTGGATAGCTTGCCCCTGGCATTGCCCGATGAGTTGGTAACGGTTAAACCCCTTGAAAAATCGCCTCCCGATGTAGGCAGTAACAATTGGGCGGTAAGCGGAACCAAAACACAAACCGGAGCCCCCATCCTGTGCAACGATCCGCACTTAAGCCTTTCATTACCATCTATCTGGTATGTAATTCACCTGCAGGCACCTGGTGTAAATGTGATGGGCGCCTCGTTACCCGGTGCACCTACTGTCATCAGCGGGTTTAACGATTCCATTGCGTGGGGTGTAACGAATGCCCAACGCGACCTGGTAGATTGGTATAAAATTGAATTCAAAGACAAATCGAAGCGCGAATACAAAAGCGATAACACCTGGAAACCTGCCCGCCAGGTAGTAGAGAAATTTACCATTAAGGGTGGTAACGATTTTTACGATACCATCACCTTTACCCATCACGGCCCGGTATTGTTTGATGATACATATCATGGCGACAGCGAAATGAAATATTTTTCCATGCGTTGGATTGCACACGATCCCTCCGAGGAAATCATCACATTCTATAAATTAAACCGGGCAAAGAATCATGATCAATACATGGATGCGCTGAATCACTACGCATCGCCCGCACAAAACTTTGCCTTTGCCAGCGTACGGGGCGATATCGCCATGCGCATACAAGGACGCTACCCGGTGCGCAGAAAAGAAGAAGGTAAATATATCTTAGACGGAACCCTTACCCGCACCGAGTGGCAGGCCTTTATTCCCAACGAACAAAACGTGATGTATAAAAATCCGGCCCGGGGTTTTGTCAGTTCAGCCAATCAATACCCGGTGGACTCCACCTACCCATATTATATTAATGCCACCAGCTACGAGGCTTACCGCAACCGCAGAATCAACAAGCTGTTGAGTGAGATGACCGACATTACCCCGCGCGATATGATGGAGTTGCAATTCGATAATTACAATCTGAAAGCAGAAGAAAGCCTGCCCGTATTTATGCGTTACCTGGACACTACCGCGTTTACACCCGCTCAAGCCAATGCATACAAAATTCTTTCTTCCTGGGATTATGAAAACACGGCCGACTCGCAGGGAGCTTCCTATTATGAAGCCTGGTGGGATGCGCTCTTTCCATTGATATGGGATGAAATTAAGAACTCAAAAGTGGAATTGGACAACCCCACCACCTATACCACCATCCGGTTAATTAAGGAAAAACCCGACCTGCTATTTTTTGATAGAGTAGAAACACCCGAAAAAGAAACAGCCCGCGAGGTAATTCAACAAGCCTTTGCAAGCGGAGTTGATACAATTGAGAAATGGAAAACCGAAAAGAAAAAAGATCCACGCTGGGCGGATTACAAGGATACTTTTATCGGTCATTTATTAAGAGGGTTGCCTGCCTTTAGTTACCATATTCAACATGGAGGCAATCATGATATTGTAAATGCATCTTCGCGCACCCATGGCCCCAGCTGGCGCATGGTGGTAAGTTTGGAAAAAACCGGGGTGCGGGCATGGGGAGTTTATCCGGGCGGACAATCGGGCAACCCGGGTAGTCCGTTTTATAATAACATGCTCCTTACCTGGGCAAATGGAAATCATTACTCCTTTCAATTTAATGCCAACCCGAATCAATACAAATCGGGTGTTGCCACCCTCACGCTTAAACCCAAAACACCATGAAATTTTTAGTTCAGTTAACGGCCACGGTGGTGGTATGCCTGGGTCTGCAATTATTCTTACCCTGGTGGAGCATTGCCGTGGGGGCAGCAGGTGTTGCTTTTGTTGTTGGCAATAAGGGGTTGAAATCTTTTGTTGCCGGGTTTCTGGCTATTGCACTCTTATGGGGTGTTTTTGCTCTTTCCATTGATTTACAGACAAAGGCAATACTCACCGATAAGATAAACCAATTGTTACCGCTTCATGCATTGGTGCTTACCATGCTGGTGGGTGGACTGGTGGGTGGTTTTGCTGCCTTAACCGGGGCGCTAATCAAATCCAGATAGCGTAGGCAAATCCTGCTCCATCCGATTAAAAATTGAAAAAAATGCGTTTATCAAGAGCAATTGAACGTTATATTTGCACTCCTTTTTAGGAAAAAGGTTCAGGAGAGGTGGGTGAGAGGCTTAAACCAGCAGTTTGCTAAACTGTCGTACGGGTAAAACCGTACCGGGGGTTCGAATCCCCCCCCCTCCGCTCGGTCTCATAGCTCAACTGGATAGAGCAGCTGCCTTCTAAGCAGCAGGTTGCTGGTTCGAGTCCAGCTGGGATCACAAAGAATTGGTTGCTGAGATTGTTTTTATATCTTCGCGCCTCCTTTTAGGATCGGGGTGTAGCGTAGCCCGGTATCGCGCTTGGTTTGGGACCAAGAGGTCGTCAGTTCGAATCTGGCCACCCCGACTTAATAAAACCCTTTATGTAGTACACATAGAGGGTTTTTTATTTTCTAACCTCTGCCTTTGGCATAAAGCCGAAACGAATCTGGCCGTAATATCTCCACTATTGTTCTTAAGATTTTTACAACAATCAGGATAGTACATAACAGAACTGCGATTGTCATTGATTAAAATTGAAGTTGAGAAAATATTTCACTTTTACAGAAAGTATGAAACCAGCTACAAAAACAAATTTTAAGCATGTCTCCTACCTGTGGGATGAACAAAAAGCTTTGAGTATGGGTACCGATGAGGTGGCCTTGCTAATTTATAGATCGAATCTGTTGGGTGCAGACCTGCGGCTAACCAATTATGGCGGGGGAAACACTTCCTGTAAAGCAGTTGCAAAAGATCCGCTCACCAGTAAACCCACGGAAGTCATGTGGGTAAAGGGGTCGGGTGGCGACCTGGGAACCCTGAAACGAAGCGGCCTTGCCGCGCTTTATGTTGACCGGTTGCAAAGCCTGCAAAACGTGTATCGGGGTATTGATTACGAAGACGAAATGGTTGAGCTTTTCAATCATTGTATTTTCGATCTGGCCTCGAAAGCTCCCTCCATCGATACTCCCCTTCACGGATTCCTGCCTTTTAAACACATTGACCACCTGCATCCCGATGCAGCCATCGCCATTGCTGCTTCCAAAGATGGAAAACGAATAACACAGGAATTATTCCATGGCACCATTGGATGGGTTGACTGGCAGCGACCCGGTTTTGACTTAGGACTTAAATTGAAAAAATGTATAGATGAAAATCCGGGGCTGCGCGGAATAATGCTTGGCTCGCACGGGCTTTTCACCTGGGGCGAAACATCCTATGAAAGCTACATCAACACCTTAGAAGTAATTGAACGATGCGCGGAATACCTGGAAGAAAATATTGGTAAAAAAAGACCTGTCTTCGGAGGTCAAAAATCAGATAGCTTACCAAAAGAACAACGGATAGCCCAGGCGGCCCGGCTTGCTCCCGTTTTGCGTGGCCTTTGCTCAACCAGCACGCGCATGATCGGGCATTTTACAGACGATCCGCGCGTACTTGAGTTTATCAATTCGCAAGATTTAGAACGCTTAGCTCCCCTGGGCACCAGCTGCCCCGATCATTTTCTGAGAACTAAAATCAGCCCGCTGGTGCTACCATTAAAAGCAGCCGAAGATTTGAGCGATGCTGGATCAATCAAAGCGAAACTTCAATCTTCTTTTGAGGAGTACCGCACCATGTATGCAAACTACTATGCTGCTTGCAAGCAGAAAAACAGCCCTGCTATGCGCGATGCCAATCCGGTTGTACTCCTTTACCCGGGCGTAGGCATGTTTACTTTCGCCAAAGACAAACAAACCGCACGGGTTGCAGCCGAATTTTACATCAATGCCATAAATGTGATGAAGGGTGCCGAGGCAATTTCGACCTACACCTCCCTTCCCCGCCAGGAGGCTTTTAATATTGAGTACTGGTTGCTGGAAGAAGCCAAACTGCAACGCATGCCAAAACCCAAAGCACTAAGCGGCCGAATTGCAATGGTAACAGGAAGTGCAGGCGGCATTGGAAAAGCAATTGCCAAACGATTTGCCGAAGAAGGTGCTTGTGTGGTGCTGAGCGATAATGATCCATCCCGGCTAAAGGAGGCCGTTGCCGAATTTAAAAGTTTGTTTGGCACAGATGTATTTTCTTCGGCTCCGCTTGATGTTACAGACGCCAGTCAGATTGAAAAAGCGATGAGCGAATGTGCGTTATCATTTGGCGGGTTGGATATTATTGTGAACAATGCCGGGCTTTCCATATCAAAGCCATTTACCGAGCATACTGAAAAAGATTGGAATCTGATTTATGATGTTTTAGTAAAGGGACAGTTTCTTGTAACACGCGGCACGGTTGAACTGATGCGCAAGCAAGGCCTTGGCGGAGATATTCTGAACATCGTAAGTAAAAATGCATTGGTATCCGGCCCTAACAATGCGGCCTATGGCTCGGCAAAGGCGGCACAATTGCATCTAAGCCGATTGAATGCTTCCGAATTTGGTGCCGACAAAATTCGGGTAAACACGGTAAACCCCGATGCAGTTATTGCCGATAGTAAAATCTGGGCCGGGGGTTGGGCCGAAGGCAGAGCGAAAGCATACGGCATCACCGTGGAGCAACTACCCTCCTACTATGCCAGCAGAACACTGCTGCACGAAGTAATTTTGCCGGAAGACATTGCCAACGCCTGCTTTGCATTTGTGGGCGGCTTGTTAGGTAAATCCACCGGAAATGTGTTGAATGTGGACGGGGGCATATCCACCGCTTTTGTACGTTAAGCTTTAAGACTTAATTTCATAAAAAATAAAAAATGCAAATCGATAAATCTAAAATCGAAGCACTTAACAAAAGCCTTCTGAAGCAACATGCACACCGGTTCAACTTTCTGGAAAGCGAAATTCCGAATCTATCCGGAGTCGTGCAGAAACTAATTGATTTTCAGGTTGCAATACCCAGCTGGGCATTGGGTACGGGTGGAACCCGGTTTGGAAGATTTGCTGGCGGTGGTGAACCCCGAAGCCTGGAAGAAAAAATAGAAGATATCGGTTTATTACACCAACTTAACCAGGCCAGTGGTGCTATTTCCCTGCACATTCCCTGGGATGTTCCTGAAAATCCAAAAGCAATTAAAGCACTTGCAGCATCGCATGGCTTAACATTCGATGCCATGAATTCAAACACTTTTCAGGATCAGCCGGATCAAAAGCTGAGTTACAAATTCGGCTCTATGCAACACACCCAAAAAGAAATACGGCAACAGGCTATTGCCCATAACCTGGAAGTAATCAAACATGGGATAGAACTAGGCTCCAACTCACTAACGGTATGGTTATCCGATGGATCGTCCTTTCCGGGACAACTGAACTTTCGCACAGCATTTGAAAATACGTTGCAGTGTCTTCGGGAAGTATATGCCGCCTTACCGGCCAACTGGAAGATGTTTGTGGAATACAAAGCCTTTGAACCAAACTTTTATTCTATGACGGTGGGCGACTGGGGGCAGTCGCTCCTGTACGCAACAAAGCTGGGCCCAAAGGCTTATACTTTGGTGGATCTGGGGCATCATCTTCCCAATGCAAACATTGAACAAATTGTTGCGCTCTTGTTAATGGAGAAAAAACTGGGCGGATTCCATTTTAATGATTCCAAATACGGTGACGATGACCTGACTGTTGGCAGTATAAAACCCTACCAGCTGTTTCTTATTTTCAACGAACTGATAGACGGAATGGATGCCCATGGTATGTCGCATGCCAACAGCCTGGGCTGGATGATTGATGCCTCACATAATGTGAAAGATCCGTTGGAAGATCTTCTTCAATCCGTTGAAGCCATCTTAATTGCGTATGCACAAGCCTTGCTGGTTAACCGCGAAGACCTGAAGACAGCCCAACAGCAAAACGATGTGGTTCGGTGCCAGGAAATATTACAGGGCGCTTTCAGAACCGATGTTCGGCCGCTGGTAGCACAAGCAAGAATGCTTCAGGGTGGTGCGGTAGATCCAATAGCAACTTACCGGGCGCTGAAGGTGCGCGAGGAATTAATCAAACAACGAGGCCGGAAAACCATTAGCACCGGACTTTAAATCGCTATACAAACATAACCACACCACACACAACCAAACCCGCAACCTAATTACAACCCATGCAGATCATTCTTGGAGTTATTTTTCACTTTATAGGAGGCTTTGCCTCCGGAAGTTTTTTATATGCCATTCAAAAAAGTGGTGGGCTGGAAGTGGGAAAGCTACTGGCTTGTGGGTGGATTTTTTTCGTGGCTGATTGTTCCACCCCTGGCGGCCTGGCTCACACTACCCGGATTCTCTGAAATTATCAGCAGCACCGCTTCCTCCACCATTCGATACACTATTATGTTTGGTGTATTGTGGGGCATTGGCGGCCTTACCTATGGGTTAGGGGTTCGTTACCTGGGCATGTCGCTCGGCAATTCGGTTGTACTTGGATTTTGTTCTGCCTTTGGAGCCATTGTTCCTTCTGTGTATTACGCAGTGGTACCAACCGAAGGCAAAACATCTATTATTGAAATGCTTCAAACAACCTGGGGCATTGTTGTTCTTGCCGGAGTTCTCATCTGCCTGTTTGGAATATACATTTGTGGCCGCGCGGGTATGATGAAAGAAAAAGAACTTCCTGAAAAGGTCAAGCAAAATAGTGTATCCGAGTTTAACCTGGCCAAAGGCCTTGTGGTAGCCATAACTTCCGGTATTCTTAGCTCGTGCTTTAATTTTGGAATTGAAGCCGGTAAGCCAATGGCCGATGCCGCAGTTGGCATGGGCTTAAATCCGCTTTATCAAACAATGTTACGTATGTTGTTCTTCTTTGGGGCGGGCTAACAACCAATTTTATTTGGTGCATGATTCTCAACACGCGCAACAAATCGTTTGGTGATTATAAGAATGCCCAACTCCGCTGTTGAAAACTATCTGTTTTCGGCCCTGGCCGGAACTACCTGGTTTCTCCAGTTCTTTTTCTATGGTATGGGCGAGAGTAAACTTGGCAACGGGGCCAGTTCGTGGATTCTGCACATGGCTTTTATTATTCTGATTGCCAACGCCTGGGGGATACAATTAAAAGAATGGCAGGGCGTAAGCAAAAAAACAAAAGTTACCATTGCGCTTGGTATTGCTACCATCATACTATCTGTTTTGGTAGTGGGCTTAGGAAATGCGCTAAAATAATGAGGATTACATGTAATCACCGGGCGCAGACCATCCATGCGTAAACCATAAGCCACACACCCATGACCCTGATCTTCGACATAGGCAAAACCAACAAAAAGGTATTTGTATTGGATGACACACTCACTATTTGCCTCGAAGAATCCTGTCAAATACCGGAAATTAATGACGAGGATGGTTTTCCGTGCGAAGACCTGGAAGCACTTACTGCGTGGATCAAAGGGTGGGTTGCCCAACTCATAAACAAACCTGGCTATCCTATTACCCGGTTAAATTTTTCAGCGTACGGAGCCAGCTTTGTACACATTGGGCGCGATGGAAAACCGGTGGCCCCGCTTTACAATTACCTGAAACCTTATCCCGACAGCGTGAAAGAAAAATTTTATCTCACGTATGGATCGGAAGAACAGATTGCCCTTCAAACCGCATCGCCAACGCTGGGATTTCTTAATTCCGGTATGCAATTGTATTGGCTAAAACATCAGCGCCCGCATATTTACAAAAACATTGCGGTAAGCTTGCATCTGCCGCAATACCTGGCTTACCTCTTCAGCGGCCATTACCTTACCGATATTACCAGCCTGGGATGCCACACCCAATTGTGGAATTTTAATGAGCATAAGTACCATACCTGGGTACTTGAAGAAAGTATAGATCGCATTCTTGCGCCCATGGCTCATTCTGATTTATGCATACCTGCCCTGGTGATGGGTAAGAAAACTTCAATTGGCATAGGCCTGCACGATAGCTCCGCTGCGCTGATCCCCTATCTAAAACATTTTACCGAACCATTTGTATTAATAAGTACGGGCACCTGGTGCATCAGCCTGAATCCATTTAATAACGAACCCCTTACAACAGCCGAACTACGCGAAGATTGTTTATGCTACATGTCGTATCAGGGCAAACCGGTGAAAGCATCGCGCCTGTTTAGCGGCCATGATCACGAGGTTGAGGTTAAACGGTTGGCTCAATATTTTAATAAGCCTGCAAATACATACACTACTGTTCCGTACAACCCGGATTGGGAGAGCCCGGTTACGTACAATCCGGAATTGCTCAGCCAATTCGGGACTTATGAAAACGCCTACCACGCATTAATCAAACTACTGGTAAAAAAGCAAGCCCATGCCACCGGCCTGATTTTGGGAAAGAACACCCGATACCTGTTTGTGGATGGCGGGTTTAGCAAGAATGAAATTTTTATGCGTTTGCTATCCCGCGAGTTTCCTCATCAACAAGTCTTTTCAACAGAAATCGCGCAAGCTTCTGCGTTGGGTGCCTTGCTTTGTGTAAATCCACAATCGGAAATACACGTATCAAAAATATTTACCACCCGGCATTACCCATCGTAATCCCACACAAGGCTTACCTGGTTTTTCCTGTAAGTTTCTTTATTAAGGCTACCTCATCCTTGCTAAAAGGGGTTCCATCTTTTCTAAAAATATCGTGAAACCATAACTCCGGTTCGGCACCAGAAGGCACAGGTGTATTCCATGCATAGATTGTATTTGTTTTTCCGGAAACAAAACCCCAATTAATTGCACCTACCTTCTTTTCTTTCAGCATAGGCATGATGGTTTGAAATACACTTGCGTTTGTGCGGGCCATATACTCGGTACAAATAAGCGGGCGGTTGTGCCTGGCCAGCGAGTCAATGGTTGTGCGATGCCGGTCGATATACTGGTATTGATGGTAGGTTATCACATCAGAGTTTTCGAGCTGAAATTTATTCAACGCAGCAAACTCTTTGCCTCCATGCCAAACACCCACCGAAACGGGTTGGGATGGATTTACCTGCCGGGCCCACGCAAATACATTTTTCAATAAGGGCATACTTTTATTAAACTGTCCGCTGTTGCCGGGTTCGTTGTATAAATCCCATAGCAGTACCCGTTCGTCTTTGGCAAAGGTTGTGAGTATATCTTTCACATAAGCCTCCAGCACGTTCATGGTGTCCGGATGAGTATAAATCATTGTGCCGGGATCGCGCACCCAGCCGCTGTTGTGAATACCCGGTTTAGGTTCGGGTTGTTTACCAGGCGCATACGCATCGTTCCAGCAATCATCAAAGAAAACAAAAATGGTTTTGATCTTATGCCTGGTTGAAACCGTGAGGTATTCATTTAATCTTTTCTTAAAACCTTCTTTATCGGTTGTCCATAACAGGTGATGCAGATAAACCCGCATAGCCGTAAAGCCGAGGTCTTCTGCCCAACCCAATTCGCGATCAATGGTAGCCAGGTCAAACGTTTCTTTCTGAAACATTTCAAGTTGATTAATGGCGGTGCTGGGTTGAAAATTAGAACCTGTAATCCATCCTTGTTTGGCATACCAATCGTTGGCCTGTTTTTCTGTCCAACGCGGTGCCTGCCCTGCTGTTTCTGAAAAGGATGTTACCAAAATTGCAACAACCAACATCGATAATTTAGTCTTCATCATCATACGTTTTTCTATCAATAAGTTTTAAAATTTTATTTCATCTCATTCTTAACACACCTAAACCCCACGTTGGACATACCACTGTCAAACGCAGTACCTTGCCGGGCAGTGGTACGGTAATTTGAGCAGTAATTGGATGCACATAAAAATGAACCGCCCTTGGTAACATATTTTAATATGCCTGGTTCGTTGGGGTCGTACGATTGCTCAGGGCCGGTTGGATTATCAGCAGGTTCTGTGGTTGATAGCATGGCATAGTAATGAATGTTATACCGGTCACTGGTCCATTCCCACACGTTGCCAATCATATCATACAAACCAAAGCTGTTTGCTTCAAAACTTGCCACGGGTGCTGTTCCTTCAAAACCATCTTCTGCCAGGTTACGGGTAGGAAAACTTCCCTGAAAATAATTCGCCTTTATAATTCCATCGTCAGCATTCATTGTGCGTACTGCTGTTCCTTGTGCTGCAAATTCCCACTCGGCCTCGGTAGGTAACCGTTTGCCCGCCCAAGTGCAATACGCCTGCGCATCTTCATAGGCAACATGAACTACCGGATGATCCCACCGGTTATCGAGCGAACTGGTTCCTCCTTCGGGGCTTTTCCAGTTAGCGCCTTTGGTCCAGCTCCACCATTGCGCGTAGTCGTGCAACGAAACATAGCCAGTGGGTGGGTTAAAAACCAACGAGCCTGCCACCAAAATACTATCGGGTGGTTTGGGAGTACCCACGGGTAATTGCTTTTTCAACTCTTCCCATTCGGGTTTGCGTTCGGCAACAGTTACATAGTGGGTAGCCTCGATAAACTTTTTAAACTGTTCGTTGGTAACTTCGGTCGTATCTATCCAAAAGGCATTTACCTTAACCGGGTGTGCCGGTCGCTCATGTTCGTAGGCGTACTTGCTATCCGAGCCCATCAAAAATTCGCCCCCGCGTATCCACACCATATTATCCTGCTTTAAAAGCGATTGGTCTTGGGTTGCACATCCTCCCCCCAATCCTATCAGGCTAATGCTTACTATCCAGCCAACTGTTTTCATGGGCGATCAAATTAGGAATAAATCACTTACACAATTCTTCTAAATTGCCGTTTGGAAAAAAATATATTCAACCGGCAAATACATGCATTTAAAAATCTATCCCAACTATGAACTTCTTTCGGCCCACACAGCCGGGCTAATTATTGAGTACGTAAAACAAAAGCCCCATGCATTGATTTGCCTTGCCTCCGGGCATACACCCATCGGAGTTTTTCAGCAGTTGAAACAGGCCATTGAACAAAACAAAGTGAGTTTGGCAAACTGTACCTTTCTTAGCCTGGATGAGTGGCTGGATATTAACCCGACTGACACAGGCTCGTGTTTGTCGATGCTGCAACGCGATTGCTTTGTGCCCCTGAACATCCGGCCCGACAAAATTCATTTTTTCAATGTACAAGCCCCCGATATCAACCAGGAATGCGCGCGTATCAATGATATGATCCGCAAAAATGGCGGACTCGACATCATGCTGGTGGGTGTGGGCACCAACGGCCATATTGGTATGAACGAACCCGGCACCTCTTTCCAATCGCTGGCCCATGTAAGTGTACTTGCCGAAGAAACCAAAACAGTAGGCCAGAAGTATTTTAGCAAGGCCACAGAACTATCGCAAGGTATTACGCTGGGGCTTTTGCATTTGCAACAAGCCCGGTTGCCAATTGTTATGGCAAGTGGATCGCGTAAAGCGGCCATCCTTGCTCAGGCTTTAAAAGGTAAGGCCACCGAACAGATTCCTGTAAGTATTGTGCACCAGATTCCACACGCCTGGGTAATGCTCGATCAGGAAGCGGCCCGTTTACTTTAACCGTTGTGGTAACTCATAAAGCCTTTAATCGTTTGATTTAGTAATTTTGCGACCAAATTTCCGGATTCATGATTCGAGCTTTTAGTTGGGTGGAGGCGACACTATTGGTTTTATTTCTGATAGCCTATGGCATTTACATTTGGCGCATCGTCCGGATCAGCAAAGCGCTGCACACACCTGCCTACACAATTATTTTTAAGTTAGTGTTGCGCTCAGTAGTTGTGGCCCTGGTTATTATTTCAATCCTCGGGCCTGCATTTGGCGATTCCAGGAGAGAAATCAAATCGGTAGGTAAAGACATTATGATGTGTATTGATCTTTCCAAGTCGATGGATGCGTTCGATATTCAACCTACGCGACTTGAAAAAATCAAGTTTGAGTTAAAGAAGATTGTAGCCGCATTTAATTCCGACCGCATCGGCCTGGTTATTTTTTCATCAGAAGCGTTTATGCAATGTCCTTTAACCTACGATCAAAACGCGCTCAACCTTTTTATTGAAACCATGAATACCAACCTGGTACCTGCCAGTGGTACCGACTTTGGGCCACCGCTGCAAATGGCACTCACAAAAATGAAAGACGATAAAAGTTCTGACGGAAACCAGAAGTCGAAGGTGATTGTTTTGATTAGCGATGGAGAGGATTTTGGTGAAGAAACAGATGCCATAGCCCGCAACGTGGAGAATGAAGGCATCCGGTTATTTACGCTTGGGGTGGGTACCGAACATGGCAGCCAGATTGCCGCTTCAAAAGGATTTAAAACTGACGCGAAGGGGAATGTGGTGGTTTCTAAATTAAATCCTACCTCGCTGAAGGATTTAGCCAGTAAAACCGATGGTCAGTATTTCGAAATCAATGAATCGCGAAATGATGTAAACCGGCTCATCAACGCCATTAATAAAATTGAAGGCCAGATGCGCGATGCGCGGCTGGTAGATGTTTCTGCAAATCGTTATTTTTACTTTCTTTTAGCAGCTTTGATTTTGTTAGCAACAGACGTACTGGTGAGCGTAAGAACCGTAAGAATTTAAGACAGAAACGTGCTGAACGCACCAGCTTAAACGTTTAGGAGACAGGATTATCCGATGATAAAATGAAATTTGGATTGTTGATTATACTGGCCCTTTTGGTTGACCCGGGAAAAATTGGCCAGGTAAACGCACTGAAGGCACAGGCCAAAGAAGCCTATTTGAAGGGCGACTTCCCTACCGCCATTGCCAGGTATCGTACATTGATTGATTCGCTGGGTGTTACCGAAGATGAAGTGAAACTCAATTTAGCCAATGCTTATTTTGAAACGAAAGATACAGCCAATACAGCCCAGCATTATCAACCGTTAACACAAAGTAAAAATTCAAAAATACGTTCGGTGGCCCATCAGCAGTTGGGTGTGCTTTCCAATCGCGAAAATAAGCCTGAAGAAGCATTGGCAAGTTTTAAACAAGCATTGAAAGCCGACCCAACCAACGAAGATGCCCGCTACAATTATGAGTTGGTGAAAAAGAAACTGGAAGAGCAGAAAAAGAAAGAAGAAGAACAAAAGAAAAACGACCCGAATCAAAAGGAAGAAAATAAAGACAAGCAGGATCAGAATAAAGATCAGCAACAAGAGCAGAAAGATAAACAAGATCAAAAAGAACAGCAGGACAAGAAAGATCAGCAAAGCAAAGAGCAACAGGATCAGCAAAAGAAAGAAGAGCAGAAAAAGCAACAAGAAGAACAGCAAAAGGAAGAGCAAAAAGAGCAGGATAAAAAAGAAACGCCACAATCAGTAAAAGACAAACTGAAAGAAATGGAGATGAGCGAAGAAAAAGCGCAGATGATTCTGGAGGCAATGAAAAACCAGGAGATTCAATACCTGCAACAGAACAAACGCAAAGCCACAAAACCTAAGGATAAAAGCAAGCCCGATTGGTAAGGTCAGGAACTACACATTGAAAATTAAAACTCTATGAAAGAAGTATATATCGTATCCGCTGTTCGTACTCCTATTGGAAGCTTTGGCGGAACACTTGCCGGGCTATCTGCTACACACCTTGGTTCGCTGGCGGTTAAGGGTGCCCTTCAAAAAATTGGTCTGGACCCAAAGTACGTGCAGGAATTATTTTTTGGAAATGTGATTTCCTCCGCACTGGGCCAGGCACCTGCCACACAAGTTGCTGTTGGCGCAGGTTTGGGTTATGAAATACCCTGTACCCTTGTTAATAAAGTATGTGCTTCCGGTATGAAAGCCATTATGCTTGGGGCGCAATCCATCCTGCTGGGACAAAATGAGGTGGTGGTTGCTGTAGGTGCCGAAAGTATGTCTAACATCCCCTACTACCTTACAAAAGCCCGCTATGGATATAAATATGGTAATGGCGAAGTTATAGACGGATTAACTTTTGATGGCCTTACCGATGTGTATAACCGATGCGCAATGGGTGTGTGTGCCGATAATACAGCCAAAGAAATGAACATTAGCCGCGCTGATCAGGATGCATTTGCAATTAATTCGTATAAGCGCGCTGCAGCGGCATGGGCGGCTGGCAAATTCAAAGAGGAAGTTATTCCGGGTAGAAATTACGGGGCGCAAAGGAGAGGTTACTGTTTTGCCGAAGACGAAGAGTATAAAAATGTAAACTTCGATAAGATACCCGGACTAAAGCCGGTTTTTACAAAAGAAGGTACCGTAACAGCCGCCAATGCATCTACCATTAACGATGGAGCCGCAGCAGTAATTCTGATGAGCAAAGAAAAAGCAAGGGAACTTGGCCTTACCCCGATTGCAAAAATCAGAGGTTTTGCCGATGCCGCGCAAGATCCTATGTGGTTTACAACCACACCTTCGCTGGCAATACCCAAAGCCTTAAAAGTTGCCGGGGTTGATGCCAAATCCGTTGACTACTACGAAATCAACGAAGCGTTTTCGGCCGTAGCAATAGCCAATAATATTAAGCTGGGCCTCGATGCTTCTAACGTAAATGTAAATGGCGGTGCTGTTGCACTGGGGCATCCACTGGGTGCATCGGGTGCACGCATTACCATTACACTGGCCCAGGTGCTAAAACAAAAAAATGCCGCGATTGGCGTAGCCGGAATTTGTAATGGTGGCGGTGGTGCTTCGGCCATTGTAATTGAGCGTGTGTAAAACAACATATACCCTGGCTGTGCGTTTCAGATATTTACAACCTGTTTCTATGCCTCGTTTCGTGTTGATTATTGGACTTCTTTGCACGGTACCTGCGGCTGCACAAAAACTGATCAAAACATACCACGATCCCATGCACCTTCAGGTAGATGAAGAATTTACCGTTTCGGCTGTTGATGGGCAAACCATGGAAGGGCGCTACCGCAGGTACTTTCCAAACGGTAAAATTTCAATTGAAGGTAATTTCAAGAATGGCGTACGTTGGGGTACATTTTATGAATACCATCCCAACGGCACCCTGATTCGCAAAATCGATTACGAAGATGGCATGCGCCACGGATCCGTTGAAGTATATGACGAACACGGGCGCCATATTCAACGTGCGTTTTATCAAAACAATAAACTGATCGATAGCATCAAATCGTACTTTCCCAACGGCCTGATTAAACAGGAAGGTGTATTTGTAAAAGGTAAACCCGATGGCTTGGTAAGAGAATATTATCCATCTGGCAACGTGCAGAAAGAAATTATGTATGCCAATCAAAAACCAAATGGCGTAACCAAAACCTATTACGAAACCGGAGTATTGGAAAGCGAAACAAATTACCGAGATGGTTTCATATCAGGCTTTTATAAATTGTATTACCCAAACGCACAACTTGAGTTGGTGTACACCATAAAAGAAGGCGAAAAGATTGGCGATTTTTTACACTACGATCAGCAGGGAAATAAATTATTAGAGGGGCATTTTATGAATGCGCGCCTGCATGGCAACAACATAGGATATTACCCGGATGGCACCATTCGCCATAACTATCAGTTCAAATCGGGTAGTAAAACCGGTACCAATACCGACTACTATCCCAACGGAAAACTCAAAGCCAAAGAACAATTCGCCATCAATGGCCGCGATAGTAAGTTGAGCGAATACACTTCCGATGAAAAATTAATTTCTGAAAAATCCTTTCGCGAAGGCAAACCGCACGGCACCTGGGTATTTTATGCGGCAGATGGCAAAACACTGAAACTGAAAGAAAATTATGAAGCAGGGCAACTTCATGGCACCAGAACCATGTATCATCTCAATGGCGTAAAGGCCACCGAAGAAACCTGGAAGTTTAACCTGATAACCGGGCTGGTAAAAAATTATTATGAAGACGGCAAACTTTTGTCGGAGTGCATGTACCGGGGCAACCGGCAACACGGCATGTACACCAAATATTATCCTTCCGGTAAAATCATGGAACAGGGCGAATACGTAGCCAATAAAAAACACAAGGAGTGGAAGGAATTTGATGAAGAAGGCAACGTGGTAAAAACCTATGTCTTCCGGGCCGGAATTTTGATGGAGGAGAAATAAGATTTAGTGATGTGAGTTTGGGGCCGGTTCGCTATTTTGCAACTTCCAAAACCCAATCATGCGCTCAATCAAAGAAACCCATTTCAACTTTAAAGGTCAAACCGGATTTTACCGGGGCAAGGTGCGCGATGTATATTACTTTGGCGATACCATGGCCATGGTAGCTACCGATCGAATCTCTGCCTTTGATGTGATCCTTCCGGAAGCCATACCCGATAAAGGGCGTGTACTTAACCAGATTGCCGCAAAAACCTGGAGGCAACCAAGCACCTGGTACCCAACTGGGTTATTAGCACGCCCGACCCCAATGTAACGATTGGTTTTAAGTGTAACCCCTTTCCTGTGGAGATGGTAGTGCGTGGCTACCTGGCCGGTCATGCTGCCCGCGAATATAAAGCCGGCAAACGCACCCTGTGCGGGGTGGCCCTTCCCGATGGATTGAAAGAAAACGATAAACTTCCTGCACCCATTATTACGCCTACGACCAAAGCCAAAGTGGGTCACGATGAAGATATCTCGCGTGAAGAGATTCTGAAACGCGGGTTAGTAACATTAAAAGATTACGAACAACTGGAAGATTACACACTAAAACTTTACCACAAAGGGTGCGAACTGGCTTCCGCCCGCGGGCTTATTCTGGTGGACACCAAATACGAATTTGGCAAGCACAACAACACCATTTACCTGATTGATGAAGTGCATACTCCCGACTCATCCAGGTATTTTTATAGTGAGGGCTATACGAAGCGGCAGGAAAGCGGTGAACCTCAAAAACAACTTTCGAAAGAGTTTGTGCGTCAATGGCTTATCGAAAATGGGTTTCAGGGAAAAGAAGGCCAAAAAGTTCCGGAAATGACCCCTGCCATCGTAAAATCCATTTCAGAAAGGTATCAGGAATTATACCTGCAGGTTACGGGCGAAAAATTAGCCCCATCCTTTATGATTCCATTTTAGAACGAATTGAGCAGAGTATCGTTAAATCAATAAATTAATTTAATTTTAGCCTTCAACTAACGCGCGTATGAAGTACTCTATCGACAAGCAAGAAAAATACACCCTGCTCCGCCTGAATGAGGAGAAACTGGATTCCAGCATTGCACCACAATTAAAATCAGAAATGGTAACCCTGCATGCAGAAGGAGTTCGCAATATTATCCTCGACTTATCGGAAGTTAAATACACCGATTCATCCGGACTGAGTGCTTTGTTGGTAGGCAATCGCATTCTTCAGGAAGATAACGGAATTTTCGTGCTTACTAAACTATCAGACCACACGCTGAAGCTGATAAAAATATCGCAGCTGGATAGCGTGCTGAACATCTTACCTACCGTGGAAGAAGGTATTGATGCGGTATTTATGCATGAAATCGAAAAAGACATGAAAGATGATTAGTCAACCGGTTGCCTGGTTTGACAATTTGAAAATCTGGTTTTCTGTACCTTTTCAAATTATCAGCATAATTGAGTTTTGCATTAACCATACTCGGATCAAGCGGTGCCTTGCCTGCATTTGGCCGGTTTCCATCCTCGCAATACCTCACCATTCAAAACCAACATTTCTTAATCGACTGTGGCGAGGGTGCCCAAATGCAGTTGATGAAATACAAAATACCTGTTCATAAGATTAACCGTATTTTTATCAGCCATCTGCATGGCGACCATTACCTGGGTTTAATGGGGTTATTGTTTTCCATGCATCTGCAAAAGCGGGTAAATGATTTGTACCTGCATGCCCCTAAAGGGCTCGATGAAATAATCTTATTGCAACTAAAGTATTCCAAATCAACATTAAGCTATACGATCCGGTTTCACCTGTTCGATCCGGAACAACCAACAACTCTTTTTGAGAATGAGGCGGTAAGTGTTGAAACCATTCCACTGCTGCATAAACTTCCCTGCGCAGGATTTTTGTTTCGCGAAAAGCAGAAACCCTTCAAACTTGATAAAGAAAAACTATTGCCCTCCATGAAACTGCAGCACCTGGCGCTTTTAAAAACCGGGGCTGATGTGTATGATGAGAGCGGAAAACTGCTGTACCAAAATTCAGACTTTACATTACCTCCGGCCCCCTCCTATTCGTATGCCTATTGCTCAGACACCGCCTGGAATGAAAAAATGATCGATCAATTAAAAAAATATTGATTTACTCTATCATGAAGCTACCTTTATGGAAGAGGAGCGCAGCAAAGCAATAGAAACCAAACACAGCACCACGCTGGATGCCGCCCGCATGGCACAAGCGGTACATGCCGGCAAATTATTAATCGGCCATTTCTCTGCGCGCTACCGCGACCTGGAACCCTTGCTGATAGAAACAAAAAGTATGTTTGCCAACACGGCATTAGCCATTGAGGGAAATACTTACACACTTCCACATGAGCAAAACCATTGAACAGAAAAAAAATATGCTCTTTATGGTGTTGGCCGGAATATTTCTGACCAATGCCATCGTAGCAGAAATAATTGGAGGTAAAATTTTCTCAGGGGAAACTACCCTGGGACTTCAGCCTGCCAATCTGAACATACTGGGTTTTGTAATGGACTTTAATTTAACTGCGGGTGCAGTTATCTGGCCAATTGTATTTATTACTTCCGATTTAATAAACGAATATTTTGGAAAGCCTGGAGTTAAGCGCATCAGCTACCTGACCGCCCTGTTAATTGCCTACACCTTTGTTGTTATTTTTCTTACCATTGAATTACCCCCCGCACCCTGGTGGTTAGATGCCAATAGCCAGGATGCCGCAGGTAATTACTTTAATATCAATTTTGCTTTTAATAAAATTATGGGACAAGGTTTGCGTATCATTATTGGTTCGCTTACTGCATTCCTGATCGGGCAATTGGTTGATGTATTCATATTTCAAAAACTCAGAAAAATTACCGGCCCCAACAAACTGTGGTTGCGTGCTACCGGTTCCACCCTTGTGTCGCAATTGTTAGACAGCTTTGTTGTACTTTACATTGCTTTCTATGGCGTTTTTCCCAACCAACAAATTATTGCAATTGGTATTACCAACTACCTTTACAAATTCGGGATAGCCATTTTGCTTACCCCGGTTATTTACGTGGGCCATCATTTGATTGATAAGTACCTGGGAAAAGATGAGGCCGCCAAGATTTCTGAAGAAGCTGCCCAAGGGAGCCAATCATTTTTTTGATTGCATAATTACATCCAGCAGAATGCCCGTGGCGATTGCTGCATTTAAGGACTCGGCCCCTCCTATTCGCGGAATGGTAATCCGCTGTGTTACTAATTTTTCAACCGCATCAGAAATACCGTTGGCTTCATTGCCAATTACCAGCAATCCACCGGCAGGTAGTTTTACCTGGTGTACATCGTGGCCATCCATACATGCGCCCAACACCGGCCCGGAATAACCCGAAATGAATGCGGCCAGGTTGTATAAAAAACATGAACACGGCAGAACGAACCCATTGTAGAGGACAGCACCTTGGCGTTGTACAAATCAGCCGTTTCATCGGAAGCAATTATATGTTTAATCCCATACCAATCAGCCGTGCGGATTATGGTACCCAGATTGCCCGGATCGCGGATATCATCCAGCGCCAATGCCAGTTCCTGTTGGCCCAGCCGGGGCGCTATGTTTCCTTTCATTCGGGCAACTGCCAGGGCACCCTCATTCGTCTGAAAAGAACCCGCGGTCTGTAGCTCCGAAGCGGTGGCCACCACAAACTCTACCTTCCTGTGGTTAAGCAAGTTTTGATGTGTGGTAATAAACCATTCGGTGGCTGCCACCCAAAGCACGTCAAAGTCAGACTGCAACAACTCCACCACACTTTTAGTACCTTCCACCACAAAGCATTGTTGCTCTTTTCGGTATTTTTTTACTTGCAGTGCTTTGAGATGCTTAACTTTAGCCTTTGAAATCATACGTGAGCGGTTCTAAAAAAATACTTTTGTATATCCTAATACTCCTGCTGCTGGAAAGCTGCCGGGGTACACGGTATCTCCAGGAAAATCAAAAGTTGCTTGATAAACAAAGTATTGAAGCCCCAAAAGGGATAAACAAATCTGCACTTTCCGATCTATATATACAAAAAACAAACCGGAGATTTCTGGGTTTACCTATCAACAGCCTGGTATGGATGCACCACGAAGGAGAAAAGCACTATGACCAGCAAAAGTTTATTGATAAAAAAGAGAAGGTAGAAGCCCGGTTTGATAAAAAATTGCCGGCACTAAAAACGCAAAACGCATTGCCAACTATCAATACCGCAGACAAAACCATCTGGATGAATTAAATAAAAAAATTGAAGAGGGAAACCTGTTTATGCAATGGGGCGAACAAGCAGCCGTGTTTGATTCTGCGAACGTTGAAGCTACGAAAGAAAAAATGGGCGATTATCTTTTTAACAACGGCTTCTTTAACAACCGCATCACTTCCACCATCAAGGAATATAAAAAGCGGGTAAATGTAACCTATCACATCAACCCGGGACAAGCCTACTTCTTCGATACTATCTTTTACCAGATAGCCGATTCCAGCATTCGCAAAATCATCATGCAAACCCGGCACAAAAGTCTTATCCGTAAAAACGAGCGATACAAACAAGATATTCTGAACAATGAACGCGAGCGCATCGACCTTCAGCTTAAAGACCTGGGCTATTTTAATTTTACCCGTCAGTATGTGGAGTTTGCGATCGACACCGCCTACCGGGGCCAGCGCCAGGTTGCGGTACGCATTGATATTGCCAATCCACCAAGAAGAAATACCCATCAGATATTCCGGGTTGATTCCGTACTGTTTACAACCGATGCGGCTGTCAATACCGGTGATACCCTGAAACGGACATCGGCAGAATACAATAACATTACCTTCAACTATTTTAAGAATCAGTATAACAAAAAGATTCTTTCACGCAGGGTTTTTATTCATAAAGACAGCTTGTATAGCCGAAGTGCAACATTTAACAGCCAGCGGCAGTTGGCCAACCTGGATATTTTTAAGTTTATAAACGTAAACTATGATCAGGTAAATGCAGCCGGTGATTCTACCAACAACAAATTTGTAGGTCATATTTTTTGTAGTCCGCTCGATCGCTACTCCTGGTCGAACGAAGCCGGGGTTACTGTTACACAAGGATTTCCGGGGCCTTATTTTAGTACCAATTTTAAAATGCGAAACTTGTTTCGTGGTTTGGAAATTCTGGAACTCAACGGCCGCTATGGCTTTGAAGGTGTAGCTTCCGTTACCGATCGGGCAAACATTTACACGAGTACCGAAGCCAGTGCCAATGGCAGCATCACCTTTCCGCAATTCCTTTTTCCTTTTGGCGAAAAAGCTGCTACCCGCATGGCTAAATACAATCCGCGCACCCGGCTGCTGGCTGGTTTTACTTTTACCGAACGGCCCGAGTACACCCGATCAATCACTACCGTATCCAATACCTACACGTGGCAAAACAAACAAACCACACAGTTATCCTTAACGGCAATAAACCTGAACGTGATTCGCTCAAGACTAGACAGCACGTTTAATGCATTGCTTACCGACCTGCAAAACAACCAGGGCAACAATCTCAAAAACTCATTCAAACCTTCGTTTGTAAGCAGTATGATTTTTGGGATTACCTGGAACCCGAACAACTATGGCAATACCGAGAAAAGTTCATTCTTTATGCGTGCCCAGGTTGAAACCGGAGGTACTATGTTCAACTTTGCCGAACCGGGTTACATTACCCGCAGAGGGCTCGAACTTTATCAATATGTGCGCTTTAATCTTGATTTGCGCAGAAGCCTGGTTATTAACAAAAATACGGTTCTGGCTTACCGGTTTAATTCGGGAGCCGGGTATGCCTACAGCACAAACAAAGTATTGCCTTATGAAAAATATTTCTTTGCCGGAGGTAGCAACAGCGTGCGGGCCTGGTTACCGCGCAGGTTGGGTATAGGCACCGTACCACCCAATTTAAGTGATAACCCGGATGCCGATGGTCTTTTTGATTACAGCTTTGAAAAGCCGGGCGAAGTGCTTCTGGAAGGAAGCATTGAACTCCGGAAAAAACTAGTTGCCTTTTTAAGCGGGGCATTGTTTGTAGATGCCGGCAATGTGTGGTCGTTCCGGCAATTGCAGTTGATAAACGAAGGTTCTAATGTGGCCGATTGGAATGGCTCCTCGCGGATTGATGGTAATTTTTATAAACAACTGGGTGTTGGTACCGGCTTTGGCTTTCGGTTTGATTTTACTTTCCTGGTGTTGCGTTTGGATATGGGTATTAAGGTGCTGGATCCGGGCAGGAAGGAAGGCGATCGGTTTGTGTTAAACAAGATGAAGTTTTTTGGACCCTTTGGTGTAGATCGCGAACCGGTAATCTTTAATATTGGTATCGGGTATCCCTTCTAATAATTACCACTTCAGCAACTTTTCTAACTCCGCAGCAACTTTACCCGCATTTGGTAACATCTTTTTTTCAAGAGCCATATTAAGCGGAACAGCCGGAAGGTTAGCTGAACCTAAAACCGAAACGGGAGCATCCAGCCAGGTAAAACAATATTGTGAAATTCGGCCGGCCAATGATTCGGCAAAAGAATTAAGAACAGGTTCTTCGGTAAGTACCAATACCCGGCCATGTTGTTTTACCCGATCCACCACCAAATCCCAATCTATTGGGTTAAGCGTGCGCAAATCCAAAATCTCTACCTGCCCTGGAAATTCAGCAGCCGCCTCGCGTGCCCAATACACTCCCATTCCGTAGGTTACCACCAACGCAGTTTGTGATTGAACCATCATACCTTCACTTGCCTGTAACACAATGTTTGCTTTGCCTAATGGCAACACGTAGGCTTCATCCGGTTCAATAGTTTTGCTTCAGCGGTGCCTGCAACTTTACTCCAATACAAACCTTTATGCTCCAGCATAATGACCGGGTTAGGATCATGGAAGGCTGCCTTCATCAAGCCCTTCATATCCGCTGCATTGGATGGATAAACTACTTTTATTCCGCGTATGGTTAACAACGTGGATTCAATGCTTCCGGAATGATAAGGACCACCCCCACCATACGCACCAATCGGCACCCGTATCAGAGCCTGAATCGGAAACTTCCCTTTGGATAAGTAACAACTCTTGGAAAGCTCTTCCACCAATTGATTAAGACCCGGCCAGATGTAATCCGCAAACTGAATTTCTACAATAGGTTTTACTCCAACAGCCGCCATGCCTGCTGTTGATCCAATAATATAAGCTTCCTGAATCGGAGTGTTAAAGACACGATCATCGCCATATTTTTGTGCCAGTGTTGCCGCTTCACGAAATACACCGCCTAACCTGCCTCCTACATCTTGTCCGTAAAAAATGGCAGTTCGCTCATTTTTCAGAATTTCATCGATGGCATGCAATGCGGCATCCACCATAGTAACCTTTTCTGCCTTGGCGGGAGTGCGTTCACCCGCTTCTTCTGTTATGGATGTTGGCGCAAACTCATGCGAATTAAAGTCATCAGGGTCAGCATCAGATGCAGCAAGTGCTTTTTCAAAATCAGATAATACCAATGTTTCTGCTTCAACCGCAATGGCCTGCATTTCTTTTTTACTTACTCCAGATTTCAGTAACGAGGCCTCTAATAAATAGAGTGGATCGCGTTGCGAATGAACTACCAGATCATCGCCACGGTACCATTCCTTGCGCACACCGGATGTATGGTGGCCGAGCAACGGACAGGTAGCATGCAATAATACAGGGGCCCGATGTTTGCGCACATACGCGATTGCTTCCTCAACTGCTTTGTAACTGGCTACAAAATCAGATCCATCAACCTGCATGCGGTGCATTCCTTTAAAGCCGGCTGCATACTCGAAAGCATTCATGGCGCGCATTTCGTTGCCCGTTGCTGATATACCCCACCCATTATCCTGCACAAGATAAAATACGGGTAGCGATTTAAGTACGGCCATTTGAAATGCTTCCGCTACTTCACCTTCTGTAACCGATCCATCGCCAAGTGAACATAATACCAATGGTTTCTTATTGCTATGCAACAACCCGGCCGTTTCCAGGTACGCAATACCATGCGCCATGCCGGTGGCCGGTATAGCTTGCATACCGGTGGCCGAACTTTGATGAGGGATAACAGGAAACCCCTCGCGTTTTAAAGCCGGATGTCCATAATAACTCCGCCCTCCTGTGAAGGGATCATGGTCTTTAGCCAACAACTGCAACATCAATTCATAAGGCTGCAAGCCCATACCAAGCAGAATGGATTCATCGCGATAATAGAGGGAGGCGTAATCCTGTGCTGTAAGTTGTAAGCCCACTGCCAATTGAATGGCTTCGTGCCCCCGCGATGTACTGTGTACATAGCGGGCGCAGATATCACGTTGTTCATCATACAACCGGGCCATTCGCTCTGCTGTTTTCATCAACCGGTAGGCTTTCACCAATAGATTTACATCTATTGAATCAGATTGCACATTCTTTGTACCTGAGGGGGCCATTCTTCAACCGTTTGAAACGCCTCCAATATAGATATTTTCGTGAGGAGCTGGGTCAAAAAAACTTGTATCGCAAGCTAAAGCAGGGTATTTTTCCATATCAATATGATGCATTTTTATAATACAACCTGGGAGCGAATCAGTCAATGGGGCACCAGGCCTTCCCAATCGGTTGAGCAACGCAGGACGGTAGTGCTTACGAATCGCATCAGCCTGCTTATTACGGCTTTCTCATTTGTTCTGTGCATGCTGTCGTTTACTGCGTTTGGGTGGATATACACCACACAATTCGCTTTTGGATTCACGCTTCTTTTTTCTTTTCCCGCTCTTATTAAATCGGCTCGGCTTTAACTCCATAGCCCGCATCTTATTATCGCTGATAATAAGCGTGGCATCCATTGTGGTTTCCGTTATCGATAAGTTCGATTTCTATCAGTTGGAAGAGTTCCAGTATTTTGAATTCCGGCTAACGCTCTTAACCGCTACCCTTGTTCCTTTTTATATTTTCAACCTGGCAGAAGTTCGCTATTGGTCAATAGCGCTGATCTTTAATTTCCTATGCATCGTTTTTTACGACCCCATCCACAGTTGGTTTGGGGTTGGTTATTATCAGCAAGGTTTTACCGGACCGAATTATTACTTCTTAAATTTTATAACCCTGGCGGCTTTTTTTATCATAGCCTAATCACTTTTTTACTAAAGCGAAGTTATGAAAAATCGGAGGCGGCCAACAAAACCCTGATTGAAGAACTGAAACTTAAAAGCAACGAGTTACAACAGGCCAATGATGTTATTCAGCAGCAACGCCATCAATTGCACGAAGAGAATCTAACCCTGAACCAGGAACTGATTAACAAAAACCAACAATTAACCGAAACAAATACCGAATTAATTAATCATAACAACGACCTGCAGCAATTCAGTTATACCATTTCACACAACTTGCGCGGGCCATTAGCCAGTATTACCGGGTTACTTTCATTAGTAGATGAAAGTGAATTGGGTCCATCCAATCAACCCCTGCTTGTGCATCTGAAATCATCGGTTAAAGCACTTGAATCAACCATTCGCGATTTAAGTCACATTATTGACTCCCGAAACCGGATTACCCGGCTTCGTCAGTCCATCCTGTTGCCAGAATTGATGGATAACATCATTACCCAACTTGCTAGAGATATTGAGGATAACCAGGTTAAAATTATTACTTCGTTTGAGAAGGCACCGGAATTCGTTTCGGTACGACCTATGGTGCATAGCATTCTATACAACCTTCTAAGCAATGCCATTAAATACCGCCATCCCGATAGGGCTTGTGTCATCCAGGTAAGTTCAACCAAAGGGTTAGATTATATCGAGTTGGCAGTTACCGACAATGGAATGGGGATTGACCTGAAACGGTTTGGCGACAAACTTTTTAATCTGTATCGGAGGTTTCATTCCCACATTGAAGGAAAAGGGCTGGGACTATTCCTGGTTAAACAGCAAGCGGAAGCGCTGGGAGGAAAAATTGAAGTAAAAAGTGAAATTGATAAAGGCTCCACATTTACAATCCGATTTAAACTAACGGAGGGTATCAACGAACAACTGCTATTAACCAATGACGTTGTAAAAATTTATTACGATGCTTCCATCGATACCTTATGCGTCATTTGGCAAAAAGAGCATACTGCAGAACAATTCGAGCAGGTTCTGGCCCTCTCCCTCGATTTCATAAAGACCTACCGTACACCCAACTGGATTTCGGATGTTAGAAAAGTTCCATACAGAAACGAAGCAGCATTGAATAAGACGCGTGCACAATACCGGGATGATTACCTGCAAGTAGGATTAATGCGGATTGCTGTAGTTGTAAACCCGGAAAGCTATAGTTTGCAAGATTACAATTCCAAAAAAGAAGAAATTAAGCAGGCGTATCCGATAGAGTTTTATTTTTTCAATGAATTTGAAGATGCTTACGACTGGATCAAAGCTGTGAATAGCAAAAACAAAGTGAGTTAACTCCTTTTGCAATCTATATTAATCGCTGAATCGCCTCTTCAGCAGCCAATACTCATTTAGATGTAGTGAGAGAAACTACAAACTGATGGATATCAGCCTCCAGGTTTTTGCTTTCACTTATTTGTTGAATAAATGAACTGCCCACAATAGCCCCAGCCCCATATGCACAAGCCTGGCTATACGTAGTGTAATTTGAAATTCCGAAGCCAATCAAAAACGGATTTTTCAGGTTGTAGGATTTAAGCCGGTTGAAATAAGCGAGCTGTTCAGTTGTAAATTCTCCTTTGGCACCCGTGGTGCTGGACGCAGAAACCGCATAAACAAAACCTGAACTGATGGCATCAATCTTCCGGATTCGGGTTTCGCTTGTTGTTGGTGAGATCAAAAATGAAACACTCAAATTCAACGATGTTGTTAATGGTTCAAACTTCTCAAACTCATCCAACGGTAAATCCGGCAAGATCAAACCATCTACTCCAGCGTTTGCTGCATCCTTAAAGAATTTTTCAAAGCCATATTGCATTACTGGATTCAGGTAACCCATTAGAACAATCGGCATTTTTACTTTGGAACGGAGACCGGCAACCTGTTTTAATAACAACGCTACCGTCATTCCATTATCCAGTGCCTTCTTATTACTCATTTGAATAGTGGGGCCATCTGCCACCGGATCAGAAAACGGTATTCCGATTTCAATCATATCTGCACCCGCAGTTTCCAGGGCAATTGCAATTTTTTCTGTATCATCCAGATTCGGAAAGCCGGCCGTATAAAAAACCGAGAGCACGGGCTTCTTTGTTTTGGATAACAATTCTGTAATTCTATTTTTCATTTCATTTTTTATGTAAATACGAACCGATCAGGCAACGCTATGGCTAACTAATATTTTCCCCAACGGATATAGGTTTCCAAATCCTTATCGCCCCTACCGGATAGATTAACTACCACCACATCTTCCTGGGTAAGTTCCAATTTTGAAAGTGCTGCAATGGCATGTGCCGATTCAATGGCAGGAATAATACCTTCCGTGCGCGCCAATTCAATACCGGCATTCATCGCTTCATCATCGGTTGCGCTTACAAACTGCACCCGACCGGTTTCAAACAAGTGTGCATGCAACGGGCCGATGCCCGGATAATCCAATCCAGCCGAAATCGAATAAGGTTCAATCACCTGGCCATCGGTGGTTTGCATCAATAACGTTTTGCTTCCATGCAACACTCCCGGTTTTCCCAACGCAGTGGTGGCTGCTGACTCGCCACTATCTACACCCAAACCTGCCGCTTCCACACCTACTAAATTTACATGCGCTTCATTCAGGTAATGATAAAATGCTCCGGCTGCATTGCTACCCCCGCCCACACATGCCACTACATAATCAGGATTGGGCTGGCCGATTTCTTTCAGTAATTGTTTTTTAATCTCTTCGCTGATTACCGATTGAAACAACGTAACCATGTGCGGGTAAGGATGTGGCCCTACCACCGAACCAATAATATAATGCGTGTCGGTTGGGTGGTTAATCCAATGGCGCATGGCTTCATTGGTGGCATCCTTCAACGTCATATTGCCCGATACAGCCGGCACCACCTGCGTACCCAGAATACGCATACGTTCCACATTGGGACGTTGGCGCTCCATGTCTAACTTCCCCATGTAAACCATACACTCCATTCCCATCAGTGCACACACCGTAGCCGTAGCCACACCATGTTGGCCTGCACCGGTTTCAGCAATAATCTTTTGTTTACCCAACCGCTTTGCCAATAAAATCTGGCCAATCGTATTGTTGATTTTGTGCGCACCGGTATGGCAAAGATCTTCCCGCTTCAGGTAAATGTGTGCGTTATATTTTTCCGAAAGTCTTTCGGCACGATACAGCGGGGTTGGCCTGCCTACATAATTCTGCAGCAGCTCATGAAACTCCTTCTGAAACTCCGGTTGCTGAATGATTTCTAAATAGTGCGTACGTAACTCTTCCACATTCGGATATAGCATTTCCGGAATATAAGCTCCGCCAAAATTTCCATAGTATCCTTTTTCATCAACTTCGTATCGCATAATCTTTAATGTTTACGTCTGATTTTTTCCAATGAATGAAGTAAGTCTTTTATCTTCTCAACACTCTTAAAAGCGGGTTGTTCCTCTACCCCACTGTTGATGTCGAGCGCATAAAATTTTTGATGGCTGAAATTTTCCAGATCCTGAATGGTGGAAGGTGAAATACCGCCACTTAAAAAGAAAGGAACATTGCCAACATACTTTTGCAGTAAATTCCAATCGAACCGAATAGCGTTCCCACCAAAATATGTACCCTTCGTATCGAACAGAAAGAATCTGAAACTGTTTCAAATTCAGCAGTTGCGCTGAAATCAAAATCTTCATCTACCCGAAACACCTTAATTACACCGGTTATTTTTTTCAACGCCTCCGCATAACCTACCGGTTCATCACCGTGTAGCTGCACAAAATCCAACCGGTGCTTTTGAACCAACGCCAGAACCCGATCCAGGCTTTCATTCACCAAAAACTCCAACCCGCTTCATGCTGTTGGTAAATTAGCCGGAACCTCAAATTGATTACCCACAAACCGGGGAGAATCTTTATAGAAAATAAATCCCATGTAATTTGGTTGCAATTCCGCTACAGCGCACACATTTTGCAAATCGCGCATACCACAAATCTTCCAAATTATGTCGGGTGTCTTTTTCATAAAGCCGCTTGTTCCAACTTTCTCAGGGCATCGATAAATTCCTGGCATGCCTGCTCCGGCCGGCTATGCTGCATGAAGTTTTGTCCCATCAAAAATCCCTGGTATCCTTGTTTTTTTAATTTGATTATTGTGTGTGGATTTTCAATACCACTTTCAGAAACTTTCAGGTACTCGTCTGGAATAAACGGTGCTAATTGTTCCGACAAATTCACATCGGTTACAAACGTTTTGAGGTTGCGGTTGTTAACTCCAATTAAATCGGCCGGTGCATCCAGGTTTGCTTCCAGTTCTTCCCGGTTATGAACTTCGAGTAACACTTCCAAAGACAACGTATGCGCAAAAGTTGCCAGTTGTTTTAACCGGGCTGGTTCAAGTGCTGCCGCGATCAGTAAAATAGCATCCGCGCCAATCGATTTGGCTTCAACAATCTGATATTCATCCACTGTAAAATCTTTTCGCAAAATCGGGCATTCGTTCACCTTGCGGGCAGTAATTAAATCCTCACTGCTGCCACCAAAGTACGTGAAATCGGTAAGCACCGAAAGCGCTGACGCACCAGCCTGTATGTACCCCATAGAAGTACGCCCCACCGAAACATCCGGATTGATAACCCCTTTGGATGGAGATTTGCGTTTAATCTCCGCAATAATTCCCGTCTTATCTGCACGCGTAATGTGCTCCTTCAATGAAACCGTTGGTCTTTCAAAGTAAGGGCTCTTCTCCAATACCGTTACAGGATATTGCGCTTTTCGTTCAACAACTTCCTTGTACTTGCTTGCAATAATTTCTTTCAGAATATCCATTTACTTCTCCATTAACTTTTTAAAAGCCTGCAATGCTTTACCGGATTGCAACGCCTCCGTAGCCCGGTAAACAGCGTTTGCAAGTCCCCCTTTTTCATCAGCACAATACAAGGCCATAGCTGCATTGGCAATCACTGCCGATTGCTGCGGTATGGTACCTTTGTTCTCCAACACATTCATGAATATCCGGGCCGATTCTTCTACGGTAGCTCCCCCTTTTATTTCTTCATACCTAACACTGGGTAAACCCAGATCGGCAGGTTGAGCCAGCCGCTCGCCCCCATTATAAAAATATTTGAATGCCCCGGTAAGCGAAACTTCATCATACCCGTCTAAGGAGTGCAGAATCAAAAAATGTTTATCGCTTTGCTGATATAAGTATCCATACTGACGCGCCAGTTCCAAACTAAACACACCCACCAACTGCCGGGTTGGAAATGCCGGATTTACCATAGGGCCCAGCATATTAAAAAAAGTTTTCACGCCCAGTTCTTTGCGGATAGGCGCCACATTCTTCATGGCTGGATGAAACAAAGGCGCATGCATAAAACAAATATTGCTTTTATCTAAGCTGCGCTTAAGTTCATCATGATCATTCGTGAATTTATAACCGAAGTACTCCAGCAAATTGGAAGAACCACAGGCTGAAGACACACCATAGTTACCATGCTTGGCAACGGGTTGGCCGGCAGCCGCCACCACAAACGATGAAAGGGTTGAAAGATTGATTGTGTTTTTTCCATCGCCACCGGTACCGCATACATCCATAACGGGTTGATCGAACCGGGCCGGCACACAAAGTTCCAGCATCGCATCGCGAAAGCCCTGCAACTCCTCTACTGTTATGCTGCGCATCATATACACCGTCATAAAAGCTGCGGTCTGGCTCAGGTTAAATTTACCCTGCGCCAGCTCTACCAATACTTTGTGCGCAGTGGCTTTGGTGAGGCTACGGTGTTCTATCAGTTCAGTTAATATCTGTTTCATATTCAAAGATTAGCGGGTGTGTGTCAGCCATTTTTCAATCATACGCGGGCCTTCCGGTGTCATAATCGATTCCGGATGGAATTGCAACCCCTTTACATCATATTCAACATGGCGCAAGCCCATTATCAGTCCGGCTTCATTGCGGGCCGTAATTTTTATTGCACCTTTTACCGACTCCGGTTCCACCGCCCACGAGTGATAATGCGTAGCCTGAAACGTAGCGTTTACATCGCTAAACAAATACTCGGTGCTGTCTTCCACCAGGGTTGTTGAAGTTACACCGTGTAATACCTGTGGAATATTATACAGCGAGGCACCATACACCTCGGCAATACCCTGGTGCCCCAGGCAAATTCCTAAAATACTTTTGGTGGGACCATACGTCTGTATCAGTGCTTTCATAATTCCGGCCTCATCGGGAATGCCGGGTCCCGGAGAAAGCAGAATCTTATCATAGGCTGCCACTGCTTCAACACTTATTTTATCATTGCGGTACACATCCGGTGTATAACCAAACTGCCGAATGATGTGCACCAGGTTGTAGGTAAAAGAATCGTAATTATCTAGAACTAATATCTTCATGTCGCTCATATTTTTTCTGCCAGCAATACGGCCTTTCGCAATGCTTCTAATTTATTGTTCACTTCCTGTAACTCACTCTCTGCTTTTGATTTTGAAACCACACCCGCACCCGCCTGGTAAATCAACTGATTGTCCTTACTTAAAAATGTACGGATCATAATGGCGTGGTTAAACGAATCATCAAATCCTAAAAACCCAATGGCACCTCCGTAAAAACTGCGGTTCACGTTTTCATATTGATCGATCAATTTCATCGCCATGTGTTTGGGTGCCCCCGAAAGCGTACCAGCCGGAAATGTATCGGCTGCCATTTTTACTACCGATGACTCGGGCCGCAGGGTTCCGGTAACTTTCGATACCAGGTGGATTACATGCGAGTAATATTGTATCTCTTTGAAAACCTCTACACGCACTGCCTCTGCATTGCGGCTCATATCATTACGGGCCAGGTCAACCAGCATGATATGTTCGGCATTTTCTTTTTCATCGGCCGACAGGCGCTCGGCCAGTTGGGCATCTTCCTGATCGTTGCCAGATCTTCGAAACGTGCCGGCTATCGGGTAAATGTGAGCCTTTCCGTTTTTAATCTGAATTTGCGCTTCGGGCGAAGACCCAAAGAGTTTAAAATTTCCATAATCGAAATAGAACAAGTAAGGCGATGGATTAATGGAACGCAAAGCCCGGTACACATTAAATTCATCGCCTTTAAATCCGGTAATAAACCTGCGCGAAAGTACAATCTGAAACACATCGCCCCGAAAACAATGTTGCTTGCCCTGGTTTATGATTTGAAGAAACTGCTCGTCCGTATAATTTGATTGTTCATTGTGCGTTCGGCTAAACGAAAAGGTGGTTACCCGATTGTTGTTAATCAATTGCTCCAGGCGCGGTAGGGTACTTTCGTTTTGATGTGATTCCGGCTGATGCTCGAACAACGTCATTTCGTTATGAAAATGATCTACCACAATTACATACCGGTAAAGGGAATACATCATATCCGGAATCTGCGGCCCGGCCGATTGTATGGCGATCTCTTCAAAGTACTGCACGGCATTGTAGGCGATGTAACCAAACAACCCGGCATGCGGGTAGCGCGTTGGCACCGCTTCCACCTGAAAAGAGTTTTTAAACGTTTCGAATGCGGAAACCAGGTGCTGGTTGGCCAGATTTGTTTTTCTGATTTCTGCACCGGGCATGGTTATTTCCACTTCTCCATTGGCCGCTTTAAACGTGGCAATGGGTTCGCAACAGATAAACGACAGGCTGTTTTCATTTCCATGATAGTCGGAGCTTTCCAATAAAATACTGGCTGCAAAAACATCGCGCAACTTCAGGTAGATATTTACCGGAGTAATGGTATCGGCCAATAGTTGACGGGTAAAAGTTCTAAATTTCATGTGCTACTAATTGTTTTTAATGATTCTCCCGCTGGGTATAATCCGCTTATGTTCATTTCATTGTAAAACATTTATAAAATAAGAAGGCCCACTGTGAACAGCGGGGCCTTCGGCAATATTGTATTTACATAGCAGGGCTGCTCACCAATCGAATTTCGACTTGTGCCACCACCATGCAGTATGTACAAACTTCATCATCGTTTATTCAGCTTTTTACGGCTTGGTTTTTTAGGTTTTGCTTCGGCTACCACCGCAGTTGTTTTTTTGGAAGCAGCGCGCTTCAGGCGGGCCTTAATCTTCTTGCGGTTACGGGTAACTCCAAAAGAACCGATGCTCCGCTTACCTTTCTTTGATTTTTTATCTCCTCTTCCCATTAAAATTAGAATATTTGAGCGGCAAGTATAGCAAAGGGTTCTTTTACCACAAAATTTTCCAAACTCTTTTATTCAAAAAATCATCTCTCTTACTCAATACCTCATCCTGAATTATTCCCGGGTTGAAAGTCGATCAACCGGAAGGGTAAAAAGCACACAATCCTTTAACCGGTTATCCTGGTTTGGAAACCGCCACCAGTCTTTAACCACTGCCTCCACCTGAAATCCACACTTTTCCAATACCCGAATGGAGGCCTTGTTGTCAATATCCACAAACGAACCAACCCTGTGCACCGGCAAGGTTAACAACAATTGAACAATAGCCCGGGTGGCTTCTGTGGCATAGCCTTTACCCCAATGCAGCGGCCCCAATACATAACCAACCTGAATTTTGCCGGCATCGTTCAAAAAGCCACAACCACCAATCAATCTATTAAAACCTTTTAGCCTTACTGCAAAGGAATAATCAAGACCTTGTGCCCAGGCGCTGTGTGCATAGTGCAGAAAAGCACGGGTGTCTTTCAACGATGTATGCGTGGGCCAACTTACATACCGGGTGCTTTCCGGCTTGCTGGCATAGGTATAAAAAATTTCCTCGGCATCGGTACCTTGAAGCCGGGTTAAAATCAGGCGCGGAGTTTCAACACGTTCTGGAATTACCATACTTTTACTCAATGGCTAAAGAAAACAATATCGTACATCAATACTTTAAAAAAGAAATGCCCAATGGTAAAATTCTTTTACGGGTTAACCCCATTCAGTTTAAAGGAACTGAAATATGGGTAAACAAGCAAGGTGCGGAAATGCGCACGCTTGAGCTTGATGCGGATATCTTTGAAGATCTGAAGTTGGATGGATTTGTGGAGGTAAATCCAATGGAATTTAACCTTTACCTGTCGGGATTATTGGAGTAGTTTGATCGCGTCTTTCCTTGACAAAGTTTTATCCCCACGCATAATAAAGCACTGGCAAATTCAGGTATTTTGTTAGTTTTGCACCGGCAAATCGGCACGACCAGCTCCTGCTGAACTCCCCCAGGGCCGGAAGGCAGCAAGGGTAGGCGGTTGTAGCGGTGCGATGTTCGGTTTGCCACTTTTTTAACCCCTTCTTACCTGTGGAGTTTTCTATTTCCACTAATTTTAAGGATCCATTAACCTAATACATTCATACATGAAATTCTTCATCGACACGGCAAACCTCAACGAAATCAAAGAAGCTTACGATTTGGGCGTGCTGGATGGTGTAACTACCAATCCCTCGTTAATGGCAAAAGAAGGTATTGCCGGAAAAGAAAAAGTAATGGCTCATTACAAAGCCATCTGTAACATTGTAGATAACAATGTGAGCGCTGAAGTAATTGCCACCGATTTTGAGGGAATTATTAAAGAAGGTAAAGAACTTGCAAAAATTGATGATAAGATTGTTGTAAAAGTTCCTATGATCAAGGATGGTATTAAAGCCATTAAGAAATTTTCAAGCGAAGGAATCCGTACCAATTGTACCCTTGTGTTTTCTCCCGGCCAGGCCATACTGGCGGCTAAAGCAGGTGCCAGCTACCTCTCGCCTTTCATTGGCCGGTTAGATGATATTTCGCAAGATGGGTTGGAATTTATTGCACAGGTTCGGTTGATTTACGACAACTATGGCTTTGGTACCGAAATTCTGGCGGCCAGTGTACGCCATTCCATGCACCTGATAAAATGTGCCGAAATCGGGGCCGATGTTGTTACCTGTCCGCTTAACGTTATTACCGGTTTGCTCAACCACCCGTTAACCGATTCGGGACTGGCTAAATTTTTAGCCGATCATAAAAAAGCTAACTCGTAAGAATTCAAGATTCAAAATTCAAGATTCAAAACTCGAAATAGAATCTTGAATTTTAAATCTAAAATTTTGAATTGAACTATGTTTTCTACCGATCCGGTTGTACGTGTTAAAGAAGCGAGTATTTTTCAGGAGCATAATACCGTGCTCAATGAAATAAGCTTTGAAATTGACAAAGGCGAGTTTGCCTTTTTAATTGGCCGAACCGGTTCAGGTAAAAGTTCGTTGCTAAAAACCTTATATGCCGACTTACCACTTCGTTTGGGCGATATAAACGTGGCCGGTTTTAACATCCGCGACATCAAAGCCAGCCAGGTGCCCATGCTAAGGCGTAAGGTGGGTATCATCTTTCAGGACTTTCAACTGTTCCCTGATCGCACCGTGGGCGAGAACTTAAACTTTGTAATGAAAGCCACCGGTTGGAACGACAGTGCCCGTATGAAAAACCGGTTGGCCGAAGTGTTGATGCAAGTTGGATTAGGATCGGTGGAGAAAAAAATGCCGCACCAACTTTCGGGTGGCGAACAACAACGCGTGGTAATTGCCCGCGCATTAATTAATGAACCCCTGATCCTGATTGCCGATGAACCCACCGGAAATCTTGATCCGGAAGTGTCCCTTGGTATTCTTAAAATCTTTCAACAGATCAACAAAAGCGGAACGGCTATTCTGATGGCTACCCACAGCTACGGGTTGATTAAACGCTTTCCGGCAAGGGTATTAAAATGCGAAGACGGCAAACTGCTGGATAGCAACAAAGATAAGTTTGAACTGAAAAGCGAAGAAGATTTCTAAATCGCTGTGTCTTTTCCGGCCCGGGCAGCCCGTTTTGATTCTTCTAACTTCTGAATTTGTTGATTCAGCAAATCTATCCGAACCAGCATATTTAAAACCAACGCATCTTTAACCTGTTCGGTGGGGTTGGTTTTCATTTGTTCAAGCAGCACCTGGTACATCGCATCTAATTTCTCAAAGTCCTGGGCAAACTGATCATCGGCAAATGTATCGCGGGTATCGCTTATCCATTCCACTTTTTCGGCTATCTGATCAGAATAAAATTTTTCAAGGTTGCGAAATTCACCTTGCAACTGCGCGGTTTGGCGTTTATCCTGCCCGGCCGGTTTGTTTGTAAATAACAGGAAGCCCGAAACACAAAACAGGATTATGGCGGCAGCGCGCCATACGGCAATGTTATGCCACCAGGTGGTTTGGGGCAGGTTCGATTCAATCCCTTTCCAAACCTTTTCGGATGGCACCCGGTTATCGAATGCCTGCCGGTTGTTATCAATAAAATCCTTTAAAGAGTCTTTCATATTTTGCCTTCCTCCAAAAGGTCTTTAAGTTTCTTTTTTGCCCTGTTAAACTGCGATTTAGAAGTGGATTCGGTTATTCCCATAATCTCGCCTATCTCGGCATGATCATACCCTTCTAAAAGATACAACGAAATTACCGATCGATAGCCATCCGGCAGTTTTTCTATAGCATCGCGCACTTGCTCTACCGAAAACGGAAAATGATCCAATTTATTTTCCGGCTCCTCCTCAGGTACATCCCACCGGTCGTCATCGGGTATTCGGTCGGCCTTACGCTTTTGCAGGTAATTAATTGCCTTATTTATTACAATCCGCTTTAGCCAGGCCCCAAAGGTAGAATCGCCCCGGTAATGATTCAGGTTACGAAACGCACTGATAAAAGCCTCTTGCAACACATCTTCGGCCTCCTCGGGGTTATTTACAATCCGGTAGCTACATTATACATACTGCGGCTGTAAAGTTTATAAAGTCGGTAATAGGCCTCCCGGTCGCCCTGGCGGCAACGGTCTATTAATTCATGATGTATATGTATGGCCTGAGCCTCCAATTAAAACAGTACTGGTGCTAATGACCTACCGACAACCTAAAAGGTTGCACCCCCTATTTCACTTTGTTCAGATTCTGTTTGGCCAGCACAAAGTCGGGGGCCGTAGCCAGGGCCTGATCAAACAGCTTTTTAGCTGCTGCTTTGTCGCCCAAATGATCCAATACGGCCAGCCCTTTCAGGTTCCATAAGGCAACAGTCATGGGGTATTCCTTTGGTTTATTCTCCACATCGTTGAACACGACCTTTGCCGTTTGCACCTCGGTATTTGCTAACAGAATATCAATAGACGTGATGGCCTCGTTGTAGCGCTTAAGTTCGTATTGAAGAAAGGCCATTTTATACAACATGTTCATATTGTTACTCAACAGGTATAAGCTCTCGTAACTTTGCAGGGCACGGTCGTTTACACCCATTGCCTCGTATCCGATGGCGGCAATCTCAAGGGCTGCTGTGTTCTTTGGATTACGGGCAAGCAATTGTTGTGATACCAACACCGCGGGCACATGCTGTTGGTTTTCATAATAGTAATAGGCCAGGCTTAAAATCAGGGAGTCGTTCTGTGGATTCTCAACAATCAGATCATACAATGCACTTTTGGCCACTTCATAGTCATTCCACTTTACCGCAGTTGCATACTTTTTATAAAAATGTTCGGTAAGCGAACTTACACCAGCTGGCTGGGGTTCGGGTTGAGGTTGAGTTTTTGATTGGGTTTTAGGCTGCTCTGCTTTTGCGGGTTGCTTTTGCGCAAAGGTGTTTAGCGAAACACTTACCAGAAACAGGATTACGAACTTTTTCATTATTAAAATATTAATTGAGTTGTAAGTTAATTCTTTGATTCTTCATTTACATACAAGCCCCGATCGGCAGCCAGTTTTAACATTAATTCATAGGCTTCCTCGCGAGCGTTCCGGATGGTTCCCTCCAGGATAGCCTCCTTGATAGCCTCCTTTATTTCACCAATTATCGGGCCAGGCGGAATGTTAAACAACTTGATGATCTCATCGCCCGAAACGGGTGGCTGAAACTGGCGGATGTGGTCGCGTGCTTCCAGGTCGGCCATTTTTTGTTCAACCTTGTCGAAATTTTTCAGGTACCGGGCTACCTTTTCGTTATTCTTGGAAGTAATGTCAGCCCGGCAAAGCATCATCAGCGCATCGGCATCTTCTCCGGCTTCAAATAATAATCTTCGAATAGCTGAGTCGCTCACCTCCTTAACCAATGCAATGGGCCGCAAATGTAACCGCACCAGTTTTTTGAACAAACACCATCTTCTCATTCATGGGCAGCTTAAGCCTGCGAAAAATACCCGGCACCATGCGGGCGCCTTTATCCTCGTGCCCATGAAAAGTCCAGCCCACCTCTTTATCGAAACGTTTGGTTGCAGGTTTTGCAATATCATGCAGTATGGCAGCCCACCGTAGCCACAAGTCATCCGAAACCTTTGCTACATTATCCAACACCTGGAGTGTGTGAAAGAAATTATCCTTGTGCGCTTTGTTGTCCTGGTATTCTACCCCATGCAGAGCAACCATCTCCGGAAAAAACTTCTTCAACAATCCGCTATGAAAAAGTAATTTGAATCCATAGGAGGGCAATTTCGATTCAATAATCTTGTTTAGCTCGGTGGTAATACGTTCCATTGAAACGATGCGGAGGCGATCTGCATTTTTTTCGATGGCTGCATAGGTTTCAGGTTCTATATCAAACGAAAGTTGCGATGCAAACCGCACCGCGCGCAACATCCGCAGGGGATCGTCCGAAAAGGTTATGTTCGCATCGAGCGGTGTTTTGATGATTTTTTCTTCCAGGTGTTTCAATCCTCCAAAAGGGTCAATCAACTCGCCTAAGTCCTCAGCATTTAAACTGATGGCCATGGCATTAATGGTAAAATCCCTTCGTTGCTGGTCTTCTTCTAATGTTCCATTTTCTACAATCGGCTTGCGCGATTCCTTTCGGTAAGATTCTTTTCGGGCACCTACAAATTCCAATTCTCTATCCTGCCATTTAATCATGGCGGTACCAAAATTCTTAAACACCACAACTGGCAATTTGCCAAGCCGCACGGCCACGGCTTGAGCCAGCGCAATGCCATTACCAAGACAAACAAAGTCTATATCTTTATTTGGTCGGTTTAAAATCAAATCGCGCACATACCCCCCTACTACAAAAGCAGGCATATTCAAATCCTGAGCAGCCTGCGCCACTCTGCGAATATAGAATCGGATTGAAGGTGTGCCTTAAAATTCATGAACCTCTCAAAAAGAGGTCAAAGGTAACAGAATAAGCGCAATTTTATCGGCAACCAACCAGGGATATGCGCGGGATGAACTGGCTATTTCTTAATGAAGGTTGGGCACGGTATAAATTTATCTTTCCGTTTTGTCTTTATCTGGGCAGCCATTTCCAACTTGTATTTTACAGCTACTTCATGTGCCCCGCCCGACATAGGGCCAAGTTCAGATACAGTAAAATCATAACTATAACCCAACTCAATCCGCTCAAATTGAAAGCCCAGCACAACCACCATGGCATCCTGGCTAATGTTATCCTTCACATTTTGTTGCAACGGAATACCGCGGTACCACACACCCATCATAATCGGGTCGTACAAAAAGTGAAGCCCTAAGTCGAGCTGATCGAAATGACCTTGTTTCTTATACACAAAGGAAGGAGCCAGTACAGAAATATGCTCTTTTTTGAATGGACCTCCATAAAGCGGAATACGGACTCCTCCATGGAAACTGGTTTTTACTGGCACCTCAGCTTCCTGATCAATCAAGGAACGATTGGGCGTATTTAAATGACTGGCCGAAAAACCAAACCAGAAGTTTTTATTGTACGCCAAAACACCTGAATTAAAATCAAAGTAATGTGTATTGCCTAAATTAAATAATGCCTGATCGTCCGTGGGCACATTACCATCCGAATCAAACTGAAGTTGATCGCCAAAAATTAATCGGTTCAGATCGATTGAACGCGAAGCATAGCCAAAGTTTAATCCAGCCGAAATCACCCACTTACTTAAAACATTCCATTTATAGGAATACAAAAAATTCAATTGAGATGAACGCATGCCCGCAGTGCCAGCCTGATCAACGGTGGCCAGAAAACCAATGCCGCTATTATAGTGATTTAGGTTTACATCGTATGAAAACGCATACGTTACAAACCCGTGTGCAGCATTTGGCCACTGATTGCGGTAGTTGGCAATAAACCGGTGATCTTCGGAGGTACCCGTAAATGCAGGGTTCAAATATAAAGGTGCAGCATAATACTGAGAAAACTGCGGGTCCTGTGCCAGAAGGTTGGCCGAACAAAATATCAATATGAAACAAATTTTTCTCATCGGATCAAATTAACATCGCCTACACGCACCACACGCTCTCCATTTTCAAAGGAAGCTGCCACTTTGTAGATATATACATCTTGCTGACACAGCCGGCCCTGGTAGGTGCCATCCCAGCCGCGTTCCGGATCTTTGCTTTCAAACAACAACTCACCCCAGCGATTAAAAATCAGTAACTCAAATTCAGTAACACCCCGCATTACAGGTAAGAAAATATCGTTGGTACCATCACTATTTCCTCCACCACCACCGGTAGCCGAAAGATTGGGTGAAAACGCATTCGGTATAAGGACCTGCCCGCCTTTCAGCACACGCACGGCATTCTCCCGACTGGTTGAATCTGCACAATTAAACTGATTGAATGCTGTAAGTTTTATGGTGAACAGGCCTTCAGACTGGTAGGAATGATTCGGTTCAAACGCAGTGGAGGTTGTACCATCACCAAAATTCCATAGGTAGGTACTCGCATCAAAACTTCTGTTATCGGTGTACATTATACCACCGGGAATATAAACTAAGAGCGGTTTTACTTCAAAGTCGGCCCGTGGTAATGGAAACACTTCAATTATACCAGCCTTGCTTTCGGTTACAATTTGTCCTGTAATATTGGTTGCCGATAGTGTTACGGAATAAACTCCGGGTTGAAAATAAGTATGTGTTGGACTGGCAGCAGTTGATGTTGCTCCATCACCAAAATCCCATAAATAGGAATTCGGATCAGCAAATTGCGACAGGTTGGTGAAATTTACCGTTAAGGGCATGCAGCCTTCCGGTGGATCATAAGAAAAATCTACCAGAGGGGGTATTGCCAATATCTCAACCTGTTGGGCTTGCGTTTCAACACACACATTGTTGGTAACCGTTAACCGGATTGTATAAACGCCATACGTACTGTATGTGTGTGAAGTAACATTTGCTGCGGCCGATGTTGTTCCATCGCCAAAGTCCCACAAATAAGTCCACGGCCCCGGGTTGGTTGTATTGGTAATAGCAACCGTTGATGCCGGCAATGTTTGACTGATGGGTGTTGCTGTAAATCCAGCGTTGATGTTATCTCTGGGAGGCACCGTTATAGCCTGAGTAGTAACCGCGCTTACACAGTTGGCGAAATTTTCCGTATCCAATCGAAAGTCAACAGCCAGTGCAGGCGAAGCTGCCGGTGGCCGGTTAAATGTATGCTCAATAAAATCAACACCTGATGTTTGATCGACAATAGGAATTCCATTTTCATTAATTACCCAATGGTAACTGGTAAGTCCTTTTTGCACAGCATCTAACCGAACTGTTAATACGTTGCAATCAAAAGCAAGCGTGTCAATTACAAATTGTGAAATCGGTACCGGGCTTATCCGGATTGTGCGGATGGAATCACCAAAGCAACCTGTGGTTAAAGTAGTTAAAAGTCGTACCGAAAAATTCTTAAGTGCCTGCGTGTTATTTACAAATGCATAACTAAAGGCCGGAGTAGTTCCTGTGCTGATGTCATCCAACAGGCCGGAGTTGTCACTGATTTGCCATCTGTATTCGGAAGGGTTAAGCGATTGCGTTTCCAGATCAACTGAAAAGTTGATGGTTTGTGGCGAACAGTTATCGTTAAATGGCGAATAGTTTGTCGAAATGAAACCCGACCGTGTACCCGGAAAAACTGTAATGGTTTGAGAGGGCGAAATAGTTTCGCAGCCGCCAATGGTAATTACGCGCAGACGCACTTCGAACGTTTTATTTACCAACCCTATGTTTTCAAAATCATGGACAAAAAAAGGTGTGAAGGTTGGGTCAGTAGGTATTTGTGTACCAATCGGCTGAAAGCCCAGGCCGCCCAATTCATCGACTTCCCATACATAACTACTAATTGCCGTGGGTTGTATAGCTGCACCTGTATTATTAAAAGTAACTGTAAGCACGCTACACCCGGAAGTTACATCGGGTGTAAAGGTGGCCACCGGCAGCGGATCAACCACTACCGGAATAATTACGGTTTCAGAACACGCAGTTTGGTCGGTCGTAACACGTAAGGCAACCTGGTACGTACCGGCCGGGCCAAGGGCACGATCAAACGTAGTTTGATTATCAAATGAAGGATCTTTGGTGAATGTTCCTGTAAAATTGAAGTCCCACTCGCGCAGCACAATAGATTCACCGTTGATTGATTGCAGGGTGGATGCTTCGGCAAAGGAGGTTAACTGCCCGGCACATACCTGTGTGGCTGTAAATACAGGAACCGGTTTTTCAAACACACGCACCTGCACTTCATCCACCGTTTCACACGAAGTAACATTATCGCGTACAATCAGCCGAACCCGGTAAATCCCCCTGTTCAGGTACGATTCATCAAACGGGCCAAGAGCTACATTCGAAAACCCGGAAGTTGGTTCTTGCTTTACCAACACATTGGTTTGATCATAAAATTCCCAACGCCATTGGGTGGTAGGGGTAATACTTCCTACGGAAGCATCGTTAAACCTAACCTGAAATGTTGTAAAAGGTGCCAACGCATTCTGACAAAAATCGGGTGTAATCACATTGTTACTAAGATCCGTTACCTGGATCCGGGCAATTAAAGAAGGAGAAATTGTGATTACTTTTTCTACAACAGCCACGCAGTTGCCGGCCGCATTTTGATCGCGCACGGAAAGCCGAATGAGTTTTTGGCCCGAGGTAGGATAAGCAAAAGTGGGGTTGCTATTCGTTGATGTTGCAAGCGGTGCACCGGCCCCGGTATTGTTATCATAAAACTCCCAGGTATAGGCAAAGGAAGCCCCCGAAATATTCGGTGTTTCGTTATCAAAGTAGATATTATCGCCCACACAAAATATAGTTTGAATGGGGCCACCACTTCCACCCAGCCGGGTTATATAATCCGGTTGAGGCGATGGAACAATTACAATCCTTGCCGAGGTTATTTGCGGTGCATTATCCCCGTCCACCAGGTTTCCATTAACCGGATTGAAGGGATTCAAATCCGTGAGCACATTATCATATGGATTACACTGGTTCCAGTTCTTAAGCGTAATCACAAACTCGCGGCCTAAATCGGCAGGAGTTGTAACCGGCACCTGAATGGGCAAACTTACCTGCCCCGGAGCTAATACCGGGTAAATAGGGTTAGTGGCCGGAGCTGGATTAAGGTAAGGAAATCCGCCTGGAGTAATTGAATTTACCTGGATGCCCGGAATCTGGTTTCCTAAGGGGCCCGTTCCATACAGCCATTGAATCCAGCGTGGTTCATTATTCTCGCGTGTTGCCCGCGGAAAACAATTCCAGGAACTGTTATCGGTAAACTGTACGCTGGCCGCATAGCCCTGGCAAACCCTGTAAACGGCAGGGTCAATCGAAATCACATCGTTAGTCCATACAATAACCTGTGTATTGATGGGCACCACACTGCCGCGCGGGTTACATGCGTTTGCTGCATCAATCACCACATCATACCCGCAATTGGTGGATGTGTTGGGATAGGTATGCGCTATTGTTACGCCTGTTGCGTTGGTCTGCGTGTAGGTTTCTTCACCTGTTCCATCGCCCCAATTAATAAAATACTGGGTGCCTGGCGCAGATGACAGATAAAGGGTTTGAATATTAACTGTAAAGGGCGCGCAACCCCGGCTACTGGTTAAAAACGCAAAACCAGGTTCCAGAATATTCGGGCACTGCGAAAACGCAGGCTTCGAAATAAAAATAATAAACAGTAATACAAGAAGAGTAAGCTTACGCACCATGCCTTAAACAGATAAATTCCATTTAAAGCCACCTGTAGACTGCTTTTAATACATTCTAACATCTGGAACGGATGTAAAAACAAAAAATTGACCATAACCGGCTATTACAACCGGCTAATCACATCTGTACAGGTTAAACAGTAGTTACCAGGTTTTAATTACTCCAGAACGACTTCTTGGTATTGAAGGTAGGACAAGGGATAAGCCGGTTGCGTTTCTTTACCCCCCGATGTACGGGTTTGGCCACAAATTCATATACAATTGATATTTCGTGCGCTCCACCCGAACTGGTTGATAATTCAGAAATAGAAAAATCATAGCTATAGCCTACTACAAAATCTTTCAGATAAAGGCCCAGCGTAAGAATGAGTGCATCCTGGTTTACCGTGCCAATTACGTTTTTCTCAAATGGTTTTCCCCTATACCAGGCCCCAACCGATACGGGGTCAATATGGTAGTTCAATCCAAAATCCAATTGACTGATGGGACCTTGTCTTCTATAAATGAATGAGGGTGTAAGGTACGAGGCCCGGTCCATTTCGCGTGGACCATCCATTAACGTAATACGCGCTCCACCGTGTATCGTGGTTTTCATCGGAACACGGCTTACATCATTCAAAATGGAAACATTGGGTGTATTCATGTGTGTGAACGAAGCCCCAACCCATAAACTACGGTTATAAATAATAAAGCCCGATCCGAAATCAAAATATTGTTGATTACCCAACTTATTCAATTCCGGATCGAGGGAAATTCCATCATACTCTAACCCATCGCCTAATCGTAACCTGCTTCTGTCAAGACCATTGATACCGTAACCAAAATACAAACCTGGTGAAAACACTACTTTATTGGTTAGCCGCACTTTGTAACTATAGTTTAATCCCACAGTAGTAGTACGCCATCCGGCCGAACCCATTTTATCGGTAGTAGCCAGAATTCCAAATCCACTTCGTAGTTCGTCCACAAAAATATCGTAGCTGGCCGAGTAGGTTGAAAATGCCTGCGGCAGATTAGGCCATTGAATGCGATGGTTAATAGCCACCCGTTGCTGGGGGGTAATTCCTGTAAACCCGGGATTAAGGTAAAGCGGTGCCTGATAGTATTGCGAGAATTGCGGATCCTGCGCAAGCGTCTCTGCTCCTATCATTAAACCAAACACAATCAATAAAATCTTCTTCATGCTTTATTCGTTATAGCATTCTTTATTTGATCATTGTTACATCCCCAATCTGCGTAGATCGCTGCCCATCGGATAACCGGATAGTAAGCTTATACACATAAACACCGGCTGGTAGTGTTCTGCCATTTTTATCGTAACCATCCCAACCAATGTTGGCACTGTTACTTTCAAAGATCAGATTACCCCAGCGATCGAAAATCTGCATATTAAATTCTTCGGCACCTTTTACAATCGGCAAGAATACATCGTTAAACGTTCCGTTACCACCTGTACCTCCACCGCTTCCCGATCCTGGGCCGGCCGGGTTAGGTGTAAAGGCATTCGGTACTTTTGTTATACCACCCTGTTTCGCTGTTACCTTGCGGGTAAGGGTATCGGTACACAACAAGCCACCCCCATGATCGTTGATGGCCACCAACTGCACATCATACACACCCTCAACACGATACGTATAAACCGGTTCAATTTCATCGGAGGTACCGCCATCACCAAAATCCCAGGCGTAATCTGTAGCACCCATACTAAAGTTAAAGGTGGTCATCTCGGTATTGGGAACATACACCACGTTTGGTCTCAAATCAAACGAAGCAAGCGGGTTGTCAAAGATCTCGAAATTATCGCGCTGGGTATTGGCAACCTGCCCTGTAATAGAGTTACGGGTAGTAAGAAGCACAGAATATACGCCAGGCGCAGTAATCCTGAATATTGGCATCGGAGCGCTGGAGGTGGCCGCAATGCGACCGTTACTATCCACCACACGCCATTCCATAATATCGCCTGTCGAGGTGTTTTCTGTTACTTCAATATCAGCCGGGAAGCAAGCACGCAACGGGTTAGCCTCAAACGCAGCAACAAGTGGCAACAACTGAATATTAATGGTTTTACTGAATGAGCTTTCGCAACCCATACCAGCAGTTTCAGCTGCAATATTTACTACGCGTAACGAAATATCTCGAGGACCCGGTGTACTGTAATCCACAGAGAATGGACCAGCACCGGTGGCTGTGGCCGGAGTAGCATTCAATCCAAAGTTCCATTCGTACCGGAATTGCGAAGGATCTACCGGAGTAGATGTATTGGTAAAGTTTACGGTTGCATTACCCCCAATAAACGGAGGCACAGTACCTTCATCAAATCCTGCCACAATATCACGATACACGGTTATTGGCATTACCACATCAGCTGCCGGGCAGAATCCATTATTAGCCTGATAAACCACTTCGTAAATAATAGGATTGGTAGTGGATGTATTTACCAGGTTGTAATTAACCGTAGGGGTTGTACGAACATCAATTTCTGCCGTAGTGCCTTGCTCGCGATAGAACCAGCGATGCGTAGTTGCACCAAAACTCTGGTTAAAGAACTGAACATTCTCCCCGCTACAAATGTCGGTCCTATCCGGGAACGCATTCGTAATGATAGAAGGGAAAATGGTAATGTTCTGCTGCATAGACTTAAAGCAACCCGGGAACGGAGCCGGTAACTGCGTGCGCAAGGTCACCTTATACGTTATCGGTGCATTTGGATTCGGGTTAGAGAATGTATGCGTAATGGTATTGTTCGGAATGGTAGATGCAGCCAGGAATACATCATCCGGTGAACCATCAAACCATTGCCATGTATATTCTGTGCCAGCTACCTGGTTAAACTGGAAGGTAGCTGTGTACGGACCGCACGAGGAAGCGGGGCCAACCACACTAAACGTGGCATCCGTCTCTCCTACCGTTACTGTAACACTCTGCCCAACCGGAGTAAACGGACAGTTCAACGCATCCTCTACTGAAACCAGTGTGTAGGTGGTAGTGGCTGTTGGTGTTACGGGTATCACCTTAAAGTTTCCGGCATTGGTTACCGAAATATTGGAGGTACCATCGTTGTACACAAAATCAAACGGTGCCTGTCCATCCAACTGAATGATCAGGAACTCTGTACTACCCTTACAAATGCTTGAATTTGTATTCACAAACTGCGCTCCCATTTGCGGAGAAACGGTTACGATTAGAATCTTAGGATCGCCCAAACAGTTACCCGGACCAGTTGGTGTAATGGTATAGGTTAATGAAGCCTGCGAACCGGTTGTATTATTCAATAACTGGTTAATCGTACTACCCGAACCGGTTAATGGCACTCCCAATCCGCTTGGATCGTCAACCGTCCAGGCAAAAGTGGTACCGGCCACATTGCTTACCAGCGGCACGTTAAGTGTGTTTCCATGACACACCGTTACCGGAGGCGGCAAGGTTAATACAGGTTTAGGATTAACCACAACAGGTATAACAATAGCAGGGCCATCGCAACCATTTACCCTTGGTGTTACTGTATAGGTTACTGTAGATGCTGAATTATTATTGTTGAATAATGTCTGGAAGATCAGGTTACCCGCTCCATTGCTGGCACCCGCCACACCCGGAGGTGCGGATACAGTCCACACTGCAACGGTATTGGCCACATCTGGCGTAAGGGTAATGTTGATGAATTCACCACTGCAGATATCAGCCTGCGGGCTGGCTACCACCGTAGGCAATGGATTAACTGTAATAGTTACCACTACATTATCGCCCTGACAACCCAAGCCTCCTGCTGTTTGTGGCCGGAAGGTGTAGGTTACAGTCTGTGATGTGGTTGTTGGATTATCCAACACATCAGCTAAGGTAGCACCTGGAGTAAAGATTGTGCCAACAGCCGACATACCCGTTACACCACCTGTGGCAACCGCGCTCAACAATTCAAATTCAGTAGTACCTGCTGAAGGAACGGTTGCACTATTTAAAGTAACATTGGTAGCCACTCCTTCGCATACAGTTTGAATAAGTGGTGAAGCAACCAGTTTGGGTTTAGGTTCAACGGTTACTACAACCTGCACTGCCGGAGGTAAGCTTGAACAACCGCCTCCATTTTTAGCACCATTGGCTACTGCGGTTATCGAGTAAGTAACTGTAGCAGGTGCATCATCGTTGTTTACCAAAACATCTGCAATCTTGTAATTCTCCGGCAGGTTGCTCAAAACCGGAACAAAGCCGCTCACCAAACCTCCTGCGGAAGAAACCGCAGTATAGTTAAAGGTAATCACCCCGGCTGTAGGATTGGTAGGTGAAATCAAGTCGATATCGGTGGTACCGTTGCTACAAATTACCGGTGCATTGTTAACCGGAGCTGCAATTACTTCAGGTTCTACTGTTAGCACCACATTTCTTACCGGGCCCAGACAGGATGCGCCCGAAACTGCTTGTACGCCATACGTAACTGTTAATGGATCGTTGGTAGGGTTCTGGAATTGATCGGCCTGAATATCATTTGCCGAAACTCCATTGCGTGGTACCACTGCGTTTCCGGCAGTTCTTACTAAACCGGCCTGTGCGCTAATCGATACAATATTGTACGAAGCGGCCGCAACACTCAAGGGCGAAATCTCGGTGGCAAAGACAATACCGCTTGCTTCATCCGAACATACCGTCCGGTTAAGGTTATCTTCTACCGCAGGTGCCGGGTTAACAGTAAATACGACTGTAAAGTCAGCACCACGACATCCATTAGCAATAGGCACTACGGTATAGGTAACCAACAACGGACCGTTGGTGGTATTGGTGAATACATCATTTGCCAGAAAATCAGACTGACCACCCGGCAAGTTTGCTACATAACTTCCTAAACCTGCATTGCTGCCACCTGCTACCAGCGCTGGTGCTTTCACTATATTCTTCAACTCAAAATCTGTGATGGGTGTAGAACCTGCCGCAGGCCCAACAATAATACCCGAAGGAACATCGCTACACAGATTGGCCGTGCCTGGCGACAGGATTGGCTGCGGATCAATTGTCAAATTGATGGCTTGTGGTTGACCCTCGCAATTGGAAGGGCTAATACCCACCACGAAATAGGTTACTACAACAGGTGCATTTGTTGTGTTCGTGTATTTATCGGTGCGGATCAGGTTGATATTACCCACCGTTCCTGCAGGTACGTTCAACGGATCGGCAGTAACCGTTCCGGGCACTGTTACACTTACTAACCTGTAAGAATTAGCAGCCACGGAAACACCGTTTGTACTTAGAATGATACCCGCGTCTTCACGGCTGCAAACCGTATTATCCAAACCAGGGTTTATAACCGGCTCAGGATTTACGGTGAGTTCAACCACTTTCGGATCGCCTACGCATCCGTTAGTTCCATTCGGTGTAATGGTATAAGTAACTTTTAATGGAATAGCGCCTACGTTTACGAAGGCATCATTAATCAACGCATTAGCGGCAAGACCTGATCCGGTGGTTGGTGTACCGGTTAAGCCAGCATCAACAACAGCAGAAACATCATAGGTGGAAGCACCTATTGAAACGCCATCGGTATCCATCAAGGTATTATAAGGTGCCTGGCTACATACAATCGCATTGAGCGAACTTGATACCACAGGTTCCGGATCAATTGGAACGGTAATGGTAAATGGATCGCCCACGCAAGTTCCTGCAGTTGGAGTAACCACGTAGGTCGCATTCAACACTACATTGGAAGTATTGGTTAATGTACCGCTGATGTTACCGCTACCGGATACAGGAGGCGCTGCTCCACCTACGGTAAGACCAGGCTGATAAGTAGCCGTCCACGTAAAGGTTGCAATCACACCGTTTGTAATGTCTGCCTGCGGATCGAAGTTAAACAAGACATCCGAACAGGTAGGTGCTTTGGTTGCATCGGCACCAACAGGTTTAGAGCTGATCGTTACCGCATACGTAAACGGTGTTCCGGCACAATTATGTGCAGTACTAAATGGTGTAATGGTGTAGGTAATGGTTACATCAACTCCTGTAGAGTTGGTATAGGAATCTGTAATAGGTGCACCACTGGCTACTATGCGATCGGCCGCAGGCGGAACGCCCACCGGATCGGAAGAAGCTACCGTATAGGTAAACACACTAGGCACGGCATTGCCCAACATATTAATGTTTTGCGTTTGAATATTATAATTCAACGCTGTGCTACATACCGGATCAACCACATTGGCCCCCACGGGCTCCGGATGTACTATTACTTTAAACGTGAATGAAGCACCTTCGCAATCATCGGCAAGACTTACCGGTGTTACGGTATAGGTAATTTCAACATCGGCATTCGTGGTATTGGTGTACACATCTGCAATCGGAGCCGGAGTTGGCGTATTGCGATTTGGACCCGGTGCCACGGCCAATGCATTATTCGAAGATACCGTATATCTGAACTTACTTGGAACGGCATTTCCTGTGCCTACCGTATTAATCACATTTTGTAAATCGAAATTAACCGGATCATCGCTGCACCGTTGAATGGTCATATCCGGACCAAGTGGTTCCGGATGAATAGTAACCACCACATCAAATGGATTACCCTGGCAATTTCCGGTAATACTGAATGGTGTAATCGTATAGGTAATCAGTACATCCGCACTGGTGGTGTTAGTATAGGTATCGGTAATCGATGCTGCACTGGCCACCGTTCTGTCTTTGCCCGCAGCTGAAACATTGCCCGGATCGGATGACACCACGGTGTAAGTGAATTGGCTGTTAACCGAATTTCCTAACAGGTTGATGTTTCTGGTTTGGATATTATAACTGATGGCTTCATCGCTACATACTGCATCGGTATCGGCTGCTCCGATTGGCTGCGGACGAACCGTAACTGAAACTGTAAACGGATTACCCTCGCATCCGTCTGTACTGGTAGGTACAACGGTGTAAACTACTACCTGGTTGGCCGATGTTACATTCGTAAGTACATCTGTAATTGTACCCGTGTTGGTTGCCACAAGGGTTTCACCGGTTACGTTGGTATTATCTGCGGCCTGCCACTCGTAGGTCGTACCTGCAACTAAGTTGTTTCCACCTGCTCCGGTATTGGCAATATTTGCAGAAAGTACATAGTTCACATTTGCGTTACTACAAATAACGGGCGATACATCGTTGAACCCTCTTGGCTCCGGACGAACGGTTATTGAAACTGTAAACGGATCGCCCACGCAACCATTGTTGGTTGGTGTAATGGTATATACCACAATCTGATTTACATTGGTAACGTTATTCAGCACATCGGTGATGATATTTCCCGATTGCGCAGAAAGGCTTTCACCACTCACACTCGCATGCGATGCTGCAATCCAGCTATAGGTAGTTCCTGTAACCAGATTATTACCACCCGAACCGGTATTGGCAATGTTCGTGTTTAAGTCATAACCCACCACATCATCGCTACAGATAATTGGTGAGCTATCGTTAAATCCGCGCGGTTCCGGATGCACCGTTACCGAAACGGTGAAAGGATCGCCCACACAACCATTGTTACTGGTTGCCGTAACCGTATAAACCACTACCTGATCTACGTCTGTAACATTATTCAACACATCATTAATAGTAACGGAAGTACCCGGAGTTACGTCTGATTCACCACTTACATCCGGATGTGTAGCCGCAATCCAACTGTAGGTAGTTCCAATAAGCAGGTTATTACCGCCTAATCCGGTATTGGCAATATTGGAAGCGATATTATAATTCACATTGGCATCGCTGCAAATTGTTTTCGCATCATCAAATCCGCGTGGTTCTGGCCGCACGGTTACTGACACCAGGAAGGTATTTCCTACACAACTATTGGCACTGGTTGGGGTAACGGTATATACCACCACCTGATTGGTATTGGTGATGTTATTCAACGCATCGGTAATGGTATCACCTGTTTGTGCAACAAGGCTTTCTCCTGATACATTAGGATTATCGGTGGCAATCCATGAATAGGTTGTACCGGTAACCAGGTTATTACCCCCGGAACCTGTATTAGCCACATTCGCATTTAAGTTATAACCCACCACATCATCGCTGCATACCACCGGAGTAGCGTCATTAAAGCCTCGCGGCTCAGGCTGTACCGTTACCGATACAGTAAATGGATTACCCACACAACTACCATTGGTTGGGGTTACGGTGTAAACCACCACCTGATTAGTGTTGGTTACGTTATTAATGATATCGGTAATGATTGATCCCGTTCCACTACCCTCACCTGTTACAAAAGCATTTGCAGTAGCTACCCAACTGTAGGTGGTTCCTGCTGTCAGGTTATTACCTCCTGCACCTGTGTTGGCAATGTTTAACGCTAAATCATAATTAAAGGCTACATCGCTGCAAGCCAAAGGCGAAGGATCGTTGAACCCACGAGGCTCCGGACGTACTGTTACGGAAACGGTAAACGGATCGCCCACACAACCATCGGAACTGGTAGGTGTGATGGTGTACACTACTACCTGATCTATATTGGTTACGTTGTTTACTACATCGGTTATCATTGAGGTTGTTCCGGCAATGATGGTTGACTCACCGGTTACGTCAGGATTATCCGCTGCAATCCAACTGTAGGTTGTACCGGTTACCAGGTTATTACCTCCTGCGCCTGTATTGGCAATGTTATTAACCAGGTTGTAGTTAATAGCTACATCGCTGCATACTACCGGGGTAATATCATTAAATCCGCGTGGTTCTGGTCGTACGGTAACCGACACAGTAAATGGATTACCCACACAACTACCATTGGTTGGGGTTACGGTGTAAACCACCACCTGGTTGGAATTAGTTACGTTATTTAAAACATCCGTAATGTTGGATCCGCTTTGTGCCACTGTACTTTCACCGGTTACATTGGTGTTATCTGCGGCTATCCAGCTAAAGGTTGTACCGGTAATCAGGTTATTACCACCCATACCCGTATTGCCCACATTAAGCACCAGGTCGTAATTCACATTATCATCGCTACAAATGGTTTTAGTATCATTAAAGCCTTGTGGTTCTGGTCTTACTGTAACGGATACTGTAAACGGATTACCCACACATCCATTAAGACTGGTTGGCGTTACCGTGTAGATAACCACCTGATCTGAATTTGTTACATTATTCAACACATCGGTTATCATTGCGCCTGCCTGAGGCGTAGTGCTCTCACCCCCTACACTACCATTCGATGCGGCTACCCAGCTGTAGGTTGTTCCCGTAATCAGATTGTTACCACCGGAACCCGTATTAGCCACATTGGCACTTAAATCATAATTAACAGTTTGATCGCTGCAAATTGAGGGAGGATTATCATTAAAGCCTTGAGGTTCTGGTCTTACCGTAACTGTAACCGTAAACGGATCGCCCACGCAACCATTGATACTGGTTGGTGTAACTGTATAAACAACCGGCTGATTAATATTAGTTGTATTGGTGATGGTATTTGTAATGAGGCTTCCGGACTGCGCGGAGGTGCTCTCGCCTGTTACAAACGGATTATCTGCGGCAACCCAACTATAGGTTGTACCCACCACCAGGCTGTTTCCACCCAGTCCCACATTCGAGATATTGGCTACGAGATCGTAGCTCATCGCTACATCGCTGCACACAACCGGGCTGCTGTCATCAAACCCTCTAGGTTCAGGTCTTACATTGATTGAAACCGTAAACGGATTACCCACGCAACCAGCACTACTGGTTGGTGTAACGGTATATACAACCACCTGGGTGGAATTGGTTATGTTATTCAACACATCATTGATCACACTTCCTGTTTGAGGAGTTGTGCTTTCACCCGACACATTGGTATTGCTGGTAGCAACCCAGCTATACGTGGTTCCGCCAATCAGATTATTTCCGCCTGAACCGGTATTCGCTATGTTGGCACTGAGGTCGTAGTTAACATTTGCGTCACTGCAAATAAACGGAGTTGCATCATTGAATCCACGTGGTTCCGGTTGCACGGTAACCGATACCGTAAATGAATTACCTACGCAACTATTGTTGGTAGGTGTTACGGTATAAACCACCACCTGATTGACATTGGTTACGTTATTCAGAACATCAGTAATTGTAGCACCTGCTTGTGGTAACAGGCTTTCACCACTTACGTTTGTATTGCTTGCCGCAATCCAACTGAACGTGGTTCCGGTAGTAAGATTATTGCCACCCAAACCCACATTGGCCACATTGGCCACTAAATCATAAGCAACCGCATCATCGCTACAAATAGTAGCCACATCATTGAAACCTCTTGGCTCCGGCCGGATGGTTACGGAAATCGTAAATGGATCACCCACACAACCATCGCTACTGGTAGGGGTTACGGTATAGTCAACCACCTGATCCACTGCGGTTACGTTATTCACCACATCCGATATGGTGCTGCCCGATTGGGCCGTTAAACTTTCACCGGTTACGAAGGTATTATCAGTTGCAATCCAACTGTACGTGGTACCAATGGCCAGGTTATTACCTCCCAACCCTGTATTGGTGATATTGGAAACAAGGTTATAATTGACCGGTGCATCGCTGCACACCACCGGGCTGGAGTCGTTGTAACCACGGGGTTCCGGACGTACGGTTACCGAAACGGTAAATGGATCGCCCACGCAACCATCGGTACTGGTGGGTGTAACCGTATAAACAACCACCTGGTTTGCATTGGTAACATTGTTCAATACATCGTTGATGATGTTACCCGTTTGTGGTGTGGTGCTTTCTCCAGAAACGGTAGCGCTGGCGGCAGCTACCCAACTGTATGTAGTGCCAGCAATCAGGTTGTTGCCTCCTAATCCTATATTGGCAATGTTGGCGTTCAGGTCATAAGCCAGCGCCACATCACTGCACGTGAACGGTGTGGCATCGTTATAGCCTTTCGGCTCGGGTTGCACGGTTACAGAAACACTGAATGGATTTCCTACGCAACCATCCGAACTTGTGGGAGTAACGGTATAAACTACAACCTGGTTAGAATTGGTAATGTTGTTCAATACATCGGTAATGGTAGCTCCTGTTTGTGTAGAGGTACTTTCGCCCGACACATTGCTGTTTGCTGCTGCCGACCAGCTATAGGTTGTACCAGCTGTCAGGTTATTTCCTCCGGAAACAGTATTAGCAATATTGGCACTTAACGAATAGTTAACGGAAGCATCGCTACAGATAATAGCGGTGTCATCAAAACCCTTAGGTTCAGGCCTTACCGTTACGGATACCGTAAATGGATCGCCCACACACCCATTGGAACTTGTAGGTGTTACCGTATAAACTACTACCTGATTGGTGTTGGTAATGTTGTTCAATACATCTGTTATGATGGATGTAGTACCACTTCCTTCTCCGGTAACATCGGCATGCGGTGCGGCAACCCAGGCATAGGTAGTTCCGCTAATCAACCCGTTTCCTCCCAAACCGGTATTCAGAATATTCGATTCCAGGTTGTAATTAACGGCTGCGTCACTACAAATAAGAGGTGTTGCATCGTTATAGCCACGGGGTTCTGGCCGCACTGTTACCGAAACGGTGAATGGATCGCCCACGCAACCATTGTTGGTAGGTGTAACCGTATAAACCACCACCTGATTGCTGTTGGTGATATTGTTTAATGCATCGGTAATAATTGAACCCGCCTGAGGTGTGGTGCTTTCCCCGCTCACATTTGGATTAGAGGCCGCCAACCAACTATAGGTGGTACCCGTAACTAAGTTATTTCCACCTGCACCGGTATTACCAATATTGGAAGCCAGGTTATAGTTAACAACGTCATCGCTACAAATCAGCGGGCTTGTGTCATTAAAGCCTCTGGGCTCAGGTTGTACCGTAATCCCAACCGTGAAGGGCGCTCCTACGCATCCTGCACTGCTGGTTGGTGTAATGGTATATTGAACCACCTGATTTGCAGCGGTAATATTGGTTATAACATCGGTAATAATTTTGCCGGTTTGAGGCGTTGTACTTTCTCCGGTTACAAACCCATTGGCAGTTGCCACCCAGCTATAGGTAGTACCCGCAACCAAGTTGTTGCCACCAGCCCCGGTGTTGGCAATGTTGGCCTCCAGGTCATACCCAGCCGCCACGTCACTACACGTTAAAGGGGTATTGTCTGTATGCCCTACCGGTTGTGGATTTACTGTAATGACAATTGTTTCTGCTGCCCCAGAGCAGCTAGCTCCACTGGTAGGGGTTATTACATAATTAACAACAAGAGGCGTATTTGTAAGGTTGGTTAAGATGTCGTTGATGTGGATTGTACCCGCAACTCCCATGGGGATATTAACACCCGCAGTGGCAGGCCCGGCACCATCCGGATCGGGCCAATTAAAGAGCGTACCGGCAGGAAGATTAGCCGGAGCCAACAATATTTCTTTAGCCACCGCTGCGCCACTACAAATTGTTTTAGCCTGGTTTGCCTGCACAACCGGCTGCGGATTTACCGTAACCGTAAAGTTTTGCGGTGTACCCGGGCAATTATCAGGTGCCGGTCCTATTGGGGTTATGCGGTACGTTACGGTGGCATTAACTCCTGAGGTATTAAATAATGTCTGATTAATATTTGTTACTCCATTGGCTAAATCACCCAGGATAGCGCCAATGACAGAACCCGTTACATTAATAACTTCCCAGTTGTAGGTTGTTCCGGCAATGTTCGAGGTTATGGTGTGGGCCACCGAAAGATTTGTTCCACTACACACAATACTGGATGGAGCCGAGGTAATGGTTGGTCTGTTTACCACCGTTACCGGGAATGGTACTGCTGCAGGCGATGTACACCCTGTACCACTGGCATGGGTTACAGTTACATTCCCACTAAAAGTACTCATCTGCACCGTAATTGAACTGGCCGTAACCGGAAGTGATGTAATGGTTGCACCTGCCGGAAGCGACCAGCTATAGGTACCTGCTACCGGGTTACTTACACTAAATACTACCCCATTCTCATTTGAACAAACAGAGCTGGGTCCTGTAATTATTGGTTGCGGAGGTGAGCCCTCCACGATTATTCTTGTACTGATAGTATTACCATCACAAAGGGCTGTGCCCAGTGTTTCCATTACGGAAATAGGTACCCCGGTAGGATATAGTGTTCCGGTACCTGGAACCGGATTAGGGAAGCGAAGAATAATAAAGAACCCGGTGGTTGACGATAATAATTCAAACTCACCGGCATACGATGGCGGTGGTACCGTCCATGTATAGGTGGAGCCCGGGTTCAGGCCAGGATTAATTTGTAATAACACCAGGTTTGAACTGGCACATATCGTATAAGATGCACCCAACGTCTGACCAATACCATCCGTAATCTGGTTGTCAACAGGCCGGGCCTGGTAATCCAGATTAAGGGTTGCTGCACTAAAACATTGTGGTGAAGGTAACGTGGTGTCGATTACCTTGGCATGCAGCGTAACATCGGCATTGATTGTATAATTCTGCTCTGCTCCAACTGCCATACCGGGAGGAATCAGGAAGGCCGCACCCAGGCTGGCATCGGTGTACCATTCCACATCGCGGTTAGCAGCACCTCCGGTTATTGCATTTTCAAAAGTTTGAAGATCAAGGCCGGTTCGTTGATTCGAGCCAGGAGGGAAATCTTCGCATATCTGGGCCGAATGGTTGTTTACCACCGGCAACGTGCGCACAGTAAAGGTTACAGTGCCATCATTAATACAGTTGGTAACCGTATTACGAACCCGCGTAAATCTAACAAGTCCGTTTGTAATGGTAATAGGTGCAACAATCTGGTTGGTGTTTGAAATACGATCCGCTGCAGTAGGGTAATAGGCTACTACTGTATTTGGCGGTGTACCACCCATAACCAGGGCATCGTATGTGGTTAAGTCAACATTGGCAGTGGAAGCGCCTCCAAACACATCTTCACAAAGGATTGGGGTAAGATTGGTAACCACAGGCCGTGGGTTAACAGTTAACTGTACATCGTCAAACGAAGGTGGACATACACCCAGGGCACTAGTTGCAGTCCATCTTAACGTAGTTACAATGGGGGCACCACCGTCCACATCCTGAGGCAGGCCGGTAACGGTGGTGGTATGGCTATTTGGACTGGTAATGACGATGGGTGGCCCGATAGGACTTACCACCGTCCAGGTTCCCGTACCCCCGTTATCAACGGCTGTTGCGGCCATGGTGGCACTGGTACCACAAAGCAACGGTTGAGCAGGCCCGGCATTGGCTGGTGAAGGAAGTAAATCGCGGGGTATGATTAACTCTATTG
>LNFR01000090.1 GCA_001567185.1 Bacteroidetes bacterium OLB12
TCCCGGCAAAATTTCCAAAAGGACATAAGCGCGTAAAACCTTATTTGCGTACTACTCCTCAACCGAATTTATAGAGGAAAATTTTTCCTGATTATCAAGGCCTCGCATTTTGCGGGGCCTTATAATCCGGGTTTTTGGTTGAATCATGACACGTCCTCTTTATGGATGATTCTTTTTGTTAGAATCTTACCGAAAGCGAACCACGGTATTCTTTATTGGAGAACTTGATGACATAATAATAGACACCGGCAGGCTGGTTGGCAGCATACCATCTGAATTTTCTATGATGGCTTTCAAAAACCGGTTTCCCCCAGCGATTAAAAATTTTAACCCATTCAAATCTTCCCTGGCAATTGTCGGGAGGCAGGGCTACCCATTCATCAGGATTCATTTCAGAATCTGAACCGAGCAGGTCGATTCCTTCTACCGCAAAGTAATCGTTGTGCCCATCGTTATTGGGTGTAAATACATTTGGTGGTGCAAATTCTTTTTCAGAACCAACTAAATCTTTCACTTTAATGTGGATGGTTGCAGTATCTGCTTTTGTGGCAAAGCAGCGATTATCATCAACACGAAAAGTGAAAAAGTATTCATTTTCATAAACACCATTTTTAAAAATGAAGCACTCCGGATTCCAGTCAAAGGTTGCCTGCACTCCGCTTAACCCTTGTGCTGGCGTAAAGGTGTATCCTTCCGGCATAACATTTCCTCCCACCTTTATTAAACTTATAGTGAGCAAATCCGGTTCGGGCAATACATCCGGATCTGTTCCCGTAAGGGTAAGCAAAATATGATGGCCCAGTTCATACGATAAGGTTTGATCATTTACCGTTTGATTTTCATTTTGTATGGTGAGCAGCGGGGCCGTATTCAAAGGCGGCAATACTTTAACATGTACATCAACCGTATCGGCTTTGTAAAAACGACATTTGTTTGCTGCATCGCTTACAACAAACGTAAATACATAGGTGCTGCGCTTATTCAGATTAATAGTGGCACAGCGCAAATCCCACGAAAAGACAGCGCTAACAGTGCCCACACCGTTTGCAGCGGCAAATGTTGCTCCATAAAATTCCAGTGAATCTCGCTTTACTACATCCAGCGTTAAGAAGTCATGATCCACCAGATCGGTTCCGGTAACAGTAAATGAAAGTGATTCATTTATTCTGCGTTGAATATTCAAGACCGTTCGCTCTTGTGGATCGGGTGTTAAGTCGGTATCAATTGTCGGGTCGGCATTACCCGGAAGTACGACCTGGAATTTGAAGGTGACACCGGTAAGCGCGTTGTTATCACAAATGTCTTTATCATTTACCAGAATTTTTACTTCGAAAAATGTGCGCTTCGTAAAATTGAAAATATTACAAAAGGCATCCCACCGGATTTTTCCGGTAAGTTTTCCGTTTACCCGCGGTTCATCAATGGTAACCGTAAACCCGGCATCGGCCAGTATAAATCCATCGGTGGTAATAAATGGAATCAATTCATCATTTTCATTATCGCGTATTTCAAAGTCGGCTTCGTAACTATTGCCTTCCAAAAGAGTTACCTGGGTAACCGGTAAGGTGGGCTTAACAAAATAAGGAGCCGAATTGGAAGGAGGTTGCGTGTTAACCAAAACTTTTAGTGTATCGGTTAAGGGTAAACTGCAGGCATCGTCAAAAGCAATAATACCTATCTGGTACGGCCCACCTTCAATGAACGGGCACAGGGGGAAACAAATTCTGAAATCGTGTGTACTGCCATTGGTAAGAATGGCCGTGGTGGCTGCTGGCAAAATACTGCTAACATCTTTTCTGAAATTAAGCGGCACTACACGAATAGAAACGCGCTCGGTAAAGTTGTCAGTAATTTTGCTTGCATCCGGATCGCTTACGCGCACATCAATACACCGGTCGGCATCGGTGGCCGTGCTATTGAATGTAACCGACATATTATCAAAGTATGTAAAGGCTGCATCGGTAATTTTTTTTTCCGCTTATTTTGGGAGGTTCCGCCTGCGGGCATGCATCTACAACCAGCATTTGAAAATCGCGCCTGCTTTCTCCAATTTTATCTCCATCCCGGTATTCTTCAATCTTTACAGCGAAAACAAACAAACCCTGTGTGCGCGGAGTAGCGGTAAGTAACCCTTCTTTGCTGATTTGCAGATCGGGCTGTCCGTTAATAATATTCGTGAGGCTGTAACCCGGGCGCCAGACTACAGGAGGGAACGGTCCGGCAGAAACCGGAGGCAATGCATCGGCAGTAGTTGTATTGAGGGGCGTGGTGAGGGAATAGACTAAAGAATCTCCGTCATCATCTACACCGGCAAAATCTACATAGTAAGGTCTGTAAGGACAAGCAAAATCATTTAGTGGCGGAAACAAGCGTGGCGATGAATTAACAAAAGGGGCTCCGTTTTTTACTACCGGGGGAAATTCCAGGTAAAATGTTTGACCTGCAGAGATATTGGCACCACTGGGTTCGTTGCTGTAAATATTCGAGATGGTATAATTTCTACAGCACCGTTGCCATACTACATAATATCCTTCGGGATCATTAAACTGTGCGGCAGATAGGGTGATCTCGCTCGAGTAAAAAAGTTTAGAAGTAACAATTTCGCCATGCGAACACTCGGGTTGGGTATAGGGCACGTTGGTTTCATTGTTTAAAACAAGCGTAACGGTGCTCATTGGCATTTTGTCGCGCTTACGAAATATTGAAACATTGGCACCCAGATCTTTAGCCCCCGGTGCTCCGTTTATCTGGTCGAAATAGATAATCAGGTTAAGCCGATACTTATTTCCTGAAATATGAATCAACTCAAATTCGCCACCCACAATGTGCGAGGCAAATACAGGAAACGAAAATGCGAACAGAAGTATTAGTAGAATCTTTCTCATACACCCAACTCCGTACGAAAGGTAACGAATTTTAGCGGCTGCTAAAACCACCAATTCTTGTAATTTCGCCCCTTAGGTTGAAACTTAAATGATGAAAAAGGGCGATCGGTTGGAAAACATTACCATCGAAGCAATGGCTGCCGAAGGTAAATGTATGGCCAAAGTAAATGGGCAGGTGCTTTTTATTCAAGGGGGTGCCCCGGGCGATGTGGTGGAGGTTGAACTCACCAAAATAAAAAGCAACTTTTTAGAAGGGAGGGCTATTGCAATTCAAAAACCATCGCCTTTGCGGGAAGAACCTTTTTGTGAACATTTTGGATTGTGTGGCGGTTGTTCGTGGCAACACATTAATTATGAAACTCAGTTAAAGTATAAACAACAACAGGTAATTGATAACCTGGAACGATTGGGTGGGCTTACGCTTCCGGCTATATCGCCTATATTAGGTTCGGCTCAAACCCAACATTACAGAAACAAACTGGATTTTACATTTACTGCCGGCAGGTGGTTAACTGCTGAGGAGCTAGCCGAAAAAAAGAAGCGTGGACTTGAAACTTCACCGGGTGGTCGGTTTCCGGATGAGCCCGGTTTGGGCTATCACATTCCGCGTATGTACGATCGGGTTTTTGATGTACACACCTGCTATTTGCAACCAGAGCCTTCCAATAGTATCCGGTTGCTTGCCAGAAAAACTGCACTTGAAAACAACATTCCTTTTTTGATCTGCGCAAGCAAACCGGATTTATGCGAACGCTCACCATTCGAACAGCCGGCAGGAGTGAGGTAATGATAATCCTTCAGGTGGCACATAACGAACCAAAATGGATTGAGCTTATTCTGAAAGCACTTACCGATGCATTTCCGCAGATAACTTCGGCCAACTACATTATTAATAATAAACGCAACGACACATTTGCCGACCTGGAGGTGGTTTGCTGGAAGGGAAATCCGTACATCACAGAGCAAATGCCCAAGCCGGATGGATCGGGTGTTTTACAATACCGGGTAGGACCAAAGTCGTTCTATCAAACCAATTCAAAACAAGCGTATGAACTTTACAGAACGGCCTGGCAAATGGCCAACCTGCAAGGTGATGAATTGGTTTATGATTTATACACAGGCACGGGTACAATTGCCTGCTTTGTTGCGGGCCATGCTAAAAAGGTTATAGGCCTGGAGTATGTAGAAGCTGCCATTGCCGATGCAAAGGTTAACGCAAAAATCAATCAACTTACCAATACTGATTTTTATGCGGGCGATATTAAAGACTTGCTGAACGAAAGTTTTCTTTCGCAATATGGCCAACCCGATGTGATTATTACCGATCCGCCACGGGCAGGCATGCACGAAGATGTAACCCGCATGCTGATTCATGCTGCACCTAAGCGAATTGTTTATGTAAGTTGTAATGCGGCTACGCAGGCCCGCGACCTGAAACTTTTAGCAGATAATTATACAATAACAGCCGTACAGCCGGTGGATATGTTTCCTCAAACCACCCATGTAGAAAATGTGGTGTGCCTGGATCGCCTGCGGTAGCAATTTGGTTATCCTAAGCTTTTTTTGACAGATTTTTCAATGGTACTTTTTATTTTATCAACTTGGCTACCAATAATAATCTCCTAATTTTGTGAGCTAACCTTTTTCGCTATGAGTGTACTTGTTAATAAAGATTCCCGTGTAATTGTTCAGGGTTTTACCGGCTCAGAAGGCACATTCCATGCCGGCCAAATGATTGAATACGGTACCAATGTGGTGGGTGGTGTAACCCCCGGCAAAGGCGGGCAAATTCATTTAGGCCGCCCGGTGTTTAATACAGTAAAGGAGGCTGTTGAAAAAACAGGTGCCGATGTATCGATCATATTTGTACCCCCTGCATTTGCTGCCGATTCAATTCTGGAAGCAGCCGAAGGAGGAATAAAAGTTATTGTAGCCATAACAGAGGGAATTCCTGTAAAGGATATGATGATAGCCAAAAAGTATGTGAAAGAGAAAGGAGTAACGCTGGTAGGCCCCAACTGCCCGGGTGTTATAACTCCGGGTGAAGCCAAAGTGGGGATCATGCCTGGTTTTGTATTTAAGAAAGGCCGCGTGGGTATTGTATCGAAGTCAGGGACATTAACATACGAAGCTGCCGATCAGATTGTGAAAGCAGGGTTAGGAGTTTCTACTGCAATTGGTATTGGAGGTGATCCGATTATTGGTACACCCACCAAAGATGCGGTTGAATTACTCATGAACGATCCGGAAACAGATGCCATTGTAATGATTGGTGAGATTGGCGGTAACTATGAACCGGTAGCAGCGCGCTGGATTAAAGAACAAGGAAATAAAAAACCGGTTGTGGGTTTTATAGCCGGACAAACAGCACCTCCCGGAAGAAGAATGGGCCATGCCGGTGCAATTATTGGGGGCGCGGAAGATACAGCCGCTGCCAAAATGAAAATTATGCGCGAGTGTGGTATTCATGTTGTAGAATCGCCCGCGTTGATTGGCGAAACCATGCAACAGGTGTTGAAGAAGTAATTGGTAGTTGAATAGAATACAAAAGGGCCATCCACCAGATGGCCCTTGTTTTTTTATGCAAGCCTACAACAACTCATTTGCCAGGTTGGCCAGCTCTGAGCGCTCTCCTTTCTCTAAGGTAACATGCGCATATAGTTCATGATCTTTTAACCGGTCAATCAGGTAAGAGAGGCCGTTACTTTGGGCGTCCAGATACGGAGTATCAATCTGGTGTATGTCGCCTGTGAAAATAATTTTTGTGTTTTCACCTGGCACGGGTAATAATGGTTTTTACTTCGTGGGGTGTTAAGTTTTGTGCTTCATCCACAATAAAACAGATATTGGATAAACTCCGGCCCCGAATGTAGGCGAGGGGAGTAATCACCAGCTTTTCATTTTGTACCATTTCGGTAATCTTCGAATACTCCTTATCGGATTCGCTGTATTGGTTTTGAATGAATTTCAAATTATCCCACAGCGGCTCCATGTAAGGGTTCAATTTTGATTTTATATCTCCCGGCAAATAACCGATGTCTTTGTTGCTGAGGGGTACAATAGGCCGCGCCAGGTAAATCTGTTTAAAATCCCGTTTTTGTTCCAATGATGCGGCCAGGGCAATTAAGGTTTTGCCGGTACCGGCAACCCCTTGCATGGACACTAATTTTATTTCGGGTTTCAACACAGCATGAATTGCAAAGGCCTGTTCGGCATTGCGCGGTTTTATTCCATAGGCATTTCGTTTTTCAACTTGTTCCACCATGCCATTTGCTGAATTGTAGAATGCCAGCACCGACTTTTTACCACTCTTTAATATATAGTAGTGGTTCTTCATTGGTCTATCCTTTCCCAGTACATCTTCGGGTGGACAATACCCCTTTTCATACATCAGGTTAATGATTGAGGGATCTACCTCTTCCACTATGGACCGGCCCGTATGCAGCGAACTGATATTCTGGATTTTACCGGTTGTGTAGTCTTCTGCCTGCAGCCCAAGCGCCTTGGCCTTTAGCCGCAGGTTAACATCTTTTGAAACCAGGATTACCTTGCGGCCTTTTTCTTCTTTTTGCAGGAGCAAGGCTGAGTTCAGAATGCGGTGGTCGGCCTTATCTTCATTAAAGATTTTGTTGGCATCCATCAGGGCCGTGCCACCGGTATCCATCACCACCTTAAAATTGCCCTTACCCTTTCCGTTAATCGGATTCCACTGGTGCAGCATCTGGTCTTTGGCCAGTTTGTCGATAAGCCGGATAAACTCGCGGGCTTCAAAATTCTTGGTGTCGTTGCCTTTTTTGAAGTTATCAAGTTCTTCCAGTACCGTTATCGGAATTCCTATGTCGTGCTCGTCAAAGTTAAGGATGCTGTTGTGTTCGTAGATGATCACCGAAGTGTCGAGTACAAAAAATTTTTCTTTCTCCTTTAGATTTTGACATAAAGAGATACTGAGTTAAATGTTAGTAACGTGGCTTGCGGGGGTGTACCGGGGAGACAAAGATTTTCTATTCGTGCCGAATACAGGGATTTTTAAAAAAAATAAACTGTTCGCCCTTCATCCTCTGGAATACCCTGTGAAGGTATTAAAATGTGAATACAATCCAAATCCTGTTTAAACTGTAGTGTTTAATTTTTATATTGTAACATCTTGTTTGGTTGTATTCTGAGGTGAAGGCCAACAAGCGATTTTTAAAAATTTTTATAACCATTAAATTGTATGCAATGAGAAAACTCTACAATGCAAAAGCAGGACCGCGCGATTGGGGCTTTAGACAGAAAGCCTCCTGGTCCTTGTCCGTTCTTCTGATGACCCTGACTTTGTGTTCCTTTGCACAGGAAAGAGTAGTTAAGGGTAAGGTTACTTCGGCTGAAGACGATTCGGCTATTCCTGGGGCAAACATTATTCTCAAGGGAACATCAACCGGTGCTGTTACAGATGGGGCTGGTAATTATAGTATTAGCCTTCCGCAGAATGGCGGAACATTGGTTTTTTCCTTTATCGGCTTCAAAGCACAGGAAGTGGAAGTTGGTGCCAGAACAGAAATTAATGTAAGGCTCGAGGTGGATATTACCCAGCTATCAGAAGTAGTGGTAACTTCTTTTGGTATCGAAAAGAGTAAGCAGTCGTTGGGCTATGCCGTGCAATCTGTGGGAGGGAAAGAACTTGCAGAAGTAAGGCAACCTAACATTGTTTCTGCCTTACAGGGCCAGGTAGCGGGTGTGCAAATCACCAACACCGGTGGTGGCCCTGGTATGGGAGCCAGGATTTTGGTGCGTGGGGTAACGTCATTGAACCCAAATGCAGATAACCAACCGCTTTTTATTGTGGATGGTGTTCCGATTGACAATTCAACCAACGAAAACTCAACCTACTCACGCGGTATGAGTAACCGGGCTGCAGACATTAACCCGAATGATATTGAGACGATAAGTATTCTGAAAGGTGCGGCAGCCACGGGCCTTTACGGAGTAAGGGCAGCAAACGGAGCCATTGTAATTACTACAAAAAGTGGTAAATCCAGCAAAGGGCTTACAATCAATGTGGGGTCCACATTCAGTACCGACAAAATCAACAAGCTTCCAAAATTCCAGAAAAACTTTGGGCGCGGTTGGTATGGCATTGATGATGGTAGCGTGTATTCAGCTTCTGGTGCGCTGATCGAAGCCCAATCTGTAGTAGATCCTACCTATATATATTATGATAACTATGAGAATTTCTTCCGGAAAGGAAGTATGCGTGATTCTTATTTTAATATTTCAGGCGGAAATGATGTGTTCACCTTTTATACCTCAGTAAATAATACCGATCAGGAAGGTATTATTCCTTTTTCTGATTGGGGAAGAACATCAGCTCGTTTCCGGGCAACCGCAAAATTCAGCGAAAAGTTTAATGTTGAAGCCAGTGTGAATTACTCTAATTCCGGTGGAAACAGAGTGCCGCATACCAGTATGGGCGAGCGGCTCATGTACTGGTCGCACACCCAAGACATTACTAATTATATGAAACCCGATGGTACCCAGGTAGCGGGTATTTTGTCGGCTAATCCGTTATGGACAGCCCGCTTCTGGACTTACGAAGATAAGGTTGACCGTACCATCGGCAACCTGACCTTTAACTATAAACCGGTTGAATGGCTACAGTTTACTTACCGGTTTGGTCACGATTTTTATGTGGACAAGCGCGATGAAATTATTCCGGGGGCAAAAGGAGTAATTGGCGAGAACCTCAGTGGATTAAGTGCAACCGGTTATATGGAACAGCGCAGATTCATAAACCGGGTAATTAACTCCAACTTTTTTGCAACGTTCAATAAAAAAGTAATGCCCGATCTGAATTTAACCGCTCGTATCGGTCATGAATTATTTGAAACCGAAAATAACTATAGCTATAACTACGGAGGCAATTTCGTGACGTGGGGTTTTTACAGCTTTACCAACGTAAGGGAACAGCGTGTATCTGAAAATACATACAGAAGGCGATTAATTGGTGCCTTTGCAGATGCCACCTTAGATTATAAAGACTTCTTATACCTGAACCTTACTGCCAGAAACGACTGGACGTCCACACTTCCAAAAGGAAATAACTCGTTCTTTTACCCTTCAGCAAGTTTGAGTTTTGTGTTTAATGATGTACTTAACCTGCCCAGCCAGTTAAGCTATGGTAAACTACGTGCTGCCTATGGACAGGTAGGGAAGGATACAGAACCGTACAGAACAGCCGCTACTTATACTACAGCCTCAGCGTTTCCGCTCAATGAGATTGTAGGTTATGTACGATCCGCTCAAAAGGGAAGTGATAAACTCGTACCTGAGATAACTACTACACTTGAGTTTGGTGCTGAGTTGAAGTTGTTTGAGAACCGCTTGGGATTAGACCTTACCTGGTACAAAGCCAACAGTAAAGACCAAATTCTGGCAGTACCAGTATCCAATGCTACCGGGTATTCTTCGTTATGGATCAATGCAGGTGAAATTGAAAACAAAGGTTTAGAGATGGCCCTTACAGGCACTCCGCTTCAGGTCGGAGATTTTCGCTGGGATGCTACCGTTAACTTCACCCGCAACCGGAACATGGTAGTGGATATTGCGGAAGGCGTAGATAATATCACGCTAGCAAGCCAGTCGGGGTATCTTGCGGCTGGCGTAACTATGAAAATAACGAGCGGTCAACCTTATGGCGATTTGTATGGTACTGGATACCTGCGGTACTATGAGGGTGGTGAACCCGATGGACTCACGCACTTAGATAGAAATAGACCTATTGTAATTGGAAGTACAGGTGCGGCAGCAGGATTCCCAACTCTTACACCTGCCAGTAAACAATTGGTGGTGGGTAATGCCATGCCCGATTGGTTAGCAGGTGTCCGCAATACCTTCAGTTATAAAAATGTGTCTCTTTCTTTCCTTGTAGATGTACGTTGGGGAAATGACCAGTATGACCAGTATGGTAACTGGCTGGCAGCATTTCTTAAAACAGACTTTACTAACGACAGAAATGATATGGTAATTTTTGATGGGGTATTAGCAGATGGTACACCCAATACACAGCAAGTTTGGTTGGGCCAGGGATTGGGCCCCGATGGAAGGGATTATTTAGCTGGTTATTATAGAAATTATTACCGGGCTATGTCCGAGAACTTCGTGAATGATGCTTCGTTTGTGAAGCTGCGTAATGTAACGTTGAATTACAACCTGCCTAAGAAGTGGTTATCACCATTATCAATCAGGGCGGTATCTGTTTCGGCATCCTTGAATAATATTATTTTATGGACACCGTGGAGAAACTTCGATCCAGAATCTTACTCAACAGGTTCAGCAAGTAATGCTACCGGACTTTCGGGAATGGGTTACCCTGGAACAAGAAGCGCGCTGATGTCTATCAACCTTACCCTATAATGTTTGAAGTATGAAACTGAGATTTTTGATATTACTAGTCATAGCAGGAGTTTTCACTGGTTGTGAAGATTATCTTGATATAAATACTGACCCCAATAACCCTACAGATGTTCCGGTTAAAGGATTAATGTCAGTAAATAGTATGCGAACTGCCACCAACACGGCAAACATGGGTTACTTCACTTCGTATTTTGTTCAATACCTGGCCGGGCCCAATGCAGGTGGCAATACCGATACACACCAGCCCATTGATCCTAATGGCACTTGGGTGGGTATATACAATGTACTGAGTAACCTGAGTGATATGGAAGTAAAGGCGGAAGAGCAGGGGGCACCCAATTATGTGGGCGCAGCAAAATCATGAAAGCGATTAACCTGGCACTCTTGGTAGATTCCTGGAATAATGTACCCTATTCCGATGCATTTTTTGTTCAGACTATTAACCCAACGTATGATGGTGGACAGGCATTATATACCGAAGTGTTTACGTTATTAACAGAAGGCATAGCCAAACTGCAGGAAACCACTACCTCGCTAACCATGGGAACCGATGATTTTATATTTCAGGGTAACCTTTCGCGATGGATTAAAACAGGTTATGCACTACAGGCACGGTATCTTAATCACTTGAGCAAAACATCAGCGTACAATCCTGATGCAATACTAACCGCCATTAGTACTGGGCTGGCCAGCAATGCCGACAATGCCAAAGTTGTTTATTTTGATGTTTCAGGTGCGCGCAATCCCTGGGGTGTAGTTTCCATCAATCAGGCAGGTTTAACGCTGGATGGTTGGATTTCGGAGCAGATTGTACAAGCTATGGATGGTACTACGTTTGGTGTTGTAGATCCCCGCATGGGCTTTTTATTCAGTCAAACCCAGTACGGAACTTTCCGTGGTACGAAAAACGGTGCTGGACGCGACCCGGATGTAGTGGATCTTAGAAGGGATATTTCAACTCTGGTTGAAGCAACTTTCTATGCCAACAGAGTTTCACCGGTAATGGTGATGACTTATGCTGAGCAGAAATTTATTGAGGCAGAAGCCTACCTGGCAAAAGGAGCCGCCTTTAAAACCTCAGGCTTATGCCGCGTACCTTGCCGGAATTACCGCACACATGGACATGGTTGGGGTAAGCGCAGCAAATCGCGACACATACTTAAGCGATCCGATCGTTGCTGTGGGCGATGCTAACATAACGCTGGATCTGATCATGAAAGAAAAATATATAGCCATGTTTTTGCATCCCGAAGCATGGAACGATGCCCGCAGGTATAATTTTCAGTACACAGATATGACCGTGCCTGACCAATTAAATGAAGCGCTGAACGGTGAGTTTAGCCGAAGGTTACAGTATCCTTCAAGCGAGTTCTCCACAAATTCAGCAAATGTACCAGAGGTTAATTTGTTAGATAGAATCTGGTGGGATCAAAACTAATAACATGATGATTATGAAAGCATATATAAGACTAATTGCACTATTTGTTTTTGCAGCAGTGCTTGGCTCCTGCGAAAAAAATGAGGTAGGACCTTCTTATCAAAAGATAGGAACTTCAACATCTACCAATGCGTTTATTACCGTTTCACCAGTGTCAAGTACTGAACCAGCAACGGGTACCGATGTAACGGTAACCTTGCGGTATGTAAACATTGCCAGCGATCCTGCAAAAACGCTTGTATTGAAACTGCGTGAAGGCAGCACCGGAGATTTTGTGACAATCCAATCGTTTGATGAGTCCAGTTCTTCTACAGGCGTTGAAATAACACGTACTGTAACGTACACCGTTACGCAGGCTGCAGGAACTCAACTAACCTTTAGATTGGAACTTACTACCCATGCAGATTTCCCTAAGTTGGTAAATCGCGCTGCGTTTCCGGTTAGGTAAACGAGGCAAATTTTTAACAAAATAATAAGAGGCTGCTTTTGGCGGCCTCTTTTTTGTTTTCAGGTCTAAGCTCTCGAATACAAATCTCCTTTTTCTGAGGCTGTAATTTTAAGTACGTTGGCCAGTACCAACAGAATGAGTTTGCGGCTTGCTTTAAACCGGTTAAGCCCGGAAAATTTCATGTATTGTGCCAGTGTAATGTGAGGAATTTGTTCCAGCTGTTGCAGCAGGTTTTTTTCAGATTCGCCAAAAGTAAAACGCACATCGCGCTTCTTTTTAGAACGCCTGATAATCTCTTGCATTTCGGCACTGGCTTTTATGCTCATGTCTTGCACACGCACAAAAGTTTCGCGCGTATTATTCAGAACCAGAAAGTGAATTTTATTTCCGGGCGACACATCGTACCGAACCACAAACCGATTTTCAGAAATAGGCAAAACCGATTCCTGATATACTAATAAAGGTTTGCAATGGGCAAGAAGCGATTGGCTTACTACGTGAATTTCTTCGTCAGGATATTTTACCCCGGGAATGGTGCCATCGTCATCCACTCCTATTAACAGCGTGCCGCCATCGGAGTTTGCAAAAGCAATCAACTCGCGCACAACCTTTTCGGGGTGGGCAGCTTTGCGTTTAAATTCCAACTGCTGGCCTTCGCCCTCCAATACCAGTTTTCGAATCTCAAAAAGATTTTGAGCCTCAGCGGTGGCCGGTGCCGAAGTCTTCATCGTCTTCCGATTGCTCTTCATCTTTTGGCAAGCTAAACATACCGCTTAGTAAATCCTTAAACTGTAAACCCGAAGTAAGGGTGTGTTTGCTGATGAGGCTGAACTCGGCCAGGCCGTGCAACGCAAACTCCATCAGGAATAATTTTAAGGCACTATCACCACCTTTATGATACTCGTTTACCAGGTCGGCCAGACCAGGCACGGACTTCAACGTTTTTTCATATTCGGTTTGCGTTAGTTCATGCAACAAATCGATGGTGTTGCCTTCACCAAACCAATTGGTAATTTTTTTATACGGACTTTTTTCTTTCTGCTTGCGGAATTTATCCGGATCGGGGAAGTAATTCAGAAATTGTGTACGGATGGCTTTGCCTACCAGGTTTTGTGCAACAATACCCGGTCCCTCTTGCTGCCCTTCATAAACCAGTTCCACCTTCCCGGTAACGGAGGGCACCACACCCACAAAATCGGAAACGCGGATGCTTGTATTTTTTTCTTTGTTCAGCAATGCCCTGCGCTCGGCCGCAGCCACCAGGTTCTCGAATGCAGAAATAGTTAAGCGAGCCGAAACGCCACTTTTAGCATCTACATACTCACTCTTGCGTGCTTCAAACGCTATCTGTTCAACCAGGTCTTTGGCAATTTCCGGAACTGAGATCAATTGTTTCTGCTCGCTGCGCACGTGTGCTTCCTGTTGTGTAATTTTTTTCCCGATCTCCAGTGTTTTGGGATAGTGCGTAATAATCTGACTATCGATGCGGTCTTTCAATGGGGTAACAATGCTTCCGCGATTGGTATAATCTTCCGGATTGGCGGTAAACACAAACTGAATATCCAACGGCAATCTTAATTTAAAACCACGTATTTGAATGTCGCCCTCTTGCAGGATGTTGAATAATGCTACCTGGATGCGTGCCTGCAAATCGGGTAGTTCGTTAATCACAAACAAACACCGGTGCGATCGTGGAATCAAACCAAAATGGATTACACGCTCATCGGAATATGGAAGTTTAAGCGATGCTGCCTTAATCGGATCTACATCGCCAATCAAATCGGCAATGCTTACATCGGGTGTGGCAAGTTTTTCTGTGTATCGTTCATCGCGGTGCAGCCACGCAATGGGAGTATTATCGCCCAACTCGGCCACCTTGTCTCTTCCATAGCGCGAAATAGGAAGGAGCGGATCATCATTGAGTTCCGAGCCTTCAATAACCGGAATGTATTCATCCAGCAAGTTTACCATTAACCGTGCAAGCCGGGTTTTGGCCTGGCCACGTAAGCCCAACAGGTTGATATCATGCCCGGCCAGAATTGCGCGTTCCATATCCGGAATAACGGTTTCTTCATAACCCCAAATGCCGGCAAATACGCTTTCGCGATTTCGCAATTTGGCAATCAGGTTTTGGCGTAACTCTTCCTTGATTGTTTTATGCGTATATCCGGTACCCTTTAATTCTCCGAGGGTTCGAGCGTTGTTATTTAGTTTAGTCATATCTGTTTTAGCTTCAGACTACAAAGCCACAGGCTGGAAGCCTGAGATATTCTGTTTGTAACCTGGAGCAGTTTATAAATTTTTAGTTCTGTTTCTTTTAAAATCTTCAAATACCAGGTTGCCCAGTCCTTGCAAACTGCTGTAGTAGGCATTGCCATTGTTGGCTTTGGTAAACTCGCGCACAAAGGCTTTCAGGTAAGGATCGGTAGCAATCATAAACGTAGTAACCGGAATTTTTATTTTGCGCAGTTGCGATGCAAGGCTTAATGTTTGGTTCAGAATTTTTTGATCTAACCCAAAACTGTTCTTGTAATATTTTATTCCTTGTTTGATACACGTGGGCTTGCCATCGGTAATCATAAAAATCTGTTTGTTGGAATTTTTCCTGCGTCTTAATATATCCATAGCCAACTCCAGCCCGGCTACGGTGTTGGTGTGATACGGGCCCACCTGAAGGTAAGGAAGGTCTTTGATCTCAATCTGCCAGGCATCATCGCCAAACACCAGTATATCTAAAGTGTCTTTCGGATATTTTTTGGTGATCAGTTCAGCCAAAGCCATAGCCACTTTTTTGGCGGGTGTAATGCGATCTTCGCCATACAAAATCATGGAGTGCGAAATGTCGATCATCAACACCGTGGAGGTTTGGGTTTTGTACTCGCGCTCCAAAACTTCCAGGTCTTCTTCGGTCATAAAAAAATCATCCACCCCGTGGTTAATCTGTGCGTTGCGAATAGAATCTGTAATCGAAATCTGTTCCAAGGTATCGCCAAACTCGTACTCTCTTCTGTCGGTGGTGGGTTCATCGCCCCGGCCACTGTGGGTGGTTTTATGATCGCCCGATTTTGTTTTCTTCAGTTTACCGAAAATTTCTTCTAATGCAGACTGCCTCAGGTTTTGTTCTGCTTTGGCTTTCATCCGATACGCCCCATCCGGACCCTCCTCAGTTATATATCCGTTGCGTTTCAGGTCTTCAATAAAGTCGCCAATGCCGTAGTCTTTGTTGGTAAGATTGTATTGTTTATCAACTTCAGTAAGCCACTCCAGGGCCTCAGCAACATTGCCCGAGGTAATGAGCAGCAACTGCATAAAATTTTCAAGAGCTTTTCGAAGTCGCTCTTTGTGCTATCGGGCGGAGGTATGTATTTTGAAAACCGATGACCGAGCATGTTTGATTAACCCTTTAATACGGCTGTCTTTTCCAGCACGCGCTCGTAGTATTTTTCGTACAAAGGCAATATACGCGTAATATCAAACTCGCGGGCGCGCGCTACCGCATTGGCTTTAAATTGCGGCAGGTTGCCTTTATCTAATATGAAAAGCGCCTTGCGGGTCATGTCTTCCACATCGCCTACATTGCTCATAAATCCGGTAACGCCTTGCACATTCAATTCCGGTAAACCACCGGTGTTGGTAGAAATTACGGGCACTTCGCAAGCCATTGCCTCTAATGCGGCTAATCCAAAACTTTCTTTTTCTGAAGGCATTAAAAATAAATCGGCAACGGAGAGCACTTCTTCAACGGCTTCCAGTTTACCAAGAAAACGCACCGCATCGTTTATGCCTAATTCGCGCGCTAAAGTTTCTGCGGGCTGTCGTTCTGGTCCATCGCCAATCATTAAAAGTTTAGACGGAATTTCTTTATGAATATTGTTAAACACATGTACCACATCCATAATCCGCTTTACTTTTCTGAAATTGGAAATATGTACAATCAGAG
>LNFR01000091.1 GCA_001567185.1 Bacteroidetes bacterium OLB12
TTGTGAAATCCAATACGACCTATGACGAAAACATTTTAGAAATGCGACCAGCGATGAACTGACCTGAAATATTTCTTTTTTCAGACGGCCCCCACCAAACTGGGGACGGACGAAAAAAGAAATATTTTCCCTTGATTTTTACCACAGTTCATTATTGGGTGTAGTGTCCTTGTCCGGCCTTTATTTTTTCTTCTTTATCAATTGTCTTAATTGTTCAATGGTCAAAAAGTCCCCATTTATTTCGCGATGTAACATTCGATGACAATTTGAACACACTAAAGCTAAGTCCTCAAGCCGTGTTACTCTTTCGCCTTTATAGATTGGAATTTTGTGATGGCATTCAATATAGTCTTGGTCAAATGTGTCTTGAAACGAGAACGAGCAGACCTCACATTTAAGGTTGTCATTTTTTAAAGCACTTTGCTTTTTCTCAAAAGTCAATGAACTGTCCCTTTCTCTAACTCTATGCTGTCGAAACAATTCTTTTCCTTCTTTGGATTCAAAGTCCCTGTTTAACTCGTCATTAAAAAAGGATTGATAGTCCTTTTGATTTTCTTTTAAGTCGTGACTGAAATATGGTTTGAACAGATTCCACAAATCAATTTGAATGTTTTCTATTTCATTCTTTTCAGCTATCTCATTCAACCGAACTGCGTTTCCCCAACCTCTATTTCTAAAGTCAAACTTGCTAATCTCGATTTGTCGAAACTGATTTTATTCTTGTCACCCGGGTACGCAATAATTTCGAAAATACGGCCAAACTTAAAATTCTCACGCGCGTTTTCTTCTATCACTTCGTTGTCAATTGGTCTTACTAAATGTGTCAGATAACGCTTGGTTTCAATTGTCTGATATAAAACCAAAAGCTCGTCAGTCGTTGTGTCAAGAATACTTTTTTTGAATCTGTTCGGGAAATGTAAAATGAACTCCTTATTCTCCAAGTCTAAATATGCTCGTCCTGTCTCTTCGTTCGTGATATTTTTAATTCGGGTAATATTCTTTGGAGATAATTTTGTCATCAGTCGTTATTTTGTTCGGAGTCCGGGCATTGCCCACAACTCTCAAATATACGCAACTTCTTACAGCCTTCTTTTAAATTCTTCTTTGTAAATGAATCGACTACCGCCAATCTCCCAACAAAATCGCACCAGCCCAATAGTATGGATGTTGGTATTTAGGATTGCGGGAGAGTGTTACCTGCGCCTCGCGCAGCGCATCCAGTGTGGCCATCGTGCGCATGTTTTTGTAAAACTCGGTCATTAACAACGAAGTAGCTTCGTCATCTACTTTCCATAAAGTGGCCACCACGCTCTTTACACCATTCTGTAAAAAACCACTGGCCGGACTAACCGGAGAACTTTCGGCCGAGCCTTTGGTAACAGCCGTTTGGCAAGCCGAGAGCACCACAATATCCAAATGATTCATTACATCCATGCCCCACAATTCTTCCAGTGTAAGCTTACCATCGCTGTTGGCATCGTTACCGCCCGCCATGGTTAAAAAGGATTGGGTAAAATCTTCATAATCTAAATTGCCGTGCGTAGCAAAGTGCATAACCGTAAAATCTTCCCCGGCTGTCTTTACTCTATCTTCAGTAGCCTGCTCGCGCAAAAACACCGAGGAAGAAGGATACAATTTCTTTATCTCGGCTACTTCACGTTCGGTACTCGGCAACGTTTTATCCGGATTTCCAAAGGCAATGATTTTCATATTTCGTTCAGCATCGGCCAACCGCAAAATATTTACTGAACTTACATAGAAAACAGCAAACTGATTGGCCAGCAAATTAAATTCCCCATTTGCTAACGTTTTGCCCAACATCTGAAACGGAATGTAATTCAACACTCCGGTAGCAATAATTCCTAACCGTTTTTTATCAGCAATTTCGGATGCGGCCGGAGCAATTAAATACTGGTACATTTCTTCAAAAGGCACCATGGCTTTGTCTTTCTGCTTCAGGTCATAGACTAACTCGTGTCGGTACCGGGCCTCGTGCGTAAGGTCCAGTTTAGTAAAAGTGCCCATCTGGTTACGGGTTACATTCAGCATGGCACTTACATTCCGGCCCAATTGCTCGCGTCCTACGTTTACAATTTTAGCAATAACGGTATCGCGTGTGGCAATAAAAATATAAAGTTGATTTTCGCCCGGCAGGTACGAAAGCAAGGCCATGTCTTCCGGAATGTTTTTCTTCTCGCGCCTGAACTCCACCGGTTGCACACTATTATTGAAGTACTTCGTAAGCTCGGGCCGCACATTTACCTGCTGGTTTACAAACTTGAGGTAATCGCCTTCTGCAATGGTTTTGGTTCCTTCCAGGTTCTTAATGCGTTCTTTGTTTTGCTGATCGCTGGGCAACGCCTTTTCATTGGCTATCTGTAATTCAATACCATCCAGCCTCGCTTTCATATTTCGCTCCTGCTCTACAATCTTGCTCTTGTTACTGTCTTCAAATTTTACATCAAGATTCTTAAACTTGGCTTTCAGGTTGTCTTCGTTGTTCTTCTGGAGGTAACTCATAGCCAGTTCGGTTTCTCCCAATTGCAGTAGCACATCCACCAGGGCCTCATAAACTTTCAGAATATTTTTATCGGAGGAAAATAATTTACGTGCCTCCTCACCTCCTGTAACCTTGTTCCGGATCTTTTCAATCACCGCTACCGACTCCTTCAGGTAATCGCGGCTTTGGGGTAATTGCTTATTCTCTTTGTAGAGAATGCCCAACCAATACAAACTTTCCCACAGCGTATTGTATTTGTTCATCTCGCGCGAGGTTTTAATGGTCTCTTCCAGGAGAGGGCGGGCTTTGCTGTAGTTTTTTTGCAACACCTCCAGTTGCCCTAACAAATTGATGTTTGCCAGGTAATCCACTTTAAGTGATTTTTCTTTTGCTGCCTTAGCTCCTTCATTCAAAAAGCGCGCTGCTTCAGCAAATTTCTTCTCTTCAATTTTTAAGCGGCCTATCATGCTCAGTGCCTCGGTTTTAGGGCGTGGAGCACCTACTTTATCAAAAACGGTTAATGCATCGCGCAACCATTTATCTGCTTGAACAAAATCATTCAGGTAAAAATATGATTCACCAATCAGGCTGTGGATAATACCAAAGTTTTCGTTGTAGTCGCCCGCCTTCTTCATTATCTCGTACGACTTCTGGTAATACTCTAAGCCCTTCTTATAATCACCTTGTGCCGTGTAAACAGTACCGATGTTGGCTAATGGTGCCAGGCGATTGTATTCTGAATTAACCTTTTGATATAAACTATCGCTGGCCATTTGATAGCGCAACGACTTATCGTATTCGCTCAGTTGTTTGTAAATGTTACCCAAATCAATGTAGGCACCGGCCAAACCCCATTCATTATTTATGCTGCGATACAATTCAAAACTCTGGTGGCCAAGTTCCAGCGCTTTTTGAAACTCACCCGCCTCGGCCATAACATGCTACGCACTTCCAGTAAATATGCTTTTAGGGTAATATCGTTTAATGTATCTGAAATCAGTTGCGCCTGATCCAGCAACTTTACTGCTTTTACATTGTCACCATACACATAAGAGGCATCGTTACCCATTTCAACCAATGTATAGGCAGCATCTTTATTGCGGTTTGCCTTTACATAAATATCCAGTGCCTTTTTAATATAATCTTCGGCCACCACAAACTTGCCTTGCGCCCGGTTCAGGCCTTTTAACCGCAGGTAACAAAATGCAAGGATGTTATCATCCTTTATCTCGGTAGCCAGTTTTACCGCTTCATCGAAATATGTACCTGCTTTTTTATAGTTATTATCACCCGCTTGCGCCAGGGTGCCTAGGTTGGCTAACGTGTAAATCAGATTCGGTTTGTCTTTGACCTTTCGTTGCAGCGCCAGTACATCTAAGTATAATTTCTCCGCTTGCTTAAAATCTGTTTTGGATTGATAACCATTGGCAAGATTTGAAATTGCCAGCGCCCAGTTTATAGTGTCGTTGTTCTTTTTAAGAATACCAATGGCTTTATTATAATAATCAAAAGCTGTATTAAATTCTTTCGTTTTAACATAGCTGGCAGCCAGGTCCTGATAAGCCGTTGATAACTTGGTGGAGTCGTTAAGTTGTTGCAACGCTTCCACTGTACTGTTTAAAGCTTCCTTGGCAGCAACCGGGTTATTGGTTTCGGTAAATAACGTAGCCAGTTTAGACCACGAACTGGCCACTTGTGTAAGGTTACGGCATTTCCTGGCCAGCGCAATCGCAGCCTGGTGCGATTCAATGGCTTTTTCAAAGTCTAACTTGCTCCAGTAATTCTGACCGATATTTGAAAGCATCACCGAAGCATTTACAGAATCTGCTGCCTCCATATACAAACCGTACGCAGTACGGTAGCGCACAATGGCCTCATTATAATTAAACAGATAGGTGCCCTGGTTATAGGCATATTCCCAATGCGATTCCGCTTCCTGCCCCTTATCTCCTAACTTTTTAAAAACAGCCACTGCTTCAAGAAATGATTCGTTCGCCTTTGAATAGTTCTTTAATGAGGCGTACGCTTTTCCCACATTGAGCAGCAGTTGGGCGCTTTTGTGTTCGTTGCCCGCCATTTTAAATAGCCGGGCCGATTCGCGGTAATGAAACAATGATTGGGATATGTTACCAAAGTGTTTGCAGGTTACTGCCCACCGGTCATGCGTATCGGCCTGTTCATCGGCCCGGTGTTTTACGTTTGTAATCGTCAGCGCAAGCTGATGGTTTTTGTAAGCATTTACCGAGTCTCTTAAATCGCGGTACTGATAGGCGATATTATTATAGACTGTAGCCAGGTTGGTTGTATCTCCATTTATCTTGTAGATTTTTACAGCTTCACCATAATACTCAATGGCCTTGCGCGGATCGTTTACATAATCCTTTCCATGGATGTAAGCCAGATCCCACCAGGCATCTGAAAGCTGGGCGTTATCATCCGTTTTTATCAGCGGAAACACTTCCTTAATCTTCGCTACTGCTGCTTTGGTATTCTTACTGTCGCGGTAACTTTTATAAATGTTTCGTTTGGTGGTTATCAATCGCGCGGTGTCTCTTAGCCTCGCATAAATTTTTTCAGACTCGGTATAGCTCACAATCGATTTTGAAAATTCGCCCAGGTTGAAATGAAGCAGGCCTTCATAATCTAATGCATAGGCCAGTTTTTGTGGCTTATTCCATGCACGGCCGTAGGTTACCGCTTCGGCAATTGCGGTTTTCGCTTTGTTTACTTCTTTAATCTTATTGTAGTTAATGGCCATGTTTCGTTTCAGATCAATCATACTGGCCGTATCGCGCAAGGCGGTGTAAATCCTGAAAGCCCGTTCGTAATTTGCTACTCCATCTGTAGGTTTGTCCATCTCATCAGAATACATATACCCCATGCTCCACAGTACATCAGCCTCTAAAGCTGCATTGTCAACCGAGCGCACAATTCCCAGCGCCTGATCGTACCAGGCAATCGCTTTCGTAAAATTTTTTTCTATTGCGCTCCAGCCTGGCTAATTCATTCAATGTTGTGATCAGTTCATTCTGGTATGATTTTGACTCACGTTCAGTCGAAAAAACTTTGGTGCGCAAGTCTTTCGCCATCAAAAAGTTTTCCTCAGCTTTTGCCGGCTGACCTGTTTCCAGGTATGCCAACGCCACATAGTGCCGGGCAAAGCCCTCGCCATAATCGCTTTTGGCTACCTTAAATTTTTCAGCGGCTTTTTCATACCAGCGAATGCTTTCGGCAAATTGCTTTTGTGCTTCCGCGATCAACGCTACCTCGTAATGATATAATGCTTCGTTGTACGGATCGTTCAGCTTTGCTCCCAAAAAAATACAGGCGTCTAAGATTTTTTTTGCCTCATCAAATTTCCCTGCTTTGCGCAAATCCTGTGCATCGGCATACCAATCACTTACCATTTCACTGGTAATTTTTCGTTGGTAGTGGGTATAGTGGGTTTCCATTTTTTCAGTAGTGGCACCCACGAACAACGTGCGCAGTTCCGTAGCTGTAATCCAATCACCCTCCAGGGCATAGTCGCTATAACTTTTAACCCACGGTGTCATTAGCCCTGCATGTTGTGTGTAAGTTAATGCGGCATGGTACAGGTAGCTCCAAACAGCGAGGGTATCCGCTTTTTCCAATACCTCGTACAACAGCTTTCCCTTCTGTGGGCCATCCTTTACCCGACCAGCATAGTTGGTTTCCTTCAGTTTCTGCCCGGCTTCATTTAAAGCCATTTGCATTTGTATAAATTTTTCTGTGCGCAACCGATATCCATCTGATTTCAGAATCTCTTCAATCGTGTAGTAAGGCTTACCTGTGTCATCGGTTAAAAATATTCCGTAAGAAGCCAGGTAGAAGTATATGCTTTTGAATTTCAGGTTAACCGGAATTTGAGCAAATACCAGATCGCCTTTATAAATAGGCTCTTTTGTTTCGAGCAGGGCGGTAGCCTTTCCGGTGGCCACTTCCTGAAAAGTTATGTTGTTAAGGTAATGAGCCTCTCCTTTGCGCTGTTGTTGCAGGATAGCCCACACTTCGCCATTGCCGTCTTTCTTCAGCCCAACTTCTGAGCCATAGTTAATAGTTACCAGGTATTTGTTGGTGCCTTTGCTTTCGATTGAAACAACCGGAAAAGCAAACCACATTTCTTCAGCCTGTGCGTTTACCAACTGACTGGTAACCACAAGGGCTAGTAGAATGATTAACGAACGCATAGGGTGTTTAATATAGTGCACAAAATTTAGTCAATTTAGCGCTACCTATTGTACCCAAAACAGGAATGATTATAAAATCCGTGCTGGCACGGATATGCTAGTTCAAAAGCTGCGTTGTTTCTTCCGCATCGATGGTTATGTCATCTTCGCCAACATCATCAAATGGATTTTCGAGGTGATCCTGAATATTATCCAAACTCACCAAAATAAAGCTGTATAACACTGGCATCACGTATTCCAGCGAGTCGGCATAATCGCCTACGGTACTGGCAAAGTAAGGGCCATAAATAATGGGAAATACATAAATAAATACTTTGCTATAGGTGCGCAGGGTTACCGGTGTCCGGTAATTATGAATGATCTTCATATTATCGAACGCAATAATCATTTTGCTGATGTACTGGTTTATTCTCGAAATCTCACTGCTTTGTACCTCATACTTTCTCAATTCATTGGTAAATTCCGACAATTGCGAAAACAGTTTGTACATCATCAACTCATTTTGCTTCCACTCCGGGCTATGGTTGGTTTTAAACATGTCGCGCATCAGTTTCATCATTTCAAAAATGATTTGCTTGCTGCGGTTGGGTAATGCTTTTTCCTTAATGGGTGGCCAATCGCGCGTGGCATAATAAATGGCTACTGCATGTCCTTTAAAATCTGCCAGGCGTTGTAAGGCTGTTTCTCTCCGGGTATAAGCCGATCCGATTGAAAACACCACCGGAAACACAATGGCCACACCCACCAGCATATCCGGAAATTTGGCAATCAAACCATAATGAAAACAGGTGTAGGTTGAAATAACCGCCAGGGCTGTAATAATAAATGTTTTGTAGTTGATGATTAAGGAGAAACTTCGAATAATACGCTTCATAGGATGTTGTAAAGGCCGCGAAAATTTCCAAAAAGGGAGGACATTACCAAATTGTTAAGCGCAAATTATCCGCAAGGGCATCAAAATTTTGCGAAGGCATATTTTACACCAGGACAGAAAGCCGGTGGGTGCACAAGTATTTCGTTAACATACTTAATCCTCTATCACTTCCACTTCTACCCGCACATTTCTGCGTGCATTGTTGCTGTTTTTGTCGTGCAACATCCGGCTACCGCCCCATGCCTTAATAGTCATCCGGTCGCCCGAAATACCGTTGGCTATTAACCAATCCTTTATTACCTGGCTCGTGCTTCCGAAAGCTCTTTTGCCGAACCTTGATCCGTTCACTACATCATTTGTTAACTCAAAGAAATTTTTTGATGGCCCCACAGTAATAATCTTACCCCGTGCATTTCCATTGGTATGTCCATGCAAAGTAATTTTGTATCGTTCGTTTGAGTTCATAAAGTCCAGCAACTTATTCAATTCATACTTTGATTCCGGTAACATGACGGCCGCATCATTAAAGAAGTAAACATTGTAGAGCGTTTCAATATCGCCCCGGTGCAAGCGGGCCAGGTCAAAATGAATAATGTACTTGTCATCTTTCCACTCTATGTGTTCGGGCAGGCTATCGGGTTTGATTGTATTCAGGTTAAAATCGTATTGTACTTTACGGAAACCAAATGATGAACCGATAAGGGTAACCTTTCCGGTTTTATTTTTTGGATCAACCATAGGTATAACTTCATGCGCCTTAACTTTTTTTATCAGGCGGGAAACGTCACTATCCACTAATTCAACCTCGCCTTCTATGGGCTGGCTGTTGGTTGGATTATACAAATAGAACAACACGTTTGCATTTTTTAGTGGAGGGGTTCCGGTTGGCTTTTCTTCCTTTGGTTTTTCAGGTTCGGGTTGTTTCTCTTCTGCAACCGGTTCTTCTTTCTTAATTGGTTCTTCCGTTACCGGCTTGGGCTCGTGTATTACCAATGCGCTGGTGTTCGGTTCAGGATTAACTTTTGTTTCTGTAGTTGTAGTGGTTGGTTGGCCATAGCCTTCTTTCATTACGCGTACCCAGGCCCGATCAAAGCCACCTTCTTTGCGGGCTTTCAGCATTTCTGCAATCGACTCATCAAAGTCGGTAAAATAATCCAGGTAGATGTAATAAAACTTACGGCCCGCATCGTAACCAAATTTAGAATGATGGCCGGAACTATTAAGCTGGCTTACATAATTCTCCATGTATTTTTCCTGCCCAAGACGATAGGCCGCTACTACGATGTAATGTCCTTTCTGAAGGTACTCGCCTTTAGGTTCAGGATCGGTAAATGACAGGAAAGCAAACGAAAGTAATACCAGGTACCATGCATCATTCTTACTGATTTTCCTTTTTAAAGTTAAGAGGGGGTGTTGGAATAGTACATCAACCATTCGATAAAATCCGATTGGCCATTTCATAGGACAGGGCTTTTGGTTTATTAAAGATTGAACAAAAAACTGATTTATGCAATTGATGCACTCAGCGGTTGAACATCTCCTTCAAAAATCCAATACCATAACCCGTTAGTTGAACAAAGGCAGCAGGAATGCTAAGCATCCCTACTGCGATTGATTTTACTGTAGTAAATGCATGTACTCCAATCAGCAAAAATACACGAGGTAGATCAACAATAAACCTAAACCCACCTTCGGGAAACTCAAAATTAATAGTGGCCAGGCACACATCCCCAACAAGAAAACAGCCGGGAACCAATGTGTAAGTTTGATTTCGCCAGGATGTGCTCTCCCCACCAATACCCGCCCCTTCCCAAAGTTTGATACCTGCCTAAAAAAATCTTTTAGTGTTGCTCTGCGCTTGTGATAGACAAATGCATCCGGTATCAACGCAACCTGAAATCCTTGCTTGCGCATGCGAATGCTCAGTTCAATGTCTTCTGCAAACCGATCGAATACAAAACCCTTTGTGCTGGTAAACACCGCACGGCTGATGCCCATATTAAAACTACGTGGCTGAAATCCTTTTTCTCTACCCCCGCGAATGCCACCGGTAGTAAAAATGGATGCCATCGTGTAAGCCATCGCTTGCTGCAAGGGAGTAAAATCAGCTCGGCCCCGATCGGGCCCACCCCATGCATCTACCGGTTGCGAGTGCATGAATTTTTCAACCGATTCAAAATATGTTTCCGGAATTACACAATCGCTGTCAAACACCACCAGGTATTCGCCTCGTGCCCGTTCAAAACCAAAATTACGACTTGGGCCCGGGCCGCTGTTGGGCTTAAAGAAGTAGGTGATTGAAAGTACCGAAGCATACCGTTCATACACTTCGCGGCTGGTGCGTTCAGAACCATCTTCAATCAACAATACCTCAAAATTTTTATAGGTTTGTTGTGTAAGGCTACTTAACAATTCCTCCACTTCGTGCGGACGATTGTAAACCGGAATAATAATAGAGTATCTGGGTACATGCATGCCTGCACAAAAATACGGAATCAATAAATGGATTCATGATGTTTCCACAAACTGCTTATCTTTAAAACAAATACCCGATATGAAATACTTCCTCACCTTTTCCCTGTTAGCGGGGATGGCACTCAACATCCAAAGTCAGGATTTCTACAGTACACAGCGTGCATCGTGGCTTCGCAAAGCGGAGGCCAATAAGCCCTCCCTGTTTGAAACCATTAAACAACCGGTGGGTTTGGTTACTATTGAAGAAGATAGCCGCGCCTTTCAGGGGTGGGCGGTTAAGCCAAAAAGCCCGGTAGCCGAACTGTATAAAAAATCTTTCAAGGCACAATCGGGTGTGGTGGTGGATTTTGGTGAACATCTTACCGGATATTATAGCCTTACCTTAAAACCTATTCAGGGAACATCAGATGCGCCCCTGCGCCTTAAATTAACCTTTGGCGAAGTACCTTCTGAACTGGTAACGCCATTCGATCCTTACCCGGGAACATTGAGTCGCGCATGGCTTCAGGATGAAATTGTAACAATTACCGAATTGCCCGCTACTCTTACGATAAGCAGACGACTGGCATTCCGGTATGTAAAGCTTGAACTACTGGGTAGTTCACCCTTCTTTGATTTTGCAATAACCGGCATGTCATGCAAAGCAACAACCTCTGCCATTACGCAACCTGCTCCGCTTAAGGAAGGCACCAGCAACCTGATTCGGGAAATAGATCGGATTGGGTTGGCCACGTTGAAAGAATGTATGCAAACTGTTTATGAAGACGGGCCCAAGCGCGACCAACGTTTGTGGATCGGAGATTTATACCTGGAAGCTTTAGCAAATACTTATTCATTTAAAAATCATGAATTAACCAGGCGATGTCTTTACCTGCTGGCCGGCCTTAGTAATAAAAACGGCTTTCTATTTTCAAATGTGTTTGAAACACCCGAACCCCATGCGCAGGAAGGGGCTCCTTTCCTGTTCGACTATTCCTTACTCTATAATGTTTCTTTAAAAGATTACCTGGTGGCAACCCACGATAAAGAAACTGCGCTTGATCTGTGGCCCCTGGCAAAAAAGCAAATTGAAAATGCCACTACCTATTTAACTCCCGAAGGAATTTTTGATCATACCCAGGCCATCAAAGACCGGTGGTGGCTGTTTGTAGATTGGAATGATAAACTGGATCGGCAGGCTGCTATTCACGGCATCATTATTTATTCGTTGAAGCAAACCTATGAATTGGCAAAAATGCTGGGTAAAGAAAATGAACTTGAACACGTACCTGGCCTCATTAAAAAATTTACAGCCGCAGCCCGAAAGAACCTCTATGATAAAAAAGCCGGAGTGTTTGTAAGCGGAGCCGAAAGGCAGGTGTCTTATGCCTCGCAGGCCTGGATGGTATTAAGTGGTGTAGCTACACAAGCCGAAGGGCAAAAGGCATTAAAACAAGTAATGACTTTGCCTGACGTAGTAAAGCCAGGTGCACCTTATCTCTATCACTATTTTATTGAAGCATTGCTTCAAAGTGGATTAAAGACCGAAGCCAAACAACTTGTTTCCGACTACTGGGGCGGAATGGTAAATAAAGGGGCCGATACCTTTTGGGAAGTATATGATCCTTCCAACGAAAAAACTTTCGCCTTATAAATTCTATCCGGTAAACAGTTATTGCCATGCCTGGAGCTGCACACCCGTTTACTTTATCCGAAAATATCCCGATCTATTTCAGAACTAATTGAAAAAACCCGCTCCTGTTCACTATGAAAAGTACACTAACCCATTGCCTGCTTTTGATCAGTACACTGGCTTTCTCCCAAAAAAAAATACAGACTTAAACAAAGTAGCTGCTGAGTATGCCCGGCAATCGTTTCGTGAGTTTTCTGAATTGTTGAGCTTACCAAATGATGCTCACTTTCCACAGGACATTGAAAAGAATGTACGTTGGTGCGAACAGGCATTTGCAAAGCGCGGCTTCACCACACAACGATTAATCACCCCCACTGTACCGCTTCTGTTGGCCGAACGCAAAGTGAAGCAGGCAAAAAAAACGGTGCTTATATACATACAAATTGATGGCCAACCGGTTGATGCCACACAATGGCAACAGGAAAGCCCGTGGATACCTGTCATTGAAAGAAAAGAGGCATCAACCAACAAATGGAATATCATTCCCTATGAGCGATTGTACGAAGGCTTTGATCCCGACTGGCGAATTTTTGCCCGCTCTACTTCTGATGCCAAAGGGCCAGCCATGGCTTTTCTGGCCGCGCTGGATGCCGCCCACGGATTGAACGTGCAACCCAATTACAATCTGAAAGTAATTATGGACTTTGAAGAAGAGTTGGGATCACCCCATCTGCCTTCGGCTGTTGTAAAATATAAAAACGAATTATCAGCCGACATGCTGATTATTTATGACGGGCCCCGCCACGTAAGCAACCAACCCACCTTAAGTTTTGGTGCGCGCGGTATTTGTGAAATTACCCTTACCACGTTTGGTCCGCGTGTGCCGGTGCACAGTGGCAACTATGGAAACTACACACCCAACCCCGCCATGCGGCTGGCGCAATTACTGGCATCAATGAAAGATGACCACGGGCGGGTTACTATTCCAACCTATTACGATGGAATAATTTTATCAGACGAAGAGAAGGCTATTCTGAAGCAAGTACCAGATAATGAAACTGAGATCAGAAAATTTTTAGGCATTGCCAAAGCCGATAACATTGGCAACAATTTTCAGGAGTCGTTGCAATATCCAACCCTCAACATCCGCGGCCTGGATGCCTTGTTTGTTGGCAAAGAAGCCCGCACACTCATTCCGGCTACGGCTACTGCCGAAATAGATATCCGGTTAGTACCTGGCAGCGACCCGGACCGGCTGGTGGGGCTGGTAAAAAAACATATCCAGGATCAGGGCTATTATGTAATTGATCGCGAGCCTACGGAAGACGAGCGTATGCAACACGAAAAATTATTTCCTTCCAATCGCATTTTTCATATGCGGCATTTCAAACTTCTTTTACCTCCGAACCGGGCATTTTGGCTTACCAAAGCAATGGTAAGGGCTTTCGGGAAAGAACCGATCAAAATACGCATGATGGGTGGCTCCATTCCCATTTCACCATTTGTTACCACATTAAACATTCCGGCTGTAAGTGTACCCACGGTAAATGCCGATAATAATCAACATGCCGAAAACGAAAATATTCGGGTGGGGAATTATGTAGATGCCGTTAAAACTTTTTTGGCCATTTTGATGGAGAAATTGTAAATACTTGAATGGCAGGATAATAATACGCTCGTAAACTACTATCAGGCGTATAACGTCTTTACGAAACAATTTGATTTTTAAATTTCAAATTGCTCAATTTTCAAATTGCACTATCTTGCACCCGATGGAAAATTTTGTGGTATCGGCCCGGAAGTATCGCCCGCTTGGTTTTGAAGAAGTGGTGGGCCAGGAGCATATTACCACTACCCTCAAAAATGCCATTGATAATAACAAACTGGCGCAAGCCTTGTTGTTCTGCGGCCCGCGCGGAGTTGGTAAAACCACCTGTGCCCGCATTGTAGCCCGCATGATCAACGGCTTTGAAGAACGGGCCGAAGTTAATTCGCTTAATATTTTTGAACTGGATGCGGCCTCCAATAACGGAGTTGATGATATCCGCAACCTTACAGAACAGGTGCGCTACCCACCACAGTTCGGCAAATTTAAAGTGTATATTATTGACGAGGTGCACATGCTCACCACGCAGGCATTCAATGCTTTTTTAAAGACCCTGGAGGAGCCACCACCTTATGCCATTTTTATTCTGGCTACAACCGAAAAGCACAAGGTAATTCCCACCATTCTTTCGCGGTGCCAGATTTTTGACTTTAACCGCATTCAGGTTTCAGACATTTCGCGGCAGCTAAAGAAAGTAGCCGATCGTGAAAAAATAAAAGTGGAAGAAGAAGCGCTTCACCTGATTGCCCAAAAGGCCGATGGTGCTTTGCGCGATGCCCTTTCCATTTTCGACCTGATGGTTACATTTTCTTCGGGTAACGAGGTAACCTTTAAGAATGTGCTCAATAACCTGCACATTCTCGACCACGATTATTACTTTAAAGTGGTGGATGGAATGCTTTCAGAAAACCACGCACAACCATTGCTGTTGCTCGATGAAATTCTGAAAAAAGGATTTGATGGTCATAATTTTATTGTTGGCCTAAGCGAACACCTTCGCAATTTACTGGTAGCCCAGGATGCACGCACCGTTGATTTGATGGATGTGCCCGAAAGCACCCGTAAAAAATATCTGGAACAAGCTGCAACCGCTACACCCTCGCTGCTGCTTTCGTGGTTAAATATTGCCAACCAGTGCGACTTAAACTACAAGGGCAGCAAAAATCAACGCTTACTGGTTGAACTGGCGCTAATGAAAATGGCCCATGTTAATTCCGTACTGAAAGCAAACGGTACCGCTCCCGTTCAGGAGGGATTAAAAAAAAATGAACCCGTAACGAATACCCCTGCTGTTGAATCCAATGCGGCACCTGCTTCCGCGGAAGCGATTGAAACGGTTAACCTGGTTGCCAAGGTTGTAAAAGAACCAATAGCCAAAACCGCTGACGAGCGCAATAAGCCGCGCACAACCATTAATCTCAGTAATCTTCTTAAGGGAAAAGTAAAAGAAGAAACAGTAAAACCGGTTGTGGCACCTGAAAAAGAAAACAAGCCAGTAAAAGAATCAGAACTGATTCGGGTGTGGAACGAATTTGCAGAGCTGAGGAAAACCCAGGTGGCAGAATACCATTTGTTAAAGCAAGCATTCACGTTTAGTAACAATGTAATAAGCCTTACGCTTACCAACCCGGTTGAAGAACCCCTGTTGCATACGATTAAGTCAGATCTGCTTACCTATTTGCGCGATAACCTGAACAACGACCTGATTCAACTGGATTATCATTTTACCCAATTTGAAACAAAACGGGTGGCATATACAAACAAGGAAAAATTTGAAGCCCTGGTTCAGAAAAATCCATCCCTTAAAAAACTTCAGGAAAAATTCGGGTTAGATCCTGAATTTTAATTGCCAGGATTTACTTATCAAACTTTCACATAAATTTTTTTTCTTATCCATCCAATAGCCTACCCCCCAGCAGGTAAGCATTACCCAAAGGGCAAATAACACCGAGCCGTTATAATCACCCGCCCACGATTGAAAGACATTCTCATAAATCCAATTGTATAAACTGGTATCCCCCACGCGAAGGGTCCACATCATAATCACAAACACTTCAGATAGCAGGTAGATAAACAATGTGTTCTTACCAAAAACCTCGAAGAAATAAGTCCACTTATTCAGTTTAGCAATCTCGATTATAAATACAAGGATGGCCAGTACCATCAGGTCGATACCCACGGTATGCAACACATACGTACTGGTCCATAATTTTTTATTGATTGGAAACATAAGCCCCCACCATGCAGCCATTACCAATAGCACTGCACCTACCATGAGCAGCTTGGCAAGGGTCTCGTAGTTCTTTCCATTTCTTTGTAGAAACAATCCAGCTACATAACCTGCAATTACATTTACGGTAGCTGGTAATGTACTCAGCAATCCTTCCGGATCGAAGGGCACCCCTTCGCCATGGTATAGATGGTTAGGACCCAATAACCATAAATCCAGTTTGGTACCTGCATTCCCTTCCATGGTAAGATCGCCAAACTCAAACAGAATAACCCGGTAAAGAATAAGTGCCAGCACACTAAATAGCAAGGCCCCTTTTATTTTGAAATAATGAATAACCAAAGATGCAATACCATAGCACAAGGCAATGCGCTGCAATACACCAAATACACGGGTGGTTTCAAAAGGTTTAAATACCCACTCGCCCGTTTCACTTTGCGTTACAAAAGGGAACCAGTACATCAGGTAGCCCAATAAAAAAATGATCAGGGTACGTTTAAGTACCTTGGTTAAGAAAGAACCTTCTCCGGCTGCCTCATATTTTTCCTGGCTAAAGCTCATGGCATTACCCACCACAAATAAAAAGGTAGGAAACACCAGATCGGTAAGCGTGAAGCCGTGCCAATCGGCATGCAGCAAGGGTGAGTACGTGTTGGTACTGCCCAATGAGTTAACTACAATCATGAGGGCAACGTCCATTCCCCGAAAAACATCGAGGGAAAGGTAACGGTTTGGGGTTAGCGTCATGACGTTGAAAGTAACAGGTTAACCCGATAAATCAAATCACATGAAAAAGAATGAGGTTCTCAAAAGTTGCGCTGTCATTCCGCGATCTCAATTCTGTGGTACTGAAAGGGATTCCGGCACAAGGCCGGAATGACGCACCCTCATATTTCAACTTTTTGAGAACCTTCTTGTTTGCACCGGGTTATTGGCGCGGCAAGCTATCTACCAGTGTACGCCACTTCTCTAATTCCGGAATACCCGGTTTGCGTAAGCCAAAGAACTGCACAATCATTTCCTTATTCTTATCGAAAACTTCTATAGCGGTTACTACCCCATCGGTTGTTGGTTTCTTCACAATCCAGGCTGTATCAATCAGGTCTTCGCGCAAGTGCATATTAAAATCCGGATCGAGAATATTTAACCAGTTATCCATTACCCGTATAGTTTGAATTTTACCCTGGTGAATTTGAATGTTACCGCGGCTTCCGGCAAACACCATAATGGGTAAATGCTCTTTCGCTGCTGTCTCTAATAAATCCTTCAATGCGGTTTTTTGAATACGCTCTGAAAACCGGCCCTCCGACAATACTACTGCATCCAACCTGTTTACCTGGTGCTTACGCAACATTCCAAAAAAATCGTGTGTATCCTTCATGTTTTCCCATTCGGAAAGCAAAGCAGCTTTATCTACCTGGTCAATTGCCTTGGTAGGAATTTCTCTAACAGCCGTTACCGCTATTTCTGAAGACTGATCTGCAGCGGTATAATCGCTCACCAGTTTATCAAATGCTTCCTGGTTGCTACCAGCTTTGTTACCCGGGCCCGCTGCCTGCAAAAATATTTTAGTTACAGCATTACCGGCTTCATCAAAAATCTGAATGCTTTGCTGTAACCCATGTGGAGTTTGCTGGCGAACAGCAAAACCAAATTTCCAGGCCGCAAAAATACGCGAGTTTCAATTGGGCCAATAACGGTTGCCATGCGGTGTGCAGGCGGCCCCATAATTTCAACTTTCTGAAACGGGCCCTTGTGTTCCAGTACGCATCCCTCGTTTCGCGTAAGCGACATTACCCTACCCAGGTCGGGCAATCGTTCAACCAGTTTTGTCCAGTCACCCTCCAGCTTAATGGTATAATCACCCACGGTAGTGGCCAACAATTCCGCTTCGCTTACACCTAGCTCCTGCGCGCAATCGCGAATGCGTAGTGATGGCTTTTGATTTCTTTCGACA
>LNFR01000092.1 GCA_001567185.1 Bacteroidetes bacterium OLB12
TTTTTCCCTAACATGCCGGAGCTACAGGCACCAGCAATCAGAATAATTAGAATGGCATACGGGAATCGGGTTTTCATAATGTGCGGGTTAATGAATTTAATCACCAAATTAATAAAAATTGTGCCAGTTCATACCGTGGATGTAACGGGGTAAAAAATAATCCTTACAATTGAACGGGATGGGTTAACTTAGAAGAGCAGTATCTTCCATTTGAAATGAAAATTATGGTATCTGTTTTTCTGCACCTGCGCTTTCTGCATGCTTATTTTTTAATGCCGGTTTACCTGTTTGCGTTAGTCATTTCACCCAACTTTACCGAACGGCAGTTGTTGTGGTCGTTTGTAATTATCCACCTGTTGCTTTACCCCGCAAGCCATGGTTATAACAGGTATTTTGATCAATACAAGAATGCGGGGGGTGCATTAAAGAATCCGCCCGCCCTCTATTTTATTTCAGTATTGCTGCATGCCGTTGCCCTTGCACTTGGGTGGTTATTTTTTAACATGTGGTTTGCGCTACTGATTTTGATTTACGGGTTGGCAGCAATAGCATACAGCTACCGGGGCGTGTGGTTAAGAGAATATCCGATAGTGGGTTGGGTTGCACGTGCGTTATTTCAGGGCGCACTTGCATTTATGATGTGTTATGCGGGCATCAATAATTATCCTTTAGCCGGTTTGCTTAAAGCGAAAGTACTAATACCGGCAGCCCTGTGCGCGTTAATGTTTGTGGCTATTTGCTCAAGTATGGAAACACACCTAAAGCGCGGGTTGCGGGGGCATCTTTTTGTGCTCATCACTTTTTTAATGGCTACAATTGCATACCTGCTTTATTTTCATTTCTATTTTTCAGATTACTATGGCATAGTCTTTATAGTTGCGTTTAGCCCGGTTGCGTTGTTTTTCCTGTATGGGGTTTATAAAAATTTACGCACACCAGAAGCTGCGGAATATGGGCATACCATTGGGTTCTTTTTAGCAGCCACATGCTTCAATGCGTTTTTTATCTGGATGTTTTTGCGCATTACGAACTTGTTGCAGTTGTAAAGCAAAAAAACTGTAAAAAACAGAAATATTATTCCGGGGCCGGGTCGTTTACCAAACTACGCGAACCCGAATTTACATCCGTCTCTAAACCGGACAACCCTGTTTGATTTAAGGGGATGAAATTCTTCGCATCCGGCTAACAGATCGTAACAGTTAAGAGTTTTTTGGTGTTGTTTAAACTTTATTTTAAAATCTGTGTCTATTCTAAAGGACATCCGTTAAAGAACACGGGAAAGGCGGCCGATCGCGACTGCGGAGCCGTTTATAATGGAAACAATGGTTGGTTATGAGTAATACGAAATCCAAAGAACAACTTAATGTGCTGCTGGTTGGAAACAACCCGATTGATCTTAGCCGTACAGAGGCGGGATTGGGGCAGATTCAAAACCACCAGGTTACCATAGAAACAGCTTTTGATTTAACCAGCATTTTGAACAGGCTTTCAAAATTTCGTCCCAACTTCATTTTATTGGATGATAACCTCGGATCAACCGGCTTGCGGCTGATTGTTCAGGCATTGCAGGAACATCGCAAAACAAAAGACATTCCGGTAACCGTTCTTAAAAACTCCAACTACATTGATACAATAAATGTTGGGGTTATGAATTATGTGCTAAAGCATGCTATAACAGGCGAAGTGCTCTACACCGCATTCATGAACTCGTTGAAGTTTAAACGTACTCAACAATACTTACAGCAAGCGTACCGTAAACGCAGGGGGCAGTTTATGCGCATGGTGCGGTTTCAGGATTGATCAGAGCGGATCAACCAAACGAAATTCCTTTTTAAACTTTTCTGTTCCTCGTCCAATTTGTAAGACCACGCGCCTGCCCGGTTTTGAATTGAGAAAGGCATTAACGATGTTGAGGTTTAGGTCGCTGGCCAAAATTCCATTAATACTGATAATCTGATCGCCCACCTGAATACCGGCTTTCTGCGCCTCAGAATTTTCGCGCAGGCCGGTAATCTCAAAGTTCTTTAATCGCGATCCTTTTGCTTTTATAGTAAGGCCACTAAGGCTGAAATAAAATTTCTTCTTGAACGCAGAGTTTTTCTTCAGATAAATCTTTTCGCCAGGGAAATCATAGATAACCGTAAAGCGACTGAGAATTTCACCACCCAACGAACCATTCCGGAAAACACCACGACTTGCTTTCAGTGTATCTCTGTAAGTTTCAGGATCAGGAAAGTTTGTAACCACATCGGGTAGTACAAAGTTGCCCAGGTTAATCGACTTGATTTTTCCGATCTCACCGGTAATTTCGCCACCTAACCCTCTTCCAAGTGTGTTCCTTACATGTTTTGGGGGAACTTTAATTTTTTCACTAGAGGTTGTTTCCAAAAACAAACCATGACTGGCACCACTATCTACCAGTAATTTGGCGCTTAACGAGGTGGTATCATTCAATTGCAGGTTGGTTGTTATGTATGGTTTGGTGTCTTGTATTTGTGCGGGTATCCAATGATACTTTCTTTTTTCTTTAAACCGATGCGGCAACATTAGCGTAAGCAACTTGCGTTCATAGTCAACCTGAATGATAAACCGGCTAAATAGTTCATATCCCAAAACCCCATGCACATCGGTGCCCAGGTAGTTTCGAAGTTCCAGGTAATCTTCTTCCAGCACCAGCATGGCGTGGCCCCGTCCTTGCACTCCGGGCATATCCAACGAAACATTATTGGTAATGTACGCTACTACCAGGCGCGCATCGCCCGGCCCTGAAATAGTTAATTTGCGGGAGTATGGAAGATTGAGAATGTCGCTGTATGCTTTTTCGGTTAGAATGGAAGTCCGCACACCGGTATCCAGAATGAACTTCAATGGCAACTGGTGGTTTAGAATAATGGGTACAACAACCAGGTTGTTGTAAATCTCTATCGGAAATTGAACTTTAGATTTTCCCTCGGGTAAAGAAAACCCCAGGGGTTGGGCATTGCCCATTGTGGTGATCAGAAAGAGAAAAAATAAAAAAGATAACTTCGCATGCCAGCAGCCAGCCTGATAAGTGCAACTTAAGTAGCCGCACAAGGTTTCAAGATAAAGCTACTACTTTTTAAATATTTTCAAGCGTTTAAATATTGCGCAAATAGCCGCTCGGGTGTTTCGGCTATTGCTACATCGGCCAGATTTTGTGCCGACAGGAATCCTTCCGTTACCATTAACTCCATTTGTTTAAGCAGGGTATCAAAATAACGGTTGGTGTTTAGTACCGATACCGGGGCTTTAACCAACCCCAACTGCCGCCATGTTAAAATTTCGGCCAGCTCATCTAAGGTGCCCCAGCCACCGGGTAAGGCAACAAAAGCATCTGCAAGATCGGCCATACGCCTTTTTCGTTCGTGCATACTTCCCACAACTTCCAGCTGAGTAAGGCCTTTGTGCCCAACCTCTTTCTGCATCAAAAAATCTGGGATAACCCCAATGGCTTTACCACCTCCGGACATAACCTGATCAGCCACAATACCCATCAGGCCTATATTTCCGCCTCCGTAAATTAATGTTGCATGATGCTTAACCATAAGCCTGCCCAGGGTTTGGGCGGCCTCTGCATAAACAGGGTTATGCCCGGTGCCAGATCCGCAAAATACACAGATGTTCATGGGCAGCACGGGCTGAATAGAAACTTAATGCTTAATGTCGTGTTCGTTGTCGCTCACTTTGCTGTTAGGGAACAGCCAGATAGATACGATAGCCAGCACAAATAGCGCAATTACAACTCCAAATACAGCCATATCAGATTTTATTATAAAGTGAAACAAATTTAACTTAAGCCCCCTTAATTATTAGCAAAATACGGGTTAAAAATTGTAAACTCGTGAGAGAATTATAAGCCAAAAAGGTAAAAGTCAGTTTTAAAAAGAAATTGGAATGAAGAAGTTTCTGCTTGTGCTGGGCATTGTAATGGTTCTTGTGATAGGGGGGTTAATGTACCTGCGTATAGAAACGAAATCTAAAAGCCCTGCCGATGTGAGCAGCTTTAGCCGGGGCGATCTGGAAATATCCATCACCTACAACAGGCCTTTCAAGAAGGGGCGGGTAATTTTTGGTGAACTGGTGCCCTATGAGAAAGTGTGGCGTACCGGGGCCAACGAAGCCACCATTTTCAAAACAAATAAAGACCTTACTTTTGGGGATAAGGTGTTAAAGGCAGGTAGTTATTCGATGTTTACCATACCCGAAGAACAAAATTGGACCATAATTTTCAATTCTGAAACGGGCCAATGGGGAATCACCTTTAATGGAGAGGCTAATCGTAATCCAGACAAAGATGTACTCACTGTTCAAGCCCCTTCAGTTCAGCAGGAGAAGGAATTTGAACAGTTTACTATTGCCGTTGAAAACTGGGAAGAAGAAATGCAGTTGATTTTTATGTGGGACAAGACCCTTGTTTCAGTACCTTTTACAGCGAAATAAAGACTTAAGCAAAAACATAGCGGAATATTAGCAATCACGTGGTATTTTTATGCAATAGAAAGTACCCTAAATTAAGACACTTGAAATGATACAGGTAATACCGTCAATAGCAATTCGAAAGGGGAAGGTGGTTAAAATGCGTAAAGGCGACCCCGCCAGCGAAAAGGCTTATGATGAAAATCCGCTGGACCTGGCAAAGCGTTTTGAAGATCATGGGATAGAAGTTATACACCTGGTTGATCTTGACGGTGCGGAAAAAGGCAGTCCAAAAAATTATCACGTGCTGGAAGCCGTGGCAGGCCATACCGATTTGAAGGTGGATTTTACCGGAGGTATTTGCACCGATGGTGATATTGGTAAAGCCTTTGAATACGGAGCAGATTACATAACAGCATCCAGCATTGCAGTTACCAATCCGCAGTTGTTTGCCTCGTGGATTATTTCGTATGGTCGCGAAAAAATGACATTAGGAGCCGATGTAACGGATATTGAATCCAAAAAAATTGCCTTTAGAGGGTGGCAGAAAAAAGCGGACATCACGCTGTTTGATCAACTTCAGTTTTTCTACGACCGCGGGTTAAAATATGTTAAGTCAACCGACATTTCGCGGGATGGTGTATTGGAAGGGCCGGCCTTTTCCTTTTACCAGGAAATTGTGAAGCAATTTCCTGATTTGAAAGTGTTAGCCAGTGGTGGAATAAGAGGTGTGGATGACATTAAGCGCCTGAACGATATTGGTGTCTTTGCTGTAATTTTTGGAAAAGCCTATTATGAAGGCGTTCTGAATCTGAAAGACCTGGAGCAATTCCTGGTTAAAACCAATAAATAAAATTTAGCAGAACACTTTGCTGCAATCTGTAAAGACAGAACGATAAAAGAGTTGAAAGGGAGGGTTACTGACCAATTACATCCGAACTTTTAAACTTCTGAATGATGTGCAACAAGAAGTTGAAAGAAAGCGCATCGTCTTCAGTTTTGGTGGCTACACTCTTTGACGGGTCGGATGTTTTTGATTTTGGTTTACTGGTTGGTGCAGGAACAATAACTGGTTGCTGATTGTTTGGGGCTTTTCCTTCAGGTTCATAAATCAAGGGCTTATCTTCTTTGGTGGAAGATTCTACAAATGGAGGTACCAACTCTTCCGGACCCTGCGAACCCTCTTGCGCATACGCAACTCCTGCCATCAGCAAAAGCGCCATGAATGAAAACAGATATGAGAACTTTAATTTCATCTATTTACAGCCTACAACCTCAATCAGTTATTTTGCAAATCAGCTATGCAAAGTAATAAAATTTTGAAAATGACAACAGTAGCAGACTTTAATAAAATCGACATTCGGGTAGGTACAATTTTAAGGGCTGAAGCCTTTCCAGAGGCCAAAAAACCCGCTTTTAAGCTTTGGATCGACTTTGGGCCACAAATAGGGATAAGGCAATCCAGTGCCCAGCTTACCGATCTTTATTCGACCGATCGGCTTATTGGCCGCCAGGTTATTTGCGTGGTAAACCTGCCGCCCCGTCAAATCGCCAATTTTTTGTCGGAGGTTTTGGTTACCGGTTTCCCCGATGAGCACCAACACGTGGTTTTGTGTTCAACAGAAAGGCCCGTGCCTAACGGCTCCAAACTGTTCTAAACATGATTTACTTTACCCACTTGCCAAAACTATGTGCTGGCCATTTGCTGGCTTGCCATCGCGATAAGCCGGTAACAGATCTTGTAACCGATAGCCGCAAAGTGGTGCTTGCCGAAGGCGCAGTATTTTTTGCTATGAAAGGGGAGCGGCACGATGGGCATTTGTTTTTAAGCCAGTTGTATGACCAGGGGTTGCGGCAGTTTGTAGTTGAGCAGCCGGTTGATATAAAAACACTTCCGGAAGCGAACATAGTGCAGGTTGCTTCTTCGCTGCGGGCGTTGCAAATGTTGGTGAAATTTCATCGTACACAGTTTCAAATTCCTGTTATTGGAATTACCGGGAGCAATGGAAAAACCATCATTAAAGAATGGCTTTATCAATTTCTTTCGCCTGATTATAAAATTGTAAAGAATCCGGGCAGTTATAATTCGCAATTGGGTGTGCCCTTATCCGTATGGCCCATGCAAGCGTATCATCAACTGGGAATTTTTGAAGCCGGTGTTTCCAAACCGGGCGAAATGGAACAGTTGGCTGCGCTAATCAAACCTACTATCGGGTTGCTCACCAATATTGGCTCTGCTCATGATGAGGGATTCGAATCGCATAAACAAAAGGTAGCGGAGAAGTTGAAGTTGTTTGTGGATGTACAAACGCTGGTATATTGTGCCGATGATGAATTGATAAGAGAAAGTGTAACGAATTTAGAAGGGAAAAAAGTCAGTTGGGCATTTTCAGCAGATGCAACCTATCGGGTAAGTAAACAGGCATCGCAACTTTTTATCAAAAGCGGCAGCAAACAGGTTAGTTTTAGTTTGCCAGTTGCAGACAAAGCATCCATCGAAAACCTGATTCATTGTTTGGTGCTCATGCTGGAACTGGGGCTGGATATCTCCATAATTCAACAACGAATTAACACCTTGCGGGCGGTACCTATGCGCCTGGAATTAAAGCAGGGAATTAATAACTGCCAACTCATTGATGACAGCTACAACAACGACCTGGCCGGTTTGCAGATTAGCCTGGATTTTGTAAACAACATTCGCAAACCGAAAAAAACCCTGGTGCTGTCCGATATTTTTCAATCAGGGTTAGAAGAGGATCAATTGGTTGAGCGGATGGTGATGCTCATTAAGCAAAGTGGTGTTAGCCGGTTAATCGGAATAGGAGAAGTATTTGTGCGAAACCTGAATGTTTATACGAATGCGGCAGCACACACTCACTTTTTTTGATACAACAGACCAGGCCCTGCAGCAACCTGAATTTTGGAATAGCTTGCGCGATGAAGTTATTCTGATAAAAGGGGCACGCGTTTTTCACTTCGAAAAGATTGTAAACCAATTGCAGCGCAAGGTGCATGGCACGCGCATGGAAATTGATTTGAGCCGGCTGGTTCACAACCTGAACTTTTTCAAATCGAAGCTAAAGCCAGGCGTAAAAGTAATGGCTATGGTAAAAGCTTTTGCCTATGGTAGTGGTAGCGAGGAGGTGGCAAATCTGCTTCAATACCATCGGGTGGATTATTTAGGGGTGGCCTATGCCGATGAGGGTGTAGAACTACGCAAAAATCAGATTGCCATTCCAATAATGGTAATGAATGCCACCGAAGAAGGGTTTGCGGCCTTACTTGCAAACAACCTTGAACCCGTGCTTTATAGTGTTACCATGCTTAAAACCTTTGCAGAATGGCTCCAGGGCAGGTCTTGTGCTGTGCATCTTGAACTGGAAACCGGCATGCATCGATTGGGCCTGGAACAGAGTGATTATACGCAGGCAATAGCCATCCTGAAGGCTAACCCAAATCTTACAATTGCCAGTATTTTTTCGCATCTCGCTGCGGCCGATAGCGCTGAACAGGATGACTATACCCGCCAGCAGGTTTCAATATTTGAAACGGGGTATAAGGTATTTACACAGGAGTTAAATATTACTCCCATTCGGCATATTCTAAATTCGTCTGGCATTATTCGCTTTAAAGAATACCAAATGGATATGGTACGGTTAGGCATTGGCTTGTATGGAATAAACCCTACCAGCGAACTGAATCAAAACCTTAAACCTGCGGCAACACTCAAAACCATCATATCCCAAATAAAAGAGATTAAACCCGGAGGCACGGTGGGTTACGGCCGTTGGGGCAAAGCCGAAGGCAACAAGACAATTGCCACCATTGCCATTGGTTATGCCGATGGGTACAGCAGGGCGTTTAGCCGGGGCAAAGGAAAAGTTTTTGTAAACGGAAAAACTGTACCGGTTATTGGCAATGTATGTATGGATATGACGATGATTGATATAACAGGAGTTGAAGCAAAAGAAGGAGATGAGGTAATTATTTTTGGTGATGTATTGCCTATTCAGCAAGTGGCAGAAAGTATTGGTACTATTCCCTACGAGATATTAACCAACACCAGCGAACGTGTAAAGCGGGTTTTCTTTGCAGAAGGAATATAAGTTTAGTCTAACGAGTTAACCGTAACCCAATAACGATAGGCAACAACTGCTTTTTCAAATTTAGAAAGCCGGTTAAGATTACGCTTACTGATGCGCGGCAGAATTACTTTGTTAATTCTGGCAAGTGTTTTAAAAAGGCCCTTTTTCATTTTGGAGCGTATTTTAGCCGCAGCCTAAGTTTTTCTTCAGGTTAACTTCTGGCAGTCCACCAAAATCGAAACGTGCTTCTTTTGTTGTTGTGGCCTGGCTTACATCAATTTTAGGTTCTTTGGGCCGCTTCTTCTTTGGTGCACCTTTCTTTTTCATCAACCCCAATTTAGTCATTGTTTGGAAGAAATTCGCCCGTTATATTGCACAATTTAAATTTAATCTAAATAAGATTGGAGAATTCTAAAGATATAGCGTCCATGTTACCCGGAGAAACGGCAGTTATATCCGGCTTTCGCGATGACACACTCTCGGTAAAGCTATTGGAGATGGGTTTACTACCTGGTACCGTGGTGCGTTTCAATTTTTCAGCGCCATTGGGCGACCCGATCTGTATTACCGTTTCGGGCTTCGATTTATCGCTTCGTGTGTCCGAAGCCTCGTCTATCACGATTCTCAATTAGAATGACTGCTACCAGAACATTACGAATAGCCCTGGCAGGCAAACCCAATGCTGGTAAGTCGTCACTTTTCAATTTGCTTACGGGCCTTAATCAGAAAATCGGAAACTTTCCGGGAGTAACAGTTGATAAGCGTACCGGTAGTTGTCAGCTGGATGCGCACACGGCAGCGCAGGTTATGGATTTGCCGGGTATTTATAGTTTGTACCCGCGCACGGTTGATGAAAAGATTGTAACCGACATTTTAGTCAATAGCAAGGGGAATCACTATCCGGATCGTGTGGTATTAGTGGCCGATGCCACCAACCTGAAAAACAGCATGCTGCTGCTTACCCAGCTAATCGATTTGCAGATACCCACTGTGCTGGCGCTTAACATGATGGATATGGCTGCGCGCTCCGGCCAAAGCATCGATATCAAAGCATTGTCGGCCGCATTGGATTTGCCCGTAGTAATGATTAATGGCCGAAACGGTCAGGGTGTAGAGGAGTTGAAAAAGGTATTGTCAACCAACCTCTCTCCTTCAACAAAAACGATTTATAAAACGGGCGAAGAACTGGCGCCTTTGATAAAAAATATTCAGCAGAAGTTTCAACTTAGCACACCCTATCAGGCCTATCAGTTTTTACAGCAGCCCGATAATTTATCGTTCCTTACCCCGGAAGATAAATCCTACATAGCTACGCAGGCAAAAGCAGCGAATTTTTTTCAACATAAATATCAGGGAGCAGAAACAGTAATGCGGTATGGCTTCATCCAGGATTTGCTCAACAAAGTTATATTGAAGACATCCGACCCGGAGTGGAAAAAATTTTCCTATAAAATTGATACGGTACTTACACATAAAGTGTGGGGTTACCTGATTTTCTTCTCGGTTCTGTTTCTGATTTTTCAGGCCATTTTTGCGTGGGCGCAGATACCCATGGATTTTATCGATAGCACGTTTGCCCAATTGAGCAGTGTGCTTGATGAGTTTTTTCCTGAAGGACCATTTTTTGATCTGATTACACAGGGAATTATTCCGGGTATTGGCGGAATAGTAATCTTCATTCCGCAAATCGCCATTTTGTTTGCCTGCATTTCTGTTTTGGAAGAAACCGGATACATGGCGCGCGTGGTTTTTCTGATGGATAAACTCATGCGCAAGTTTGGACTAAACGGTAAAAGTGTAGTGCCGTTAATTTCCGGGCTGGCCTGTGCCATACCGGCTATTATGGCTACCCGAAATATTGAAAGTTGGAAAGACCGCCTCATAACGATTTTTGTAACTCCGTTTATGAGTTGCTCAGCAAGGCTGCCGGTATTCACCATTCTGGTAGCCCTTATTATTCCTGATGTAAAGCTGTTTGGTTTTTTTAATTACCAGGGGTTGGTTTTGATGGGGCTTTACCTGTTGGGATTTTTTGCCGCCTTAATTTCAGCGCTTGTGTTGAAATTCATAATCAAAACCAAAGAGCGAAGTTATCTGATTATGGAAATGCCTACGTACCGCATCCCTAAATGGAGTAATGTGGGTTACACGATCATCGAAAAAACAAAATCGTTTGTGTTTGAGGCGGGTAAGGTGATATTAGCCATTTCAATTGTATTGTGGGTACTGGCAAGTTATGGCCCGGGCGATGCGATGCATAATGCCGAGCAACTGGTTAAGTCTGAGGCAGACCAGTCCGGATTAACAGATGATGAACTTGAAGCGCGCATAGCTTCCTATAAGCTAGAGCATTCGTATGCGGGCATTATAGGCAAAACCCTTGAGCCGGTAATTAAACCCCTTGGCTATGATTGGAAAATCGGGATTGCCTTAGTAACCTCGTTTGCAGCCCGCGAAGTGTTTGTAAGCACCATTGCTACTATTTATAGCCTGGGCGGCACCGAAGATGAGCAAACCATTAAGGGCAGGTTGCAATCGGAAATAAACCCGGAAACAGGAGGGCCACGTTACACCCCGGCTGTGGGACTTTCGTTACTGGTATTTTACACATTTGCCATGCAGTGCATGAGTACATTAGCCGTTGTGAAACGCGAAACCAAAGGATGGAAATGGCCCCTGATTCAATTGGCATACATGACAGCACTTGCCTATGTTTCGGCCTTCATTATTTATCAAAGTATGGCATAATCTTACATGGGCATCAAGGTTCTGTTAAACAGGCAGTATTTCTGGCTATCTTTCGTACGAACACCCGTATGACATCTATCACAAATTCACAACTTGGCCTGTTATACCTGGCACATCTGCTAATTAGTGCCGATGGAATAATTGATGCCCGGGAATATGAGGCCCTTTCCAAAATCAAGACGAAGGAATCAATCAGCGACCAGGATTTTAAAAAGTTTGAGATAGCCGTAAAGGATAAAAAAGAGCGGGATATCTACCGCGAAGGGATTGAACTGATGAATGGCTGCACGGATGAGGAAAAACTGAACGCTTTTGTTCATCTGTACAAACTATCAGAAACGGATGGTCTTGTACATGTTAAAGAAGTACGCCTGCTCTTATACACCATCAAAAATGCGGGCATTGAGTTTAATGATATAATCGCCCGCGCCAAAGCGCTCACAAACTATTAATTGTTGAATTGCGGCCTGTAACCTTTATTTTTGCTGCCATTCATGGCAACATTTAATCCACACCGTACAATTGGAATTTTAGGCGGAGGGCAACTAGGCCGCATGCTTATTCAGGCAGGACTAAATCTGGATTTAAATTTTCATGTACTCGACCCCGATTTGCAGGCTCCTTGCGCAGGCATAGCCCGGTTTACACAGGGAAAGCTTACGGACTATACCACGGTAATGGAGTTTGGCAAGAATTGCGATGTGATTACTATCGAAATTGAGAATGTAAATACAAAAGCATTGGCTGACCTGGAGAAGGCAGGGAAGCAAGTATTTCCTCAACCCCATGTTATTGAATTAATTCAGGATAAACGGGTTCAGAAAAAATTCTTTGCCGATCAAGGCATTCCCACCGCACCGTTCGTTCTGGTTAATAACCGGGAAGAAGTAATCCGGCAAGCAGACTTTTTGCCAGCTGTTAACAAGTTGGGGAAAGAAGGATACGATGGGCGGGGTGTACAAATAATAAAAACCAAAGCCGACCTGGACAAAGCTTTTGATGCCCCCGGGCTATTGGAGAAATGGATTCCTTTTGAAAGGGAGATTGCAGTAATTGTATCGCGTAACCTGGCAGGCGAAGTAGCCATTTATCCGGCAGTAGAAATGGTTTTTCATCCGGAAGCTAATCTGGTGGAGTACTTATTTTCTCCGGCTCAACTTGAACCGTCAATTATACAACAGGCACAGACAATAGCCAGTAAAGTGATAACCCGGTTAAACATGGTTGGGTTGCTGGCCGTTGAAATGTTTGTAACCAACGAAGGTGCAGTATTGGTAAATGAAGTTGCCCCGCGCCCGCACAACAGTGGTCATCAAACCATAGAAGGCAACGTAACTTCACAATACGAACAACACTTGCGTGCTATCCTCAATTTGCCTGCCGGTAGTACAGCCATGGTAGCACCCAGCGCCATGGTTAACCTGTTGGGTGAGCCAGGTTTTACCGGAAGTGCCCGTTATGAAGGGCTGGAAGCGGTTATGAAAACGGAAGGGGTGTATGTGCATCTTTACGGAAAGAAAACTACCAAGCCATTCAGAAAGATGGGGCATGTTACAATTGTAGATACAGATCCGGATCGTTTAAAAAAGAAAGCCAACTTTGTAAAAGAAACCCTTAAAGTAAAAACATGAGTAAACCGGTTGTAGGTATAATAATGGGAAGCCAATCTGATCTGAAGATTATGAAAGAGGCGGCCGAGTTTCTGGAGGAACTGAAAATACCTTTTGAACTTACGGTGGTATCGGCCCATCGAACACCGCAGCGGATGGCTGATTATGCTACGACTGCGCGAACCCGGGGGTTGAAGGTAATTATTGCGGGAGCGGGCGGTGCGGCTCACCTTCCGGGAATGGTGGCCTCCTTTACAACCCTTCCGGTAATTGGGGTACCTATAAAATCTTCTAACTCCATAGATGGCTGGGATTCCGTATTATCCATTTTACAAATGCCCGCGGGGGTACCGGTAGCAACGGTGGCATTGAACGGAGCCCGCAACGCAGGAATTTTAGCGGCTCAAATACTGGCCGCTGAAAATAAACCACTGGCAAAAAAGCTGGATTCCTTTAAAGCAACTCTTCGTAAAAAAGTGGAAGATTCCTTCCGGGCCATTGAAAAGAAGGGCTGGAGGGACTTGTAAATGAGGTAGTAATGTAGGGTTGGCTTTAAAAAAAAATTATGACAACTTTACCATACCTATGAATCCAGGCGAAAAGGGCTGGCTAAAAGAATACCTCGAGTTCAGACAGGGCTTGTTAAAAGACCTTACGGGTGAGGCAAAGATTGCCCATCACCCCGAACAGTCTTTGTATCGGGTAATTCAACCAACAGGCATAATGTATGGCCAGCCGGTAGGTGTTTCGGGGCTCCCCGACTCAACAAGGTGGGATGAGAAGGACAGGATGAAAATTTTATTGGCCGAGAGTTTGATAAGCAGTGCGCTACTGTTTCACAGCAAATCAATTCAGTCGCCTGAGGAGCTTTCAAAAGTGATACTCAAAACCCTGGAAAGTATTGGTAACTTTTATAACAACATTTTTCCTGAAATAGCCACTTCGTCCAAGTCTTTTTTTGGTAAGAAAAAATCTCCGCTGGAAGTGGCCGAAAAAATTCTGGATAAGCGAATTGATCGCACTTCAGAATTTGATACCAACTTTTGGGTACAGTTGTTTCATAATAGCTTGTTGTTTCTGGATGTATTCATTTACGGGCAATGGATGCATACGAATGCCGACCGAATTGTTTCAGATTTTTTTAAATACGAGCGGGAAGAACTTCGTTTTTCTGTAGTGAAGGTAATAGCGTGTGCGGCACATGCCAATGCCACCATTGAATACGAGGAGCGCAGGCTGCTGGATTTTTTTCTTCAAAGCACAGAATTACCCCTGGATAAAAAGCGTGAGGCAAAACAGATTTTTGATGAGGGTATCGTTTTGGAAGAATTACACCTTCCTACCAATAATTCATGGATACTAAAAAAGTATTTTCTGGAGATAGCCATTCTTACTATTTGGGCAGACAAGCGCGTGGAGGATTCGGAGTTAGAGTTTCTGAAACAACTGTGTAAATATTTAGGATTTAACGAAGAAGATCTTGAACACAGCATGCTGGCGATTGAAGGATTTGTTTTGGAACATTGGGAAAAACTGAATTACCTGCAGAACAAACAGGATTTTAACCAGGTAAGTGAGCAGTTTATTCAACGCATGGCGAAAATTACAACCAACCATAAGAACCGGCTGATCAAAGAAGTACAGGAGAGTACGGAACTAATGGCTTTGCTTAGCAAGGCACGAGCCCAGGAACTTCAAGAAACAGAAAAGCAACGCCTGCAGGAGTTGCTTGTGGCGGTATTAAAAATAATTCCTTCGTTTGTGATTATTTCCCTGCCGCAAAAGTTCTTAACACTTCCTATTCTGATGAAAATTCTTCCTCAGAATTTCTTTGCAGAAGTAGCCTGACAAAAAACTAATCTTTTAATTCTTCCGATTCAGAATCCTTACGTGGAATAAGGATTGACAACACGATTGACAGGGTGAGGGTAATCAGGATTATAATAAATGAAATGTAAGGCGGCATGTCCGAGAGAATCTTGGGGATAAAATCATAATCCTTGCCGATTTCCAAGAGCATTTTGGCACCGATAAAGAAGAGAATAATCGAAAGACCTTTTTGTAGCAGGTAAAATTTATCAATGATGCCGGACAACAGGAAGAACATGGCCCGCAATCCCATTACCGCAAAAATGTTTGATGTATAAATAATAAACTCATTTGTGGTAATGGCAAAAGCTGCAGGGATAGAATCAACAGCAAAAATCAAGTCTGTAGTTTCAATCAATACAATTACAAGAAACAACGGGGTAAACATTAGTTTACCATCCACGCGGGTGATAAACTTACCCCCCATTTCGTCTTTGGTAATGGGTAAATACTTTCGGCAGAATTTCAGAATAGGATTTTTCTCCGGATCGATTTTTTCATCACTATCCTCAAAGTAGATTTTAATACCAGAGTAAATCAGGAACACACCAAAAATGTAAAGTATCCAATGAAACTGGTGGATGAGAATGGCGCCCACAAAAATGAAAATACCACGGAAGAAGACAGCGCCCAGGATACCCCAGAACAAAATCTTATGAAAGTACTCTTCCTTTACCTTGAAGTATTTCAGGATAAGCAGGATTACAAATATGTTATCAACGGATAATGCATACTCGGTGAGATAAGCCGAGAAGTATTCAAAGGCCCCATTTGCTCCGCCACTTTCCTCGTCAAAAGCATAAATCAGGTAACCAAAAACGGTACTAATAAAAACCCAGAAAATGGATTGGTACAATGCTGACTTGGTGGAAATTCTATGGGCTGTTTTATTGAATATACCCAGATCAAGGAGCAGAAACACCAAAATGATAAGGCCAAACAGTACAAAGAGGGAGGTCTCATCACTCAGATCCAAGCCAAGCAGTTTAAAAGAAAGCATTAAGAGGGTGGTTATGGGTAAAAAAGAAGCAACTACAGACCTAAAGGGCAGGTAATCACCTCTTAATTGGGGCCAAAGCTACAAATTAATTTATATTGAAAAACAGGGTTACTGTTAATGGCAAAGGTTAACAGGAAGGAACTGTAAATTGTGAAAAATTAAGCACCGTTAAAGTTTTAGGGCTTATTTTACATCTACCTGTAATTTGAGCAGGTTTTGGTAAATGCCGCTTTCCCGATTGCTTAGCTCGGTATGATTTCCGGCCTCGGCTATGGCCCCCTCCCTAATCACCAGTATGGTATCTGCTTTACGGATAGTGCTTAGGCGATGAGCAATAATTATGGTGGTGCGGTTTTTCATCAGGGTTTCCAGCGCTTCCTGAACCAATTTTTCAGAATAGGCATCCAGCGAACTGGTGGCCTCATCCAGAATAAGAATGGCAGGGTTGCGCAGAATGGCGCGGGCAATGGCTACCCGTTGCCTTTGTCCGCCCGAAAGTTTCACGCCTCTATCGCCAACCAGTGTATTTAGACCATCTGGGAAACTCTCAATGAATTCCCAGGCGTTGGCTTGCCTGGCTGCCGATATCACTTCCGCATCCGTAGCCCCCGGCTTTCCATAGGCTATGTTTTCGCGAATGGTTCCGCCAAACAGGGTTATCTCCTGGGGCACAACACCAAAATTATTTCGGTAAACCTGAAGATTATAATCTGTTGCCGGTTGTCCATCCACAAGAATGCTTCCACTACCTGGTTGATAAAACTGTAGCAGCAAATTGATAATGGTTGACTTGCCAGAGCCGCTTGGACCAACCAAAGCCACCTTATTGCCCGGATTAATAGTAAAGTTTATTTCTTTCAAAACCGGTACATCAGGGCGGGAGGGATAAGCAAAAGAGACTCCTTCAAACGAAATTTTTCCTTGCAATTTTACAGCTGGCGCTGATTGGGGTTTCTCATCTTCGGTTTCCAGAATTTCCAGAATGCGTTCAGATGCACCAACAGATTTTTGCAATTGACTGTAAATATCGCCCAGGCCGGCAATTGAGCCTCCAATAAACACGGTGTAAATGATGAATGAAAAAAGCTGGCCCACTTCTGTTTCGCCCGATTGAACCAAAGAAGCTCCGTACCACCCCACGGCAACAATTCCTCCAAACAAAGCAATTATAGTAAATGAAATAAAGGCACCCCGGTAGCGCGATGCATGAATAGCTGTTTTAATAACATCTGCCAATGAGGTTTTGTAACGATGGATTTCAAAGAATTCGTTCGTAAATGCTTTTACTACGTTTATCGATTGAAGCGTTTCTTCTACCACCACGTTGGTGTTGGCAAGTTGATCTTGTGTTTTTTTAGAAAGCTTGCGAATGAATTTACCAAAGAAAAGCGCAGCCAGTATTAAAACCGGAAAAGTAAGCAACATAAAAACGGTTAACTTGGGGTAAAGAGCAACCAGCAACGGAATGCCAATTACCAACATCAAAACCTGGCGAAGCAGTTCTGCCAATGTGAAGGTAAAGGTATCGTATAAAATGCCTACGTCTGAGGTAATACGACTCATTAACTCACCCACTCTGCGGTTATCAAAAAAAGGCAATGGCAACCAGATAATTTTTGAGTAGAGCTGAAGCCGCAAATCAGCTAATGCATGCTCGCTAACATAGGTAAATGTGTACACGCGTAAAAAAGAAAACACGCCTTGTATGAGCAACACCGCTATCATGGTTAGCGCTACCTGGTTAATGGTGTTGAAATATGGATCGTTCTGGCCCTGCGCTACATCCAGTAGTTTGCCTGAGAGATAAGGAAACGAAAGCAAAACTGCGCTGGAGAGAGAGAGTGCCACCAGGCCCACCGCAAAAATCCATTTATAGGGAAGCACAAACCGAAATACGCCAATAAACTTTTTAATACCGGCTTTGTTAAGGGGGCGTTTTTCTTCTTCGATACCGCTACGGGTTGCCATAACTTTTAAAAGATTCCCGGTACAAAAGTCCCATCCACAGAAAATGAAATACTATCGCTTAAAATCAATTTTTGTACACCCGCTAACCGGTAGTGCACTAAAAGTGGTTTGCCGGATGTATCATCAAACTCCAGCAATAGTTTTCGTTCGGTTTTATAAAGCGCATTATCCTCTCTGTAAACGGATTCAATTTTATAGAGTCGGCTAAAATCGCGTTGGTAATAGAATGTAACAAACGGAACGGGATACCCCTGTTGCAAGGCCTCATACCTGCGAATGGTTAGATTGCTACGGGTATCTTTTAGTCCATCCAAAATTCTGTATTCGTTTTTAAAGCTAGGTTTGTTAATGATATCCAGTTGCCTGAATACATCTAATTCTTTGGCCAAGACCACCGAGTCTGTTTCAAAAGTTAACTCTTCGCTGGTGGTATCCAAAATAACTTTTTTGGTAAGCGTAGCTTTGGATAACAGCAATGCCTGCTGTTGGTTGTTCAATAAACTATCGAAGTCGAAATACGGCTTATCGTAAACAGCTTCGGCTTGCTTACAACTTCCCAGGCATACTGCTATAAAAAATCCGAGAAGAAAAAACGGCCTCATCAATCCTAATCAATCAACACGTTACCACTCATTTCTTTAGGAACCGGTATCCCCATAAGTTTAAGAATGGTGGGAGCCAAATCTCCTAACTTACCCGACTTTAGCTTTCCCTTGTAGCTATCATCTACCAGAATAACCGGAACAAGGTTGGTGGTGTGCGCGGTATTGGGCGTGCCATCTTCGTTAATCATTATATCGGCATTACCATGGTCGGCAATAATAATAGTCGAGTACCCATTTTTACGCGCGGCTTCGGTTACCGCTTCATTGCACTGGTCAACTGTTTCGCAGGCTTTTACGGCTGCTTCAAAAACACCGGTATGGCCTACCATATCGGGGTTGGCAAAATTAAGACAGATAAAATCGGCTTCTTTTTTATTCAACTCAGGAATGATTTTGTCTTTAATATCATTTGCGCTCATTTCGGGTTGTAAATCGTAAGTAGCCACTTTGGGCGAAGGACAAAGGATGCGCGATTCGCCCGGAAAGGCTTCTTCGCGGCCGCCTGAAAAGAAAAAGGTTACGTGCGGATATTTTTCGGTTTCGGCAATCCGAATCTGTTTCTTTCCAGCCTTTGCTACTACTTCACCCAGTGTATTTTCCAGGTTGTCTTTGTCGAAAATTACATTTACTCTTTTGAATGAATCGTCATAATTCGTGAGCGTAATGTAGTGCAGGTTAAGCTTGTACATATTCTGCTCATGGAAGTCCTGCTGTGTAAGCGCCATGGTAATTTCCCGGCCACGGTCAGTACGGAAGTTAAAGCAAAGTACTACATCACCTTCTTGAATGGTAGCCAATGGTTTTTGATTCGAATCGGTTACTACAATGGGTTTGATAAACTCATCGGTTACGTTGGCATCGTATGATTTTGAAATGGCTTTCAAAACATCGGTTGTTGCTTCGCCTGTGCCATGCACCAGCAGATCATAAGCAAGCTTAACACGTTCCCAGCGCTTGTCGCGATCCATGGCATAATAGCGGCCCACCACGCTGGCAATTTTACCGGTAGTTTTGGTAAGATGATTGTTCAGGGTCGTAAGGTAATTTAGTCCGCCTTTCGGATCGGTATCGCGGCCATCGGTAAAGGCATGAACAAAAACATTTTTTAACCCGTTGTTTGAAAGGATGGTGATGATTCCTTTCAGGTGTTCGAGATGCGAATGCACGCCCCCATCCGACACTAAGCCGATCAAATGAAATGCCTTGTTATTCTTTTTGGCATAGTTGATGGCCTCGGTTAATACCGGATTTGTATCCAGCTCTTTCTCTTCAACTGCTTTGTTAATGCGCACCAGGTCCTGGTACACCACCCGCCCGGCACCAATGTTCATGTGGCCAACTTCAGAGTTTCCCATCTGGCCAGCCGGCAAACCAACCGCCAACCCGGAAGCCTCTAGGGTGCTATGCGGATACTTTTTGTAAAGCGAATTGATATAAGGAGTTTTGGCATTATCAATCGCTGATACCTTGGTGTTTTTGGCAATTCCCCACCCGTCCAGAATCATCAGCAATACTTTCTTATTCATAATAACAGTAGCATTTTAGCGAGGCCAAATATACAAGGTCAAAGGCTTCGTTTTTCCTGATTTATTAACGATATAACAATTCAAAGCCTAAAAACATTTGTTTGGAGGTTAATAGCCAATTACAAATTTTTTGATACCGTATTAATGGCATAATTTTGGAACGAACCTGAGCGCTATGAACACAAAAAAGTGGGTTTATACGGTTATTTTACTTGTTGCCTCTCTTTCGCTGAAAGCCCAGGCCGATATTTTTGCGCCTATGAAGGATGCCCTGAAAGCAGGCAGCGCCAAAGAATTGGTTAAATATGTAAACCAATCGGTGGAAATAAATGTGGAGGGAGACATTAACACGTACAGCAAAGCACAGGCTGAGTTTGTGCTGCGCGATTTCTTTAAAAAAATACCCGGTAACAGATTTTAGCATTTCGCATACGGGCTCATCCAAAAGCGGGCTGCAATATGCTATAGGTACGTACAAGAGCAACAACAACCAGCTTACCGTACTTATCCGCGTAAAGCAATCGGGTAATACCCATCTGATTCACGAAATCAGTTTTGTAAAGGAATAATGCAACCCGCTTACCTTACAGAACAAGCCATTGAACAATTTATTCGCCTCGCTTTAGCGGAAGATATTGGCGAGGGCGATCACTCCACATTGGGGGCCATACCGGTAACTAAAATCAGTAAAGCAAACCTGCTGGTAAAAGACACAGGGATATTGGCTGGTGTTGTTTTGACCAAGAAAATCTTTGAGGCCGTGGACCACTCGTTACATGTTTCGGTCTTTAAAAATGATGGCGATGCTATTGTAAAAGGAGATATCGCACTTGCAGTAACAGGCAAAGCACAATCTATTTTAATGGCCGAGCGCTTGGTGCTTAACTGCATGCAACGCATGAGCGGGATTGCCACTTACACCAACAAACTATGTAACCTGATTGAAGGTACCTCCGCACGGTTGATGGATACGCGCAAAACCACACCCAACTTCCGGCTGATGGAGAAGTGGGCCGTAGCTATTGGAGGCGGTATGAATCATCGCTTTGCGTTGTACGACATGGTGATGCTAAAAGACAACCACATCGATATGGCCGGAGGTGTGCGTGCCGCCATTGAACAGGTTAAAGCCTACCTGAAACGTATCAACAAGCCTTTAAAGATTGAAGTGGAAACCCGCACGTTGGCCGAAGTGGAGGAAGTGCTGCAGGTAGGTGGTGTAGATGTAATTATGTTGGATAACATGAGCACCGGCCAGATGCTACAAGCAGTAAAATTGATTGGCGGCCGCTTTAAAACCGAAGCCAGCGGGGGTATAACCGAAGCAACCCTGCGGGCCGTGGCCGAATGTGGCGTGGATTACATTTCGGTTGGGGCATTAACGCATTCGGTGAAAAGCCTGGATTTGAGTTTGAAGGTGAGTACTCTTTAACTACCTTCAATCACTTAAACCAAAAATAAACTCATGAAAGAACAGGGTACTATTCTTGCTTCTGATAACATGTTTTCTTGAATGTTCATCCGAACTGGAACAAATTTGCGGAGTATGAGAATGACCATTGCAACATGCGCCCTATGTATTATCTCATTAAAGTCCTTTTGCCAGGTTGAAGGGCATAATCTCAGGCTTTTATTGGATAGCCCAGGAGTTTTGTACTAAGAAATTATAAAGAAGAGTTTAATCAAAAGGGTATATGTTCGGATCCGGAACTTTATAGTGCAGCTCAAAAAAAAAGCAGTAGAAATTTTTCAAGCCTACGTAGAAGCCAGCCGTGACGCATCTAAGATTACCTATTTCAGATATAGGTCAAACAATCAGGTAACACCCTCTCAGTTAGAGAAGGAGAAGAATATAGCTTTAGATTCTATTTTGGCAGTTCGCAAACTGGATAGAATCCCGTTTCTAGATAAGTATTTTCAAGATCGGGTTATTAAAATAAAGGAGGAGTTTATGCAAAAGAATTAACGGAAAGGATAGACCCCACAATAAAAACCACAACCTCAAAACTGTGGTTTTTATTTTACTGTTGTTTTGTCAAAATAGTTTATTCCTCTGCTCAGGGAGTAAACCTCTATTTCAATTTCATTAAACTGTATTCGGCTTCTACTATTCTTTCCTGAATAAAGGTTTGAATTTCTTTATCAACTTCGGGCTGTAGTCGGGCACCGGCCGAAGAGCCATACTGATTCAGATATTTTGTTGCGTCATTGATAATGTAGCTTTTGGTTTTATTGAAGGTAGCTTCATCTAATGAATCTTTTATTGAAAGTAGTGCTTCTGTAAGCAGTGGCCAATAAGGATTCTTTTCTTCGATCAGTACCTCTAAATAGTAGGCTATTGCTTCAGATTTTTGTGGCGAATTAAGTGTTTTTAAAAGAGTTCGATCCAGAAAATCGCACACTAAAGATTGGATGCATAACGAATACCCACCAATTGCCTGATATTTCTCAATTAAAGGTCGAAATTGGCTATCAACTGCTTTCCAATCCAAAGATGACCACTGATCTGGTTTGAGTTTATCAAGAGGGTCAAAGTCAAAAAAATAATCTTGCACATCAAGCGCTGAATACTTGTACTGCCTGCCGGTTGACGATGATTTTTCGAAATCATCAACATAACTTGAATTCTGATTACCTTGCTCAATTGCACATGATGCAAGAAACCCTAAAAAGATAATAACAACTTTAAAGACTTTCATACAAATTCAGTGTTTATTATTAAACAGCAACGGGGTTACAACAAGGAAATTCGGCTATATCTATTTCTCCGTATGACTCTGAATCATTGAGCGAAGCCCACACTCCATTTAACTTCTTGAAGCCTTTTCAGTTATTTGTAGTTCCGCATCGAATTCAATCTTGTATTGGAACTAGTCCATGGGGCTTTCATTTCATACCTTAATGAGGGGTTATCTAAGTAAGGGTTATTAAAGAACTCTTGACAAGTTAACTTATTTCGCGATTAAATCGAAGCCCAAAAGCAAATTTCCATAAATCCATTATTTTTGCGATCCTGATTTTTTAAGGACAACACTATGATTGTAAGAACACGCAATTACCGGTTAGAGAAGAAAGATTATATTAAAATGGCGCTCAAATCCATTTTGCAACAACAATGGTGGGTGGGCCTGATTGTGCTGGCTATTTGTCTTTGTTATTTGTGGATACCCAGTATCTGGTGGTTTATCGGGGCGTTTATCGGGGCTGCACTTTATTTATTATTCTGGTGGATACAATTTTATGGGGTAACTCAATTAGAGCAAGGTAAAATGTTGTTCGAGCGTTTCAGCTACGAAATCACCAGCCAGCAAATTGTAATGAAGATTAATGCCCGCGAAGGCATGCCCCTGAAGTGGGATCAGATTAAGCGTGCTAAAACCGGCAAAGATTATTACCTGCTGTTTGTAAACAAGGCTCAGCTTATACACCTGCCTTTTAAAATTTTTAACACCGATAACGAGCGAAAATTTGTGGGCAGCATTTTGAAGACGAAGGGGTTAATTAAATAAGTTGGCAGTAAGCAGACGGCAGTAAGCAGTTTTGCCAACTGAATATTCCCGTACCAATAGTTGGTGATGTCCTACTGGATACTGCCAACTTAAAGTGATTTCGTCCGTTGCATACGCGCAACAAGAAGCGGATATTTGAGTATGCCAATGCGTAGTGCTTTCCAGGACGACCCACCCAAAAACAAGAAGCGACTTTCGCCTACGGAAGCAATAACAAAAATTCAACGGTATTGTGCTTACCAGGAGCGCTCGCACAAAGAAGTTAAAACCAAACTTTTTGAATACGGGTTGTATGCCAGCCAGGTAGATGAAATTATCAGTCAATTGATTACTGGTGGGTTTTTAAACGAGCAAAGGTTTGCCAAAGCCTATGCAGGCGGCAAATTCAGAATGAAAAAATGGGGTCGGTTAAAAATCAAAAATGAATTGGAGTTTTTAGGGCTAACCAAAAATTGCATTCAGCAAGGGTTAAAAGAACTTGAAGGCCCAGATTATTCTAAAACCCTGAAACAGGTTATTGATAAAAAGGCTGCCACACTAAAAGAAGAAAACCCGTTTCGTAAACGCGATAAAGTAGCCCGCTTCGCCATAGGTAAAGGCTACGAACCCGAGCTTGTCTGGAGTTTGGTAAAAGAACTTTTGCCCGATTAAATAACCTGACCACGGAAAATCGATGCCCAAAGGGCACCCATCTTGCCAACTCTTTCGTTAGTGCGATTATGAAAAAGTTAATCTGGTTTTTTCTGCTTGTAAGCGTGGCGGCCGTAGGGCAGGATGAGAAACGTACTGCACATTTTAATCTTAAGAAAAATATTGCTCTTGAGGGCTACGACCCGGTTAGCTACTTTGATGGGAAACCAGTAGAGGGCAAAGAGGATTTTAAGGTGGTTTTTAAGGGTGTGACTTACCTTTTTGCCAGCGCCCTGAATGCGGCAAAGTTTAAACAAGCCCCCGAAAACTATGAACCGGCTTATGGCGGTTGGTGCGCTTTCGCGATGGGCAATTCGGGAGAGAAAGTGAAAATCGACCCCGAAACGTTTAAAATTCTGAACGGTAAACTCTACCTGTTCTACAATTTCTGGGGCAACAATACCCTTACGGACTGGAATAAAAACGAGGCACTCTTAAAATCAAAAGGTGACCAAAACTGGAAAAGGATAATAAAATAAATCCGGCAGCCAGGCTCGTTTATCTGATTTTGGAATTCGGTTATCTTTGCACCGGCTTAAGTTTGATTATATGACACAACTCTACATGGCGGCACGTACTGTGCTTACCCAACTGGCTGATGCGGTGGGTCAACTTTCAGAGGCGGAGTTTCGCACCCCCTCACCCGCCTTAAGCAACGCTACAATCGGTCAGCATTTACGCCACACCCTCGAGTTTTTTGTTTGCTTGGAACAAGGGTATGAGCAGGGGGTGGTTAACTACGATAAACGCCAGCATGACAAAGCAACCGAGCATGATAAATTTGTGGCGTTGGGCACAATTAATCGTGTGCATGAATTTATCAATCAAAACCCGGCTGATAAGCGAATGGTTTTGGAAGTAGGCTATTTGCCAGATAGTGAAGAATGCATACACGTTGAGACCAATTTTATGCGGGAGTTAACCTATAACATTGAACATGCCGTGCACCACATGGCTATTATGAAAATTGGTATTCGCGAAGTTGCACCAAACACAGTAATTCCAAAATCATTTGGTGTTGCCGTTTCTACGTTGCGTTACCGCGAAGAGCCAACCGTTTCATCCCACTAAGCTTGTCTTTCTTCCGAAGTAATTTTTTTATCAAACTCCGTAGTTGGGAGTATTGGCCGTTTGGTATTGTACAAGCTCCGACCATTTTATTGTGGATTTGGTACGCAATTAAAGAACGAAGTCTTTTTTATTTCTCTGCCTCTAATCCATCCATTCTTACAGGTGGCATGATGGGCGAAAGCAAATTTGATGTACTCAGCCTTATTCCGGATTCGGTAAAACCAAAAACGGTACTGATAGCCCTGCCGGCATCAACACAAAAGGTTTTACAAATACTGGAGGCAAATGGACTTACCCTGCCCGTAATTTTTAAGCCCGATCTTGGCGAGCGTGGCTGGATGGTAAGAAAAATCAAAAGCAAGGAAGATATTGAACAGTATCTCTCCGAAATTAAAATTGATTTTATAGTTCAGGAATTTGTGCCTTTACCATTGGAGTACGGTGTGTTTTATGTTCGCTTTCCCTCGCAACCGAATGGCTTTGTCAATTCCATTACCGGCAAAGAGTTTCTTTCCGTTACCGGTGATGGAACTAAAACGTTGCAGCAGCTGATTCTTGAAAAAGACCGTGCTAAAATTCAGTGGCAAACACTGAAGCAGGTTTATCAATCGCGATTGAATGAAATTGTTCCGCAAGGAAAAAAGATAGAACTGGTTTCTATTGGCAATCATTGTTTAGGCACCACGTTTATCAATTGCAATCATTTAATTACCGAAAAACTCTCTGCTTCGTTTGATGCGATTAGCAGACAGATTGATGGATTTTATTTTGGACGGTTTGATCTGCGTTGTGCTTCCGAAGCCGATCTGGAATCAGGCCATGTAAAAATTATGGAGTTGAATGGTTGTGGCGCAGAGCCTGCTCATATCTATCATCCGGGCGCATCGCTCTTTACAGGGATCAGAACGATCATCACACATTGGAAAAATCTTTATCGCGTAAGCAAAGAAAATCACAAGCGTGGAGTGCCGTATCTTTCTTTTACAGAGGGCCGTATGATTTATGATCGATTCAAAAGATTGAAATCGGGAGGATAAAAAACAAACCCACCGGGTTGTTCAGTGGGTTTTTAAAAATTCAAACTAACCAGAAGGTTTTACGCGCCTACACCGGCTACTAATTCAATCTTCAGATTAAATTCTTTGCTGATCAGATCATCGGCCATACCCGGGTAAACCAGGCCCCAGTCTTCACGCAATACATTAAAGTCGGCAGTAGCCTTTACAGATGTTTCCGTTACTTCGGTTACCGTAGCAGGGAAGGTGATGTTCTTGGTTACACCACGCATCGTAAGGTTACCAGAAATGGTAGCTTTTCCAGTTTCAGCCCCATCGGTAACACCGGTGATTTCGAATTTAGCTTCGGGAAATTGCGCCACATCAAAAAAATCAGGCGACTTCAGGTGGCCTTCCAGCTTGCCTTTAAACTCACCTTGCAAATCGGTGTCATTAATGGTGTTCAGGTCGGCAACAAAATTTCCACCTGCAATTTTACCATCGGCCACAGTTAGTGAACCGGATTTAAGCGCCACGTTGCCTGTATGCGTAGCAGATACCTTGCGACCCGTCCAGGTAACTTTTGATGCGTTGATGTTCAAGGCAACTTCAGTCCCCCCGGTGGTGGTTACCTCCGCCCTTTCGGTGGTTGTTGCTTTTTCCCCTTCAGGATTTTTTGGCGTACAGGCTACAATGAGAATACCCGCGGCCAACATTACTACTATTTTCTTCATGATTTTTGAGTTTTAATTACATGTTTAAACATGCAATTTTATGGAAATGGTTCCATGTACAGACATTTTCAGGAAACAAATCGACAAAGAGGATAAAAAACCCGATCACTTTCCATGGCGTACTGCTTTATACCTAAAGCAATCCACCAGGTGGTCGTTTACCAAACCACAGGCTTGCATGTGAGCGTACACTACGGTACTGCCTACAAATTTAAACCCACGCTTAATCAGGTCTTTACTTAATGTGTCCGATTCGGGCGTGGTTGGAGCAATCTGTCCCGAAGTCTTCCATTTATTCACAATAGGCTTGCCCCCAACAAATCCCCAGATATAGGAATCAAAACTTCCGAACTCTTTTTGCACTTCCAGAAATCGTTTGGCATTGTTTACAGCTGCATGCACTTTTAGTTTGTTGCGAATAATACCGGGATCTTGTAAAATCTTTTCAATTTTCTTTTCAGTAAATCGCGTCACTTTAGCCGGGTCGAAGTCGGCAAAATTTTTACGATAGCCTTCGCGTTTTTTTAAGATGGTGGCCCAACTCAGGCCGGCCTGTGCACCTTCCAGAATCAGAAATTCAAAATGCGTACGGTCATCATGAACAGGTACACCCCATTCTTCATCGTGGTACTTTATGTATTGATCAAACCCCAGGCACCAGGGGCAGCGAAAAACCGCAGCCATCTTATTACAATTTGTTTGGAAGTTACTGGGTTTCGCACAAAGTTTTATACCTTCCTGTTCTTAAAACCTGAGTCATGAAATACATTTTAGCTATCTGTCTGTTTTGCATTTGTGCCACTGCTGGCTTCGCACAAAAAATTGATTTCGATAAAAAGTTAAAAGAACAGGGTATTGAATTATTTGTACCCTCTAAACCCATGGCCAACTATGTGAAGGCTGTACGCACGGGTAACTTATTATTTCTGGCCGGGCACGGGCCCAGCAAAGCCGATGGCACAAACATTACCGGAAAGGTAGGGGCCGATCTTACTACCGAACAGGGCTATGAGGCGGCCAGGCAAACCGCTATTTCAATTCTTTCAACACTTAAAAGCGAGCTGGGCGATCTTAACAAAGTAAAGCGGGTTGTTAAAGTATTAGGGATGGTTAACTGCACGGATACATTTACTGACCAGCCCAAAGTAATAAACGGATTTTCAGATTTAATGGTAGCTGTATTTGGCGAAAAGGGAAAACATGCCCGTTCGGCCGTGGGAATGAACTCGTTGCCCAGTAATATTGCTGTGGAGATTGAAATTATTGTAGAAGTAGAATAAAATCAAAGATTTCTTACACGGGCTTCCGTTTGCCGTATGAGTAATTTACTTTGGTTGCGGAACCTAAATCAGAGTCAGCGTCTTGTTATCCAGCTATATTAAAATTGTATTGCGCCAAATGCGCAGTATTTACTCGCTCATTAACCTTTCCGGGTTAGTTGTTGGCTTTAGTGCATTCATGCTTATTTTCCTGTGGGTTGAAGAAGAGTGGAGTTATGACCGCTTCCACGAAGGCAGCGCCAATATTTACAGAATAGTTGAAAATCAAACTAACGATAACAACGAGGGTTACCCGGTGGCGGTAACACCGGCACCATTGGCACCTTACCTGAAAAGCACTTTTGGTGAAGTAGAGGCAGCCTGCCGGATAGGCAATGCCGACTTTATTGTTAGAAGAAATGAAACATCGTTTGTTCAAAAAGGCATATTGGCCGATCCTGAATTTTTTGAGGTGTTTACATTTCCAATAGTGAAGGGTGAATACAAAACATTTGCATCGGGCATTGATGTGATACTAATTTCAGAACGACTGGCGCAAGTTTATTTCAATGCCGAAGAGCCAACCGGCAAAACCCTAACCGTACTGGGCAAAGAGCTGCTGGTAGCGGCCGTATTGCAAAATGTACCGGGCAACACACACCTTCAATTCGACTTTGTTATTCCGATGGAGTTTGTACGGGCTGGTGGTTATGATAATCTGCAACAATGGAACTATAATAGTTATTATACCTATGCCCGGTTATTACCCCAGGCAGATGTACCTGCTTTTGCTACCAAGATTAAAAACCTGGTGAAAGAAAATTACCCCCAATCTAATACAGAACTTATTATACAACCGCTTCAATCCATTCACCTGCGCTCCGGTCACTTAAACAATGATAGCGCAGGGCGGGGCAATATATTGTACGTGTACATTTTTTCAGCTGTTGGAATTTTTATCCTGATAATCGCCAGTATAAACTATGCTAACCTGGCTACAGCCCGTTCGCTTAAACGCGCAAAAGAAGCCGGAGTAAGAAAAGTAATTGGCGCAAACCGGCTGCAGTTAATGCTGCATTTTTTCTCTGAGTCATTTCTGTATTGTGTGTTGGCTTTTTTGGTAGCAATACTGGTGGGTTGGATTTTGTTACCCTCATTCAATCAATTGAGTGGTAAAGCAGTTGCCTTTGATGTTCTTAATCCCTCCATTTATCTGCCATTGCTTGCTTCTGTATTTTTCTGTTCATTTCTGGGAGGTGTTTATCCTGCATTGTTATTGTCAGCATTAAACCCGGCCATTGTATTACGGGGGTTTCTGAAAAGTGGAAAGGGAACCATTATTTTCAGACGTGCCCTGGTTGTGTTACAATTCGTATTGGCCATTTCTTTTCTTGCAGGCACCTTCTTTGTAAAAGATCAGCTTGAGTACATTCGCGCACGCGATTTGGGTTTTGAAAAAGAAAACATCCTGACCTTTTCAGCAAATCGAAATCTGCGGCAGCAATTTGAAGCTTTTAAAGCAGAATTGCTTGCACTACCAGGTGTGCTGCATGTAACCGCTACCAGTTCCAAACTATCGCACATCAACGAATCGTCTGATGTTGTTGATTGGCCAGGTAAAAATCCGGAATCAAGTATATTATTTCATGTGCTTCCGGTAGAGCGCGATTTTATTAAGACTTTCTCGATGAAGATTGTTGCAGGACGTGATTTTTCGCCCGACATAATTTCTGATTCTGCTGCTATGTTGATTAATGAAGAAGCGGCCCGAATAATGAATATTAAAAATCCGCTTGAAACAACAATAACCTACGGCTCGCGTGTTAAGAATCCCATTATTGGAGTTGTGAAGGATTTTAATTTTAAATCAGCACACAAGAAAATTGAACCGATGTTGATTTATATTGATCGGGATGAGTATTACCGCATAGCGATTAGACTGGAAGCCGGAAATCTGGTAAACCAGGTTGAGTCGGTAAAAGAAATTTTCAAGAAGATGAATCCGGGAGCACCATTCGAGTACACGTTTCTGGATGAAGAGATTGATCAATCCTACCGGAATGAAGAACGTACAAGTAAAATATTCAGTTACCTTTCTGTATTATCTGTGTTTATCAGTTGTTTGGGTTTGTTAGGGATGGTTATGTTTGTTACCGAACAACGTGCCCGCGAAATAGCGCTTCGTAAAATCATGGGGGCATCAACATTGCATTTAACCTGGTTGCTTACCCGCGAATTTATTTTTCTTGTGCTGGCTGCGTTTGCAATTGCTGCGCCAGCCATGTTTTACCTCAGTAGGATATGGCTTGATAATTTTGCCTATAAGATGGACACCAATGTTTTGGTGTTTGTACTGGCTGGCTTAATTAGTCTTGGTGTGGCGGCTCTTACTGTAAGTTATCGTTCGTTCAAAGTAGCCCTTGCCAACCCGGTAGATTCGCTGCGTAGCGAATGATTTGTTAATTTTCTCTTAAACTTTACGGGAAGCACAAAAGTCATTAAGCATTATAAACTATTTACTATATTTGCCCTTCTTATATGGCTAAAATTGTTTTTTCATATGTGGCAATCTTTTGTTTGCTGATCCTGGTATCGGCAAACACAATTACCACTTCGCTGAAAAAAACAAACACAACCGAATGTGCCGATTTGGGTGATGACTCAGAAGATATACCCGTTCCATCGCCTGTTGAAGAAGATAACACCGGTGAGGATATTAAGCTTGGGCCACAGCAAACACATTTGGCTGTTAACAGAAGCAGCAGCAAACTTATTTTTTCAAACTGCTTTTTAACGAGTTCCATTTTCTGGAAATCATTTCTCCTCCTCCTCAGGGGTAATCCTTTACCTCCTTGCCCGATAGCGGGCTTTTAGTTTTTTAGTTTCATTTTTTTTCTTTCGTATGAATTTGAGAAGTTATTGGTCATCGGACTTTCCGTCCTCTGTTGTTGTGTTTCTGGTAGCCTTGCCATTATGCTTAGGTATTGCCCTGGCATCAGGGGCTCCATTGTTTTCGGGCCTCATGGCAGGCATTGTGGGTGGCATCGTGATAGGATCGCTTAGTGGATCTTCGCTGAGTGTAAGCGGCCCCGCAGCGGGATTAACATCCATTGTATTAGTGGCAATTAATGATCTTGGCACGTTCGAGATTTTTTTATTGAGCGTAATGGTGGCCGGAGCCATACAAGTGGTGCTGGGTCTTTTGCGTGCGGGTTCTATCGGTCATTTTTTTCCGGCCGCTGTAATTAAAGGCATGCTGGCAGGTATTGGGTTAATACTTATTCTGAAACAAATACCACATGCAGTTGCTTTGATGCCGATTATGAAGGGGATGAAAGTTTTTTTTCAACAAGATGGTCGCAATACCTTTTCTGAAATACTGGAATCTCTAAACCACATTACTCCCGGAGCGGTAATTATCAGTATTGTGTCTGTATTGTTGTTGATTGTTTGGAGTTCGAACAAACTGCTGCGGTATAAATTTTTTAGAGTTGTACCAGCCCCGTTGGGCGTAGTATTAATAGGGGTAGGCCTCAATTTGATATTCAAACTGGTTTCGCCTCAACTTGCAATTACTGCGCAACACCTGGTTTCGCTGCCTTCTTATTCCGAATCAGGGATGAGCGCATTTTTTACATTTCCGGATTTTTCAGCCTGGCAAAATCCTAAGATATACACCACCGCTATTACGCTCGCCATTGTAGCCAGCCTGGAAACGCTTTTAAGTATAGAAGCCAGTGATAAAATGGATTCGGCTCACCGAAGCACGCCACTCAACCGGGAGTTGTGCGCCCAGGGAGTTGGCAATGCCGTGTCGGGTTTGTTGGGAGGCCTGCCGGTAACCTCGGTAATTGTACGCAGTTCGGCCAATGTAAATGCAGGCGCGCGAAGCAAGGCCTCTACTATTTCGCATGGCGTTATCTTAATGCTCTCGGTAGTACTTGTTCCTCACGTATTGGAGCTGATCCCTTTGTCCTGTCTGGCAGGAATACTTTTAATTACCGGTTACAAGCTTGCTAAACCATCAGCTTTTGTTGGCATGTTTAAAAAAGGATACACACAATTCCTGCCATTTGTTGCAACGGTGTTGGCGGTATTGTTTACCAACTTGCTCTTTGGTGTGTTTTTAGGAATTGTGGTTGCCCTGATCTTTATACTTATTACCAATTTTAAGAAGGCAATAATTGTAGTTTCGGAAGGAGAATGGTATTTGATTCGATTTACAAAAGATGTTACCTTCCTAAATAAAGCAGCCCTGAGACAGGAGTTGGCCGGAATACCCGAAGATGCACAATTGGTAATTGATGCAACCCCTGCCGGATTTGTAGATAATGATATAATAGAAACCATTAACGATTTTACAGAAACCGCCAGATTAAAAAATATTTCAGTAACAGTTAAAGGATTAAAACACCCAGGCCATGTCAAAGGGGTGAGTTCAATCGAAAATAATGTAAGCATTACAACAAATTAACAAATGGAAAAATACAATCAGTTGCTCTTACAAAATCGTGCCTGGGTAGAGCAAATGCTTCGGGATGATAAGGATTATTTTAACAAACTGGCTAACACTCAGAAACCGGAGTTTTTATGGATTGGGTGTGCCGATAGTCGTGTACCAGCAAACCAGATAACCGGCACCCAACCGGGAGAGGTGTTTGTGCATCGCAACATTGCCAATCTGGTGGTGCATACCGATATGAATATGCTAAGTGTGCTGGATTATGCCGTAAATGTATTGGAAGTAAGCCATGTAATTGTTTGCGGGCACTACGGTTGCGGAGGGGTGCGTTCGGCCATGGGCAATAAGCAGGTTGGTCTTATAGATAACTGGATCAGGCACATAAAAGATGTGTACCGGCTACACCAGGATGAGTTGGAAGCCATAAGCGATATGCAGCAACGGGAGGATAGGTTTGTTGAGCTAAATGTGATAGAGCAGGTTTACGATCTGGGTAAAACATCCATTATTCAAAATGCGTGGCAGCGCAGAGGTGGTTTTCCCTACATACACGGCTGGGTTTATAATGTTGCCAACGGAGTAATTAAAGACCTGAAAGTATCCATGCACGATGACTCTGAAATGCCCGATGTTTATAAATTTGAGAAAATGAAGCCGATTTGAGCTCATTTGAAGGTATCTAAAAGCCGTCCTACATTAGGGCGGCCTTTTTTTATTTTGCAGCTAGGGGTAAAAGTTCATAAGGTTGTCATAACCTCAAAGCCCGAATCCCGTAAATTGCACCAAATCATAAATGGAAGCGGTGGATTTATCGGAAAAGCAGGTATTGGAAAAATTCCGGCAGGGTAACCCAAGTACTTTTGAGATGATCTTTCGCACCTATTACCAGCCCCTTTGCCGTTATGCCTTTTCATTTTTGAACGATAAGGAAGAGGCCGAAGAAGTTGTTCAATCGGCTTTTATTTCGGTTTGGGAAAAACGATTGTCAATTCAAATTGAAACATCGCTTAAAGCATACCTGTATCGCATGGTACGCAACAGTTGCCTGAATGTGATCAAACATGAAAAAGTAAAACAACAACATGCTGCTTTTGAAATGTATGTGGGAGAGACAGCGGCCGAATCGGTAATGCATAAAGTACAGGCAGCCGAGTTGGAAATAAAAATAGCGCAAGCCATGAAAACTTTGCCGGAACAATGCCGGCTGGTCTTTCAACTTAGCCGATTCGAAGAGCTCAAGTACCAGGAAATTGCAGATCAGCTACAGATTTCGGTAAAGACGGTGGAGAACCACATGGGCAAAGCATTAAAGCTGATGCGCGAACAACTAAAAGATTACCTGCCGTTGTTTTTAATATTTATGAATAACTGGATGCCTTGAAATGGGATTGCTTGAAAACGATATAGACGATTTGATAGGCAAAGTGCTGGCCGGAGAAGCATCGGCCCGGGAGCAGCAGGAGGTCTATACCTGGGTTGAAGCAAGTGAAACCAATCGGGCGTACTTCGAAAACCTCAAAACTATTTTTGAAAAGGCAGCTGGTGCGGATGTAAAGGTTGAATTTGATACCGATGCAGCCTGGAATAAGATAAAGCAAAAGATAGGAGACACGAAAATTGTTTCGTTGCACGAACGATCCAGGGCAACAACTATTTGGGTGCGTATTGCAGCCGGCATCGCCATCTTTTTTGGGATAATCTATTTTCTGAATAACCCGATTGCCCCCGTTCAGCAAATGGCGATCCTAAGCACAAATAGCACCATGCAGGATACCCTGCCCGATGGAAGCACGGCTTTCCTAAACAAACAAAGCGAGCTTGTTTACAGCTACGATAAAAAACAAAAAGCCCGCAAAGTAAAACTGAAGGGCGAAGCTTACTTTACCGTAAAACACAATGACGAGCAACCCTTTGTAATTGAAGCTGATGAAATTCTGGTGCGTGATATTGGTACAGCGTTTAATCTGAAGGCTTATCCCGAAAAGGATACCATCGAAATTCTGGTTACAGAAGGGGAAGTTCAATTCTATACATTATACGATAGCGGCCTTAACCTGAAAGCCGGACAACGGGCCATTTACAGCAAGCGCAATAAAATGTTCTATCGTATCGAAAAACCAGATACCAATATACTCGCGTATAAAACCAAAGTATTCAGCTTTAATAATACCGATTTAAAAACGGTTGTGGCCTTGTTGAATGAGGTGTATAACTCTAAAATTATTTTAGCAAACCCGAAACTTTTTGATTGCCGACTTACTGCCAACTATAAAGAAGATAACCCGGCCATTATTGCAGAAGTAATAGCCGAAACAATGAATCTGACCTTAACCCGAAAGGGTGAAGAATTGATTCTGGATGGTGACGGATGCACCAGCTCACAATAAGTTTTGCATGAGAATTTTTTACGCATTAATTTTTTTGCTGGCCGGTACGGTCTGTGCTGCCCAAACCAAAACAAACCAGCCCCCGCTTCTCGAAAGATCGGTTACACTTACCGTGCAAAATGAGAAAGTGCCACACGTATTAACGCGCATAGCCCAGGCGGCAGGATTTGCCTTTTTGTATAACAGCTCCATTGTCGACCCGGAACAGGTGGTAAGCCTAACTGTTCAAAATCTTACCGTAAGGCAGGTGTTGAACGAAGTATTTCATGGAACGCTTAACTATAAAGCAAAAGGGAATTATGTAATCTTAACCAAAGCGCCACCGCCACCGGTAAAAAATGAAGTGGTTACAATATATGTAAGCGGATATGTTGAAGAGGCCACTACAGGAAACAAAGTGCCGCAGGCAAGCATTTACCACAAACCCTCTATCACTTCGGTGGTTACAGACGATTACGGATACTTTCGGATAAAGATCGAAAAGCGAACCGACTCCTTATCCCTTTCGGTAAGTAAAAAGAATTATCAGGACACCGTTATTCAGATAACAGAATCGGCTAATCAATACTACATCATTTCTCTTAAATCGATCGTACGCGATACAGCGAAAATCATTACTCCTAAAGCCCCGGCAGATTCAATCACCCTGTTTCTGAAAGAAGAGTTATCGCACCCTTATTATTCAGAACCCAACATTCAGAATATTTCAGATACGCTTTACTCGCTGGTTCAGGTATCGATACTACCGTTTGTGGGAACCAATGGTCGCCTTAGTGGCAACGTAATAAATGATTATTCCATCAACTTTTTAGGAGGCTACTCGCGCGGCACACGCCAGCTTGAGTTAGGATTTTTCTTTAACATGGATCGGGGTGATGTGGGGTGGTTGCAAATAGGTGGCTTTGGTAACATGGTAGGAGGCAAGGTGTATGGTTTTCAAACTGCTGGCTTTTTTTAATTTAAATGGTGGCGATGTTACCGCGGTGCAGTTGGCTGGATTTGCCAATACAAATCTGAGCGAAGCACATGGTGTTCAGATTGCCGGGTTTGCAAACACAAATTTAGGAGGGATGAATGGTGTTCAGGTTGCCGGATTTAGCAATTACAATAACCAGTCCGGGTATGGAGTGCAAGTAGCGGGCTTTGGAAACTTACAACGTGGCGATTACAGAGGCTCTCAGTTTGCAGGATTTACGAACATTGCCACCGACAAAATTTCTGGTTCGCAGGTAAGCGGATTTTTTAACTATGCCGGCCGGGTGCGGGGTACGCAAATCGGGTTAATTAATTATGCCGATAGCGTAGGGGGTGTTCCTATCGGATTGTTCAGTATTATTAATAAAGGATATCATAAAGTAGAAGTTTCGGCCGATGAAGTATTTCCTGTTAACGTGGCCTTTCGAACCGGGGTAAGAAAGTTTTATACCATCCTAACAGCCGGGTTTAAACCTGAAAAATCATTGGAAGCCAGCGACACATCGGTATGGACGTTTGGGTATGGAATAGGCTCATCGCATAAACTAACGCGCGGATGGTACCTGGATTTTGATCTGACCAGCCAGCATGTAAACAAAGGCGGATTTACCAATGCATTGAGTTTGCTTAACAAAGCGTATCTCGGGTTCGATTTTCAACTAGCCAAAAGATTTTCGCTTGCTACCGGGGTAACATTTAATACCTACCTTACCCGCAACTCCTACACCCAATACCCTAAACTATTTACCTACTACACACCAACCGATCATTCAATAAAAATTAAAAACAACAACCTGTCTATGTGGGTAGGTGCGCGGGTTGGCTTAAGATTTTTATAAAAACAAATACAGGCAGTAGGGGTTAAACAATAATGGTTTGTCATACAGCAGAAACAATAACCTGTATGACACGAACTAAATTCCTGCTGGCAATAACAATTATTATTTCGGCAGCCAATCTTTATGGCCAGCAGCTTACGCAAACAGTGCGGGGCAATGTAGTAGATAAAATTTCCAAGATAGGATTGCCCGGTGCTACCGTTGTGATTTTAAACTCAGAACCTTTGCTGGGCACAACCACCGACCCGGACGGGAACTTCCGCATCAGCCAGGTTCCGGTGGGTACACAAACACTAAAAGTTTCGTTTGTGGGGTATAAAGATGTTACTGCAACCCTGATTGTAAATTCAGGTAAGGAAGTAGTCGTTCATGTTCCCATCGAAGAAGACATTACGCAATTAGCGGAAATTGTTGTGCGTCCTGATGCAGAGAAGAACAAGCCCTTAAATGAGATGGCAGTGGTAAGCACACGCACGTTTTCGGTAGAAGAAACCCGGAAGTTTGCAGCAGCCGTGAATGATCCTGCCCGTGCAGCTATTTCTTTTGCGGGCGTTGTGAGCACCGATGATGGTAACAATCAGATTTCTATTCGCGGCAATTCTCCTTTTGGATTGTTGTGGCGCATGGAAGGTATAGACATTCCCAACCCAAATCATTTTGCTGTGGTGGGGTCATCGGGGGGCGGCATCTCAATTCTCAGCTCGCAACTGTTGGCTAATTCCGATTTTTCTACCGGAGCCTTTGCTGCTGAATATGGCAATGCGTTGGCCGGTGTTTTTGATCTTAATCTCCGCAAAGGAAATAACGAGAAGCGCGAGTACACCGTGCAAGCCGGGGTGTTGGGTATGGACTTTGCCGCAGAAGGTCCGTTCTCTGAAAATTACCGGGGTTCATACCTGATCAACTATCGTTACTCCACGTTAAGCATACTTTCTAAAATGGGAGTTAATGTAGGCGATGCGGTTACCAACTTTCAGGATCTGTCGTACAATATTTACCTGCCCACAAAACAGTTTGGTAATTTTTCGTTGTTTGGATTTGGTGGGTTGAGCGATCAGTTTCAGGAAGCAAAAAAAGATTCAACCAAATGGGAATTTGACTATCAGCGTCTCAACTCCAACTATTTTTCAAATACCGGGGCAACAGGGTTTAAGCACGCTTATACACTTAACCCAAACACCTATCTGCAAACCACAATTGTTTTATCTGGTAACGATCACGGCTATGAAGAAGACCGCCTAAATGATGACTACAATCCGCAATTCAACTACAAACAAAATTATGTAACACGTAAAGTCACCCTCAGTTCCGTCTTGAATCATAAATTTAATGCGCGCAGTGCCTTGCGCTCGGGAGCGTATGTTAATCGCTACACCTACACATTAAATCTGCGTTACCGCGATGCGGAATTGAACCAGGTAGTGGAGCCATTAAATTCCAAAATGCACGCCAATACCATTCAGGCATTTTCGCAATGGAATTATAAAATAAACGATCAGCTTAGCTTTAACGCAGGAATGCACGCACTCTTTCTCACTAACAACAAGACACTTTCATTAGAACCGCGTGCCTCTGTTACCTATGAACTTACCGGGCAGCAATCTTTTTCACTCGGTTATGGGTTACACAGCCAAATGCAACCTGTGGGTGTATATGAAGCCCGCGTGGAGCAGCAGGACGGAACTTTTGATTATCCCAATAAGAATCTGGAATTTAACAAAGCACACCATGTGGTGTTTGGATACGACCGATCGCTTTCGAAATACCTGCGCATCAAAGCAGAAACATACTACCAGCATTTATTCAATATCGCGGTAAGCAAGGATAGCCGTCCGGTTTCTACCCTGATGTCGGAGTGGGGCTACCTGACCGACCCGCTGGTGAACGAAGGAACAGGACGTAACTATGGTGTAGAACTTACACTCGAACAATTTTTACACAACAATTTATATTTTCTGTTATCCACATCCATTTATAATTCAGAATACAAAGCCCTTGATCAAATCTGGCGCAATACCCGGTTTAATGGGAAGCATGCTATTAGCTTTACAGCCGGAAAGGAATATAGTTGGAAGAAGGGCCGCGTATTTGGAATTAACCTGCGCGCTATCTATACCGGTGGTTTCTGGGAAACCCCCATCGACCTTCCCCGTTCCATTGAGTTGGGTGAAACACACTATATCGAGTCGCTGGCCTATACGCAACAATTGCCCGATTATTTCCGTACAGATGTGCGGGTAAGCATTAAGCGAAACCGGGCACGGGCTACTTCCACGCTTTCGCTGGATTTGCAAAATGCTACCAACCATAAGAACCTGGGTGGCCGGTATTTTGAGCCACAAAGCAGTAAGGTTGAGAAATGGTATATGTTGCCCCTGTTGCCGGTATTGAGTTACAAAATTGAGTTCTAACGGCAACTCATCAATTGCCCAAAAAGCAAAAGATTTCTTGAAACGGAATAGGGGAAGTGTTTTGGTGTGTTGTCTTTAAATTAAACGAATACAATTTATGAAGCGGTTTAATATCATATTTTTAGCAGTTACTTCAATTTGGTTATCGGCTTGTTTGGATGAAGAAGATCCGGGGCCACGCCAGCATGACGAACGCAATTATGCAGTGATTGATTTTGATCGTGTGGAAGCAGGCGATGCGCTGGATGTAACGATTATTTATGGCTCCAATTATTCCATTAAAGCCGAGGGCGATCGCAGAAACCTGGACGACCTGGAGGTTTTTAAAACCGGCAACTCTTTAATTCTTCGCTATGATGAAAGCGAGAACAGGCAATACACAACCTTCATTACCATCACCATGCCCACCCTTACCGGAATAGATTTTTCAGGAGCAGTAAACGGTAAAGCCAGTGGCTTCGATGAGGTTGACCGCCTGGACATTACGCTTTCTGGAGCCTCGTTAGGACAGGTGAACATGGATGCCGCAGCATTGTTTATAAACATAAACGGAGCTTCTCAACTAAGACTTAAAGGAGAGGGCGCACAGCTGGATGCCAGTATTTCAGGGGCCTCTGTATTAACCGCGTTTGAATATGAAACCGTGGAGGCAACTCTTCATGTCTCCGGGGCGAGCCGGGGAAGGGTTAACGTATCGCAACATCTACAGGTTATTGCTACGGGAGCCAGCGAAGTAATTTATCAGGGCAACCCACAATTGCAGGTAGAAACTTCCGGTGCCAGCGTGGTGCGTCAGGAATAATGGTTAAAGCACCAATCGGGAAAAGAGAGGTTATCTCAAAAGTTGAAGGAAGTATGTCCGGCCTTTTGCCGGAATACTTTTCTGTATCGCAGGGTCAAGATTTTGGAATAAGTCTGCGATATGAAACAACGTTGAGACAACCTCCTTTTATTTTTATCCTTTACCAGATTATTTCCATCTTGCAGCATGCTTTTGGCTTTAGATATTGGTAACAGCGATATAACGGTTGGCTTGTGGAAAGACAATGCCTGGAAACATGTGTGGCGCATTTCATCCCGCCCCGACTTGCCGGAGTTGTATTACGGTGTAAAAATCCGCGACTACTTTTTTGAATCGGGTAATGCGGTGGATCAGGTAAAAACAATTGTACTGAGTAGTGTAGTTCCGGCCATGAACGATAAGCTGAAGAATGTTTCGCGCATGTTGTTTGAGAAAGATCCGGTTGTATTGGGTCCCAAAGTTTATGCCTCGTTGCCCATGCAGATACTCAACCCTTTCGAAATTGGATCGGACCTGGTGGCGAATGCAGCGGCCGCCTACTTTAAATATAAACGAGCGTGCATTGTGGTGGATTTTGGTACGGCTCTTACATTCACAACCGTGTCGGCCAAAGGCGAGATATTGGGTGTTTCCATTGCTCCGGGTTTGAGAACGGCCGTGCGGGCGCTTTCGCAAAACACAGCCAAGTTATTTGACGTTCCGCTCGAGATGCCTACTTCACCACTCGGTAAAAACACCATTACAGCTATTCAATCCGGAGTATTATTTGGATACGAAGGGTTGGTAAAAAATGTGGTATCGCATATTCAGGCTGAGTTGAAAGTATCCTGTATTGTGGTGGCAACCGGGGGTCTTTCTTCTATAATTGCTCCGTTAACCGGGTTCTTTCATTCCATTGAACCAAATCTGACATTAGATGGATTGCGATTGATTGGTGAGCATGTGAGTACATGATAAACGGTATCCATTCCTGTAACTATTTTTCCATTCCACAGTATTATTGAAACAATTAGAGACGATGCGCGTTTTCTTTGTAGTAATAGGAACCCCCAGTCGTCTCATGAATATATATGACATGAGGGGTTGGGTTTAGGTTAGGCCTGATCGGGGGATCAGGCCTTTTTCGTTTACCGGCCGCTGTGGGTCTTATCATTGGTACGGTTATTTCTAATTCGTCAAATTAGCGAGTGAAGATAGTTGGCCGAGTTTATTAGGCCTCTGTTACGCAAAATATCCAAAACCTGATACGCATCAAGACTGGGATTTGTCCTGTGTGCAACCATAGTCATAAATGCTTCCCTTGCTACGTTAGTATTCAAGTCAATTGTGTCGGTAATGAAATCGTCAGCATTTTTCGCATAGAGTCCAAACCTAGATAAGTACTCACTATCAAAATGCTTTAAATTATTTGTAACAATCAGGTTTGCGTCTGATTTAATTGCCGCAGCCAACACATGGCAATCTTTTTTATCAGGAAGAGAAAGAGTTGTAATAAGCTCCTCGTAATTATTAACCAGGGCATCGGGAAAAGCTGCGTTTATCCTTTCAATCTGTTTATTAGCTTTTTCAATAGGAAATCCTTTTTCAATCATGACTTTATGTAATTCATCGAATATAGTTTGACTCCACTTTGGTCTATACAAATCAAAATGGGCAAACCATAATAATAAATCTCTGATGTCAATAGGATAAATTACACAAGTATCGAGAACACATGTAAATCGGGTGCTATGAATCATACATGTTGTATTCTTCGTCTTGCTTCATCATTTCAATTAGCAATTTTTTTTTGTGAAGCCTTCATCGCTTTTTTGTATTTCTGTAAATCTTCAAACTTCACTCGTCTGTGTCGACCCACACTAGTATAAGGAATCACACCCTCCTCAAGTAGTTTTACTAAATGAGGTCTTGAACAACCAAGAAAATCTGCTGCTGATTGGGTCGTAACCTCCATGGCTAGCGGAACAATTGAAATGGGTTTACCTTGTGCTGTTACGTGAAGAATTTTAGACAGGAGTCGAAGCGCCTGGATTGGTATTTTAATTTTTTCTTTAGTCTCTTCGATTTCAATCTCGGGATTCTGAGACGAGATTTGCTTAAGCACCGCATCTAATGCATTGTATGACTCCAAAGCGACTTGTTGTTCCTCTTTAGTAGGTTTTTTGATTTCGTCAATTGAGTTCATCGTAGTTAAGTTTTGATTAAAGCTAATTAATTAAACGAAATAAACGAAAATTAGTTTTCAATAGACATTGATGATTTGCAATTAAATTCCTGTTTATCAGGTGTTTAATATCTATAAGTAATTCGAAATAAACGAAAATCAATTTTTAACATGTCAGCCAAAAACTCTTTAAATCACCTTTATTTTTCAAGCGCTTGCTTCAGATCGGCAATCAGATAGTCCGGATCTTCTAACCCTACGTAAAGCCGGATCAGCCGGTGATTTTGATTGGAAGCATCAAAATCAGCACGGGGAAAACTAACCACCGATGGAATAACCAACGACTCGTGCCCACCCCACGACACAGCCAGGAAGAAATGTTTCAAAGAATTACAAAATGTTTCAACTTCCTCTACCGACTTTGCTTTTAATACGATGCTGAATAGCCCGCCCGCATCGCGCATTTGTTTTTTGGCCAGCTCATATTGCGGAAAGCTGGGATGAAATGGAAAAATTACGCGCTCGATGCGCGGATGATGGGTCAGAAAATCAACAATCACTTTTGTGCTGGCACAAACCCGTTGCAAGCGCAGGGGCAAGGTGCGCAACCCCCGAATCAGTAACCACGCATTCATGGGCGAAATGTTACCCCCGATGTTCAGGAACTCGGCATCAAAAATCTTTTTAATGAGGGCCTTCGATCCGGTAACCACACCGGCCACCACATCGCTGTGCCCGCCAATAAATTTGGTAGCCGATTGAGCCACTAAATCAATTCCCATTTTATACGGTTGCTGATTTATGGGGCTGCAATAACTATTGTCGGTCATGGTTAAAATATTCTTGCTCTTTGCCAGGGTGGCAACGGCTTTCAAATCCTGAAGTTCGTAGGTAAACGTATTGGGCGATTCGAGAAAGATCAATCGCGTAGTGGGCTGAATGGCGGCTGCAAAGTTTTCGGTTTTTGTTCCGTCAACAAACGTGGTGGTAATTCCGAATTTGGGTAACAGGCGTTCAAAAAGTTTGATGGTCCAGCTGTAAGGTTTGGCAACGCTCACTACATGATCGCCCTGATTTAACAAGGCAAGAATAGGAATGGCAATTGCGGCAATGCCGCTTCCAAATACGAGCGCATCCTCTGCGCCATCGAGTGCAGCTAATTTTTTCCTTAAGATGTCAACCGTAGGGTTGTTTCCGCGCGAGTAGAGCGTGGCGTTGTATTCATCGGCCAGCGCCTGGCGAAAATCAGAGACACTTTTAAACGTGAAGTTGCTGCTTTGCATGATGGGAGGAGCCACCGCCTGGAAGTATTGTTCGCGTTCTTCACCCAGTTCGTTTAAAATATAGGATAAGTCCATGTGCGTTAATTAATAAGTTTCACAAGAATTCTGTAAAGCGGATATCCGGAAAGAAATAAAACAAATCCGATCAGCGAGGCTTGCGGATTGGATACCAGCACACTGATGTTCACCAGGGTGTAAACCACAATGAACAGGGCGGGCATCCAGGGGTAGCCAATCATTTTGTAAATGCCAGCAGGATCGCCTTGCTTTTTGGCACGGTGTCGTAAAATAAAGATGGCTGCCGAAGCAGTAACAAGACTAATGCTGTCGAAGAACATCACATAGCTAAGTACTTGTGTGAAGGAGGCGGAGAAAAACAGCGTTAATACGATGAAGCCTACAAAGACCGAAACAGCAAACTCCTGTACCTGGGTTTTGGAATTAATTTTTTTGAAAACGGGGGGCAATACTTTGTCTTCGGCCATCGCATAATACACCCGCGGATTCGACATAATGGAGGCGTTAACGTACGCCATCACAGAAAGAAACATGATGACGGCTACTACATTAAAGGCATAATCGCCCAGCAGCACACGGGCCACATCGGCCGCCAGGGTAGTAGAGTTCTTCAACCCTTCAAACCCCAATACTTTGAAGTATGAAAAATTTACGAGCAGGTAAAGCGAAAGAATAATGGCAATGCCATAGAAGATAGCGCGCGGCATGGTGCGTGCTGCGTTGGGTATGTCGCTGCCAAAATTCATGGTTTGCTGATAGCCGCCATAGGTAAAAAATACAGGCACAAAACAAAGCCAGAAAGCCTTGAGCCAATCGGTGGTGGTTAAGGGGGTTAATTCCGCTGGAGCATCAACCGGTTCAGGCGCAGCCACAATGGCCACAATCAGCAAAACAATTAAACTGATTTTTATAATCATCAACACATTCAACATGCGGGCGCTCATTTTTATACCGGCCATGTTGATTCCGTACAAGATTACCATAGCTGATAGCGTGATGATGCGAATGGCCGCAGTGGGTTCCATCTGCGGAAACAAAATGGGCTGAATGTATTCGGCACCGATAATGGCTACACTGGCAGTAGAGGCGGCATTGGAAATCACCGTCATCCAGTTTACCATAAATGCAAAAGAAGGATGGTAGCAATGGGAAAAGATGCGGTAAAAACCACCGGCTACCGGGTAGCGCGATCCGATTTCGGCAAATGTTAAGGCACAAAAAAGCTGATGAGTGCACCCACTATCCAGGCCACAAAAAAGATCTCGGGCAATTGGGCTTTGTTGGCTACTTCTACCGGAGTTCGGAAAATACCCATCCCGATAACCAGGCTTACCACAATCATGGTAAGATCGAACAGGCCAAGTTTGGGTTTAATAGACACGGGAACGGAGGCTGGCGGTGTTTAGTTGAATGCCGATTGCAAACTGAATTGGAACGTAATCAAAATACGCATCGTTGGGAACGGCCACATTCAAACCCAACTGAACGAGCCCATGCAGGTTGCCGGCAATAGGAAACTTTCCTGTTGCTGCAGGCTCTAAAAAAAAACTGAGGGCCTTCATCAGGCTGAATGGTAACTACATCGAATGCCGGGTTATTATCGTTTGAAGAGAAAGAGGTAAAATTCACGAGCGATGCACGCAGGGTAAATGCTAAATTGAAGCCCGGGTTATTTGTACCAAAGGTTGGCTGAAGAAAGAAACGATTATACTTTCCGGTTGCAACCAAATCCTTCTGGCCGAAGTACGGGGTGAAATAATAATTAGCAGCGTAACTGGTTCCTTGTCCAAAACCATATCCTGTAAATATTTCAATGCGGTAATTACGAGTGGCGTTATAATAACCAATCCCTCCTTCCAGGTACTGATGCTTCCGGTTGTACTTCTGGGCTGATTCGTAGTATTTCAAAAACGATCCGTTGGTTATAATGGCCAGGTGTTTGCCAGGTGCGTAGGCCAGTTGGCCTTCCAGGCCGGTGGTGAGGCTAACAGTTCCCTGAAACTCACCTTGTTGCCTGAAAAGAGGAACGTTTCGGGTGTTAGGCACATAGAGTTGCGGAGCGCATGAACTAAACAGAAGCGCTACAACAATAAATTTTTGCATGTGGATTGAAGTTCAAAAGTTAAATTAGCCAAAAATCAATACAAATGAATTTTAATGTTGAAGAAATAAACCAACTCATTCGCCAACGCAGATCAGTTTTTCCGAAAGATTATACAGGAGCTATTGTGCCAGACAACATTATTAACCAGATGCTGGAGAATGCAAACTGGGCGCCCAACCATAAACTTACCGAGCCGTGGCGCTTTGTTGTCTTCAGCGGAGAAGGACTAAAAAAGCTGGCTACTTTTCAAAGCGAATGTTACAAACAGGTTACCGAAGCCAAAGGCACGTTTCAGGAAGAACGCTATCAATCGATGAAGACAAAACCATTGGAATCATCGCACATTATAGCCATTGGCATGAAGCGCGATGCAGCCAAACGTTTGCCCGAGTGGGAAGAACTGGGTGCTGTGTTTTGTGCCGTTCAAAACATGTACCTCACAGCCACCGCCTATCATGTTGGCTGTTATCTCAGTACTGGTGGTGTTACTAATTTTGAAGAGGCCAAACCTTTTTTTGGTTTAGGGCCGGAAGATAAGTTGTGCGGATTTCTGCATGTGGGCATGCCAAAAGGAACAGTGCCCGATGGCAGGCGCAAGCCAGTAGCTGATAAAACAACGTGGGTGAAGAATTAACTTTTGTATCTTGAAAATCTTCGTGGAAGAATGAAACACAAAACCATATCCGATAACTCAATCCCGCTTCTGCGGAGGGGGGCCGGGGCTAAGCCTCAACTCGCATTCGTGGTACTCTTCTTCTTCGCCTTTGCTGCCTGCACATCATCCAAAACCAAACAGCCCGCATTTACCCTTACTAAGACCGATAAGTTTTTGTTCAATTCGTTTGTGGATTGCAACATGGCCGAGGTTTGGGTGGGCGATACCTTTCGCATCTTTCCGGGTAAGTATGGGGAAGACACACTGTGGGGTTTTTCGGATAACCTTCGGTTTGGAAATGGCGCCAATGCGGATGAAGCATTCGCCAATCAGTTTGAAGAGTTGATTACACCCAATATGCCGAAGAATGTAAAGCCAACCGAAGACGGGTTGCACGGAGCGGTTTGGTTCGAAACGGTGTATCAGGATGCTGCCGATCCATCCGGAAAAACGTTGTATGCAGTTTACCATAATGAAAACTATCCCTGGAACTATCCTCACAAGGAAAGTACAGGTGAAGGATACATTTATAAACACTGGCCAGTGGGAATAACGGGCGAAACTTCACCGGCTGCGGTATGCCGCATCGGAATTATGAAATCAACCGATGGGGGATATCATTGGGATAACCGCGGAATATTTATTGAGGACTTGCAGCCGCGCATGATTTTAAAACCACATAACACCTCCAAAACGTTTGCCGGAGGGGTGGGCGATCCGTCTGCAGTAGCAAGTGGTGATTATTTGTATTTGTTTTATGGAGAGTATGGATATCCCGGAGTGTACGATTCAGCAACCTATGATCCTGTAAAGGAGTGGAGCGGCCAGTGTATTAGTGTGGCCCGCATTAAACTTTCTGATTTGGATAACCCGGCAGGTAAAGCAAGACGCTGGGATGGAAATGATTTTGCTGCGATGCCGGATGGCGTGGGGGTACCCGTTAAGTCGTTGCAGATACCGATGGAAGCAGGCGGTGGCCCCGCCTCTGCGCCCAATAAAATGTTTCATTGGGGGCCATCGGTAAGTTGGAACACGTATTTGAATTGTTGGGTGATGATGATGGCCCGCTCCGAGAGTACATCGTGGAAAGGAAGCGCGATTTATATTTCATTCAACTTCCATGAAGATTTAACGCAGGGCGACAATTCTCAACAATGGACGAAGCCCCAACAAGTGTTGAATATTCCCGAACACACGCTGTGGTATCCATCTTTGCAACCCATGAATACTCCGGAAGACATTGCGAATAAGTACACGAGTGTTCGCTTAGGCAAACGCGCACGTTTATTTTTTAAAGACATGTTTACGAACGATGCCGGATTTCAAAGCGAGTATAAATCGGAATATATTATTGAGTTTGAAAAGTAAAATAATCACCACACTTTGCGGAGAAGTTGAAAGTACTGCAGTATGAAAACAGATCGACATTCCATTGAACAGGCACACGAGCGCATTAAGCCTTACATTCATCGCACCCCGGTGCTCACCTCAAAAAGTGTGGACGAGGCAACCGGTTGCCGCGTTTTATTTGAAGTGCGAGAACTTTCAGAAGATCGGGGCTTTTAAGGCACGCGGGGCTATGAATGCTGCGTTATCGCTGGATGAAGAGCAGCGCGCGAAAGGATTGGCCACACACTCATCGGGTAATCATGCGCAAGCCCTTGCCCGGGCTGCAAAAATCCTGGGAGTAAAGTCGTACATCGTGATGCCACGCACGGCACCTGAGATAAAAAAGCGAGGCGTGCGCGGCTATGGTGGAGAAATATTTGAGTGCGAGCCCAATCTGCAATCGCGGGAGGAAACGCTGGCTGAGGTAATCCGGAAAACCGGGGCAACCGAAATTCATCCGTTTAATAACTACGATGTGATGGAAGGCCAGGCCACGGCTGCCAAAGAATTGTTTGCCGATGTGCGCGAGCTGGATGCCATTATGGTGCCGGTGGGTGGAGGCGGCATGCTGAGCGGCACTGCATTGGCAGCAAAATTCTTTTCTCCAAAAACAAAAGTGATTGCCGGTGAGCCTGCCGGTTCAGACGATGCGTTCCGCTCTTTGAAAAGCGGCAAGATTGAGCCGGCACAATCTCAATCCATAGCCGATGGGTTACTCACTTCGTTGGGCGACAAGGCTTTTCCGATAATAAAAGAAAACGTGCACGAGATCATAACCGTAAGCGATGCGGAGATAATTGCCGCTATGCGGCTGGTATGGGAGCGGGTTAAAATTGTTATTGAACCATCGAGTGCCGTACCATTGGCTGCGTTGATCAAAGAGAAAGACCGGTTTAAGGGTCAGTGTGTGGGAATTATTTTGTCAGGCGGAAATGTGGATTTGGAAAAGGTGTTGAAGTTGATGATAAAAGAGGATTAGAAAAATAAAAGGATTCTATACAACAGTAGAAACAATAAGAGAAGTAAAATCAATCCAGTTATTAAATTCTTGTAATACTTCGAGTCATCCTCATAATGCCGGGACATATAGTCATTGAACTTCCCCTTAAATCCTGAAAGGGCCCAATAAAAGAACGCGCCAGTGGCAACAATGACTAATGTTTTAATGTCGAGACGCATAATTGGCTGGGTAGGCTCCTACTCATTCAAATTCTGAATCAACTGATAATAAAATTGAACAATCTCTTTGTAGTTGCTTACCGGCAAATGTTCGTTGATACCGTGAAAGCCTGTCATGTTAGAGGCGTTTACGCGGATTGGAAAAAAAGCGATACGCATTTTCACTAATGGCATGGTAATGCTTGGTGTCGGTTCCACCACTTACCAACCCGGGTGTTACAAGTGTATTTGGCATCAGCTGTAGAATCGTCTTCTCAATTAATTTGTAACTACCCGATTCATAATCAGAAACAGGCGAAGGTTCGTTTCGGTTGCTGATGGACTTAACGGTGATGCGATCATCATTTACAGTTTTGATGATGTGTTGCAGTACTTCTTCTGTTGTTTCACCCGTCATCACTCTAAAGTTTACAACTGCGCTGGCGCTGGTTGGAATTACATTATCCTTTACACCACCTTTAATAATAGTTGGCGCAGTAGCAGTACGTGTATTTAATGCCTCCTGAATTTTTGCACCGAATAACCACGTGTTGGCAAAAGCCATCTTTTGTACAAACGGCAGGTGTGGTCCCATCAACTCAATCTGTTTGTCGATGAGCGGAATGGATTTATACGGAAACTGATTGGCCTCCAGTTTGGCGATGGCCCGTGCCAGCGAACCAATGGTATTATCAGCCGAGGGCATGGATGAGTGCCCGCCCTGAGTGGTGATTGTCAGTTCAAAAGAAACATATCCTTTCTCGGCCACATTGATAATGGCCAGTGCTTTGTCTAATCCGGGCACCATGCCTTCGGCTATCTCACCGCCCTCATCTAGTACAGCTTCCAGTTTCACACCTTGTTCCTGCAGGTATTTTGCAATGGAAGCCGCACCCTGGTCGCCACCAATTTCTTCATCGTGGCCAAAGGCCAGGTAAATGGTACGCTTTGGTTTCAATCCCGAACGCAGCGACATTTCCACAGCTTCCAGGATGGCGAGAACACTTACCTTATCGTCCATGGTGCCACGGCCGTAAATGTTACCATTCTTTATTTCGCCCGAGAAAGGTGGCGCTTCCCAGTCTTTTAACGTGCCGTCATCTACCGGCACTACATCCAGGTGCGACATGAGCAACACGGGCTTTAATGAATGATCAGTACCGGCCCACTTGTACAGTAAACTGTATTGAATGGTTTTCTTTTCCAGTAATGAATCTACCCATGGAAAAGCCTGCGCCAGGTGTTGATGCAACCCCATAAACGCAGCCGAATCGTGCGGGGTAGTGTAGGAATATGAAACCGTTTTAAACTGAATGGCTTTCTGAAGGCGCGTAAGTGCTTCGTCCGGAACTTCAACCGGAGTTACCCAGGCAACTTCAAGGGTTGGGGCGGTGAAGGTAAAAGTCTTGATGAGGATAAAAGCCACGAGCGCCAGGACTGCGAGGCCAAGTAATTTCAGAAATTTTTTTCATGGGCAGGTTTAGATAACCCTAAGGTATCAGAAATGAAGGAGATAATTACGGCCACCGGAATTTTTGTGGGGATGAAAGTAGTAACAGGCTTTGGTTGTTGCCAGTTACTACTCCTTTATGTCAGCAACCTCAGTTCGGGATGAATTGTGTAAGCCAGTCTTTAATTCTTCTTCATCTGATCGAACTTGCTTTCGGTTGCCTTTTTTGGAAACACATTATCAGCAGGATTCACCTCTCCGGTTTCACCGGCAGGGTCAATTACCACGTTGGTTACTTCCTTCTCCTTCACAAAAACTTTTTTTACTTCCTGTTCATTCAGGCGCCAGATTTCTGCGGGTATCCGCTCAATTTCCTTGCTTCCATCTTTGAATGTCCATTCTATTATAACCGGTGTAACCAGCCCGCCTTTGTTCTTTTAAGGTAATTTCGTAGAGATTTTTATCAGCCAGTTTTTGTCTTATCTCGCCATCGTTTACACGGTTACGGAAATCGCCATAGTAGGCATCGGGGGTATTAACCATGGTAAACTCCCGGGGCCCGTTGCTGAAGTCGGTGGCTTTGCCTTTTGAATTGCCGGAAGCCAGATCGCCTTTTTGTGCTTTCACCCCTTTGTTCTCTACATCTTTGGTTTCCGATTTTACCTTAAACCATTTTACTTCATCCAGTTCCACATCCACATTATCAACCGTATAAAACCAACCACGCCAGAACCAATCCAGGTCAACCGCACTGGCATCTTCCATGGTGCGGAAGAAGTCGGCCGGCTTGGGATGTTTGAACATCCAGCGCTGGGCATATTCTTTAAAAGCTTTGTCGAATAACTCAGGCCCCATAACCGTTTCGCGCAACAGCGTTAAAGCGGCTGCAGGTTTACCGTATGCATTCGGACCAAAATCGCCACCGGGTATGTTATCCGATTGCCACATGATGGGGCGCATCATGTTTTTATCGCCCCGCATATAGCCGGCCATGCCTTTTGGCGAACCCCAGTTGATATTTACATCGGGGTAGCGTTCGCGTTTCACTTCTCTTTCTAAAAATGAGTTTAACCCTTCGTCCATCCAGCTCCATTGGCGCTCGTCTGAGTTCACAATCATGGGAAAGAAGTTATGACCGACTTCATGGATGATAACGCCCACCATACTCTCGTACGTGCGGTGCGACCAGGTGCCATCCTTTTTTGGGCGGCCACCGTTGAAACAGATCATGGGATATTCCATGCCCTGGTTGGCGGTATGTACGGAGTATGCAGTAGGATAAGGATAATCAAATGTGCGCTCGGAATAAATTTCCAATGTGTTTTTGATTGCCTTGGTTGATTCCTTCGCCCAAAGGGGGTTGCCTTCTTTTGAATAGAGCGATTGAGCCAGCGGAGTTTTGTCACCCACCTTTACAGCCATGGCATCCCAGATAAATTTGCGGGAGGTGGCAAACGCAAAATCACGTACGTTTTCTGCATAAAAATCCCACGTGCTTTTTTTCTTCGACCGTACTTTTTCTTTTTTCTTAGCCTCGTCTTCCGTAACAATAAACACGGGGGCATCAAATGTTTTCTTGGCCCGTTCAAACCGCTCAATCTGTTCTTTTGTTAATACCTCTTTTGGATTTTGAAGCATGCCGCTGGCACCCACAATGTGGTCGGAGGGCACAGTAATGCGCACCCGGTAATTGCCGAACACGAGGGCAAATTCCCCTTGTCCTATAAACTGTTTGTTTTGCCAGCCTTCGTAATCATCAAACACACACATGCGCGGAAACCATTGGGCAATGGTATATAGGGCATTGCCATCGTCCGGAAAGAATTCATAACCCCCGCGCTCCGGAAATTGCATCCGGTCTTTTTCCACGTAACTCCACTCCACAACAAATGCATAGCGGTCGCCTGTTTTCATGGGTGTGGGAATGTCCACCCGCATCATGGTAAAGTTGATGATGTAGGGCAGGTCTTTGCCCGTTGCAGCGTCTTTTACTGATTTGATTTTGAAACCACCATCGTAGCCATACGTATCGTCTGCTAATGGAAAAAACTTAGCCGGAATAGAATCGCGTACGCGATTTGTTTCCGTCATCGAGGTTATGTTGTCTTTCGAAAGGTTATTTTGGTCCAATTGCAACCAAAGAAACCGAAGTATTTCGGGCGAGTTATTAAAGTAAGTGATGGTCTCTTTGCCGGTGATGAGTTGGGTGTCTTCGTTCAGTTCTACGTCAATGTCATAATCGGCACGCTGCTGCCAGTAGTTAATGCCCGGTGCACCGGAAGCTGCCCGATAGCTGTTGGGAGTAGGTAGTTGTTGATCCAGTTGTTCAAACTTGCCTTGCCAGGTTTGTTGAGCAAGGGCTGGGACAACCAGACAAAGTATCAGAAAGAGTACGATAGATTGCTTCATAAAATACATTATTATTTTGCTAAATCGGTAAAGCGGGAGCATAGCGGGTTCGTATAGCGCTGGCGACTATTTTGCTGCAAGGTAGTGGAATGTTTTTGATTGGACGAAACCACATAGAGACATCGATTCTATAGTTCCGGTGACTCACAAAAATATTCATTCAAGAAAGTCTTTTGGCCTTCATTAAAGGTGTTCGGGTAATTGAAGTTTATTATAATCAATTACTTCATACGTAAGATCATCCAGCTATGTTCTGGTAACCATTGCTATGTTTCTATGTGGTTAATACACCGATGTAGCATTCTGAATTTTCAAAAAGTGGGAATCATTACTTCCCCTTTTTCAACTCGTCAAATTTGCTGGTTTGGTTCTTTTTGGGAAAAGAATTGTTGTCAAGACTAATGTCCGCAGTTTCGTTCGAAGGGTCAATCACCACGTTTTACCACCTCTTTATCCTTGGCAAATACCTTCGTTACCTTGGTTTCGTTTAGGCGCCAGATTTCGGCCGGAATGCGCTCAATTTCCTTGCTGCCATCTTTATACGTCCATTCAATAATTACGGGCATTACCAACCCGCCCTTGTTACTTAGGGTTAGTTCATAAAAGTTTTTGTTCTCCATTTTAGTCACCGTGGCTTTATCATCAATACGATTTTGGAACTCGTCATAAAAGCGGGCATCGGTTGGAATCACATTAAAGTATTGTGGCCCCTGGCTGAAGTCGGCAGGTTTATCGCCAGTTCCTTTGGTTGCCAGGTCTCCCTTGGCTACTTTCTTGCCTTTGGTCTCTACAGTAGCCTGGTTGGTTTTTACTTTAAACCATTTTACATCATCCAGCGAAACATCATTGTTGTCAGTTGTGTAAAACCATCCGCGCCAGAACCAATCCAGATCTACGGCCGATGCATCTTCCATGGTACGGAAGAAATCGGCTGGTTTGGGATGTTTGAAAGCCCAACGTTCTGCGTATTCTTTAAAGGCTTTGTCAAACAGCTCGGGCCCCATTACGGTTTCGCGCAGAATATTTAATGCGGTGGCGCATTTGGCATATTGTTCATTACCAAAGTTGGAGCGCACAACCGATTCGGAGTTTACCATCAACGGTCGTTGTAAACTTGCATCTCCTTTCATATAGGGCACAATGTTGGCGGCAGGTCCTCGGCCAATTGGTTTGTCAGGATAGTTTTCTACTTCGGTTCGGTATTGAACGAAGGTGTTCAAGCCTTCATCCATCCAGGTCCACTGGCGTTCGTCATTGTTAATGATCATCGGGAAAAAGTTATGACCCACTTCGTGAATGATAACGCCAATCATACCCCACTTAACCCGGTCGGGAACGGTGCCATCTTTTAATGGCCGGCCATAGTTGAAGCAAATCATTGGGTATTCCATTCCCAACGAAGCTGCATGCACGGAAGTAGCTTGCGGGTAAGGATAGTTGATGGAATATTTGGAGTAGGTTACCAGCGTGTTCTTAACCGCTTTGGTGGATTCTGCTTCCCACAAGGGATTGCCCTCTTTCGGATAATACGACATAGCCAGCGTGGTTTTATCGCCTACTTTTACGGCTTGCGCATCCCATATAAACTTACGCGAGGTTGCAAACGCAAAGTCGCGCACGTTTTCTGCCTCAAAGCGCCAGGTTTTCTTTGCTTTCGATTTTGTTTTTTCGCGCTGCACCGCCTCGGCCTGCGTACAAATGATTACCGGCTTATCGTACGAAGTTTTTGCCTTTTCGAAACGGGCATATTGATCGGCAGTCAATACTTCTTTCAGGTTGCTTACCATTCCGGTGCCGGCCATCACATGGTCGGCCGGTACGGTCAGGTTTACTTTGTAACTACCGAAGTTCACAGTAAACTCACCTTGTCCCCAGAATTGTTTGTTCTGCCAGCCGATCACATCATCATACACACACATGCGTGGAAACCACTGGGCAATGATGTATAAATAGTTTCCATCTTCCGGAAAATACTCCATGCCACTGCGTCCATCGTTCATGGTCATTCGTTTAACACGGTCGTTGATATTAAACGACCACTCCACAGAAAACGAAATTTTTTGTCCGGCACCCAATGCTTTGGGCAAATCTACCCGCATCATGGTTTGATTAATGATGTATTTGAGGGCAGCGCCCGATGCATCTTTCACCGATTTGATTTTGAATCCTCCATCAAAGTCGGTAAGGTTTACGGTGGAGGCAAGTGTGGCCGCAGCTACAGAGTCGATTACACTGTTGTTGGTAACTTTGGCCGAGTTGTTATCCTTTGCGTTGATGTTCTGATCGAGTTGCAACCAGAGGTAGGTAAGCGCATCGGGCGAGTTGTTGTGGTACGTAATGGTTTCTGCACCGGTAATGCTTTGATTTTCATCATTCAGCTCGGCATCAATTACGTAATCGGCTTGTTGCTGCCAATACTTGGGGCCTGGCGCTCCTGAACCGGAGCGGTATTCGTTAGGAGTAGGCAGCAGTTGATCCAGTTGTTCAAACTTGCCTTTCCATTGGGGTTCTTGTGCCTGTACAGCAATCCCAATCAGCATAATGCATGCGGCTAAAACCTGTTTCATAGGAGTAGATTTAAGATTCAAAAGAATTCAAGATTCAAGATTTAAAATTCAAGATTATAAGACGTGCGTTACCAGAAAATCCGATCCTTCATCAGTACCAGCGCCATGCCGGCAATAGCGGATGAGATTACCAGCCGCCAGTCTCTTCGTGCCACACCAACCAATTGTACCAACACAAACCCGGCTACCAAAAATATTGCTACAATAATTAACTGCCCTAACTCAAGCCCTACGTTAAATGCAAACAAAGGCGTTACAATATTCTGGCTTTTGCCCAACAATTCTCTTAAAAAATTGGAGAAGCCCAGGCCATGGATTAATCCAAAGAAAAGCGCAAACACATAGTTAATCTGAATGGCGGCTTTGCTGCTAACCTCATCACGTTTCACCACATTGGTAAATGCGGTTATAAAAATGGTAAGCGGAATCAGAAACTCAATTACTTCGCCCGGAAAGACAACGATGTTAAGTGTTGCAAGCGCCAATGTAATAGAATGGCCAATGGTAAAGGCCGTAACCAGGATTAATACCTTCTTCCAGTCGTGCAGGAGGTACACTGCACAAAGCGCAATTACAAAAAGAATATGGTCATATCCGTTTGTATCCAGAATATGATCTTTTCCTAATCCAAAGTAAAGTGCAAACTCACTCACAACCTCGTTTTTTATTGTCCACAAGTATAGCCTTAATTTTGATTTAGGGCAATTAGAACTAATTTTGACGGCACGATTTTTCGTGTGCTTTGGCTATGATTTCATTGTTGTATGCGTGTTTGTTTGTGGTACACCCCATTCACTTGTCGGTGTCCGAAATTAATTACAGCGAGAAGGACAAAGCATTACAGATAACCTCGCGCATTTTTTCTGGATGATTTGGAGGCCAGCATTCGCAACCAACGCAACAACCAGGAGTTGGACGTACTGGAGCCGGGCAATGGGCTTACTTCAAAGCAAGTAATAGCCGAGTATGTGTTAACGCATTTTAAGGTGGAGTTGGATGGTAAAGCGCAGAAACTGAATTTTCTGGGGTTTGAACGGGACGATCCGGCTGTGATCTGCTACATCGAAATAGAGAACGTAAAAAAATTTAAAACGATTAACGTGCGCAACGAAGTGATAATGGATTTGTACGATGACCAATCGAACATTGTACACATTACCTACAAAGGCCCGGTAAAAAGTTTCCGGTTGGTGCGCAATAAGCCTGAGGATATGCTAACGTTTGAATGATAGGTTGTGCGTAATGCAGGCTATACCTACAACCGCCCTTTGTGATTAAGCACTTGTTAATCTTTACCGGGTTTGCGACTTTGCGAAAAAATTTAAAACAGATATGCGTTCAAAAATTGTTGCCGGTAACTGGAAGATGAATAAAACCCTGGAAGAAGCACAAACACTTACTTCCGAGCTAATGGGCATGATTGCCGATGAAGTGAAAGGAAATGTGAAAGTGGTGTTATGCACTCCGTTTCCATACTTGTATCCGGCAAAACAACAACTAGGCAACAACGCACGCATAGCGGTTGGAGCACAAAATTGCAGCGAACATGCATCGGGCGCCTACACAGGCGAAACCGCAGCCCCGATGTTGAAGTCGATGAACATTCCGTACGTAATCCTGGGCCATAGCGAACGCAGGCAATACTTTGGTGAGGATTCAAAGTTGCTTGTCAAAAAAATCGATATTGCCCTGGCGAACGGCCTCACGCCCATTTATTGTTGTGGCGAGCCGCTGGAAGTGCGCGAGGCATATGGACATGAACAATTGGTGAAAAAGCAAGTGGAGGAAGCGTTGTTTCATCTCTCGGATGAAGCCATTAAAAAAGTAGTAATTGCCTATGAACCGGTGTGGGCAATTGGCACCGGTAAAACCGCCACGGCACAGCAAGCACAGGATATGCACGCGGTTATTCGTAAACACTTAGCCGCAAAGTACAGCGCGGCTGTAGCCGATGAAATTTCTATTTTATATGGAGGAAGTGTAAATGCAGCCAATGCAAAAGAATTGTTTGCTAATGCTGATGTAGATGGCGGCCTGGTGGGTGGTGCTTCGTTAAAGAGCCGGGAGTTTACCGAAATTGTTAAAGCAATTTGAGAGAAATTTTTCGGAACTTGTGCAGAAAGGTTGCGATGCCGTAATAAATCCGGCATGATGTTCATTCCTGGGTGTTTTTGAGATGACTTCTGGTTGATTTACGATTTTGGTATTGCTAACTTCAAAGTAAATTTGCGCAATGAAAATTTTAGTTGATATAAAGGAGGGCAAAGGCGATTTCATCCTTGAGCTCCTTAACAGTTTTCCGTTTGTAAAGACAAAAAAAATTTCACCAGATAAAGCTAAGTTTTTGCTTGAATTAAAGGACGCATTGGACGAAGTGAAATTGGCTAAGCATGGTAAGGTGAAATTGAAGTCTGCACATGACCTCATTGATGAGTTATAAAGTTGAAGTGACCAGTCTTTTCGCGAAGCAACTGAAACGACTTTCGAAAAAATACCCCTCTCTAAAACTCGAATACGTAAATTTGGTTCAATCGCTGGTTACCAATCCTACTCAAGGAAATAGTCTTGGAAATAATTGTTTTAAGATTAGGGTTTCAATTGGGTCAAAAGGAAAGGGAAAGTCGGGGGGTGCAAGAGTAATCACCTACATTCACTTCAGGCAAAATAGGGTTTTTCTTTTGTCCATTTACGATAAATCTGAGCAAAGTAATATCACTTCTCAAGACTTAAAAAATTGGATAGCTTTCCTGATTTAGATCTTTATGAAAACGTTATGCCTTTCAGTAACCTGCAATCCCGAATTTTCTGAAATCCTGATGGCCGAAATAGGTGAGGCCGGCTTCGATACCTTTATGGAAACGGAAACTGGCTTTGAAGCGTATTGCGAAGTCAATGAATTCGACAAAAGACTGCTGGAAGAAATAAAAACAAAATATGCATTTGTAAGTCCGCTCTTGTTTCAATTCGATGAAATCGAAAAGCAAAACTGGAATGAGGAGTGGGAGAAAAATGTTGAGCCGATTATTGTCGATGATAAATGCCTGGTGCGCGCGGCTTTTCACAAAATAGAAAAAACTTATCCGTACGAAATCATCATCACACCCAAAATGAGTTTTGGTACGGGCCATCATCAAACCACGCATTTAATGTTGAGTGCACAAATGAAGATGGATCATCGCGGCAAGCGTGTAATGGATGCCGGTTGCGGCACGGCTATACTTTCGATAATGGCCAGTAAACTGGGTGCAACAGAAGTAGAAGCGTTTGACATTGATGCCTGGAGTGTGGAGAACGGAAATGAGAATGCTGCGAACAATAACTGCAACAACATTCATATTCAACTTGGAAAGATTAATGAGGTTAACCTTACCGGAACTTTCGATATTATTCTTGCCAACATAAATAAAAACATCTTGCTGATGGAGATGAAGCAGTATGCATCCTATTTAAAGACTAATGGCCAACTCCTGCTTAGTGGTTTTTATGTGAAGGACATTTCAGATTTACAAGCCGAGGCCGCCCGGTATGGATTTGCCAACGTTTCCTTTCAGGAACGCGAAACATGGGCCTGCCTCTTATTACAAAAGCAATAAATCAAGCCCCCGAAAGTTTATTAATTCGGCCTGCCTGGTTTAACAGAATCAGGCAACCACAAGTAACTGGTGTGCAGCAACGTTTCAATTAGTACATTAGCCGGATTTTGCGAATTTCAAGGTTTTTGATCCGTGAAGCAGGTTTTAACATACATATCCGCACTTTGCCTTTCCGTAGGCCTGTTTGCCCAAACTGATTCCGGGTCTTACAGCTTTCAGGATAGTGTGCGGCTGGCATTGGAAAACACTAAGGCCTCCGATGCCACGGCTGTGGGTGCTGCATTTAATACTGCATGGGTTTCGCTGGGGCCAGATCAGCAACAGATCATTCGCGCGCAGGCTAAACTCATGAAAAAAAAGGGCTTTAAACTGCAGCCACACCTGGTTAATTATTATGGGGCCATTGCCGCGGCTGTTACCATCGAAAACGCAGACCAATCTAAACTAAACGAATTTTTTACGGTTGCCGGTAAAGTATTGGCACAGGATAATGTCGTACAAGCCAACATTTACTTCCAACTTTCGCGTACTTTCTTCGAAAACCATGCTTTGAATTTTGAAAAGGCATTTCAACTGGTGGCAAAGAATGATACCTATAGTTTTCAATACCTGGAGCCACCTCCGCCCGATACTACACAGACCTATAATTACGATGAACCGGTTGATACCACTGCTTACAACAGGCCTCCGTGGCAGCAAGAGATTATACAGCCCGAAATTCTAGGGCCCGTAATTGTGTTTGATCAGGTTTCCCTGAATTTTATTACGGCCTATGATTCGGCAAGTCTTACTAATACAAAGGGAACCTTCTCTTTGCGCGATAAACTTTTTGTAGGGGAAGGCGGTCGTTTCGATTGGTCTGCAGCGGGGCTTTCGGCCGACTCGGTTTATTACGATTTGAACAAATTTAATTTCAAAGCCAATCAACCCTATCTGAAGGCCGAGCAAGGCCGGCTTACGTATGTTGGAAAAGTGCCGGGCAATATTCCCGGGGTGTTTGAGTTTCGAAGCATCAATCATAAATCGCCCCAAACCGCTACTTATCCTCGTTTCAAATCGTACGAAGCAAACATTAACCTGTTGGGATTAGAAAGCCTTAACTTGAAATATACCGGTGGGTTTGGGTTGCAGGGTGCAGCTGCTAATTCGAATACAGTAAGCAATGTGTTGGCCACCATCGAAATTTTTGGTGAAGCCAACAGAAGATTTAAAGCAGTAGCAGCTTCTTTTGGATTTCAGGATTCGGTTATTGTTTCGCAGCAGGCGCGCATTTCGATTTTTCACCAAAACGATTCTATTGTGCATCCGGCTATGGAGCTGCGGTATGATTATGCCAAACAGCGCCTTACGCTTAACAAAGAAAAAAGCTCGCAACGCAAGGCTCCATTCACTTCCTCATTTTTTCAAGTTGAATTTTCAGTTGATCGCATTGATTGGAAACTTAAATCGGACAGTATAAAAATGTGGGTGCAGGGTAGCGGCAAGGTAGCACCCATGATCATCGAGTCGAACGATTTTTATGACCCGGAAGGGTATCGGGAATTGCGGGGCCAGGGTTTTAATTTTCATCCGTTGGCATTGGTGGTTAATAAAGTAAGTGAATTAGGTACACAGAATTTTTATGTATTCGATCTGGTTGAAGAAAGCCGCCCGCTTGGAGTAGCCCGCATGGCGGCCGACTTTTTATTTCAGCGGGGCATGATTGACTACGATGCGCGTACCGGCAAAATTCGTGTAAAAGACAAAGCCATTAACTTCATTCAATCTGTTAGAGGTTTGTCTGATTACGATAATCTTAAAATTCATTCATTAACGGATACCATAGCCAACGCATTCATTAGTTTAAAAGAAGGGCGCATGAATGTGTACGGAGTTGAAGAGTTTAATGTGAGCGATTCGCTCAATGTGGTGATTAAGCCCGACAGCAGCCGCATTACTTTTTTGCAAAACCGCGATATCAAATTTAATGGTACCATCAATGCCGGTAACTTCGAAATTTCCGGCCGCGATTTTACGCTGAAGTATGACAGCTTCTTCATCAACATGAATCACATCGATTCCATCCGGTTTTATGTAACCGAGAAGAATGGTACCCGAAGAAGAGTAAATAACTCGATGGTGGGGGCCGACTCAACCGCACAGGCAGCCAGTGGTATGCAGGCATCGAGCAACAAAACTTCGGGCACATTATTTATCAACCGGCCCAACAATAAATCCGGAAAGGAAAGAATTCCAAACTATCCACGCCTGGATGCTACTGCCGGTGGTGTTATTTATTTTGATCGGAGCGAAGTGCTAAATGGTGCCTACGATCGTTCTGTGTTTTTTGTAGTGCCGCCTTTTAAGCTCGACAGTTTGAATGATGCCGACCCTGGCTCGATCAACTTTGAAGGCACATTTGTATCGAGTGGCATGCTGCCCGCATTCAAAGAGAAATTGCATACGATGCCCGACAAATCGTTGGGCTTTAGTCATACCGTTCCTGCTTCGGGCTATCAACTTTTTAATGGCGATGGAAAATTATACGGAGGCCTGACGTTGGATAACGCAGGTATTCGGGCTGCCGGAAAAATAGATTACCTGGCCGCTACAGTGGAATCGCGCGATTTTATTTTCTATCCAGACTCGGTAGTGGGGCGCGGCAGCGTGGGCGAAATCAGGGAGAAACTTTATGGTTCGGTTTATTTTCCGCAAGTAAAACTAAACGACTACCGGTTAAAGTGGCTGCCCAAGCAAGACAAGATGAATATCAAAAACATGAAAGAGCCTTTTAGTTTGTATCAGAATACAGCAACGTTAGATGGCAATTTGATTGTTTCTAAAACCGGTGTGGGTGGCGATGGCCGGTTGAGTACGCGCGGTTCGGAAGTACGCTCAAAAGAGATGACTTTTTCGGCCAAAGAATTTGGGGCACGTCATGCGCGCTTTGAAGTAAAAACCGGCAATGCTGCAAAACCCGCGCTTGCCGGCAGCAACGTAAAATTAAACTTCAACCTCGACAAAAACTTTGCTACGGTAAGCCCGGAGGTGGCAGGCGAAGCAGCCATCGATTTTCCATACGCACAATTTAAAACTTCGATACCCGAAGCCCGGTGGGACTTAACCACACAAAAAATTGTGATGAGCAAAGCTCCGGATGTACCCTTGGAAGATTCGTATTTCTACACTACACGCAAAGAACTGGACTCTCTGAGTTTTAATGCTGAGAAAGCGGAGTATGATATTCAGACACAACAATTAAAAGTAAGTGGCATTCCATACATAACGGTAGCCGATGCGCGCATTACACCCGAAAACAATGAAGTGTTGATTCTGGAAAATGCAAAGATTGGGCAGTTAAAAAACACAACCATCGTCATGGACACGCTCAACGGATATCACCGGCTTACAGAGGGTGTGGTGGATATTATTTCGCGCAAAGAATTTACGGGCTATGCTACCTACCAATATGTGAATGCCGTGAACGATACGTTTGCCATTAAGATGACTGACTTCCATCTGGAGCCCATTACCGAGCAAACAAAAAACAAACGCAATCGCGGTAACGCCACCATGCAAACTGTTGGGAATGGTGCAGTAACTGAACAAAATAACATTCGGGTGGCCCCGCGTATCTTTTATAAAGGGGATATGACGATGTATGCCACCAAACCAGCACTTCAGTTGAAAGGGTTTGTAAAACTGGATCTGAAAAAAATACCAAACTACAAGACCTGGTTACTCTACACCCAAAGTGGTGATGAGAAAGAAATCTATCTTGATTTTGACAACGCCATTACCGAAGAAGGACGCAAGCCGGATGCCGGGCTTCACTTTGCGGAGGACAATGATCTTTACATCACATTCGTGTTCGATAAAAATGATCCGGCTGATGATGATTTCTTTTTACCGGCCGGATCGTTATTCTATGATGAAGCTACCAAAGAGTTTCGGATAGAAAACAGAGCAAAAGCAGCGGGCGAAAAATTATCCGGTAAAGTGTTTGCCTATAACGAAGATAAACAGGAGGTGCGTTTTGAAGGTCCGGTTAACTTTTTTGACAAGACAAAAGATTTTGGACTAATCGCGTCAGCATTGGGTTCGGGTAATCTCGAAACCAATGTTATCAAAATGAATTCATTCATAATGGCAGATATGAATGTGCCGGCCACGGTGTTTCAGCTAATGGCAGCCAATATCCTGGAGGTGATTAAAAACGAAGGAGTAAAGGAAGAAGGATTGGGCGATCATACAGAGTTGCTTTATAAAATTGCGGATCTGGTTGGCGAAAAAGTAGTGAAAGATTACGAACAGCGATCGCTGCAAGGGTACGTTCCGCTGGCTACCGTGCAGGGCTTACAAAAGCCCCTGGTATTTTCGAATGTAAATCTGAAATGGTCGCAGGAACATAAATCGTTTTATAGCGAAGGACTAATTGGCTTGAGCCACGTGGGCCGTAATGATATCAATTCCTCGTATGAAGGGTTTATGGAAATCGGGAAAACGGAAGATGGTGCCCCGGTGTTTCATGTATTCATCAAGGTCTCGCCCGACTCGTGGTTTTATTTTGGCATGGAAGATAACCGGGTAATGATTCACACTTCGCTGCAACCGATAAATGATTTTGTAACCAAAAAAACCAATGCCAGCAAAGCCAAGGTAGGTGAGTTGGTTTACATTCCCGGAACCATTGACGAAACCTTGTCGTGGATTAATAAATTCAGGCTTACCTATTTGGGCCTTGAGGCTCCTTACGATTTAAGCGCAGGAAGCACCGATGCAAAAAAGAAGGAGGAGAAAAAGAAGGAGGAAGACGATGGGTTTTAACAATCCAACCTTTCATCACAATTCTTTTTAATCTTTCGGGTGTTTGAGTACTTTTTCAAGCTCAAACTATTCCTATGAAAAACCTGCTGATTGTCTGTGCCCTTCTGCTGGGCACCCATGCGTTTGCTCAAAACAATTATTTTTTTCCTTCCGGAGTATCGTTCGATCCGGCCGTTCCTACACCGGAGCAATTTTTAGGTTACCCGGTGGGCGATTGGCACACCCGCCACGATCGCATCGTGTCCTACTTTCAGGAGTTGGCCCGCGTTTCGCCCAAAGCACATTTTCAGATTATCGGCTATACCAACGAGCGCAGGCCCCAGGTGGTGCTTACCATCACCAGCCCGGAGAACTATGCACGCATTGAAGACATTCGCAAAGAACATTTGAAGCTGGCCGATCCCTCGCAGACAGTTAATGTTTCTTCCATGCCCGTTGTCATCACGCTGGGATACAATGTACATGGCAATGAACCCAGCAGCAGCGAGGCCGCGATACTGACTGCCTATTACCTGGTTGCCGCACAAGGGGCAGAAGCTGACCGCACCTTAAAAGATGCTGTGATTCACATCGACCCCAACTACAATCCCGATGGGCGCGATCGCCACAGCAACTGGGCCAACATGCACAAAGGCTTTCCTCCGGTAGCTGATCCGATGGATCGTGAACACAATGAAGTGTGGCCGGGAGGTCGCTTTAATCATTATTGGTTTGATCTGAACCGCGACTGGCTGCCGCTGGCTCATGTGGAAAGTCGCAACCGCGTGGCTTTCTTTCACCAATGGCTGCCCAATGTGTGTACCGACTATCATGAAATGGGCACCAACGCCACCTATTTTTTTGAACCCACCAAACCCTATGGCAGCGAAAATCCCGTAGTGCCCCGCTCCAACTACGATGTGTTGAATCCCTTGTTCGCCACCTATTTTTCCAAAGCCATGAATGAGATTGGCTCGTTGTATTATTCGAAAGAGAGTTTCGATAATTCCTATCCGGGTTATGGCTCTACCTACCCCGATATACACGGAGGGATCGGGCTGTTGTTTGAACAAGCCAGTTCGCGCGGCCATGTACAACAGAGTTCAACCAAAGTAGTAACGTTTGCCTTCACCATTCGCAACCATGTGCGCACCAGTTTGGCAACCGTAAAAGCCGGAGTTGAAAACCGCGAGATGTTATTGAAACATCAACAGGATTATTTCAAGTCTGCTTTGGACGAGGGGAGGAAGTCGGCTATAAAGGCCTATGTATTTGGCGATAGCAAAGATCAAAGCCGCACGCGGGCTTTTGCCGATTTGTTGGTGAAGCACAAGATTGAAACGTATCAACTGGGGGCCGATCTTACCGTTGGATCAACCAGGTACGAAAAAGGAAAAGCGTTTGTAGTTACTACCGATCAGACCCAATACCGTCTGGTGCGCAGCATGTTCGAAAAAGTAACCACCTTTCACGACAGTGTGTTTTACGATGCCAGCACCTGGACGATGGCATTGGCCTATGGCCTGCCGCACGATGCCTTGAGTGCAACGACTAAATTTTCGAAAGGCGATAAAGTAACGGTTGAAAACCTGGTAACGCCACCCGCAGCCGTAACAAAATCAAACTATGCGTATCTGATTGAGTGGAATGAATACAATGCCGCACATGCCTTGTATTACCTGCTATCGAAAGGAGTGTTTGTAAAGACTGCGTTCAAACCGTTTGCAGCTACCATCAGCAATGCAAAAAGGAATTTTGGTTATGGCACGTTGGTGATTCCCGTGGCCGATCAAAACCTGGATGCCGATGCGTTGCATGCTGTGGTAAAAGAGGCCTCGGCCACTGCGGGGGTAGAAGTGGCTTACGGTGGCCACGGCTTTAGTGCCGAAGGCATTGACCTGGGCAGTAATTATATTCGCACGGTGCCCCAGCCTAAAGTTGTAATGCTGATTGGCGATGGTGTAGCCCCCACCGATGCGGGCGCAATCTGGTACCTGCTCGATAGCAAACTGAGTATGCCCATTACCAAAGTAAACACCACACAATTTAACCAGTTGCGTTTGCACGAATACAACACGTTGATTTTACCTTCAGGAAATTACAATGCGTTGGGCGAAAGCGGGGCCACTAAAATTAAAACATGGACACAACAGGGCGGCACACTTATTTTGTTGAAGAGTGCGGTGAGTTGGGCCATTAACAACAAAGTGGTTGACGAGCAACTGCGCAAGGACGAAGACCTGCCTGGCGGACAGGCCGGGAAAAAAGAAACGAAGCGCATGGATTACGTTACCGCAGGCGATTACCAGGGCGCGCGCGCCATTGGAGGGTCCATCTACAAGGCCAACATCGACATTACCCACCCGCTGGGGTTTGGCTACACCCACCGCGAGTTGCCGGTGTGGCGCAACACGAGCATTTTTCTGGAGCCTGCGAAGAGTCCGTTCAACACAGTAATTAAATACACGGCCAGTCCGTTGCTGAGTGGTTATATCCACCCCACCAACTTAGAGAAAATCAAAAACTCCATCTCGCTGCAGGTGAGTACGGTGGGGCAGGGCCGCGCGGTTTTGTTTGTAGATGATCCGGCCTTCCGCGGCTATTGGTATGGCACCAACAAATTATTTTTTAATGCCATATTCTTTGGCGGACTGATAACGAGTGGTGGATTTTTTGGGGAGGAGTAGTGCGTGGAAAATTGAATGGGGTAATTTGGGATGGGAAGAATTAGGAATAGGGTTTACAGTCGGGCGTTAGCGGTCTTCATAAGACGACCAAACCAAAAAGACAATCATGCTATTCGGGATTTGCAATCCCGAATCAGGATAAAATGGATTTTTAATCCTTTACCAACATGGTTATTCTGCAAAACACTCACTGCATTGGAGTGAATGGTTCTTAACACTAAGCAATGGCAAAGACCCAAATCCCTAACCCTCCAACAA
>LNFR01000093.1 GCA_001567185.1 Bacteroidetes bacterium OLB12
TACACCTTTGTCTCCCTTCCCTAAAAAAATTTAGGGAAAATTCATCAAACCGCTTGCTAATAAATGGTAGTTGATTCTGCAACCGTATGGGGCGATTGTCTCGAAATAATTCGTCAGGAAGTGGACGAACAAAATTTCAACACCTGGTTTAAACCAATCAATCCTGTAAGAACAACTGACGATGTATTAACCATACAGGTGCCATCGCAGTTTTTTTATGAATGGCTGGAAGAACATTATGTACCTGTATTGAAGAAGGCGATTCATCAGGTGCTGGGCCCCAATGGACGGTTAGAGTATTCGGTTGTTGTAGATAGCGGCAATCAACAAAATCCACCCGTATTTGTTAATTATCCCAATGGCAACGGGGTAAAGCGCAACGGAATGCAGATGGCCAATGGTATGCACGAAGATTATTCGCCTTTCTCATTTAAAGCGCTTAATCCGCAAACTGTTAATTCGCGGTTAAATCCCTCCTACTCATTTCTGAATTTCGTAGAGGGCGATTGTAACCGGCTGGCGCGATCTGCCGGAGTTGCCGTGGCAAAAAAACCCGGTACTACTTCTTTTAATCCGTTAATGTTATACGGTGGCGTGGGTGTAGGTAAAACGCACCTGGTACAGGCTATCGGCAATGAAATTAAAAAGAACCTGCCCGATAAAATTGTGTTGTATGTAGATCAAAACGATTTCACCAACCAGTTTTTGAATGCCCTCCAAAATCATAAAATTCAGGAATTCCAAAACTATTACCTGCAAGTAGATTTATTGATTCTGGATGATGTGCAGTTTTTAGCTGGCCGCGAAAAAACACAGGAGATGTTCTTTCACATCTTCAATCAATTGCATCAATCCGGCAAGCAGATTATTATGACGAGCGATTGCCCGCCACGCGATCTGAAAGGATTTCAGGAACGGTTGCTTTCGCGATTTAAGTGGGGCTTAACAGCCGATTTGCAAGAACCCGATTTTGAAACCAAGCTGGCCATCATTCATAACAAAATGCAGTCGGATGGAATTGAAATTCCTACCGAGGTGGCCGAATATCTTGCGTATAGTGTAGATACGAACCTGCGCGATATGGAAGGGGTGCTCAATTCATTGTTGTTTCATGCTACCCTTCTCAAAAAAGAAATCGATCTTGAACTGGCCAAAGAAGTACTGAAAAACATTGTTAAAGAAATTCAGTCGGATGTAAGTGTGGACTACATTCAGAAAACCGTGGCCGATTATTTCAAAGTGGGCCTGGATCAGATGAAGAGCAAGGTGAAGAAGCGCGAAATCGTAATTCCACGCCAGGTAGCCATGTACTTTTGCAAGCGGTACACACAATTAACCCTTGCGCTGATTGGCGAAAACTTTGGCGGACGGGATCACAGCACGGTTATTCATGCCCTCGAATCGGTAGAAGACATGATGAAAATCGATGTAAACTTTAAAAACAGTGTGGAGGATCTTACCAAGAAGTTTAAGCAGCGCATGACTGCTTAATACTACTGGAGGTAAAACGACAACGGCATTTCCTGCTTCGATCCATTTATTCCATAAAGGTAAACACGCCCTTTGTAACTATTAAAGAACTCAATCACATCACTTGGGTTTTTAACCTGCCTGCGGTTAATCTGAATAATGGTATAGTTTTCGGGTAGTCCTATTCTTTTGAACAGGCCATCCTTAATATTAAAAATCTTCACACCATAATCCACTGCTTCCAGGCTTACACCCAGGGTGGCATCGTTGTAAATAGTGCGCTTGATCACACTTGTATCGCCATTTTTATTCAATAACGTAAGGCTAACCGAAGCAAGTTTGTTACCACGCAGGTACGAAACAGTAATCTTATCGCCCGGATAATGATATGCCAGTTCCTCCTCAAAGGCGCTTTCACTATTTATTTCCGTGTTATTGATCTTAGTAATAATGTCACCTTCCTGTAATCCCGCAATAGCGGCTGCACCATTTCGCTCAATCTTGCCCACAATTACGCCCTTAAATACTTTTACATTTTCATCTAACCCATACTTACGGGCATTGGCAAAATCATGTTCTACTACTTTGCCGCCAAAGATTGCCTTTTGCGGAGTGCCGTATTTAATCAGATCCTCCACAGCCTTCTTTACAATATCGATAGGCACAGCAAACGCATAACCGGTGTATGAACCTGTGCGCGAAAGAATGGCGGTGTTAATACCCACCAGTTCTCCATTTTTATTTACTAAAGCACCACCACTATTACCCGGATTAATGGCGGCATCGGTTTGAATAAATGACTCGATTGGAAAACGATCATCCACAATATTAATCTTACGGCCTTTGGCGCTTACTACCCCTACGGTAACTGTAGAAGAAAGCGAAAATGGATTGCCCACCGCAATTACCCATTCGCCTACGGCAAGATTTTTGGAATTACCCAATGTTATGGCAGGCAGATTACTTTCTTTAATCTTTAGTACTGCAAGATCGGTGGAAGGATCCGTCCCAATCAGTTCTGCATCGTATTGTTTTTTGTTATACAACACCTGTATTTTTTCGGCCGTCTCGATTACGTGGTTATTGGTAACAATGTAACCATCGGCCGAAAAAATTACACCCGATCCGCTGCTTACCTGAGTTTGCGATCCGGTACTGCCAAAAAACCAATCCCATGAATTATAGGATCGTCCTTGCGAAATACTGTTAATGTACACCACACTGGGTGTTGCTTTGGTAGCTGCAAAACTAAAATCAACCGATTCGCCCGCGCTGGATGCTTCGGATGGTTGAATGATGGTAGGCTGGTACGGTGTTATGGGTGTATAATTCGCTGCCTCATACTGTGCTTGTTGCTGGCGTGCGGTTTTTTCCTGCTGGTATGAATAGAATACAAAAGCTCCTGCAAGACCCGAGATAAACCCTACAACAATAATCTTAAATGTATTCATAAAGTAAGTTTTAGTATTTCGAACGGATTGGAAACCCGGTTGTTTATAAAATTCGGTAAAGTTCGGAAATGTGGATGCAAAAATTGCCCCAAACCCATAAACCGGAAGGTTTGTCAGTTGTTTGAAGCTGCTGAGGATAAAGCTTATTTTTGCAGTCTATGGGTATTCGTGCTGTGCTCGCCAGGCCTTTTGCAAATTACATTGCCGGCCAGACCAAAAAGTGGTCGTTACGACCAGGTTTTTATCAAACACAAACACTTGAACAACTGGTATTTGCCGCCCGCCCTACGCGGTTTGGGCGCGACCATGGTTTTGATGGAATCAACTCATACGATGACTTTAAGAAACAAGTACCCATTCGCGATTACGAAGACCTAAAACCTTATATCGAAAAAGTATTGAAAGGTGAACCGGATGTGCTTTGGCCCGGAAAGCCCGCCTACTTTGCCAAAACTTCGGGTACCACCTCAGGCACCAAATACATTCCGATATCAAAAGAATCGGCTCCCGGTCATTTTATCAGCGCACGCAATGCCACGTTAAGTTATGTGCATGAAACCGGCAACGCTGCCTTTCTGGATGGCAATCTCATTTTTCTTTCCGGCAGCCCGGAGTTAGATGAAATAGCAGGCATTAAAACAGGACGACTTTCAGGAATCAGCAACCACATGGTGCCCGGGTTTTTGAGAACCAATCAAAAGCCCAGTTATTCCACCAATTGTATTGAAGACTGGGAAGAAAAACTTGAGAAAATAATTGACGAAACGCTTCATGCAAACATGACGTTGATTTCAGGCATACCCCCATGGGTTCAAATGTATTTCGATCGCATTGCAACCCGCACAGGCAAAAAAATAAAAGATGTGTTTCCCAACTTTTCAGTTTTTGTATATGGAGGTGTAAACTTTGAACCCTACCGGGCCAAGTTGTTCGATTCGATTGGAAAAAAAATTGATTCGATTGAAACGTACCCGGCATCGGAAGGCTTTATTGCCTATCAGGATTCGCAAAATGCTGAAGGAATGTTAATGCTGCTGAACAATGGCATTTTCTATGAGTTTATTCCGGCCGAGGAGTATTTTAATGACAACCCGCGCAGACTTTCGATAGAAGAAGTTGAACCAGGGAAAAACTACGCGTTAATCATAAACAGCAATGCCGGCTTGTGGGGCTACTCCATTGGCGATATGGTAAAATTTGTTTCGAAGGATCCCTATCGGCTGGTTGTATCCGGAAGAATCAAGCACTTTATATCTGCTTTTGGTGAACATGTGATTGGCGAAGAAGTGGAAAAGGCCATGAAGTTTACTATGGAAAAATTTCCGGAAGTAGAACTGGTTGAGTTTACGGTAGCGCCCCAGGTAACCCCGGTTAACGGGCTGCCGCACCACGAGTGGTTGATTGAGTTTGCCAATCCACCAAAAGACATAGAAGCATTTGCCCTGGAATTGGATAACCAATTGCGCGGGTTGAATGTTTATTACGATGATCTGATAGCGGGCACCATTCTGCGCACGCTTAAAATTACTTCGCTTAACCGAAATGCTTTTATTGAATACATGAAATCGCAAGGCAAACTAGGAGGAACAAAATAAAGTGCCCAGGCTAAGCAATGATAGAAAGATTGCGGATGAGATTAGTAAATTTGCAAAATGATCACAAATCAACAGCAACAGGTAATAATAGATCACTTGCGCCCCCTGCGACCCTACCGCATAGGTGTATTTGGATCATTTGCCCGTGGAGACAATAAACAGGATAGTGATCTCGATATACTCGTTGCGTTGGATTATTCCCTTAAACCATCTTTACTTGATCTTGTTGCCATTGAACAAGCGTTGACCAGTGCCCTTGGAATTCAAGTGGACCTGGTAACTGAAAAAATCTTTGCACCCTTATATTAAACCTTATGTAGAACGGGATCTTAAAATAATTTTTGAATGAAAGATCCGGTTATTCTGATCAGACACATACTGGATGCTGTGGTGAGAATAGAACAATACACAACAGAACTCACTCAGGCTGATTTTGAAAATAACTTTATGGTTCAGGATGCAGTACTCAGAAATCTTATCCTGGTTGGTGAAGCCGCAAAAAACATCCCCGAAGAATTCAAACAGAAGTTTACGCATATTGAATGGAAGAAAATTGTGGGTATGCGCAATAAAGTAGTTCATGAGTATTTCATTATTGATATTGAAACCGTATGGAATGTAATACAGCGTGATTTACCCCTGCTTAAACATTCATTTTCTGCCTTACTAAAATCGTAACAGTCTTGACGAGAAAGAAAATAGCCATCCTCGGTTCCACCGGCTCTATCGGTACGCAAGCGCTTGACGTAATTGCTGCACACCCCGATGTGTTTGAAGTAGAAGTGCTGACTGCACAACGCAATGCCGATTTGTTGATTGAGCAGGCTAAACAGTTTAATCCGAATGCCGTTGTTATTGGCGATGATGCACAATACGAAAAAGTAAAAGCAGCCTTATTACCGCTGCACATAAAAGTATTCGCAGGCGAAAATGCACTGGCATCGGTGGTGCAGATGGATTCTATCAACCTGGTGCTTACAGCCCTGGTAGGGTATTCGGGTTTAAAACCAACTATAAAAGCCATTGAGGCTGGGAAGAACATTGCATTGGCCAACAAAGAAACCCTGGTGGTAGCGGGCGAGTTAATTACCACGCTGGCGCGCGAAAAAGGAGTGAATATTTATCCGGTTGATTCAGAACATTCTGCTATTTTTCAATGCCTGGTGGGTGAATTTCACAACCCTATTGAAAAAATAATTCTAACTGCTTCGGGTGGTCCGTTTAGAGGTAAAAAGAAGAATGAATTAGTGCACGTAACCAAAACACAAGCACTAAAGCATCCCAACTGGACCATGGGCGCTAAAGTAACCATCGACTCAGCTTCGCTCATGAATAAAGGGCTGGAAGTAATTGAGGCAAAGTGGCTTTTTGGGTTAAATCCAGCGCAAGTGGAGGTGGTGGTGCACCCGCAGTCCATAATCCATTCGATGGTCCAGTTCGAAGATGGCTCTATGAAAGCACAACTGGGCCTGCCCGATATGCGTTTACCTATTCAATTTGCATTGGGTTACCCCAATCGGATTAAAAGCGATTTTCCAAGATTTGATTTTGCGCAGTATCCGGCCCTTACATTCGAAAAGCCAGATACAGAAACTTTTCGTAATCTTGCACTCGCATTTGAGGCGTTAGGTCGCGGTGGCAACATGCCCTGTGTATTGAATGCAGCCAACGAGGTTGCTGTGCAGGAGTTTTTGCACGATCGGATTGGGTTTTTACAAATGTCGGACATTGTGGAACAATGTTTGAGCAAAATAAATTATGTAGCCAATCCTGCCCTTGAGGATTACGTAAATACAGATAAAGAAACCAGAATTATAGCTAAAGAACTGATTAACTGATGGAAGGAGCAATTATGACAGCCCAGCTACTGCTGAGCCTTTCAATATTAATAGCCGTACACGAGTGGGGTCATTACATTACTGCCCGCATATTCAACATTCGGGTGGAGAAATTTTACCTCTTCTTCGATTTTCTATTCCCCATGGCCAACGTGCTTAACTTCTCGTTGCTGAAGTACAAAAAAGGCGATACTGAATTTGGTATTGGTTGGTTTCCGTTGGGTGGATATGTAAAAATTGCCGGCATGGTGGACGAAAGCATGGACAAGGAACAGTTAAAAGCTGAACCTCAACCGTGGGAATTTAGAGCCAAACCGGCCTGGCAACGCCTGATCGTAATGATGGGTGGAATTATCGTAAACGTAATTGTGGGCATACTCATCTTTATCGGATTAACGTATGCCTATGGCGACCGGTATATTCTGAATGATTATGTAAACGCACACGGTGGTGTGCAGGCCCTGGAACTGGCCGAGCAAATTGGTATTAAAACCGGTGATAAGATTATTAAAATCAACGGCAAGCCGTTCGAGTATTTCGATGACACATCTAAACCAAGTGTACTGCTATCAGAAAACTCATCCTACACCATATTGCGTGGCGATCAGGAAATAGAAATTCCAATTCCGGAAGACTTTATTGAGCAGTTTGACAGAAAGGAAGCATTGGCGATGTTTATTCTTCCAAGAAGATTGCCCATTGTGGACGATGTTGCCGATACTTCCATCGCTAAAAAAGTGGGTCTTACCAGGGGCGATCAGATTGTTTCCGTTCAGGAACAACCAGTACAGTATTTTGACGAGGTTAAATCGATCCTTGAAAACCATAAAGGCGACTCGCTAAAATTTGCAGTTAAACGTGGCGACCAAATACTTTCGTTCCACGAGTCGTTTAAGGGCAGAACCGGAATTGGTTTTTATGTAGCCCGTGAAATTGTGCCTGCAGAAGGCGAAAAGCAAGTTACTTATTCGCTGGCCGAATCAATCGCGCAAGGTCCTGGCAAGGCATTTGGTGTGATTGCGGTTCAGCTAAAGGCATTTAAGAAAATATTTACCGGACAAATTTCCTTACGTAAATCATTATCCGGTCCGGTGGGAATGGCCAAGGCTTATGGCGGTACCTGGGATTGGTATAACTTCTGGCGCATGACGGGCTTGCTCTCGATGGTACTTGCCTTTATGAATTTCTTACCCATACCGGCATTGGATGGCGGCTATGTTATGTTTTTGTTATACGAGATGATAAGCGGCCGCGAGCCATCAGAAAAGTTTTTTGAGAATGCAATTAAAGTTGGTATGGCCATTCTGCTTTTGCTGATGGTGTTTGTATTCTACAATGATATAGCGAAGCTGATCACAGGTAGGTGATGATCTTCCAGTGTAAACCTTAACAAAAAAAGCTCAGTATATACTGAGCTTTTTTATTGCAATAGATCGTGTTCCTATTGTTTCCCGCTTCTGAAATCCAGGGGTGGTTTGCGATCGCCAATCATGGACTTATACTTAAAATCAGGGCCTGTATAATTATCCAATTCCTTTTTTGCTTTTACTAACACCGATGGGTTATTGAAAATATCAATGCCTGTCATTGTAATAATTTTGGCTGCGTTGTTCATGGCTTTGTAGCCAATACTCATACCACCGGAGGCTACGGCTTGCCATGAGTGTGCAGGCACACCCGGAACCCAGGTAGCGGTTCCCAATCCTGCCGTGGGTACTACCCAGGTAATATCTCCAACATCAGTAGAAGCGGGAAAAAAGCCTCCTGTTTTAAAAGGCTGCACTTGCGCTGCCGTTTCCAGTGGTGGATACTTGGTTGTTAACGTGCTTTGAATTTGTTTGCCGAAGGCCACTTCTTCGGGTGTGTACATTACGCCACCCACAATTCTAAGGTTGTTGTACATGAGTTGGGCAAGCGTTTCATTGGGAACAAGGTTATAGGAGCCAGAGATTACTTCATACTTCATGGTGGTTTCGGTTCCGCTTGCTGCGCCTTCTGCGGCCTTAACAATGCGGTTCCAGATTTCCTCCACCATGCGTGCATCAGGATGGCGCACCATGTATTCGGCTTCGGCATAGTCAGGAACTACGTTGGCAGCCAAGCCACCTTTATTAATTACATAGTGAATACGGGCTTCCTGTGGTACATGCTCGCGCATCAGGTTAACCATGTAGTTCATCGCTTCGAGGCCGTCTAATGCCGACCGGCCGGCATAAGGGGCAGCAGCTGCATGAGCGGAACGGCCGTAAAATTTGAAAATGGTTTGCTTGATGGAGAGGCATGACGATGGACTGGCATCGTTTGCGCTTGACGGGTGCCAGTGCAATACCGCATCCACATCATCAAACAATCCATCGCGTACCATATAAACTTTGGCTGCGCCACCTTCTTCAGCTGGTGTTCCAAATAATTTGATTGTGCCTGGCTTTTTACTTTTAATTAGCCATTCTTTTAACGTAACTGCAGCAGCCACTGAAGCTGTACCAAACAAGTGGTGCCCGCATGCATGACCCGGATCGCCTTCATCGAGAATTTTCCGGTTAGGTACAGAATCTTGAGAAAGGCCGGGCAAGGCATCAAACTCGGCCAGTATGCCAATTACCGGGCCACCACTTCCATAGGTGGCTACAAAGGCTGTTGGCATTTCACTTACTCCAGTTTTTACCGTAAAGCCTGCTTCACGTAAAACACCTTGTAATCGTTCTGTGCTTTGAGTTTCTAAAAATCCGAGTTCAGCATACGACCAGATGTCGCGCGCAACTTTTTTATAAATGGGAAATTTCTTGTTTAGCTCGGTAGTAACAAACTCTTTGTCCTTGTCGGGCTTGACTTTTGGATTGATTTCGGTTTGGGCCAACAGCATGGATGGCAACCATAGAAGTAAAAGAAAGATGCGTTTCATAACAGAAAGTTTAGGTTCCTGAAATAAACTCAAAAAAATTCAAAAGAAAAATTGATCTTATTCCTGTTTCGAAATCTCAAACTCAACCCTTCGGTTTAGTTGCTTGTCATCATCGGTTATTTCCTTTACTATTGGGCGTGAGCTGCCATAGCCAATGGCTTCAATGCGCGGAGCATCGATTTTGAATTGCGTTATCAGATAATTTTTAATGGCATCGGCACGGGCCTGCGAAAGTTTCAGGTTTGCTTCTTCTTTACCGGCCGAATCGGTATGGCCCGATATTTTCAGGTTCAGGTTAGGGTGGTCGATCAGAAAGTTGGCAATCTTATTCAGGTCGGTATGCATTTCGGGTAAAATGTTGGCTTTGCCATTTTCAAACTCTAACGATTGAAACGCAATCTTACTTTCAATCGGTTCGGCAATTTTGTTAATCTCCATTTCACCATCCATAAAGAAGATTTCTTCAATTCTGAAAAAATCATCGCCCTGAATTATCAACAGGTAATTGCGTTTGTTGATCAGGCTAAAATCAAAAGAACCATCGCTACGAATATATTTGGGTGCCACTTCCACGCCCTCGTCCAGATCAATTACAGAAACTATTCCTTTAACCGGTTTCCCTGCAGGATCTTTTAGTGTTCCCTTCAATTTTGTTACTGCCTCCGGTTTTGCTTCCATCGGTACCGGAAACGAATGGAGATCGAGATTCTTTAAGTCTTCTTCAACCGAGCGCGCGTAATACAGGTTCTGCGATTTCGAATCCATGGCAAAGTAATATTCGCCGCCGCCCCCATTCACCAAGGGCCCTGTGTTTAACGGCTCGCTCCATGCATCGTTAACCCGATAGGATTTGTAAATATCAAACTCACCAAAGTTGAGCGGATGGCCGTTCGAACTAAAATAAAGCACATTAAACTTGTGATGAAAAAACGGACTTACTTCGCTTTGTATGGTATTGATAACGGGCCCTGCATTCTGTGCTTTGCCCCAGGCTCCTTTTTTGTCTTTCACAGCAAAGTAAATATCCGATAATCCAAAACTACCGGCCCGATTGGAAGCAAAATAAAGCGTATCGCCACCGTGTGTTAACGATGGGTGCGAGTCCCAGCCGGCACTGTTTATATTCGGCCCCAGGTTTTTTACATCGCCCCATGTGCTGTCTGCTTTCAACACGGCCATATACAAATCGCAATTGCCCAATCCATCGGGAGCTTCGCATCGCGAGAAGTAAAGGAATTTACCATCGTGGCTTAAGCATGCCGACCCTTCGTTGTATTTCGTGTTAATACTTTTAAATGGCTGGGCATCGTCCCAATAATCTTCCACTTTCCGGCTAAAGAACAGGTCTTCATTATAGCTGTGATCCATGTTTTCGTTTCGCTTGGAAGTAAAAAGTATCAGGTCATCGGTGTTGCCCGCAGTGGGGCCATAGTCTTCCTTATCGGAATTAATAAAACCACCCATGTTTACCAATATGGATTGCGGTGGCCGCAGGGTATCAATGTCTTTGCGATACTCAACCAGTTTGTAATAGAAATCCAACGGAACATAATTTTCTTTCTTATCCGGATCGATCATCTGGTGCCGCTTATAAATTTCATTAATATCCAATCCTTGTTGATGGTGTTTCAATACCAGTTTGTAAAGCAACAATGCCTCCCCGGCCGGGCCTTGCGTTTCGCTTAGTTTAGCCAATCGCCATAGCATGCCAGTATTCTTACTAAAGTTTTCGATTCCGAAATTTTTGATGTAGGACTTTAACTCGGCATACATCTGAGCTTCTTGCCCGGGCTTATCCAACGCTTTAATTTTTTGAAGCCGCGCATTATCATAGTAATATGGAAGCTTGTTTACATTGGGAAACCGAAATATGTCAGACTGGCTGTATGTGGCTACGGTATCATCTAATTTAACTACCCCACCCTTTTTAAAACCCTTTTTTTCTTTTGTGCATAAACTGGCTGAGCCAGGGCTGACAGAATCAACAAAAGCGCTAATAAACAGGACTTTGAATTTGAGGCAACCATTCCAGATATGGCTAATCCGTTTAAAAATCGAATAATTTTAACTCTTTACCAAAAACACTGGCATACTGATTGACCCCTTAGCGATCGATCAAATATTAATTGGAAACCCCCTTTTATTGTGTCAAATTGGCACTATATCGCTATGTTTAAATCCCTTGCAATAACACCCATGGTTCAGGACGATTCTGATGAAATGATTCAGTTAATTAATCCTGAACAGGAGTCTGATTTAAAGCCCGAAGAACTTCCGGATGAGCTTTCCATTCTTCCAATAAAAAATACAGTCCTTTTTCCCGGTGTGGTTATACCCATAACGGTAACCCGTCAAAAATCAATTCGGCTAATCAAGAAGGCGTATCAGGGCAATCGCATTATTGGTGTAGTTGCGCAAAAAAATAAGCAAGCCGAAGAGCCCGGTATTGAAGATTTGTATCGGTTTGGTACCGTGGCGCGCATTATCAAAATGCTGGTACTGCCCGATGGTAATACAACCATTATCATTCATGGCAAAAACCGGTTTCAAATTCGGGAGTTTGTGCAAGACGAACCGTTTATGACGGCCCGAATCGATTTGCAGGCCGAGCCCGTACTCGACCTGGAAAGCAAAGAAGTAAAAGCACTGGTGCAGTCGTTAAAAGATGCAGCAACCAAAATACTAAAACTCAATCCGGAAATTCCGCAGGAAGCACAAGTGGCTTTGGATAACATTCAAAGTACAGGCTTCCTGATTCACTTCCTTTCATCCAACCTGAATGTAGATGTTGCCGAGAAACAGAAAATTCTGGAAACAAATAACATCATCGATCGCGGCACACTGTTGTTGCAGTACATGCTAAAGGAAATTCAGATGCTGGAGATTAAGCACGAAATCCAGAAGAAAGTACATACCGATATCGACCAACAGCAACGCGATTATTTTCTGCGCCAGCAAATACGGGTGTTGCAAGATGAATTGGGTTTTGATGGGCCCGACAAAGAAATTGAAAAACTGCGTAAACGTGGAGCCGAAAAAAAGTGGCCCAAAGCAGCAGCCGATCATTTCAATAAAGAATTAGATAAACTTCAACGCGTTAATCCGCAGGCTCCGGAGTTTCCAATTACCATGAATTATGTGGAGTTCATGCTCGATTTGCCGTGGCAGGAATATACCACCGATGATTTTGATCTGAAGCGCGCACGCAAAATTTTAGATAAGGATCACTTTGGATTGGAGAAAGTAAAGAACCGTATTCTGGAATACCTGGCGGTATTAAAGTTGAAGCAAGACATGAAAGGGCCGATACTTTGTTTGTACGGTCCGCCTGGTGTGGGTAAAACTTCATTGGGAAAATCTATTGCCAAATCGTTGAACTGAAATTATATCCGCA
>LNFR01000094.1 GCA_001567185.1 Bacteroidetes bacterium OLB12
CTGCACAGCCTGCGTCAGCTTTAAGGGAGCTACCTCCTGGTGGAGATCAGGTCTTCAACCAACACCACGCGGGTTCCTTTATCTAATTTACCTTCAATCAGGTTGCCCCATGCCATGCTCTTTAGGTTTGGGCCTTACATATACAAAAGGAAGATTTAGTAAATCGGCAACCAATGCACCTTGGGGTATGCCGGCAGTAGCTACACCTGCAATACATTCAACCTTTTCGAAATGCTTTTGAATTGCGTGCCCTAATTTCTCTTTAATATATGTGCGGATACCTGGATAAGACAGCGCCAACCGGTTATCGCAGTAAATGGGCGATTTCCAACCCGAACTCCAGGTAAAGGGTTGCTTATAGTTTATCTTAATGGCCCCTATTTGTAAAAGGCGGGCGGCCACCTGGCCCGCTGTTTCTGATTCAATTGTTACCATAGCCGCAAGGTATTCAGAACCCCTGAATTTATTACAGAAGGGTTGATTGATTGCGAATAATTTATGTTTTTGCAAACGAAACCCGAACCTTGCAGGGTATGAATTTATTTGTAAACGACATTCCAATCCGTATCCTGCATCCGGGCCAAAGCCCCCCAGCAGGCCATGTAAATTTTGAGATTGATGCTGCGGCCGAAGAAATTACCAAGGCCAAACTTATTCACCACGTTTGGATAAAAAACGTAAGCGCTCTTGATTTTAGCCTGGTGCTGGATTTGATAAACTCGAAAGTACCTTCCAACCTGTACTCATTATACATTACAGCCAACAATTACAAAACACTTAAACTTTCGCTTACGCAGAAATTTAAAGTGGTAAAAGCAGCTGGCGGCCTGGTGCGAAAGAAGGACAGGTTTCTGATGATTTACCGCATGAAAAAGTGGGACTTACCAAAGGGTAAAAAAGAATCGGGCGAACGAAATAGAGAAACAGCGGTACGCGAAGTAGAGGAAGAATGTAACATAAGCGTAAAGTTGAACAAGCCCTTATGCACCACCTGGCATACCTACACCATGAACAAGCACAGTATGTTAAAAAAAACACGCTGGTTTATAATGGATGTAACGGACGACTCGCGCAGTAAACCCAGTACGGAAGAGGATATTGAAGAAATTCGGTGGATGACACAGAAAGAGGTGTATCACGCGCTGGAGAATTCCTATAAGTCAATCAGGTTTGTATTCGAAAAATACTATCGGCAGGAAGAAAAACGGAAATTTCAGGGTTAGAGCTTGTATGGTATGAGGGTAGATACATCGCCCTTGTACCGGTGCACTTCGCGTATAATGCTGGAGCTGATAGCCGCATAGGCAGGCGAAGTAATCAAAAAAACAGATTCCAGTTCGGGATTAAGTTGCCGGTTAACCTGTGCAATGCTGTTTTCATATTCGAAATCGGTGGTATTGCGTAAACCGCGTAGCAGGTACCGGGCGCCATTACGCCTGGCAAACTCGGCAGTTAGTTCGGAAAAGGTTTGAACCGAAATGCGGGGTTCATTCTTAAATGTTTCCTGAATTTTTCCCACCATAAATTCAATGGGGAAGTAGCGTTGGCTTTTGGCACTGTTGTATCCAATAGCAACAATAATCTCTTCAAATAAACCAAGACCGCGCAGCACAATATCCTGATGTCCCTTGGTAAACGGATCGAATGAGCCCGGAAAAATAGCGATACGCTTCATTACTTAAGCAGGTAAACGGAATAGAGGTCAAAGAAGTGATGATCCTGAATTTCATCAAACAAGTACCCAAACTTGAGGTGGGCACAGCGGCCTCCAAAACCTACATTGCGTACATATTTTACAAACTCCTGGTAGTGAGGCGAATTCTTACCAATGTAACCCCACAACACCACCTGGCTTGTCTGCTGATCCATCCCCAGTCCCTTCAACACCAGCATGATGTATTTTACATAATCCGAAAATTGTTTGATGAGGAATTGGTTGTAATAAATCAGTTTGCCTTCGGCAACAGCCAGAATGTGAAGTTTAAAACGATCTACATAAATATAGAGCGGATTCTGATTGCCTTTGGCATATTCCAGTACACCTTCAATAAGTGCGGCCGACTGATGAACCAACTTTAGCCTGGTATTTTTATAGATGGCATTGAGCCACGCATGTAATTCTTTTTGTACTGCAAAAACCGTAACTGCATCGCTGCGATGATTCTTACAAACCAGAATCTCTTCCTTTTCAGGATCAAACTGGGCATTGAAGCGCAGGTACTCAGCAGCCGCTTCGGGCATAAACAACGAAGTGGGTACCTGTGCAAACTTGGTGTTCTTTGCGGAAATGATAACCTCGCTCCAGAAACCTGCGTGTAAAACCGGATGCGAATCAAATAACTGCTGGTATTGATTGATCAGCTCGCTATGCGAATTGGAATCGCCCAATACATAATCCTCAAAAAAAACAAGCCGCGAATCTTCGGAATCAACAATAGCTACCTGCAAATCGCGTATGCCCAACTGAACCAAAAGCGTGTATTGATGAAGTTTTTCTTCATCGAACCGATCATCTTTGATCTTTTTGATCAGCTTAAAGCCTTGTGCAGTCGCTTGCAAAGCAAATGTTTATTCCCAATTACCTGAAGTTGACACATCAATACGCGAACCGAAGTGAAGTGGTTTACGGTTTTTAGCTTCGTTACTTTCTTTGCGGATAGGATTAACAGGTTTAGGATCTTTTACTTCGATTACCTGAACCTTTAAACCTCCCCGTTCAACCGTGCCAACAAAAATTTCAAATTTGGCATCGGTACCGGGTACATTAGCTAATGTTGCCAGATCAAGGGAAGGATCAAAAGCATTATCTGTAAGAATGATGAGTGGCTGTCCCTTTTTAAGTTCATCGCCAACCTTTACGGCTTCCAGTTTGGTTACAATTCCCTTGTCAACCAAAGGTGGCTCGTTTACTTTTTCGCCAACTTTAATAAGGTACGTGCGCTGGTTTTTAAATACCTGATCGCCTTCCTTCACTTTAAAACCCATAAAAACTCCATTTTCGGAAGCTCCTACAGTATAAACCTTTTTAAATATTTTGTCGCGGGCAGATTCAAAACCAAGGGTATCGATATGTACAATCACCTCTTCCTGGCCGTATGCTAATTGTTTAATTTCTTCTCTGCGCTGAATAATGGGAACTTGCCCGGTTCTGATGAAGTTAGCCAGGGAGTCCCAGTTGGAGGTGTAGCGTTTGTTAACACTATTGAAAACAATTTCAGCCTCGCGAATGAATTTGAGTTTTTCAATTACAGCGGCCTCTGTGGTGGCAATAGACGCGCGGTCTTCAATTGTGCCTGCTACGCTTCTATACAACAGCCAGGCTAAGTAAAGGCTTAAAATAAGGAGAACACCAGTTAGGATTTTAGTTAAGTTCATTGGTTACAGGTTTAGCTTGCAATTATAAAGATTTTATGGCGTTTAAAACAACCAATTATAACTTAAAATAGCCCCTTAAACGGCCAATTTGAGCAATACCGGGGGCTTCTCTAAAAATGCCATGCAGGTAAGACTGGGGTAGGTTGCGAATTTGGTTTTCGGTAAAAAATCGCACCTCCCGAATAATCTGTTGGGCTCCCATTTCAGGATCTACCCCCGTAGCGACCTTCCCGCTCGTAATCCGTACTTCAAAAAACAGTTCTATGGCGTGCAAAGGCATTTGTATAAACTCGCAGGCAAACAGAAAGTCACGAACTTCTACGTCCAGGCCAGTCTCTTCTTTGAATTCGCGCACAAGGGCGGCTTTTGCCGATTCTCCAAATTGTACCCCTCCGCCTGGTGGAGCCCAAAAGTGGGGGTGGCCTAATCCGGCATGGTCGGCCAGTAAGATTTGATTACCCTGTATGCAGATGCCGCATACCCGTACTCTTAATTTATTTCCGAAAACTTCCTGAACCCGGCTGGTCATAAATTCGTATGCTAAAATGTAAGCCCGTATTAACTACGAATGTACCAATGTTACTGCAATTAAATATTTCAATTGGTGCAGAAGTTAACCGGGGTATGCGGGTGGCAATTGATTCTGCTAAAAATTGTGGAATCAATTAAAATAAAATCGAAGTAATTTCGGTTTTAGATTTAGTGTAGTAAATAGGTAAGGTTATGAGATGGATTCCAGTATTTATTTTTTTAGCTTCGATTAGTACCTATGCGCAGGATCAAAATGTAGTATCCGGACCTGTAATTACCTGGGAGAAACTAACGCACGAGTTTGGAGATATTACCCAGGGTGAAAAGGTTGAACATACCTTTAAGTTTACCAACACAGGAAACGCGGCCCTGGTAATTACAAATGTGGAAGTTACCTGTGGTTGTACAGTACCAAAAGGGTGGCCGCGCGATCCGATAATGCCAGGGGAGAAGGGAGCGATTACCATTGCCTTTAACAGTTCGGGTAAGATTGGCCGCCAGAATAAAGTGATTACCGTAACTTCTAACTCGGTAGGAAAAACCAACCAGGTAATGATTGTTGGCAACGTACTGGATAAGCAACTCTAATTTCGTAACACTGCACCCACCAGGCAGGCCCAGCCCGCTATAAAGCAAACCCCACCAACGGGGGTTATCATGCCCAGGGTACTATTATTGGTAAGCGCCAGAATGTAAAGGCTTCCGCTAAAAAAGAATATGCCCAGTATCATGAAAACACTGGCCATTCTCAACAACCGGCTTTCGCGGTTTAGCATGAGCAAGCCAATGCCCAATAAGGCAAGGGTGTGGTAAAACTGATATTGAACACCTAATTCATAGACATCAAGCCTGTTATTTGTAACTAAAGTTGATTTGAGTGCGTGTGCACCAAATGCGCCTAACGCCACGGCCAGTAATCCCATAATGCCGGCAGCCACTAATGTTTTTTTTGTGATTCATGATTCTTGGTTATAGTTACGTGCTCCCAAAATAGCCGTACCAATCCGGATAAGGGTACTTCCTTGTTCAATAGCAATTTTATAATCAGCACTCATACCCATGGAGAGTTCCGTCATGGTCACATTGGCTGGTAATTCACTTTGCTTCAGGGTATCAAATAAACGTTTCAGTTTGCCAAACTCGTTTCGTATCTGTTCTTCGTTTTGTGTAAAAGTGGCCATGCCCATCAGCCCCACAATTTCAACGGCAGGATACTTCTGTGCAAATTCAGGCGTTAGCAGGGTTTGAACTTCCTGTATTTCCCAGCCAAACTTGGTTTCTTCCTGTGCAATGTAAACCTGCAGCAGGCATTTGATTGTCCGGTTGTTTTTTTAGTGCCTGCTTGTTAATTTCTTCAAGTAATTTTTCAGAATCAACCGAGTGAATTAAGGCCACAAACGGAGCAATGTATTTCACTTTATTGGTTTGCAGGTGGCCAATCATGTGCCACGCTATATCGGCTGGTAATTCTTTATGCTTGGCAGCCATTTCCTGGGCTTTGTTTTCACCAAACACCCGCTGCCCGGCATCATAAGCCTGCTTAATTAAACTTACCGGCTGTGTCTTACTTACGGCAATTAAGCGACAACTGGCGGAGCCTAACTCTACCCTTAGGTTGTCAATATTTTTTTTAATAACCATTTAATAACTTCGCGCCTACTTAACGCATAACTTTTCTTTTTACACAAAGGTATGGCCATACTTGGAACGTTGCTCAAAAAGGGTATAAAACTTAGAGAAAATCTGGATCAGGAGTACACCTCGCCTTTTGAACTTCAGAAACAAGAGTTAAAGGATTTGATGATCACGGCCAGCCAGACGGAGTTTGGAAGGTACTATAATTTTCAAGGTATTTTAACGCAATTCAGAAAAGGCCACCACACATTTTACCAGGCATTTAAAAGCGCGGTACCCATCCACGACTATAATAAGATATACAAAGAATGGTGGCACCTGTCGTTGAAAGGTGCAAAGAATATTTGCTGGCCAGGACGCATAAAATACTTTGCGTTAAGTTCGGGAACATCTGAAGCTGCGAGCAAACACATTCCGGTAACAAAGGAGATGACGAAAGCCATTCAGCGTACCAGTATCCGGCAAATTCTTAGTCTTTCAAAATACGATTTGCCATCCGAAGTTTTTGAAGCTGGTATTTTAATGATAGGTGGAAGTACGCACCTGAATAAGCGCGGAAGTTATTTTGAAGGCGACTTGAGCGGGATACAAGCCGCGCGGTTGCCATTCTGGTTTCAGCATTTTTATAAGCCAGGTAAAAAGATTGCATCAAACCGGGTGTGGGATGATAAACTGAATGAAATTGTACTGAAGGCACGCGATTGGGATATTGGAATAATTGTAGGGGTGCCTGCCTGGATTCAGATCTTGCTGGAACGTATAGTAAATTATTATAAGGTCGATCACATTCACGACATCTGGCCCAACCTGCTCATCTATGTGCATGGTGGAGTTTCGATGGATCCATACCGGAAAGGGTTTGAGAAATTGCTGGGGCGCCCTATTTATTATATCGAAACCTATCTTGCTTCGGAAGGCTTTATTGCATACCAGGCATTACCAAAACGCAAGACCATGCGGCTGGTACTCAACAATGGAATTTTCTACGAGTTTGTACCATTTGATGAAAAGAACTTTTTATCCTCGGGCGAAGTAAAACCGGATGCGCAAACGCTGCTGATTGATGAAGTAGAAGAAGGTAAAGAGTATGCCATTCTGCTTTCGACCTGTGCCGGGGCCTGGCGGTATTTAATTGGCGATGTGATCAAATTTGTTTCGCTGGAAGAATCTGAAATAATTATTACTGGCCGCACCAAACATTTTTTGAGTTTATGTGGCGAGCATCTTTCGGTGGATAATATGAATAAAGCAATTGAACTTGTATCCAACGAATTAAACATCGAAATACCCGAGTTCGCGGTAGCAGGTATTCCGCACGAATCGCTTTTTGCGCATCATTGGTTTATTGGTACCGACAGCCCGGTGGATCCAAAACAATTAAAAGATCGTATTGATTTTCACCTGAAAAAATTAAACGATGATTATGCCGTAGAGCGGAGTGCCGCTCTTAAAGAAGTTTTAGTTACTGCCCTTCCGGTAAACAAATTCTACCAATGGATGGAGATGAAAGGTAAAGTGGGTGGTCAGAATAAATTTCCGCGCGTTATGAAGAGTGGTCAGTTGGAAGAGTGGACCAAATTCATTAGATGAGCGGGATGGACATTGTTTTCAACGGTCTTAAGATGGGGTTGGTGTTGGCGGTGCTGGTAGGCCCGGTTTTCTTTACCATCCTACAAACAAGTGTTGAACGAGGATTCTGGAGTGGCTTGCTGGTATCGTTGGGTGTTTCGTTAAGCGATATGGTCTATGTAGCGATCTGCTACTTTGGATTGGTGCAGTTTATTCATGATCCCAACTTCAAAATGTACCTGGCCTATGTGGGTGGAGGTATCTTAGTGCTATTCGGATTATATCATTTGATAGTTAAAAGTCGCAGGCCATTACGCCCCTTCGGGGCAGCTAACGAAAAGAAAACCTATCGCTACATCTTTAAAGGTTTTGTGATTAATGCGTTAAGCCCCATGGTGCCGGTGTTCTGGATTGGGGCCATTAGTGTGGCATCGCTCGATTTTGGTTACACACGTGGATATGAGTTTCTGTTTTTCTTTGTGATAGTTTTGGCAACTGTGCTGGCTACGGATTTGCTTAAAGCGTACCTGGCGGATAAACTCAGGCGCCTGGTAACACAACGGCTTATGATGATTTTGAATATAGTGGTAGGTGTGTGTTTGTTTGGATTTGGAATTAAACTTTGGTTAATGGCCGAAACATTTCTTCAATCCTGAAGCAGGTTTGCCATGAAACTAGACTTCAGAAAAATCCAAAGTATAAAACAGATAAGTGCCCAGCGCAGGTAGATGTAGTAAAAATCAGAGGTATCCTTAAAACGTGTTTCTTTAATCTCCGCCTTTTCGTACTCATTAATACGTTCAAAAACAACTTTTAGCGCTTCATTATCAGTTACTCTGAAAAATTGACCGGAGCCGATATTTGCAATTTTGCGCATGGTCGTTTCATCAATGGTGTTTTCAACCATGTTGGGTCGGCCAAAGTAATCTTTCCCAAAAGGCACCATGCCTTCTTTACCCACAATTATGGTGTAGATTTTTATGTTATAAGCAGCAGCCAGTTCGGCCGCGGTAATGGGGTCTATGTTACCGGCTGTATTGTCGCCATCGCTAAGCAGAATACAAACTTTTGATTTGGACTCCGACTCGCGCATGCGATTCGTTACTACGGCCATAGCCGAACCAATGGCTGTTCCGCGCGATTCAATCATATCGAAAGAGATATCATTGAGGTATGTATTCAATAGGGTATAATCGGTAGTAAGCGGGGCCAACGAAAACGCATCGCCCGAAAACACCACAATACCAATGCGATCTTGCACACGGCCTGCAATAAAATCGCGAGCAACGTTTTTAGCTGCTTCTAATCGGTTTGGAATAAAGTCTTCAATCTGCATGGATTGGGAAATATCCACAGCCAGCATAATATCAATTCCTTCCGACCATTGCTCCACTTTTTCGTTCGTTCGCTGGGGGCGGGCCAAAGCAATCAGAATAAAACTCAATGCCAGTGCAAAAATTGTTTCAGGTATAAAACGCAGCCAGGTTGCCGGTGAAGTTTTTACTTCACTTTTTACCAATGCAACCGGAAGTTTCTGGTTAAAGTAAAACCGAACGAGCCACCGTACCAGAAACAGAAAAGGCACCGCTATCAATAAATAGAGAAAGATGGGGTTCTCCCACGTAAACCCGTTCCAGGTAGCGGGCAGAAACCAGTTAATGGAATACCAGGGATCAGTTATTTCATCCATGCTTTACCTCCTGCACCTTTTGGTTGTATTGATTTATTGTAAATGACTTTAACTGGTCAAATGCCGAAAGATTTTCCGGTTGCATTCGGGCGTAAATCATTCGATCTACTGCGTGCAAGGCTTGTGTTAACTCACCTTTTTCAAATTCCCTGATTTCTTTCGAAGTGTATTTGGTGTAGGGCCGGGTGGATAAATCTTCCATGTATTTTTTCCAGAGCGTGATGGTTTTTTCGGCAACATCCGGATGGAAAGTCTGGTGTAATGTTTTTACAATTTGATCGAAATCGGAAATGAACGCACTGTGTTTTTTTAACAATCGCTTTAGTGCAAAGTGTTTACGAATCCGCTTTCCAAATACAATCCACACGATAATAGCAGTAAGCAACAGTATTCCGCCACCAATTAATAAAAGCGGATAGTTTAAAATCCAACTTACTTTATGATAGGCTGTATTGGTTTTTAGGGGTAGTTGATTCAAAGCCAGCGAATCGGGCACCTCTGCTACCAGGGCGCTGAAAAAGACTGTGTCGGCATTCGTTTCGTAAACAAGCGAATCGGACTTTTGAACCTGAAACACAGGCAAGCGGATTATTTGTACCGGGTCAATCTCAAAACTTACCAGGGTATAAATTACACTGTCATAACTTTTGTTATTCGTTGTTTTGGTAGGAACAAATCGCTTGGATTGAAATTCGAAGGGTTCAAAATTGAAGGTAGAATCCGGAAACAATACCTGGTAGTGGCTGGGGTATTCTGCAACCAATGTAACTGAAGCGGCACACCAATGCGTACCGAATCTGCGTTGAATCGCGCATGTACTTTAACTTCCTGCGCAGGTGCAGCCAACGATATAATCAACAGTACTATGAGATAAACACTACGCACTCTTCACCGATTTATTTCTAACCTTAAATAAACGAAGTAGTTTAGGTACGTAGTCTTCTTCGGTAGATACAGCCAGAAAATTTACCTGGTGTTTTTTGCAAAGACTAAGCAGGGCTTGCTGCCGTTCCTTATGATGATCAACCATTTTAGTTCTGAAATCTCCAAAGGAAGAGTTTACCCAAATGGTTTTTTTCGATTCTTTATCCAACACGGGAATGGTTCCCAATCGGGGCAATTGCGTTTCGCGCTTATCGCTAACCTGAATTAATACCAGGTCGTGTTTGCGTGCCAGCGATTTAAGACGATGCTCATACCCTTCGTCAATAAAATCGGAGATGAGAATTATTACGCTTCTGCGCTTAATAGAATTGAGTGCAAAGGTGATGGCGCGATTCAGGTTTGTTTTAGCTGAATGTGGCTTTAACCGTTCCAGGTTTGCAATAATTTCATAGGCCTGCGCCAACCCCTTTTTAGGTTTTAGAAATTTTTCGCGAACATCTGAATAGCAGATTAATCCTACCTGGCTGCTTTCTTTTGCTCCCGATAAGGCCAGTACCCCGCAAATTTCGCTTGCAATGTCAAACTTGGTACGGCCGGGGGTTCCAATAAACTGCGAAGCACTTACATCCAGAATGAAGTAAATCGTTTGTTCTTTTTCCTCCCGAAAGGTTTTTACAAACGTACCATGGCCTTTGGCCGATACATTCCAATCGATGGTGCGTATATCATCTCCGTATTGATAGGGGCGTACGTCATCAAACTCCAGCCCGGTGCCTTTAAAGATAGAGCGGAAGTCGCCCTGCATCTGGCTGTTGATGGCCTTACGGATTTGGATTTCATACTTGCGTAGTTTTTTCAGCAGCGCTTTCACTCCGGCACGTTATTAGCAGCCCAAAAATAAGAATTATGACTAATTTCGCAGCCTGTTTCTTACAGAGCGGGCAACCAGGAAGGGTAACGGTAAAACAAGGTTGTTAGTTATTTTTAAAGTAGTCCAGAATGAGTCAGAAATATTATATTCTGTTTTGTATGCTTGTTGGCCTGGGGGCCTGTAAGCGCGAAACACGCCCACCGGGGGTGCTTTCGCCCGATGAATTTTCCAAAGTATTGGTGGAGGTTTATCTGGCAGAAGCCCGCATCAATAGTAGTGTTATGCAGCGCGATTCGGCCATAAAACTATTTATTCCTTACGAGGAAAAACTGTTTCAGCAATTTGGTTTACCCGATTCGGTGATGCGCAAGACGTATCAATACTATGTAGATAATCCTAAAATGCTCGAAAAGATTTACGACTCGGTAATTGATACGCTAAACTTGCGCGAAAAGAAACTACGTGCAAAATCGGGGAGCAAACCAACTGAAAAAGAGAACCGGATTAGCAAGCCCGAAAATAAACCATGATTTTTCCGGATGAATTTGAGCGCAAATTAGGGTTCGATCAGATACGCGAGCGCTTGCAGCAATATTGCCTGGGGCCATTGGGTATTCGGCTGGTAGATGCAATGACTTTTAGTTCCGATTTCAATGTGGTGAAATCGAGGTTAGAACAAACCGCAGAGTTCAAGCAAATTTTAGAAAAGGCCGATTCATTTCCGGCTGCTAATTATTTCGATACCCATACCTACTTTCAAACTGCAGCCATCGAAGGCAGTTTTTTGGAGGAGGAGGTTTTCCACCAGATTTTGCTTTCGCTGCAAACTATTGTTGCATGCAAAAAGTACCTGGCGGCCAATCGCGAAACGTTGCCACAACTTTATTTATTGGCCGAACCTGTTGCCGTACCCGAAGCGCTGATTAAAACAATCGAATCGAAGTTTGACGACCGCGGGTTGATTCGCGATAACGCCAGTGCGGAGTTGGCCCAGATTCGCAAACGCCTGCGCGAAGAACAAAGTCGCGTAAAGCGATTGGCCGACCAGATTTTTAGAAAAGCAGTAGAGCAAGGTTGGGTTCCGGAAGGAGCCACCATCACCATTCGCGATGGCCGGCCGGCTATTCCTATTCAAGCCGAACACAAAAGAAAACTACAAGGCTTTATCCTCGATGAATCGGCTACCGGCCAAACGGTTTTTATGGAACCAGCCGAAGTGTTGGATGCCAACAACGAAATCCGCGATCTGCTTCATGCCGACAGGCGCGAGGTGATTCGCATTCTCAGGGAGTTAACGGGTTTGCTGCGCCAGCATCTTACAGTATTGCACTATGCGTATCATTTTTTGGGCGAGCTTGACTTTACCCGTGCCAAAGCAAAACTGGCAATGGATATACGGGGTGAGCGGCCACAACTAAAACCATATCCGTATTTGAATTGGATTCAGGCCCGGCACCCACTTTTGTTTTTAAGCTTTCGCGGAAAGCGTGAAGTAGTTCCCTTAACTGTTGATTTACCGGAAGAGAAACCTTTTTTATTAGTGTCGGGCCCAAATGCAGGCGGCAAATCGGTTTGTTTAAAAACGGTAGGACTGATTCAATACATGGCGCAATGTGGGCTGTTAGTGTCAGTGAGCGAAAAATCAACGATCGGGATTTTTAGAAAAATTTTCCTGGATATTGGCGATCAGCAGAGTATTGAAAATGATTTGAGCACGTACAGTTCGCACCTGCAAAACATGGCCTTCTTTCTGCAGCACAGCAACGCACAAACGCTGATGTTGTTAGATGAGTTGGGTGCCGGTACTGATCCAAATTTTGGTGGAGGAATTGCCGAAGCAGTTTTAGATGGCTTGCTCAGCAAAGGTGCCTGGGGTGTAGCCACTACCCATTATTATAACCTGAAATTATTTGCCGAAAACCATCCGCGTATTCGCAATGGGGCCATGTTGTTTGATGCAAAACAACTGGGGCCGTTGTTTCAATTGGAGATTGGTAAGCCCGGCAGTTCCTTTGCGCTGGAGATTGCCCGCAAAACAGGTTTACCGGCTAATACCCTTGCACGCGCAGAAGAAATAATTGGTAAGGAACTTACTGGTTTGGAAACGTTGATGAAAACCGTAGCCGATGAAAAGGCCGAGTTAGAAAAACGTAAACGGACAATTGCCCAACGTGAAAAAGAATTAAACGAAGCGGTTGAGAAGTATGAAGCGCTTTCGGACGAATTGAGTGAAAAGAAAAAAGTAATACTGGAGAAGGCAAAGTTGGAGGCTGCGAATCTTTTAAAAGAGACTAACCGCGAGATTGAAAAAACCATCCGGCACATAAAAGAGAACAAGGCCGAAAAAAAGGAAACCAAGAAAGTACGCGAAGGTTTGCAGGATTTGGTGGAGAAAGTAAAACTCCCGGCAAGGCAAGTTGTATCGAACGATAAAATTGAAACAGGCGATAGTGTGCGGTTAATCGGGCAGGAGGTAAGCGGAAAAGTAATTTCGATTAAAGACGATGTGGCCGTAGTGGAGTTTGGGAGCTTGCGAAGTTCAGTTAAGCTGAAACAACTCGTGCGAAGCGACCAGGTTCCGCAGAACCCCACCACAATAAAGGCCCGTTCGCTGGGTGTGGATGTAATGAAGAAACAATCGTTGTTTGTTAATACGTTGGATATTCGCGGCAAGCGGGTAGAAGAAGTAAATGCCTTGCTCGATCAGTTTTTGGACGATGCTTTATTACTGGGACAGGCCGAAGTAAAAATTTTGCACGGCAAAGGCGAAGGTGTATTGCGCAAAGTAGTGCGCGACCGGTTGAAGACAACAAAGGGCGTTGCCTCTTTTGCCGATGAACACGTGGATAGAGGGGGCGATGGGATTACTATCGTAGTACTGAAATAAAAAAGCCATGCGGAAGGCATGGCTTAATATTATTGGTTAGAAAATTTTACAGCGTAAATGTAAATATCCAAGGGCCTTGCACCTCTTTTGTGCGTGCTGTGTACCCCTCACCATCAAAGTCAAATGTTAAGGTTAGCGTAGATTCTGTAACGGTATAGCTTATTGCGAGTTCATCGTCAACGCTACCTTTATCGCGGATAATCTGAGTTTCAACTGCGGATCCAAATTCCCATGTGCCGCTTGCTTTCCAGGGGCTTAATGATGGGCGGCCTGAAGTTGTATACGTGAAAGGAGGGCTACCTTTTGTGCCACCTAACACTAATTGGAACCCGGTATAATCTGCACTTCTATCGGTTCCATCAAAAGTAACAGTACTTACTTTCCAGGTTTTAGCAAGTTTAGTAAACTGAACATCTGCTATTGGTTCGGGGTCAGTACCTTTAGGCTTACATCCCATATAGGTGCTTAACACCACGCCCACCGCCAACAAAGAAAGTATTCTCACAATTTTCATGCTTTGGATATTAAAATCGACCTTAAACATAGTAAAAAGGGTTAGTTTAAAAAAACGCTACTGGCGTTAAAAGTGCTTTTTCAGGCGTTAATTGCACCATACTCCGGTTTGTAACCTACTTATAAGTTAAAATATCCAGTTTGGTGGCTGTGGCCGGGTACTCGTGTTCCTGGTTGCTGGCAATTAGTACCAGCGAATCTGAAATACTACTTAAATGCTGCTGATACCACCCAATTGCTTTTTTATCCAGATTTGTGGTGGGTTCATCGAGGAATAGGAACTCTGCCTGCGCATAAAAAGCAAGACCAAGTTTTAAGCGTTGCCGCATGCCCGAAGAAAAATTAGCGATGGCCTTATCGCGTGCGTGACTTAACTCAAAAAGTTCAAGCAATTCTTTCGTGGTTTTATTCTGCCGCGGTTTTTTAAACCGAAAATGAAAATCTACCATTTCGGTAAGCGTGAACTCATCAATCAATTCCAGGTAGGGTGTTGCAATGGCAACGTGTCTGAAAGCATCCTCAGCAGGAATTACCTTTTCGTTTTGTGTATAGATTACTTCACCCGCACTGGGTAGCATTTGGCCCCATAGTGTTTGAAGTAACGTGGATTTACCGGAACCATTGGGGCCGGTAATGGCGTAAAAAGTTTCGGTAAATTGATAGTTGAGGTTTTTAAAAATCCACTCGCGGTTAAATCGCTTGCTCAGATTTTTAGCCTCAATCTTCATCCAATGCAGTATTGGTGGCAAACCCCTTCATTACACCGCGTTCGCTGGTGCGTATAAAGTCGATGATATAATCGCGTTCGGTACTGGGCGCAAGTTCTTTCTCCACCAATTCAAGAGCGCGGGAATTGTTCAGCCCTTTCAGGAAAATGATTCGGTACGCTTCCTGAATATCATTTATTGTTTCGACAGTAAATCCTCTTCTTTTCAGGCCAACCGTATTTACACCGGCATAAGCTAAAGGTTCGCGTGCTGCTTTGGTATAGGGAGGAACGTCTTTGCGCACCAGGGAGCCACCACCAATGTAGGCATGTGCCCCGATTTTGGAAAATTGTTGTACGGCACACGCACCACCAAAAATAGCGTAATCGTCAATCACCACATGGCCTGCCAGTTGAACCGTATTGCCCAGTATGCAGTAGTTGCCAACAATACAATCGTGGCCAATGTGGGCGTAGGCCATAATAAGGCAATTGTTGCCAACTACAGTTTTGTATTTATCAACTGTGCCCCGGTTTATGGTTACACACTCGCGAATGGTGGTGTTATCGCCAATTTCGGTAGTAGTAATCTCACCTTTAAATTTCAGGTCTTGTGGTTCGGCAGAAATAACAGCCCCTGGAAATATTTTGCAGTTTTTTCCAATGCGGGCGCCTTCCATAATGGTTACATTAGGGCCAACCCAGGTACCATCTCCTATAACAGTATTTTTTTGTACAGTAGCGAAGGGTTCGATCACAACATTGTTGCCGATCTGAGCTTCGGGGTGAACATTGCTTAACGGATACTTACTCATGAATCTTTTCTAACAATACTGGCTGTCATGGAACCTTCGCACACTAAACTATTTCCAACATAACCACGGCCATACATTTTGGCAATCCCTCGCTTAATCGGGGCAATTAAATCACATTGAATTACCAGGGTATCTCCGGGAAGTACCATTTTGCGGAAGCGGAAATTTTCAATTCCTAAAAAGTAGGTCCAGTAGTTTTCAGGATCGGGAACGGTGTTTAACACCAGAATACCACCGGTTTGTACCATGGCTTCCACCTGTAAAACACCGGGCATTACCGGGTTGCCCGGAAAGTGGCCCTGAAAGAAAGGTTCGTTATAGGTTACGTTTTTTACACAGGCTACGGTTTCGCTGTCAAGGTAAATTACTTTATCAATTAACAGGAATGGATAGCGATGGGGCAGGGTTCCGGTAATTTTGTTGATGTCCATTACCGGTGGCAGGCTTGGATTATATTTTGGTCGGCCTTTTTTGTCATCTTCCTGCATTAGCTTTTTGAGCTTACGCGCAAAGGCTACGTTTGCTGCGTGGCCCGGGCGGGCAGCCAGAATCTGGGCTTTCAACGGGCGGCCGGCCAATGCCAGGTCACCGATTATATCCAAAAGTTTATGTCTTGCCGGTTCGTTGTTGTAGCGAAGTTCAATGTTGTTAAGAATGCCTTCTTTCTTTACTTCTACCTGAGGCTTGCCCAACATTTTGGCAATGTTCTCTAATTCGTGATTTTCTACAACCCGATCCACGATTACAATGGCATTGTTCAGGTCGCCCCCGCGAATCAAATTATTCTTATACAACATCTCCAGTTCATGCAAAAAGCAGAAGGTACGGCAGGAAGCAATTTCTTTTTCGAACTGGCGGATGTTGGTAATAGAAGCATGCTGGCTGCCCAATACCGGTGAGTTATAATCGATCATTACCGTTACCCGGTAATCATCCAACGGTAAGGCTGCAATTTCTACATTGCGGGCAGTTTCGCGATAAAAGATGCTGTCCTGCACTTCGTAAAAGTCGCGCAGTGCGTTTTGCTCTTCGGTTTCGGCTTCTTTCAGAATATTTACAAACTGGATGGAGCTGCCATCCATAATGGGGGCCTCGGGGCCATCCAATTGTATTAATACATTGTCAATTTCAAGGCCTACCAGGGCAGCTAGGGTATGCTCAATGGTGCTTACACGGGCACCACTTTGTTCAATGGTAGTTCCGCGCGATACATCCACTACCCGGTCACAATCAGCATCAATAATGGGCATGCCTGGCAAATCAATGCGCTGAAACTTAATGCCGTGATTGGGTTTTGCAGGTAAGAAAGTCATGTTGGTTTGCACACCGGTGTGCAGGCCCACCCCCGACAGGGTTACGGACTTCTTGATAGTCTGCTGCTTGTGATTTAACCTCATAGCGTAAAAGTGCGCAAATTTAACGGGTTAGGTACCCATTACCAAACCAAAACCCTACTCATTGCCCGTGTTCTGATGTGGACTCGGCTGCGGTTATAGCCGATATTTTCTTTTCCAGATCGCGCAGGCGATCGTTTAGCTCGGGTAATCGCTTAAAAACAGCGTAAGAACGGAAATATTCCTTTATATCGATGGCCGGATAGCCCAGCAGTTGTTGGCCTTCTTCTTTTACAGATTTAGAAATGCCGGCCTGGGCCCCAATCTGGGTACGATTGGCAATTACCAGGTGCCCGGCAATCCCTACCTGTCCGGCAATCATGTTGTTTTCGCCTACTTTGGTTGAACCGGAAATACCAGCCTGGGCCGCTATCACCGTATTTTTTCCCACCTCTACGTTGTGGGCAATCTGAATCAGGTTATCCAGTTTTACCCCTTGGCGGATAATGGTTGAATCTCCAAACATGGTTGCACAATCAATAACCGTGTTGGCACCAATGGTTACGTTATCTTCAATCAGCACATTGCCCAACTGGGGTATGGTTTTGTACGAGCCATCTTCCTGCGGGGCAAACCCAAAGCCATCGCTTCCTATTACGGTTCCGGCATGAATCACACAGTTGTTGCCAATGCGCGAGCCGGCATAAATTTTTACGTTGGGATGTAAAATGGTGTTGTTACCAATGATGGTATTATCACCAATAAATACATGTGGATAAATTTTTACGTTATCGCCAATAGTTACCTGGTTTCCAATGTAAGAGAAGGCTCCCCGGTAAATGTTTTTTCCGATTGTTGCCGATTCGCTTAGAAAAGAGGGCTGCTCCACACCACTCTTTTGAAATGAAATGAGCTTGTGGTATTCTTCCAACAAGGCCGTAAAACTTGAGTAGGGATCATCCACCAGGATAAGGGTGGTGGTAAGTTCTTTTCGTGGTTGAAACCCCCGCTTTACAATTACCGCACTGGCCTGTGTGGAGTAAATAAAATGCTCATATTTTGGATTGGAGAGAAACGCAACCTGACCCTTTTGGGCATCCTGAATTTTCGCAAGCATGGAAATTTTTCCCGATGCATCTCCTCTCACTTCTCCGCCCAGCATGGTGGCAATTTGCGCTATGCTAAACTCCATAGGTTGATTTGATTGTTGCGAACAATTTAAGATTTTGGAAAAGTAAGCCTTTACAAAGATACGTTTTTAGGCCAGCATAAATAGTTTTTTTCAACGATTTTGCTAATGGCTTTAATGCTGGGCAAATCCGATGCGTGCGCAATGTCCACCACCTCGCCACTTCGTGTAAGTATGTTAATGGACTTACCTCCTGAAATGTAGGCTTCATTACTCACTACCCCATGCGAATAAAGGTATTGAGTGTCTTTTTGCAGGATGCCATACACCTGGCCAATTTCCTGGCGCACTTTACTCACTTCACTTTTTCGGATGGGGCTGCTGGAAAGCACAATCTGAAATAATTCGCGTTGCAGCAGCCGGTTACACAAGCCGGAAAGAATGGCATCGGTATGGTTTCGCCAAAGTTTTATGGCCCCCCAGATGTCGTGATCATCCAATTGGCCAAACAAATCCAACAATTCTTTATCGTGTGTAAAATCTTCTATGCGGTAGTCCTTGTGCAGCAGCCGCGCAAGCGCTTCGCTGGCCGGCAACCGATCGCCAGCTTGTAACAGGTATTGCGCTCTCCGGATAATATTAACCAGCATGCGTTCGCCACTTAAAGCGGTTTTGTGTAAGTAAACCTGCCAGTACATCAGCCTTCGGGCATGCAGGAAATTTTCAATACTATAAATCCCTTTTTCCTCTACCACCAACTGATCCTGATGCACGTTTAGCATGGCCACAATACGATCTACACCAATGGTACCTTCCATTACACCGGTAAAAAAACTATCACGGGTAAGGTAATCCAGTCTGTCAATATCCAGTTGGCTGCTGATGAGCTGATGAAAAAACTTTCGCGGATAGCTGTTGCGGAAAAACTGTAAGGCCAGATCAAGCGCTCCGTTAAACCGGGTATTGAGCGCGCGCATAAACAGGTACGAGATGCTTTCGTGTTTTACTTCTTTAAGCAGGGTTTCTTCCAGCGCATGCGAAAATGGCCCGTGCCCTATGTCGTGCAATAAGATGGCAACCTGGGCAGCTTCGGCTTCGGCCTCCGAAATTTCTATTCCTTTCTGTTGCAGGGTTTTTAATACGCGCCCCATCAGGTGCATGGCCCCCAACGCATGGTGAAACCGCGTATGGTGGGCACCCGGATACACCAGGTCGCTAAGTCCTAATTGCTTGATGTAGCGTAACCGCTGAAAGTAGGGATGCTGAATCAGGTCATAAATCAACTCGCCCGGTATTGATATAAAACCGTAAACAGGATCGTTGATGATTTTCTTTTTATTCAAGCAGCCTCAGATTGATTTATAACGTTTAACTTAGAAAGTTTTTTACAATTCTTACTCATGCAAAGATATACCATTTTGTGGGCGGACGATGAGATTGATTTGCTCAAACCGCATATTTTGTTCCTGCAACAACGGGGGTATGATATTACCCCGGTAAACAATGGAGCAGAAGCGGTTGAACTTTGTGAAGCCCGCCACTTCGATGTGGTGTTTTTAGATGAACACATGCCGGGTGTGTCGGGCCTGGAGGCACTAACTCAAATCAAAAATAACAAGCCCAATCTGCCAGTAGTAATGATTACCAAAAATGAAGAAGAGCAGATTATGGAAGAGGCCATTGGGGCTAAAATTGACGACTACCTGATTAAACCCATAAACCCAAGCCAGATATTATTAACTGTAAAGAAAATTCTGGATAACAAGCGGCTGGTTATTGAAAAGACAAACCTGGGGTATCAACAAGAGTTCAGAAAAATCAGCATGGCTTTTTTAGACGACATGAATCATGCGCAGTGGGCTGATATTTATAAGAAACTGGTGTTTTGGGAACTGCAAATGGAAGAAGCCAACAACCGCGATATGGCCGAGGTGCTGGAAATGCAGAAGGTAGAGGCTAATCTGAATTTTTGCCGCTTTATAAAACGGAATTATGAAAACTGGCTTAACAATCCCAATGCTGATAAACCGCTGCTTTCACATCAACTCATGAAAAAGAAAGTGTTTCCGGAATTGAAGAGCGGTACACCTTGCTTTTTTGTATTGATTGACAACCTGCGGTGGGATCAATGGAAAATAATTGAACCCTTGTTGAGTGAGTATTTTAATATCGAACAGGAAGAATCTTATTATTCTATTCTTCCTACTACAACCGCTTATGCGCGCAATGCTATTTTTTCAGGCATGATGCCCTCTGAGATGGCCAAATCTCATCCGGATCTTTGGGTGGGCGAAGATGAGGATGAATCTAAGAATAACTTTGAAGGTGATTTTTTGGCCAAACAGGTGCGTAAGAATAATCTCAACATAAAATTCTCGTACAACAAAATTAAAAAACTGGAAGAAGGTCGCGAACTGGCAGATTCCATTCACAATCTGTTTCATAACGATTTGAATGTAATCGTTTATAATTTCGTAGATATGCTTTCGCACGCCCGCACCGACATGGCCATGATTCGGGAACTTGCTCCTGATGAATCCGCGTATCGATCCATCACCCGGTCGTGGTTTATGCACTCGCCCTTGTTTGAAATTTTGAGGAAAGTAGCTGAAAAGAAAGTGAAGGTGATTATTACCACCGATCATGGTACGGTGCGCGTAAAGCGGCCGTTTAAAATTGTGGGCGATAAAAGTGTAAATACCAATTTGCGCTACAAACAAGGTAAAAACCTGGGCTTTGAGGGCGATAAGATCTTTGAAGCACCCAAACCCGAACGTTTTTTCTTGCCTAAAACCAATGTATCAACCGCCTATGTGTTTGCCACCGAAGATCAGTTCTTTGCTTACCCCAATAACTATAATTATTATGTAAATTTTTATAAAGACACGTTTCAGCATGGTGGGGTAAGCCTGGAAGAGATCATCATTCCATATATTTTGCTATCTTCGAAGAATGCCTGACGGTTGGAAAAAATGCAAGGAGCCTGTAACTCTTTCAACTTTGGATGCTGTTGCTGACGAATTGCTGCGGGAGGGTAACAATCAAAAAGTTTGGCTGTTACAAGGTGATATGGGGAGTGGTAAAACTACCTTGGTAAAGGCGTTGGTAAAACAGTCAGGCATTGAAGATCAGGTTACCAGCCCCACCTTTTCTATTGTAAACGAATATGGTGCCGGCCGTAACAAAGTTTATCATTTTGATTTTTACAGACTAAAGCGTGATACGGAAGCATTAGACCTGGGATTTGATGAGTACCTGATATCGGGCAACTTGTGTTTGATTGAGTGGAGCGAAAAGGTTGCTGCTTTTTTGCCGGAGGAGCGATTTGAAATTAAGATTGAAACATTGAATGAACATACCCGAACGATATACTTTCGAGAGCAACCATGAGTGAAAAGAAGAAAACCGGATTTGAGACCCTTGCAAAGTCCGGATTGTATCCGCAGGAAGCGTTGATGCCGGTAAAGAAATCGAAGCGATCTTTTTTATTGGATTACCCCGCGAAATTTCGCTTCAGGAAAACCGGATTAGTTTAACACCCGATGCCGTGGCATTGTTGGTAAACAACGGGCATGAAGTGTGGCTGGAGACTATGGCGGGTGAAGGTTCTAAGTTTTCTGACAGGCAGTACAGCGAGGCCGGGGCCAAAATTGTGTATTCTGTTGAAGAAGTATATAAAGCAGATTTTATTCTGAAAATTGAGCCGCCCACCCTGGAGGAAATGGAATATTTCAGGCCTGGACAAACATTAATCTCGGCTTTGCAAATGGGTAATCTTAAGCAGGAGTGTATTAACACATTATTGAAAAAACGAGTTACGGCATTGGCCTACGAGTTTATAGAAGATAAGGTAGGAGGTATGCCGATTGTGCGCGCCATGAGTGAAATAGCGGGCAGCACCGTGATGTTAATTGCAGCCGAATATTTAAGTACGGTTAATAAGGGCAAGGGTATTATTTTAGGTGGAATTACCGGAGTTCCGCCAACAAAAGTTGTAATTATTGGAGCCGGAACAGTGGCAGAATATGCAGCAAGAGCCGCATTGAGTTTAGGTGCAGAAATACAGGTGTTCGATAATCATCTTTACAAACTAAGAAGAATTAAACATACCCTGGGTCATCAGTTTTATACATCTACCATCGATACCATTACCTTGGGCGAAACCTTAAAAGATGCAGATGTAGTGATTGGTGCATTGCGTGCCGAAAAAGGAAAGGTACGGCATGTGGTATCGGAAGAAATGGTGAAACGGATGAAGCCCGATTCACTGATCATCGATCTGAGCATTGACCAGGGAGGGTGTATTGAAACATCAGAAACCACCACGCTTAACCGGCCTGTGTTCCGGAAGCACGATATCATTCATTACTGTGTGCCCAACGTGGCTTCGCGCGTGGCTACCACGGCCACTACTGCGCTGAGTAATATTTTTACACCAACTATTTTGCGTGCAGCTGAAGAAGGTGGTGTGGAAGAAATGATTTTCTCGCACAAATGGTTTATGAAGGGTGTTTATACGTATAAAGGATCGCTCACCAACGAATCGGTAGCACGTAAGTTTGGTATGAAGTTTAAGGATATAGAATTATTATTGGCCATCAGGGTTTAAAATGTCAAATTATATATGAGAGTATTCGCAACACTTGTTCTTATTTCAACTTGTTTAACCGGTTATGCCCAGTGGGCTATTCCCCCGCAGATGCGTGCCTCGATAACGCTGGATAACCTGGCACAAAATGGACTGAATCCAACCGACTTGTTGTACGGAATACCCATGGAGCCGGGAAAAGTAGTAGGCGATACGTACATAACCAAGGTGTGGAATATCAGCACGATAATGCTTTCCGAATCTGATAAAATTATTGAAGGATACCCGGCTCGATACGATATTCGGGCAAATGCATTAGAGATAAAATCAAAAAGCGGCATTAAGGTTTTGAATGCAAAGAGTATCAAGAGTCTTGTGTGGATCGATTCTTTACTTATTCCGCATTATTTCGTCAACGCAAATACGTTTCGGGAAGATGGTATAGAACAAGCAGGATTATTGGAGGTTTTAGTGGATGGAGAAATCTTGTTGCTAAATAAATTTTATATTGAAGTAGTAAAGCCAAGTTATAATATAGCCATGGGGTCTGGCAGTAAGGACACAAAGCTAATTCCCCGCACGGCTGCCTATAGTGCAAAAGCAGGCGAGTTAATCCGGATAAAAACAAAGAAAGATGTTTTAAAAATCAGTGGAGAATATAGGGATGCAATCAACAAAATAATTGCAGACCAGGGCCTTAAGGTAAATAAACAATATGATCTGATTGAAATCTTTGTTCGCCTGAATGAACTGAAGCAGGCTGCTAAGTAAGCTTTGCCAACGCATCTTCGTACGATGCTATTTTTGCTTCTGCATCAGCTTTTTTCTTGCGTTCTAATTCAATAACCTGCGGTGGTGCACCCGCAACAAATTTTTCATTCGAAAGTTTTTTATCAACACTAACCAAAAAAGCCACGCAGATAAGCAATTTCTTTTTGTAGCGATACTCTCTCTTTTTCAACGTCAATCTTTCCTTCCAACACCACAATGTATTCTGTGGTGCCAACAAGGAATGAAGTTCCGGTTGGTTTTTCATTTCCTGTTAATAGCGCATTCAGGTTGGCAAGCTTGCTAACAATTGGCCAGAATTTTTGAATGCCTTGCTTGCTGCAAAACAACGTCAAGCTTTCTTTGGGCGACATTCCTTTCGCGTTGCGCAGGTTCCGGACTTGTGCAATTAATTCAAACGCAATGGCCGCTTCACTAATTAACGTTTCATTAACTGTACCTGATACTGGCCAGTTTGAAATAATAATGTTTTCTTTTGGTTTACGCGGAGAAAGCTCACTCCACAGCTCCTCGGTTATGAACGGCATGAAGGGATGCAAAACTTTCAAAACGGATTCAAAGAGCGATACGGTTTTACCGAAGGTAATGGCATCAATGGGTTTGCCATATTCTGGTTTAATCATTTCCAGGTACCAGGCGCAGAAATCATCCCAGATTAATTTGTAAACTGCCTGCAGGGCATCGGACATGCGGAACTTACTGAAGTGATCATTAATCTCGGTAAGCGATTGGTTGAACTTTGATTCAAACCATTCTGTGGCAATAGTACACTCCTGTGGTTGCGATAGGGTTTTGTCAACTTCCCAACCTTTTACCAGGCGAAAGGCATTCCAGATTTTGTTGGCAAAATTTCTTCCTTGCTCCACCAGTTTTTCATCATACAAAAGATCATTGCCTGCCGGAGAACTGAACAGCATACCCGTGCGCACAGCATCGGCACCATAGGTGGCAATCAACGCTAAAGGATCGGGCGAGTTACCAAGCGACTTCGACATTTTACGACCAAGCTTATCGCGCACAATACCGGTTAAGTACACATGCTCGAACGGTTTTTTGTCCATATACTCGTAGCCGGCAATAATCATTCGGGCAACCCAAAAGAATAAAATTTCGGGTGCGGTTACCAGTACGTTGGTCGGGTAGAAGAAATCAAGATCTTTATTTTTTCCCGGAATAATTTTTCCGGAAGCCTTGTCGAAATATTCGTCTTTAAATCCACCAAAAACTTCAATCGGCCACAGCCAACTGGAAGCCCAGGTATCCAGCACATCAGCATCCTGCGTTAATTTTGAATTTTGAATCTTAAATTTTGAATGATAAATCCGATACGCTTCTTCTTCCGTTTCGGCAACCACAAAATTTCCGGCATCATCATACCAGGCAGGAATACGATGGCCCCACCACAACTGGCGCGAGATGCACCAATCGCGTACGTTTTCCATCCAATGGCGATAGGTGTTCTTATACTTAGAGGGGTGTAATTTAATTTCGTCCTCTTCAACCGCATTCAGGGCACGCCTGGATATCTCCTTCATCTTAATGAACCATTGCAAGGAGAGTTTCGGTTCAATTACCGAGTTGGTACGCTCCGACCTACCAATGCGGGTAATAAACTCTTCTTCTTTAACCAAATGGCCAGCCTCGCGCAAATCTTTCACAATCTCTTTGCGAACCACAAACCGGTCTTTGCCTACATATTTTGGCATCTCGCTCTTTTCATTGATGGTGCCATCATCGTTTATAGTATCAATGATCGGTAGGTTATGCCGTAAACCAATTTCGTAGTCATTCACATCGTGGGCCGGTGTAACCTTTAAACACCCGGTACCAAATGTTTTGTCAACGTACGCATCGGCAATAACCGGTATTTCGCGATTAATAAATGGAACAAGTATTTTTTGTCCAATCAAATGCTGGTAACGCTCATCGGTTGGATTAACCGCAATGGCCACATCGCCCATAATGGTTTCGGGGCGTTGGGTGGCAATAGTAATCCAGTCATCCGGAGTATCCTTTATTTTATAGCGCACAGAATAAAGCACCGATTTTTCACCCTCTTCTTTATAAAGAACTTCTTCGTTCGATACGGTGGTCTTCGCCTCTACATCCCAGTTAATCATGCGCTGGCTGCGATAGATATAGCCTTTGTTATATAAATCAACAAACACGCGTATTACGGCCTTGTAATAATCGGCATCCATCGTAAAAGCGGTTCGGTCCCAATCGCACGAAGCCCCTAACTTTTTAAGTTGTTCCAGGATAATGCCGCCATATTTTTCTTTCCACTCCCACGCATACTTCAAAAATTCATCGCGCGTAAGCTGCGATTTTTTAATACCTTTTTCGCGCAGCATCTGCACCACTTTGGCTTCGGTAGCAATGGAGGCATGATCAGTGCCGGGTACCCAGCAAGCTTCTTTGCCTTCCATGCGGGCTTTACGGATGAGGACATCCTGAATGGTATTGTTAAGCATGTGGCCCATGTGCAAAACCCCGGTAACATTGGGTGGAGGTATCACTATGCAAAATGGCTCTTTGCCTGAGGCGGAATTGGCAGAAAAATAACCGGCTTCCATCCAGTATTGGTACCATTTGTCTTCAACTTCGGAAGGGTTGTATTTGGTAGAAAGTGCCATAAAACGAAGAAAATGCAAATCTTAAGTCGGCAAAAATAGGAAAAGAAGGGCAATGTGTTGCGCTAATGGATTTCAATTAAATCCAACCTGTATGGTTTATTCGTAAGTTTATACTACGCAAACGAGTTAGAAAATGAATAACCCCACTACGTTAGAGGATTCGAAACCCGAACAAATTGAATGGAAGCAATTGTGGAGCCTTGCCGCACTTTATGGTTCCATTGTAATTGGCTGGATAGCTTATCATAATTATCAGCCCAAGCTGCTTACCCAATTTAACTTTACCGAATTTTCGTTTGCACTCATTCTTGCGCAAAGCATTATTCTGGTAATTACCCCGCCCATTGCGGGCCGCATTGGCGACCGGTTTCGGTTTAAATCCGGGCACCGCATTCCGATTATTTCATCGGGTATCAGTTTTGCAGCCATGATCTTTATGGCGGTAGCCTTTACATTGCTCGGCAACCCCGGAGAAATTTTTAAGTGGGTTTTACCTGTTTTGATTGTGTTGTGGCTTATTTCTATGAGCATTTTCACCAGCCCGGCACTTTCCACCCTCGAACTTTTTACGCCTATCGATAAGCTGCCGCGGGCCATGGCAGTTCTTACCATTGTAGCCAACCTGATTTATTCGTTAGAGCCGGTTATTGTTGATCTGATTGATTACCTCGGTGCGCCAATCACCTTTATATGCGGTGGAGTAGTGGTGTTTGTATCGGGCTATGCTCTAAAGAAAAACTCATTGAGTTTGTTTAGTAGCCAAAGTCAGCGGCCACGCGCAGAAATCCGGTTTGATACCCAGCGATCAAATTACCTGTATATTTTTTTTATGGGAGCGGCACTTGGGTTAACTACAACGTTGCTCTTCAACTATTTTCCAGACTTACTTCAGGCTAACCTGGGGCATATCATTTCCTGGGAGGGAAAATGGCTGCTGGTGGGTATATTGGTTGTTACAGCCGTGCTTTCGCTACCGGCCAGCGATTTCATAAATAGGATTGGTGTTTATAAATCGTTCTGGTGGAGTTTTCTGATTAATTCGCTTACGCTGATTGGATTGTTTGGTATTAGTTCGGGCTGGGTTACTCTACTCCTGCTTTTGATTTATACAATTTCGTTTACGTTGCTTTCCATAAGCTCACTGCCATTGGCTATCGAAAAGGCAAACTACTATGAGAAAGTTTTTTGTGTCGGAATTTTCTTCAGCGGGGTGGCATTGCCCGATGGCATGGTTGAAATTATACAGGCTATGAATGGTTAACGATGGGTGGTCATCCGGATGCGCCAGTTGGATGGATACAAATTATTGGTGCGATTTCCCAGGTGATTTACCCAACCCAGGTTGAGGTTGTGATACTGAACAAGTCCAAATCCTTTTTGAGTTGAATCAAAAAATTGGGTATCCTTTCGCAGGTAAGCAATGGCGTCCGCTTCACTTAAATCTGTTATCTGGAAAAAATCAGATTGAATGGCGTTGGATAGTGCAAAGGCATGCGCGGGTATAAGTTTATCGTGTTTTACTTCGCTACGGCTGTTCCTTTACCAATCGGATAAAGCAGGTTACTGATCCACGCCACTTCACTAAGTAATAAATCCGGAATTTGCAGAATCAGATCGTCTTGTTGTACCCACCGAAACCGATCTGGTTCTTTCGTCCATGGTTTTATGCGGTCTATAACGTTGGTTGTTGGGGTGTTCAACCTTGCGCCAGGTTTTATTCTTACCCCATCGGTGTTTTCTTTTTTGATAAATGCTGAAAATAAAAAAACCTTCGCCTTGTACGCGATGCGGATAAAAACGATAGCCGACAGATGGCCCGAACGAAATGGTTTCGATATTCCAGGCTTCCGGCTGTTGTATGGAAACAAATTCAACAGCGTGTTCCTTGGCCCAGGTACTTAGGTTTTCTTCATTTTCAAAGCGGTTGTAGGTACATGTGCTATAGATCAGCAAACCATTTTGCTTCAGAGCGGGCCACACATCGTTCAGTATTCTTCGTTGGCGCTGACTGCAAAGCATTACATTTTCTTCCGACCATTCGGTTTGGGCCTCCGGGTCCTTCCGGAATAGACCTTCTCCGGAACACGGAGCATCCACCAGAATAATATCAAAGTAGCCTTTAAGTTTTTGAAAAGCCGATGGGTCGGAATTAGTAACAACAACATTGGTGTGGCCCCACTTCTGAATATTCTCCCATAAAATTTGTGCGCGGGGGCGAATGACTTCATTGCTTATTAATAACGAATCAGGCGAAAGCAGACTGAGCAGGTGTGTGGATTTGCCACCCGGGGCCGCACATAAATCCAACACCCGCAAGGGTTGCGTTAAATCTGCTGTTTGCTTTAGTACCTGCTCCAGAAAAAGTGAGCTGGCCTCCTGCACATAATACGCACCTGCATGGAAGAGCGGATCGAGTGTAAATACGGGCCGCTCATTCAGGTAAAAGCCGTAATCGCTCCAGGGCACACGCGGCAAATCGGCTTTATATTTTGCCGGGTTAATTCGAATGGAAACGGGGGCCGGTTGCTGATGTGCCTGCACAAACTGATCCCAATATTTTCCTAAACTATTTTTCATTCGGGTTTCGAATGCCAGGGGGAATGAAAAAGAGGGAAAGGTATTCACAGGATTCAGGATGGGTTCAAGTAAAGTAAAAATTTTAAATTAATTTCGACTTTGCGAACATAATCCAAACTATGTCAATTGCCGCCAACAATCCTCAATTAGTAAGCTGGGTAGAAGTTCCGCCCGGGTCTGACTTCCCGATTCAGAATTTGCCGTTCGGGATTTTCAAAACCCGTTACCTGGGTGCGGTGGCCGGTGTTGCTATTGGCAACCACGTACTCGATCTGGTTTACCTTCATGAAAATGGTTTTTTAGATGGATTGGGATTGCCGGCCGGTATTTTTAATCAAAGATACCTGAACAATTTTATTGCATTAGGAAGAAAGACCACCCGTGCTGTTCGTAATCGTATTTCAGAATTGCTTAGCGCAGAGGTGGCTGCGTTGCAACAAAATGTTGCTGCGCGCGAGCTGGCCCTGATACCAATGCAAGAGGTACAAATGTTATTACCGGTTCAGATTTCGAACTACACCGATTTTTATAGCAGCGAAGAACATGCCACCAACGTAGGCAGTATGTTTCGCGACCCAAAAAATGCGTTGTTGCCAAACTGGAAGCACTTACCGGTGGGGTACCATGGGCGTGCATCTTCTATTGTAGTGTCGGGAACAAACCTGCATCGCCCGAAGGGGCAGATTAAATTGCCGGATTCAGAAATGCCGGTATTTTGTCCCACACAAAAATTGGATTTTGAACTGGAGCTTGCTTTTATTACCAGTAAGAGTAATGCCCTGGGCACATCCATTACCACCACAGAAGCTGAAGATTATATTTTTGGATTTGTATTGTTTAACGACTGGAGTGCGCGCGATATTCAACAGTGGGAATATGTTCCGCTTGGCCCATTCCTGGGAAAGAATTTTGGTTCCACCATTTCTCCGTGGATTGTAACTATGGATGCATTGGAACCATTTCGTGTTCGAGGTCCGGAACAATTTCCGCATGTGTTACCTTACCTGGCTTATGAAGGAGATAAAAGTTTTGATATCAACCTGGAAGTATTGATTGAACCCCAGGAAGGTGAGGCCACCACCGTTTGCCGCACCAATGCCAAATACTTGTACTGGAATGTGAATCAGCAATTGGCACACCATACCGTAAATGGCTGCAATATTCAGGTGGGCGATTTATATGCTTCTGGAACTATTAGTGGTCCATCGCCCGGTTCCTTCGGGTCGTTACTGGAATTGGGCTGGAATGGGCAGCGGCCGTTGCAACTGGCAAACGGGCAACACCGTAAATTTCTGGAAGATGGCGATACGGTCATCATAAAAGGGTATGCTGAGCGCAATGGAATTCGCGTTGGCTTTGGAACTTGTGCGGGTAAAATACTTCCGGCTTTATGAGGCGCGTTTGGTTGTTGTTACTGGTTGTGCTTACCCTGGTAGATGCGTGGCTGATTGCAAATCCTAACTTGTTGGGCAAACTGGGCTTTATCATTTTCAAGTACCATTATTTACGCACATTTCCTCGCGCTTTGCTCACGGTTGCATTGGTTGTGGGCATTGTTTTTCTGTTAATAGAATTTTTGATTTGGTTACACCAGCGTCAGGTACTTTCACGCAAAGTGGCTGCGGGTATGTTCATCGTAATTTTAGTGCTGTTAATAGTTGTATTGATAAAAACTGCACTTGATTTTCAAAGCTGGGCATATGATCATACTGGCTATAAACTCAAATATGGCGCTTACCTGTTGCCCTTAATCTTAATTTTGATTGTAGGTATTGGATTAATTCGGGTATTGCGGCATAAACCAAAGCTTTCCGAATCGCAACGAAATGAGAACCTGTTATGATGATTCATCCAGCCGATTTACCTGTTCCTAAACTTCAGGCTTATTTACAAAGTGCGGTTGCTCCGCGTCCTATTGCGTTTGTAAGTTCAGTAGATGCGCAGGGTAATGTAAACCTGAGTCCATTCAGTTTTTTTCAATATGTTCAGCATGAACCCGCCCATCCTGGTGTTTTCACCTTCCCGAAGGGTGCGCGACAATACCACCAAACATACACTGCAGAATGTGCTGGAAGTACCTGAGGTTACCATTAATATTGTTTCGTATTCTATTGTGGAACAAGTTTCTCTTGCGAGCTGTGAATATGCAAAAGGTATAAATGAATTTACCAAAGCGGGGTTTACAGCTCAGCCATCTCAAAAAGTAAAGCCCCCCTTTGTGGCCGAGTCGCCTGTATCTTTTGAGTGTAAAGTGAACCAGGTATTGCCATTGGGCGAAGCGGGTGGGGCAGGTAACCTTGTAATTTGCGAAGTGCTACTGATGCATATTCAAGATTCGGTATTGGATGAAAACGAAATGATAGATCCATACAAATTGGATGCGGTTACCCGAATGGGTGGCGCCTGGTATTGCCGGGCAAACGGAAACAATCTGTTTAAACTGCCGCAGCCGGCTACAAAATTAGGCATTGGGTTTGATCAGTTGCCCCCAGAGATCAGGCATAGCAAACTATTAACGGGAAGTGAGTTAGCCATACTGGCTGGTGTTGAAAAAATTCCTTTGGCACCAGAAGCGAAGTTTACTGCCGATGAATCGGCACACCGGGCTGCCCAAGTGTATTTGGCCCAGGCAAAGTGGAAGAAGCATGGAGAGCTTTATCGATTTGAGAGTAAAGAATAAAATAATAAACGCTATGCTTGTGGTTATGAGCCTGAGTTGGGCTTGTAAATCACCGCAACCTGTTGCCTACCAATATCAGGAGCCCGAAGGTAATTCGACCCGGTTATCTGAAATTGTATTTCTCACGTTCCGGATTTATGAAGACAGCACCGCTTCCACTTCCGTTGAGTTGCTTGAAAAGCAAATTGTAGGTGGTAAGATAAAGGTGGAGGGAGGAGATTCTCAAGAAAAAAACAGAATCGTAGTAAAGCAGTTTGATAAACAAAAGATTGAGCTAAACGCTGTGGCGATCGATCATCCGCTGTTTAAACAGGTTGAAGTTACCAACAACACGGGGTCGTATGAAACAAAATATCTGCAACTTGCCGATACTGAATTTTTTGTAAGGCTTACCCTTTTGCCTCAAACAGTATTCATTCGGGTTGATGATGTGCGGGAAGAAAAAGAGATAAAATCCACCTGGTTTACAATAAGATGATAAGCAAATGAGAAGAGCGCTTTTAACGTTAGGTGTCTGTTTGTGGGTATGGCAAAGCAAAGCTCAGGTTTTTCCGGTCGATACACTTATGAAAAACGGTCCGATAGAAAGCCGCATCAATCTGGTATTTCTAAGTGATGGGTACCAGGCCCATGAAATAGAAACGTACCTGGCCGATGCAAACGGGTTGCTAACCAGTATGTTCAATCAAGTGCCATTTAAACACTATAAAAATTATTTTAATGCCTTTGCAGTTAAAGTTCCGTCAGTTGCTTCCGGTGCAAGCCACCCGCGAACCAGCCCGGATAGCGATTGTGCACCTGTGCCTGCATTAACTGTTGATAACTACTTTGGAAGTTCGTTTGACCGGTATAACATCCACCGCCTGTTATCTCCCTCAAAACTCCCAACTGTGGTATCAGTTCTGGCCAGCAGTTTTCCGTTGTATGATCAGGCCTTTATTGTTGTTAACTCGCCCTATTATGGTGGCTCCGGGGGAGATTTTGCCACTTCATCCACCCACGCAAGTGCGCACGATGTTAGTATTCATGAGATCGGGCATTCTTTTGCACGGCTGGCCGATGAATACTGGGCAGGACAGAGCTATGCAGCTGAAAAGCCAAATCTTACCCAGCAAAGCAATGCTTCCCTGGTGAAATGGGCCAATTGGGTGGGCACAAACAATGTGGGAGTCTATCCGCATGCCGAGTCGCCTTCGTGGTATCGTCCGCATCAAAATTGTAAAATGCGATTTCTTAATGCCCCGTTTTGCAATGTTTGTAATGAAACATTTGTGGAGCGGATTCATGCACTGGTTAACCCGATAGAATCATATACGCCCGTACTACTCACGAAAGAACTGGGAGAAGAGGCTATTGAATTTTCGCTTTCATTGATAAACCCGGAACCCAATACGCTGTCCGTTTCCTGGAAGAATAACAACGTATCATTTGCATCTAATGTAGAGTCGGTTGTCTTACAGCCCTCTGCGTTTACTGCAGACCTCACTAAAATTACAGCCACGGTTACAGATAACACCACACTAAGCAGAAGCACTACCCATACTACAAGCCATGTTTATGTAGTGGAGTGGACCATAACCAAGAATGATCCGGTAACCGGTGTTGAGGTAAAATCTGAAATGCACGAGTATCAGGTAACAGTTTATCCCAATCCGGTGGCAGATGATTTTAATTTTTCGTACACCCTACCGAAACCAGCCCGGGTAAATGTAGCGGTGTTTGATATGCAGGGGAAACGGATTAAACCACTTGTCAGTCAATACCAGAACAATGGTGAACATTCTTTCCGGTTTAAGGCTGCTGATGTTTTCGGTTCTTCCGGAGAATACATCCTCAAATTTTCGTTTGATGACCTCGTAATCTCACGAAAAGTGGTGCGGTAAAAAAGATCAGCTCTTGCCAGTAAATTTTTAGCTTCTGTACATTACGGCCTTCACTGCCTTTACAGTACGCTCTACATTTGGCAAAATAGCCTGAATTAAAGTAGGTGCATAGGGTAGTGGCACATCTAAACTGTTGATGCGGTGAATAGGTGCATCCAGGTAATCGAATGCATGCTTTTGTACGTGGTACGATATTTCTGTTGAAATGGATGACAAAGGCCAGGCCTCCTCTACAATTACCAGGCGGTTGGTTTTCTTTACGGATTCTACAATGGTAGCATAATCAATCGGGCGCACGGAGCGCAAGTCAATTACTTCCGCAGATATCCCTTCTTTTTCCAATTCTTGTGCAGCAGCCAAAGCCACTTTCATAATTTTACCGAATGAAACGATGGTAACATTGGTGCCACTTCGTTTTACATCGGCCACACCGATTGGAATCAGGTATTCCTCAGCCGGAACTTGACCTTTGTCGCCATACATCAATTCCGATTCCATAAAAATAACCGGATCGTTATCGCGAATGGAAGTTTTGAGTAAGCCTTTGGCATCGTAGGGGTTAGATGGTACAACCACTTTTAAGCCGGGAGTATTGGCAAACCAGTTTTCGAAGTTCTGCGAGTGTTGCGCACCCAATTGGCCGGCATTTCCGGTTGGGCCACGAAATACGATTGGACAGTGGTACTGCCCACCAGACATGGATAAGGTTTTTGCGGCCGAGTTTATCACCTGGTCGATGGCAACCAACGAAAAGTTAAAGGTCATGAATTCGATGATCGGGCGTAAGCCATTCATGGCTGCGCCTACGCCAATACCCGCAAAGCCTAATTCTGAAATAGGGGTGTCAATAACGCGGTCTGGCCCAAACTCATCCAGCATTCCCTGGCTTACTTTGTAAGCACCATTGTATTCGGCAACCTCTTCACCCATTAAAAAAATGCTGCCATCGCGTCTCATTTCTTCGCTCATGGCTTCGCGTAGCGCTTCTCTGAATTGAATTTCTCTCATAGCTGCCGTTAGTTTGGAAAGCCCGTAAAAATAGGGAGGTAAAATCTCAGTTAAAACGAATAGTGTGTTTTTTTAGCGTTTTTTTAAAGTAAATGCAATAAAAAAAGCCCCGGTGGACCGGGGCCTTTTATTTACAGGTAATCTTATAATTACTTCAGTGCGTTGCGGAACGCTTCGGTGGTTGCAAACTTCGCAAACTCCAGGTCAGCAAGCGCTTTGTCCTTCAATGAAGAGTCGATGCGAACGGCACTAGTCAGGTTGCTTACAACCGCATCGCCATTGCCTGAACGCGCGGCAGCCACAGCTGCTCCATAATATCCGATAGCCAGGTTGCTGTTTTTACGGGTTGACTCAGCAAATGACGAAGCAGCGTTGCTGAAATCTTTGTTTAATAACTGGGCTAATCCTTTGTTGAATAAGTTTACATCGGTATCTACAGCAGATGAAGTAGAGCTTACAGCTGCACTATAATTGGCCATGTAGATCTCAGAAGCACCTTTAACACCATTTACACCACGGGTTACATCATTGCTTGCACCACGCAGGGCTTTGGTAGCATGGCTGTAAGCCTTGTACGGGTTGCCTTTCCACAAAGCAATAGTAGCCAGGTTAGCGTGTACTTCCGGAGCTTCGTTCAGTTTGGCTGCAAGTTCAACCTGAGCAGCGGCTTTGTCAACCAGGCTGGCTGCATTCGATGAGTTTGAAATAGCTTGCTCCAGGTAAGCGGCAGCCAGGTTATTATGGGCGTTCCAGTTACTTCCTTTTTTAGTTGCAGCTTCATAGATAGCCACTTTCTCTTCTACAGAAGGAGTAAGGGTAGCTGAATACATTAGTTCTTCGAAAGAAAGGGCATCGGCTGAAGCCTGGCCTGACGTGATTTGCTTAGCCAGCACTGAAATCTCAGCATCTGTCTTCTTGTCTTTTACAGTAAGAATTTCAGTTTTTGCAGTACGCAAACCAGGGTAAACATCTCTGAAAACTTTGTTATAGGTCTTCAGTTTTTTCATTGCTTTTTCCTGATTTTCAAAAGAACCACCACCGTTAATGATGTTCAGGTATTCTGATTTTTCGTCAGAGGTGATTTTGTCGTACGCAGCAAGGGCATTTTTGAAGTCTGACCAATCGTCAACAATTGGCTTTAAAATGAATTTAATTGAATCTGCTGCACCTTTGTAATCGTACTTTTTCATTTGGGCACGATAGAATTTTTCAATTGCCTTCGCACGTTCTTCCGAAAGTTTGCTGTTGATGCGCTCAGCACCTTCGGGTGAGTGGGTACCGGTGATGGTAACGGTACGGGTTACGTTTTTAGAAGCGATAAAGGCATCCAGTTGCTTTCCTTTGGCAGCTTTAATTTCAGAAGTACGAAGTACCGAACGGCCTCTTTCGAAAATGAAATCGGGAATTACAACCGGGATAAGTTCTTCGCGGTTATTGTAACCATGATCTGCGTAGGCAGCATAATATGAATTTTGAACTAATTTCGAGGTGGTAATAACACCAGTAGCCAGAGTAAGACGAGGAGTAGTTTTTGACTTGGTACCCTTGGAAGCTACACCTTGCACTTCAACAGTACCTATTTTATACTCATCCTTATAAGGGAAAACCTGATTTTTAGAGACTTTAACCTCTTCGGTTGCGCTATTCGGGAAGTCAGCTGCGCTATACTCGGCAGGGGAGAGAGCAAGTTCGTTATCGCCATACTTATAGAAAGTATTCAGCGTATAAACTGTTCCTTTTTTCAACATTTTAACCGGCAGGTTTCCGGTCATGTCAAATACTACCGTGTCTTTGTGAACTTCAAGCGGGTTGGGAGTAACTTCCAACTTTTGCTCTTTGGCAGCTTTGATCATTTGAGGGAGGGTACATCCCGTAAAGGTCATAGCCCCAATGATCACGAATGCGTAAAATAATTTTCTCATGATTTTAAATTATAGGTTACCAGTAAATGAGGGGCAAAGTTAACCCAAACCCCTGTTTTTTGTGCAATAATAGCTAAAAAAATATCAAGCTTATCCCTTATTTACAGCGTCTTATCGGCTTATATTTGCAAGGTGAATAATTAGTCGGTAAATCGGCTTTTACTCAGGTAAACGGATGTAAAAACCCTTTTTTCTGCAAGATTCGTATGGTGGGATTGATCAGAGAGATTCAACAATTTTTTTGAGAAGCAGGCATTTGGTGTGTGCACGGCTCTTGGGGAAAAGATGGGAATAGCCACTTCTTCCATCCGGCTTTTTTTTTATTTATGCCTCTTTCCTCACGTTTGGTTCGCCCCTGATCGTGTATCTATCGATAGCATTTATCATGAATATGCGCAGGCATTTGCGCAGGCGAAGTACAATCTGGGATTACTAATCTTCCACCCGGAAATCTGAAAAATGGCGCTTACCGGCCAGGTACCCGGCCAACAACAATCCCCGGTAGATAGTCTTGATTTTTCCTTTATATGGCTGTGCTTTGTCCCGTTTCTGGTAATCGCGTCTGAGGTTAAAGATAAATTTAACATGGGCCCGAAGTACGGCACCCGCATCGGCAGGCAAGCCTTTTAATAAAAAGCGGAAGGCCGCCAGCCAATCCAATACCAGGCGAACCGGTATCTTCCAAATGAGTTGGGTTGTTGGTAAATTCTTAATCAATAGACTAAGGCCGTTTCTAAAATTAAAATAAGTTTTGCGAGGGTTTGATTTGGCTAAGGTGCCCCCGCCAACATGAAAGACGTGTGCTTTGCCGGTGTAAAAAATTTTCATTCCTGTGCGCTGAATGCGCCAACACAAATCAATTTCTTCCATGTGGGCAAAGAAGTCCTCGTCAAAACCATGGTGTTGATGAAAGACTTCGGACCGGATAAACAGGCAGGCCCCGGTAGCCCAAAAAATGGGCCGTGTATCGTTGTACTGGCCGTGATCTTTTTCAAGTGTATTGAAAATGCGACCGCGGCAAAACGGATATCCGAATGTGTCGATAAAGCCGCCTGCTGCCCCGGCATATTCAAACTCATCTTTTTTATGATAGGATAATATTTTGGGTTGTGCAGCGGCACAACTCGCGTCTTGTTTGAAGAGTTCAATCACCGGGTCAATCCAGCCGGGCGTTACTTCCACATCGGAATTAAGAAGCACATAGTACCGGGCCTTTACCTGATTTAATGCAGCATTGTAGCCCCCACAATAACCCCGATTGGTTTCCAGTTGTATGATCTCAACCTGGCTATGGAAATTCTCTTTCAGGAAGTTTATGGAATCATCGGTGGAGGCATTATCGGCCACAATAATTTTGGCGGTTCCGCTATGGGCAATCACCCCCGGCAAAAATTGTTGCAGGAATTTTTTTCCGTTGTAGTTCAGAATAACAACGGCTGTTTCAATCATCCCATCAGGTTGCTTAAATCCATACCCGGAATATTGGGCAATAAACCTTCGGTGGCCCGCTTCAGTTCTTCTTTAGCCAGTACCTCGGCTTCGTCTGATGCTTTGTTTACAGCCGCTACCACCAGGTCCTGAATCAATACCTTATCTTCGGCTTTAAGAATAGCCGGGTCAATGTCTATTGCGATTAATTGCTTTTTGCCATTAACCGTTGCATTTACCATTCCACCTCCTGCCTCGCCTGTGGCTTTTACCTTCACAAGGTTGTCTTGTGCCTCTTTTATTTTGGCCTGCACTTCTTTCATGCGGCCCATCATTTTCATCATGTCAAACATGCTGCTGAAACGTTAGGTATATTTTAGGCAAAGATAAACGAAACAGGGCTTAGTTTCTTTTTTTTGAGGATAACCACGGCTCCTTCCCGTTTAAACGTGCGCCCCGCAAAATCCAGGATTTCGGCATTCCACACATAGGTACCTTCCGGTAAGGCGCGCCCATTATTTGTGCCATTCCAGGGTTCGTTTTGCCTGTTGTAATAAACCATGGTTCCCCACCGGTCAAACACCTTCAATTCTAATCGGGTAATATAATGCCCCCGTACGGTAAAGGTTTCGTTTTCTGTTGGGCCAACGCCATCGGGTGTAAAGGCGGTGGGGTGGAAGAGGTTTACTTCGCGTGTTACTACTAATCGGTTAGATACGGAGTTGGGTAATCCCACCTGTACAGGATGGGCAGTTACCACGTATTGTAATACCTGGTTTACTTCATCGGGCTGATCATCTACCCACACGGTATCCGTACCCAGGTTAAGGGTGGCCATTAAACCACCACTCTTATCAAACTTTTGAAGTTGGTAATTAGCAACACCACTTTGCCATCCTTTAAATCCATTCCATCGAACGGTAATCACATTTTCATTATCAACGGTGGCAGATAAACGAATAGGGCAAACTAAAATACCCTGAATGCTTACGTTATCGCATAAGTCGGTGTAATTAATGCGGTAGCAGTTGCCAGACTCCGGGGTATAATCAGGATCGGCAAAATTGCGCACCGGTGTTTGTGCAATGGCCGAAAATCCTGCTCCGGGTTGCCCGCGTAAAACGGAATATTGAGCAACGGAAAACCCGGGGTCTTGTTGCCAGCTTAGCTGCACTCCGGGCGAACCTACCTGGGCACTTACATTGGTTACAGCAGCGGGAGTAACCGTGGTAAATGCATCACCACATTTCTCGAGCGAAATACTACGACCACCGCCCGCGTAATGGTTAATCACCTGGTAACAATAATTGGTTTTACAAACTACATCTACATCGTTCAGTTGATTGGGTGAGCCCGGTATGGTGGTGTACGAAGAATTATTGCGGATAATCTCGGTATTGAGTACTCCTACTGAAGCCGTGGCCCAGGTTAACCGGTTGTTTCCGTTTTCAATAGCAAGATCAAAATTATGACTGCATACCGGTGCGGAGTACGTGTTGGTATTGGTGCAGGGATCGAACGCGCTTAACCGGAAACAATAAAAGTTATTTTCGGTTTGCAGGTTAGGAACCGTTACGGTGTTAACCCCATACAACGTTTGAAACTGTTGAAACACGGTGCCGCTGTTTATCCCTATTTCCAGTTTGTACTGAATGTTGGCTTGCGGGGTAAAATCCAGTTGAAGCGAGGTGTTATTAAGAACAGTGAGCGTATTTATTTGCGGAACTGGTAAAACCGGTAATGCAGTAAAAGACTGAACTTGTGCGGCACAATTGTTTGCCGAGTTGACATCGCGACCTCTTACACTGATATTGTAGGTACCCGCACCCCCATAATTATGCGATGCCGTTTGGTTGTTGCTGTTGGGGATAGCGGTTTCAACAGTTCCATCATTATTGAAATCAATAAAATATTGATCGTAGGTTTTGTCGGTAATTTTAATGGAAGTTTGGAAGCCGGAGCAGGTATAAACTTCAAATGCGGGTTGTATGTTGGGATCTACCGTAATCTGAATATCATCGGCTCCAATGTTCTGGTACAAAACTGAAAGTGTATAGGTGCCGGGTTGTGTATAGGTAATGATGAATTGATTTTGTTGTGCAGCGGAACCATCGCCAGAAGTCATGAGGCATGGAAATCCTGCCGTGCATTGGCCGGTGGTAATCAGGTTGGCATCTAATATGGTAACCGTTAGCGGAGCACACCCTTTAATTTCATCTACACTAAACCGGCCCAGCCTGCTGAGGTATTGCGCGTGTGCACTAACTGCAGTAAATAAAAAGAACAATCCGATAAACGATGCTTTTTTCACAGTTAGCTATACAGGAAATTTTAACGAATAGGTTTTTAAAAAATTCTCGGCTGCCACCATGTCTTTGTGTAACTCCCGATCTGTTTCTATAAACGGAACAACCTGCCTGAAAGTATTTACAAATTCTTCCAGTTCGGCAGATGACTTTAATGGACGCCTGAAGTGCAAAGCCTGTGCTGCGGTAATCAATTCGATTGCTAAAATGGAGTATAAATTATTCACCACCCGATACACTTTTGTGGCGGCATTAGCGCCCATGCTAACATGGTCTTCCTGCCCGTTGCTGGAGACAATCGAATCCACAGAAGCGGGTGTACAAAGTTGTTTATTCTGGCTAACCAGCGATGCAGCTGTATATTGTGGTATCATCAGACCCGAATTAATACCCGGATCAGCCACCAGGTAATTCGGTAAATCGCGTGCCCCCGAAATTAACTGATACGTTCTCCGTTCCGAAATATTGCCCAATTCAGCCAAGGCAATGGCCAAAAAATCCAATGGCAATGCCAACGGTTGCCCATGAAAATTGCCAGCCGAAATAATTTTATCCGCCTCAGCAAAAATGTTGGGGTTATCGCTTACCGAATTAATTTCAGTTAAAAAGCTTTGCGTTACAAACTGAATCGCATCGTAGCTCGCACCATGTACCTGCGGAATGCAACGAAAGGAATAAGGATCTTGCACATGTTTTTTAGATTGTGCGGCAATCGTACTTCCTTTTAAAATTTCCTTTACGGATTCGGCTACAAACATTTGACCTTTATGCGGCCGAATTTTATGCACGGCTTCATCGAAGGGTTCCAGCCGGCCATCAAAGGCATCTAATGAAAGTGCGCCAATCAAATTGGCCAGTTTTAGTAACCGATGTGCATGCAGCAAACTCCACGTGCCGTAGGCGCTCATAAACTGTGTGCCGTTCAATAAGGCTAACCCTTCTTTGGCTTTGAAATGAATTTTCTCCCAACCTAATTTTTTCAAAAGGGCTTCACCCGAATAAACTTCACCTTTAAAATATGCTTCACCGGATCCAATCAGTGTAAGGGAGAGATGGGCCAATGGAGCCAGATCGCCCGATGCCCCGAGCGAGCCCATTTCATACACACGCGGCAGCACACCCTGGTTAAACATTTCAATCAACCGGTTTACTGTTTCGGGTTGCACACCAGAGTAACCGTACGACAAGGATTGAATTTTAAGAAAGAGCATCAGCAACACGATCTCCTGGGGTACTTCCGGGCCGGTGCCGCAGGCGTGCGACTTCACTAAATTCTCCTGCAGTTTTTCAAGTTGTTCTTTCGGAATGTTTTTATTGTACAACGATCCAAACCCTGTGTTGATACCATAAATAGCCGTGGAGGACGAAGCTAATTTCTGATCGAGGTACGCGCGGCATTTTACAATCTGCTTCCGCGATTCTTCTGAAAGCGCCAGGTTCATTCCGCCATGCAAAACCAGGTCGAGGTCGTGCAGGGTGAGGGGCGCGTTGGATATGGTGTGTAGGGTCTTCATTTGCTATAGTTGACAGTTGACAATGAAACAATTGACAATTTGGATAGGCTATTGCCAATTGTCAATTGATGATTGTCAATTGAATTCATAGTTATTTTATAAGGTCAATAGTTTTTTCCACACGCACCTTCTGTTGCTCACCGGTTTTCATATTCTTTAAGGTAAGGACTCCGCTTTTCACTTCTTCCGAACCGATTACAATTACATACGGAATCAGTTTTTTTGTTGGCGTAGTCTAATTGCTTCTGAATTTTAACAGCATCCGGATAAATTTCGGAGGCAATGCCCTGGGCGCGAAGTTGCTGTAATATACGCAGTCCGTATTTTTTACTATCCGCATCAAAGTGTGCAATCAATACCTTGCTTGAAATCTGCGCTTCCTGTGGAAAGAGGTTCAGTTCTTCCATGGCATCGTACAACCGGTCAACACCAAATGAAAACCCAACACCCGATTTTTTATCGTTCGGATCAAACACTCCGGTAAGATTATCGTACCGGCCGCCACCGCTCACGCTGCCAATGGCAACGTTATTGATCTTCACTTCAAAGATACAGCCCGTATAATAACTTAACCCGCGGGCCAGGGCAATGTCGAACTCAACGTGTTCTTCTGTAGCGTTAAAGTCTTTCAGTATTTGAAGCACTTGTGTTAAATCATTGATTCCCTTTTTGCCCGCTTCGCTGTTGGCGAATTTTTTGGTGATGAATTCAATCTTTTCAATAGTGGTGCCTTTGAAGTTCAGTATTTCAAATACTTCAGTAAGATTCGCATCGGCAAACCCGCGATTGCGTAATTCTTCTTTTACTTTTTCTTCACCGATTTTATCCAACTTATCGATGGCAACAAACAAAGAAGTTTCGTTTCCGCCTTGGCAGATTTCGGCAAGGCTTGAAAGAATAGCGCGGTGATTGATTTTAATGGTGTAATCCTGGATGCCTAATCCTTTAAAAACTTCTTTGATCATTAAAATGATTTCGGCTTCGCAGATCAGGGAATCAGTTCCTACTACATCGGCATCGCATTGGTAGAACTCGCGGTAACGCCCCTTCTGCGGCCTGTCGGCCCGCCACACGGGTTGGATCTGGTAGCGTTTAAACGGAAATGTAATTTCGTGCCGGTTCATTACCACATAGCGTGCGAAGGGAACGGTGAGATCGTAGCGAAGACCTTTTTCGGAGATGTCGCCAGTTACCAGTTTCCAGTTTCCCGTTTCCAGGTTTGTTTTATCAGCATCTTTAAGAAAATCGCCAGAGTTGAGAATTTTAAACAGCAACTGATCGCCTTCTTCCCCATACTTCCCCGTAAGAGTACTTAAATTTTCCATGGCTGGAGTTTCGAGCGGCTGGAAGCCGTATTTCTGAAAGACGGAACGGATATTATTAAAAATAAACTGTCGTTTGGCCATTTGGGCGGGGCCAAAGTCGCGGGTGCCTTTTGGTAAAGTTGGTTTTTCCATAATAAAACGGGGCAATTTAAGCACTATGCCACAGATAAACAGGGTGTGTTGGTTTTTGAGCTGGAATTGAAATAATCTGCAAATCTGTGTCGATAAATTGCAAAACCTGTTTATTTTTGCGCCCTATTTAAAATCAAAGGAGTCATGTCAGTTACCCGTTTAAAGAGAAAGAACCGTAAGGATAAGGCTAAGGCAGCCCGCAGAAGAACCGATTTGAAGAACCAAAACTTCAAGCCAGTTGCCAAAGCGGTAGATATTGAGAAAATCAAAGAAGAATTTAAGGCTAAGAAGGCCAAGTAATTTTTCGGATAGGTTATAGATAAAGCCAACGGACAATGTCTGTTGGCTTTTGTTTTTCAGGGCTTTGCGGCCGTCAGGCTTTAATCAAGTAAGCATTCCCCGCTTCCCCAACTCAATTACTTCCAGTTTACTGATAATTTTAGCATTGATCTGGAACCGGATGATGGTTTTTATCGGATGAAATCCATGATTGCCTGCTGCACCCGGATTTAAGTAAAGCATTTTGTAAGCGGAGTCTTTTACTACCCGCAAAATGTGCGAGTGACCACAGATAAAAACATCGGGCGTTTTTTCTTTCAAAATCTTTTTTATTCGTGGATTGTAGTTTGGGGGTGCACCGCCAATGTGTGTTATCCAAATGGTTAGTCCTTCGCAGGTAAACCAGAGATCTTCCGGGTAGCGGGCTTGCATTTCTTTGTCATCGATATTTCCAAATACAGCCCGCATCGGTTTGAATTTCTCCAGTTCATTTGCAACGGCCGCATCGCCAATATCTCCTGCATGCCATACTTCATCGCAATCTTTAAAGTGGGTGAATACGGTCGGGTCTAAATAACTGTGGGTGTCGCTGATAAGGCCAATCTTCATACTGGAAAATTAAACTAAGGTTAACAGCCTTTGCAAAACCTTGCAGGTCTTTTAAATGCTTTATAAAGACCGGCAAGGTTTGAACTAATAATTCTTTTCGCCCGGCATACTCAGCCAATCGCGGCTGGGTTTGCGCGAGGGATTACCAGTTGATTTTTTCGGAGCTGTATTGGCTTGCTTGCGTTTAAAATCTCTTCGTGGTTGTTGTTGCTTTTGCTGTGGCTTTTGAAGAGGCCTGGTGTTTGAAGGAACAGGGGCAACAATATTGCTTCCATTCATTGGGAAGGGATTATCGGTTGCCACCGGTACCGGTTTGCCAATCAACTTCTGAATGTCTTTCAGGTAGGCTTTTTCTTCGGCATCGCAAAAAGAAATGGAGCTACCACTTGCTCCCGCACGGCCTGTGCGGCCAATGCGATGCACATAGGTTTCGGGTACATTGGGTATTTCAAAATTGATTACGTGCGAAAGCTCATCAATGTCAATTCCGCGTGCAGCTATATCGGTAGCAACCAGTACACGGGTTTTCTGTGCTTTAAAATTTGTTAACGCGCGCTGCCGTGCATTTTGCGATTTGTTTCCATGGATTGCCTCGGCCATTATACCCGCTTTGTTCAGGTCTTTCGCTACACGGTCGGCCCCGTGTTTAGTACGTGTAAAAACCAGCGCAGTATTAATATTTTTCGTTTTTAATAAGTGCAATAACAAGTGGCGCTTGTTAGCCTTATCAACAAAATAAATTTCCTGTTTTACCGTGTTGGCGGTGGACGATACAGGAGTTACTTCTACACGCACCGGATTAGTGAGGATGGTGCTTGCCAGTGTGGCAATTTCCGGAGGCATTGTTGCCGAGAACAAAATGGTTTGGCGCTTAGCTGGTATGCGGGCAATAATTTTCTTTACATCGTGAATAAAACCCATGTCCAACATGCGGTCGGCTTCGTCCAGCACAAACATTTTTAAGCGATCCAGTTTAATGTACCGTTGGTCCATCAGGTCGAGCAAACGGCCCGGTGTTGCCACCAGTATGTCTACTCCGGCCCGCAAGGCATCGGTTTGGGGTTTTTGCGAAACACCGCCAAAGATTACGGTGTGCCGGATGCGCAATAGCTTTCCATAGGCTTCTAAACTTTCGCCAATCTGAATGGCGAGTTCGCGCGTTGGGGTAAGGATTAATGCTTTTATGCCATCTGGTTCTTTTTTATAGAGTTCATCCTGGTGCAGCAGTTGCAAGATGGGTATGGAGAAGGCTGCGGTTTTTCCGGTGCCGGTTTGGGCGCATCCCAGCAGATCTTTCCGTTGTAGCAGCACGGGTATGGCTTGCTCCTGAATGGGTGTTGGTTTGGTATAACCTTCTGCTTTTAATGCTTTAAGAATAGGATCTATGAGATTTAATTTTTCGAACATGTTTTGAGATTAAAATGCACAGCAAGACTGTGCGGTAAATAAAAAATGATTTCTGTTTTTTTAGACGCCTCTTGGCTCAATCCGACTTTGCGGCTGTACAGAAAGGGCTTTTCTGCATGAATTTGGAGGAGTGATGCACAAAGGTAACATAATTACTGCTTTTGTTAATATACAGCATGAAATGCCTTACCACCCACTTCAATGATTTTGTGGACTTGAATAGTGCGCACATAATTTTCTGCAGATAAAATTTACTGCAATAGAGTTACATCTCTCACAGAAAAAATATTAACAGAAAATTCCAACTCCTTCCTGTTAAGAAGTGTCTTAATTGTCGGGGTCGGTTCTTTTTTTTCTCGATCCGTAAAATTTTTTAGTTTCTTTGTCCGTTAAAATTTTTAAAAAAAAGATTATGCGTTTATTTTCTGAGTACGTTTGGATTGTTGGCTTTGGTTTCGGTTATGTTATCTTCTTGCCTGAATAATGAAGTGCCTGTGAATGAGGCTGAAGAACAGTGGAAGGCAGATACTACTGTTATTGGTGCTTATATCAGAGCGAATGAAATTCCGGCCCTTAAAGATGCAAGTGGTATTTATTTCAATATTACTGAACTGGGTTCCGGGTTTCCACCCAAATCAACAAGCCAGGTTCGGTTTGGTTATAAAGTTTACATAATGGGCTCAACGGTTGTGTTAGATGAAAATGATGAAGCCCTTTCTGATATAATGGACCTGATTCCGGGCATGCGTATAGGGCTTTCCCTGATGCCTCCCGGTAGTGTTGCTGAACTTTATGTTCCATCTGGTTATGCCTATGGAACGGCAACTCTACCCACTATACCGGCTAATTCTAATCTGAAGTTTGAAGTGGAGCTTATAAGTGTAACCATCCCTACTTCACAATTAAATCAATTAGGGGCTGATACCGTAGCACTGGATCAATACCTTACTACCAATTCGGTTGAAAATGTGATAAAAGATACAACGGGTCTGAGGTATGTGATAACCGAAGAAGGTGATGGGGCCATACCTACTCTTTATAATAAGGTTAAGATTAACTATACCGGAAAAATTTTATCGAACGGGAATACTTTCTTTACCGGTTCGAATAGCCCAACACCCAACTTTGATAGCCGGGTGATTAATTATATCCATGCTTTTCAGGCTGGGTTAACAAAATTGAAAGTGGGTTCTAAAGCTACCCTGTATGTTCCATCCGTATTAGCCTTTGGTGATCAGCCCGTAACAGGAAATGGTGGAATTACTATACCGGCTAACTCTAACCTGTTGTATGAGGTTGAACTTGTTGAAATTATAGAGTAAACTTTATCGGAATAAAACCGTAAAGGGCTGCCTCCAAAATTTGCCTGTGCAAACAACGGAAGCGGCCCTTTATTTTTCTGCTCGTGCAGATTTCTCCCAAACCACCGATTGCTTTTTGCGCAGCAGGCGCAATGCTCCGGCAAATACCGATAGGTTCATCATGGTGAAATAGTAGGGAATAAAAAATCCTTTAATGCCAATCTTCTTGTCGCGGAGAAGATGCCCGGCCAGTGCTAAGAAATAGAAAGCACACTGGGCCACAAACGTTAACTGGTAGAAAGCAGCGTAAGGTATCAGAATACTATTGGTAACCAAAACAAGAAGAAGTGCAAGGGGAGCTAAAGACCAACGCATGGCCCGGTGCGAAACATATTGCCAGCTAATCCAGCCATATTTAAAAACATTCAGCAACTCAGGTAGCCGCAGTATTGCTTGTATTCCTCCAGCGGAAATTCTCACTTTTCGTTTCCACTCATCTTTAATGCTGGCCGAAGCGGTTTCTATCGCATACGCATCAGGCTCGTAGGCAAAACGATAACCGGCAGCAACAACTTTCATAGAAGTAACAAAGTCTTCAATGATTGTATCGGTATGTGGGTTTACGTACAACTCCTTTCTAACAGCAAATAATTCACCGGCTGCACCAATGGCAGTTGTAAATTTTGAGTCCATCGTTTTAAGAGCCGATTCATATTTCCAGTAAAGTCCTTCACCAGCCCCGGAAGCATTGTCCTGGCTTAATGAAACAATTCGTTTCTCTCCGGCAACGCCACCAACTTTAGGATCGGCAAAGTGCCGCACTATATTTTTCAAAGCTTCTTTATTGAGATCGGTATTGGCATCGGAGAAAATAACAATGGGGGTTTCTACTTTCTCCATGATCCGGTTTACGGCATGAATTTTACCTTTTCGTTCGGGTGTATGAAATACAGTTACGGCAGGATAGCCCTGGCATAGTTCTACGGTTTTGTCTGTGGATCCATCGGCTACAATCCAGAGTCGCACCTTGTTGGCCGGGTAATCTAGTTCTAAAGAATTTTTAATTTTTTGTTCGATATATTTCTCCTCGTTATAGGCTGCTACCAACAGGGTGATTTCTGGCAGATCATGATCCGGAGGTACCGAGGGGGCCTTATTTTTCCCAAAAACCTTGCTCAGAATGTAAATTATCAGGCCATATCCTACATAGGTGTATGCCACAATGGCCAAACTAAGCCAAAACAGTAAAAAAATGACAATAAACACGTTTTTTGAATGAAATTAAGGTGCGAAGCTACGAGTTACATTTAATTTTGAATACGGATAAACTCCGGTTCTTTGTACTACCTTTGATGGTTCTGAGCCTTTTAAAGGTAAAATCTCCCGGAAACATTACATCTCCGGCTGGTTCGGAACCGAAATAGCTCAGGTCTGACTTAGTTTGGCTTTATGTTGATGAAGAATTTAAGGTATTTAATTACTGGGATTACCCTTTTCCTAACAATTGGCTCTAAATCGGAGGCAGCCCCTGGAAATGGATTGGCACCCCAAATTCAGGTAAGTATTGCGTCTGCCATCACTTCGGGCGATACCCACGATTTTGGAAATGTAAATCTACTTTCATCAACCGCTCCCCTTACCATCAAAATTGAAAATATCGGTACACCGGAAGATCTTACCATTACTTCAGTGTTGGTAACAGGCACCCATGCTTCCGATTTTACGCTGGATACATCGGGGTTATTGGGTGCTGTACCTCCTGCTGGCTCAACATCCTTTACGGTTGTATTTGCACCTTCGGCCAGTGGTACCAGAACGGCAGCCATCGAAATTCAATCGGATGATGCCGGTGGTACTTTTGTTATCAACCTGACGGGGGTTGGGGTTAAGCTGAATCAAACAATAACCTTTGGAGCATTAACACCCCAGACTTATGGTGATGCAAGTTTTACTCTTTCTGCTACGGCAACCTCCGGCCTGCCGGTAAGTTATGTAAGCAATAATCCATCGGTTGCAACCGTAAGCGGAAATATAGTTACGATAGTGGGAGCGGGTTCTGCCGACATAACAGCATCTCAGTCCGGTGATGCTACTTACCTGGCAGCCACATCGGTATCTCAAACATTAGTTATTAATAAGGCAACGCTAACCGCTACCGCCAACGATCAAACAAGAGTATATAACACCTTCGATCCTGTATTTACAATTTCCTATTCCGGTTTTGTAAATGGCGATGATGAATCGGATCTGGATACTCCCCCTACCGCCACCACCACGGCTGTTTTGTTGAGCCCGGTTAATACTTATCCCATACTACCTGCAGGCGGAGTTGATAACAATTATTCGTTTACATATGTAAACGGCACACTCACCATTACCAAAGCAACTCCTGTAATTACCTGGAATAATCCAGCGGCAATCACGTATGGTACTTTATTAAGCGCTACCCAATTGAATGCCACAAGTGGTGGTGTGGCCGGAACATTTACCTACACACCTGCTTCGGGCACGTTGTTGAATGCAGGAGCAAACCAAAGCTTAAGTGTTGACTTTGTTCCTACGGATGCGGTGAATTATAATTCCGTACTGGGAACCACGGTTCAAATCACAGTTAATAAAGCCACACTTACCGCTACAGCTGATAATAAAACTCGGGTGTATGGTGCAGCTGATCCCGCCTTCACCATTGCTTATTCCGGTTTTGTAAACAGCGAGACTTCATCGGTAATTGATAGTCCACCAACAGCTGGAACCACGGCAACTGCCTCATCAGATGTAGGAAGTTATCCCATTACATTAACGGGTGGAACAGACAATAATTACACGATTAACCTGGTGGCCGGCACGTTGTCGGTTACAAAAGCCACGCTCACCGCCACAGCAGAAAATAAAAGCCGGGCTTATGGTGCAGCCGATCCTGCCTTCACCATTGCTTATTCTGGTTTTGTAAACGGAAACACATCAGCCGATATTGATACTCCACCTGCAATTAACACGAGTGCAGGCTCCGCAACATCTCCGGGAGTTTATCCAATAACCCTTACCGGAGGTGTTGACAATAATTATGAACTAACTCTGGTAGATGGTTCATTAACGATAACCAAGGCTTTGCTTACCGTTACTGCAAATGATCAATCCCGACAATATGGGGCAGCAAATCCGACCCTTACGGTAACTTATTCCGGATTTGCGAACAGTGAAACACCAGCCAACCTTACAACGGCACCCATAGCTTCTACTGTTGCGGTCGGTACTTCTAATGTGGGTACGTACCCCATTACGGTTAGCGGTGGTGTGTCTGGCAATTACGATTTTAGTTACGTAGCGGGTACTCTTACTATAACAAAATCAACCGTTATCGCAACTGCCAATAATCAAACCCGAACCTATGGAGCTACTAATCCGACCTTAACCATTACTTACACAGGGTTTGCAAATGGAGAAACATTTTCAGTATTAGATGTTCAACCTACCACCAGTACAACTGCTGGGGCCACATCACCGGTGGGTAGCTATCCGATTCAGGTAACAGGAGGTTCGGATGGTAACTATTTAATTGCCCCGGTATCGGGAACACTTACGATCACCAAGGCTACCTTAACGGCAACAGCTGTTAATGCAAGCCGCCCATACGGGTCGGTTAACCCAACGTTTACAATCAGCTATCTTGGGTTTCAAAATGGAGAAAATGCTTCTGTATTGGATACAGCACCGCAAACAAATTCGGCAGCCACATTTACCTCCGATGCAGGTACCTACCCGATTACCGTTTCCGGGGGATCGGATAATAACTACGATTTTACCTATGTAAATGGTACGCTTACCATTACCAAAGTTACGATTACAGCTACTGCGGCCAATGCAAGCCGGGTATTTGGTACAGAAAACCCAACCTTTACTATTAACTACACCGGTTTTGTAAATGGGGAAGACGCCAGTGATCTGGATGCACTTCCGGTGGCCAGTACAACAGCAACTACGGGTAGCAATGTAGGAACCTATCCTATAACCGTGAGTGGAGGTGCCGATGTGAATTACAATTTTACCTATGTAAACGGAACATTAACGATCACAAAAGCCACGCCTACTGTTACGTGGAATAATCCATCGGCTATTGTTTATGGAACTGCGTTGGGAGCAACCCAGTTGAATGCCACAGCGTCTGTAGCGGGTTCATTTGTATATACACCGGCATCTGGCACAGTGTTACATGTTGGTGCTAATCAGGTTTTGTCGGTGAACTTTACACCCACCGATGCCACTAACTATAATTCCGTATCGGGCACTACGGTTTTAATTACGGTTAACAAAGCAACTCTTACAGCCACTGCTAATAATTTGTCGCGCACCTATGGGGCATCAAATCCTACTTTAACCATTTCCTATTCCGGGTTTGTGAATGGAGACAATGTATCTGTACTTGATACACAACCTTCAATCGCTACCGCAGTTAACAGTACAACCGCGGTTGGTACATATCCCATTACTTTGAGTGGGGGAGGGGATAATAACTACGATTTTGTATTGGTAAATGGCACGTTTACCATCACGAAAGCCACCCTGGTTGCAACAGCACAGAATGCCAGCCGGGTTTATGGAGCCAATAACCCTGCTTTCGTAATAACCTATACGGGCTTTATGAACGGTGAAAATTCCAGTGTGCTGGATACACCTCCCGGTGCAAGTTCGGCTGCAACGGCAACCAGTGCAGTTGGCACTTATCCGATTGTGGTGTCCGGAGGGTTGGATAACAATTATACATTTACTTATACTTCAGGTACGCTCACCATTACAAAGGCTGTGATTACCGCCACAGTTGCCAATGCAACCCGAATCTATGGTGTGGCTAACCCAACGTTTAATATTACTTATTCGGGGTTTGTTAATTCGGAAACGGCAGCAGTGCTGGATGTTTTGCCTACTGCAAGTACTCCTGCTGGGCCAACCAGTAATGTGGGTGCTTATCCTATCAATGCATCGGGGGGTAGTGATAACAATTATTCATTTACCTATGTAAGTGGTATTCTCACCATTACAAAGGCAACTCCGGTTGTTACCTGGAATAACCCGGCCGCTATTACTTACGGTACTTCGTTAAGCGCTACACAACTAAATGCTACGGCAACAGTTACCGGAAGTTTTGTTTACACACCTCCGGCAGGTACAGTATTGAACGCAGGGGCTAACCAGGTCTTGTCGGTAAACTTTACACCAACGGATGCCATCAACTATGAGTCAGTTAGTGGAACTACTGTTCAGATTACCGTAAACAAGGCTACCCCTGTATTGTCCTGGCCACCGCCTTCAGCCATTACATACGGCACACCGTTAGGAGGCTCGCAGTTAAATGCAACGGCTAATGTTGCGGGTACGTTTGTCTATTCTCCGGCAAGCGGAACCGTGTTAAATGCAGGAGCCAACCAAACCTTATCCGTAAACTTTACACCAACGGATGGTACCAATTATAATTCAGTATCCGGATTTACAACCCAGATTACTGTAAATAAAGCAACACCGGTGGTAACCTGGAATAATCCGGCTGCCATTACGTACGGAACACCTTTAAGTGCTACCCAACTGAATGCTACAGCAACGGTGCCGGGTAATTTTGTATATGCGCCCGGCCTTGGTACAATACTAAATGCCGGTGCTAACCAGACCTTGTCGGTTAACTTTACACCTACCGATGCTGTAAACTATAACTCAGTTAACGGAACTACGGTATTGATTACAGTTAATAAGGCTACACCCACTGTTACGTGGAATAACCCGGCTGCCATTACGTATGGAACTGCATTGGGAGCAACGCAGTTAAATGCTACGGCATCCGTTAGCGGAAGTTTTGTTTACACACCTCCGGCAGGAACAATTTTAAATGCGGGTGCGAATCAAACCCTTTCAGTAAACTTTACACCTACTGATATCAACAACTATAATCCGGTTAACGGAACTACTGTACTAATTACGGTAGGCAAAGCTACTCCCACTATAACGTGGAACAACCCAGCGCCCATAACCTACGGTACCGCCCTAAGTGCCACACAACTGAATGCATCGTCCCCGGTTGCCGGTACATTTGTTTATACACCAACAATCGGAACATTGTTGAATGCAGGAGCAAACCAGGTGTTATCTGTAAACTTTACTCCAACAGATGCTTCCAACTATAATTCCGTAACAAACGTACAACGCCTGATTACGGTTAATAAGGCTACTCCGGTTATTACGTGGACTAATCCGGCTCCTATTATTTATGGAACACCGCTAAGCGCCACCCAACTTAATGCAACGGCTAATGTACCAGGCACCCTGGTTTACACACCAGCGGCCGGCACAATCTTAAATACGGGCGCTAACCAAACGTTAACTGTAAACTTTACTCCAACGGATGCATCAAACTATAATTTGGTATCCGGAACAACGGTATCGATTACAGTAAATAAAGCAACACCGGTAGTAAGTTGGTCAACCCCACTGCCGATTAAAATAAATGAGCCCTTAACGGCTGCGCAATTAAATGCCACAGCAAATGTGCCGGGTACGTTTAGTTATTCTCCTGCTGCAGGCACCTCCTTTGCCAGTGTGGGTACCTATACCCTAACCGTAAGTTTTACACCTGCCGATGCAACAAACTATAACAACGTGCCTAGTACGCAGGTACAAATTCAGGTAAACAATAAAGACAATCCGGTTGTAACCTGGAATAATCCGGCAGCAATAACGTATGGAACTACACTGGGAGCTACCCAGTTAAATGCTACGGCAAATGTGCCAGGTACTTTTGTTTACACGCCAGCAGCCGGAACCTTATTGAATGCGGGAGCTAACCAGACGTTATCGGTCAATTTTATTCCCACCGATGCTATTAACTATAACTCCGTAAGTGCGAATGTTACTCTTACCGTAAACAAAGCTACGTTAGCGGCAATTGCAACCAGCACCAGCCGGGTTTATGGAGCAGCGAACCCTGCATTTGTTATAACCTATGCCGGGTTTGTGAATGGAGAAACGGAGTCAGTCATTGATACACCGCCCACTGCCTCCAGTTCGGCTATTGCCGGAAGCAATGCCGGAAGTTCATTTCCTATTGTTCCGGCCGGAGGTCAGGATAATAATTATACATTCAACTATATAAACGGCACACTAACCATCACCAAAGCTGCGCTTATTGCCCGGGCAGACGATAAAGCCAGACTATATGGTACGGCTAATCCTGCTCTTACAATTGGATATACTGGCTTTGTTAATGGAGATACCGAAGCAGACATTACACCTCCCGGAATTTCTACCACGGCAACAATTACAAGTAATGTGGGTACTTATCCCATTCAATTGAGTGGAGGAATTTCAACCAATTATACCTTTACATTGCAAAATGGAACACTTACCATTAATAAGGCCACGCTGGTTGCCCGTGCAGATGATAAATCGAAATCATACGGGCAGGTAAATCCTGCATTAACGATTTCGTACACCGGTTTTTTAAATGGCGATAATACGGCTTCCATAACACAGCCCACCATCGCCACTACGGCAAACAACACAAGCAATGTGGGTACTTATCCAATCACCTTAAGTGGTGGGGCCGCTCAGAATTATGCATTTGTACTGCAGCCAGGAACACTTACAGTTAATAAAGCAGATCTTACTGTTACGGCTAATAATCAGACCAGAGTCTACGGTGCATCAAACCCCACGTTCACCTTGGTATATTCTGGTTTTATGAATGGAGAAACTGTTTCGGTTGTAAATGTTCGGCCAGTAGCCGCTACATCGGCTACCGTTACCAGCAATGCCGGTACTTATCCTATAACTTTATCCGGAGGATCAGACAATAATTATAATCTGAACCTTGTGTCGGGAACCCTTACGGTAAGTAAAGCTGCCATCAATGCTGTTGTAGTTAGCACATCCCGTACTTATGGAGCCCTAAATCCGGTCTTTACAATTAACTACTCCGGTTTTAGGAATGGCGATGATGCTTCAGATTTCGACACACCACCTATGGCAAGCACTACGGCAACGGTAACCAGTGCTGTCGGAACTTACCCGATTACGGCCTCGGGTGGGATTGATAATAATTACACCTTTAACTATACGAGTGGAACGCTTACCATTACCAAAGCCGTGTTAACGGCAACAGCAGCAAGCACCAGCAGACCTTACGGAACGCCTAACCCGGTTTTTGTAATCAACTATTCTGGTTTTGTAAACGGTGAAAACAGTTCTGTGATTGATGTGCTTCCTTCTGCAACCACTACAGCAATTGCAGCAAGTCCAATTGGTACCTATCCCATAAATGTTTCCGGTGGGTCGGATAACAATTACTCCTTTGTTTATGTAAACGGAGTGCTTACGGTTGGTAAGACTGCGCCCATTGTTACATGGAATAACCCGGCACCCATTGTATATGGTACTGCATTAAGTTCAACGCAGCTAAACGCCACCGCAAATGTTTCGGGTACGTTTACCTATACACCTGCCTCCGGAACCATTCTGCAGGCGGGATCAAACCAAATTCTTACCGTTAACTTTACACCAACCGATCAAACAAACTATAGCTCGGTAAATGGGACCACGGTATTAATTACCGTAAACAAAGCTACTCCGGTTGTAACCTGGAATAATCCTGCTCCCATAACGTATGGAACACCGTTAAGCGCTACGCAACTGAATGCAACAGCCAATGTGCCGGGTACTTTTACTTACTCGCCCATTGCGGGAACGATATTAAATGCGGGTGCCAATCGAACCCTGTC
>LNFR01000095.1 GCA_001567185.1 Bacteroidetes bacterium OLB12
ATGTACGCACCACGCGTAGCGCAGGAAGTGATAAGTCAGCTTCCATGGCAAGCACTTGCCTGTTGTAATCATCCACTATGTTTAATAATCGAAACTTGCGTCCATCCCATAAGCTATCACTCATAAAATCAATCGACCATACCTCATTAATCGCCTTCGGCTGAAATAACGCCTGCTTTACCCGGGCAGGCAATCGCTTCTTAAATCTTCTGCGAATGTTAAGATGCAATCCCGTGTATACGCGGTAAACCCGCTTGTGATTCCACGTCAACCCTTTACGTCTGATACGAAAATAGGATTGCCAGAACCCGATGGCAGGATGCTTGTCTACCAGCCTATGCAATTCATTAATAACAGGTGTATCGTTCCTGGGCTTTGGTTCATACCGATAGCTGCTTCTGGGCACGCGGAGTGCTTCACACGCCTGACGTTGGCTCAATCCATGTTCCGATACCATGAATTGAGTCAGCATACCTTTTTCATCAGGCGTTAAAGCTTTTTTGCAACGGCATCTTTTAGAGCTTCGTGAACAAGGCTTAAGTTGGCAAACATGCGCTTGAGCCGCGAATTTTTCCTCTTCCAACTCTTTCATCCTTTTAACATCGCTAACCTCCATACCTCCGTAGCGTTGGCGCCACTTGTAAAAGGATGCTGTGGTGATACCTAACTCCCGGCAGATGTCTTCCGCCTTGCGGCCTGCCTCATGATCCTGGATCGCTTTTACGATCTGTGTCTCTGTAAATTTTGACTTTTTCATATTTAACCATTTTAAAGTTGATATTTATTTGTCAACTTTCAAATGGCCCAACTTTGGGGGAGCTTACAGCCGCACTTTCCCGCGCAACATCCAAGCAAGCAAAAGAGCCAAAAGTGAGAGCAAATGATAAACTTTAGTGCTGGAATGAAAGATACGAAATTTCAACTAACCGCTTCAGTCTTGTTATGGTTAGGGCTTATATCTATTAATACTTTTGCTCAATTCGATCCAATTGAAACTAAACAACAAGTTTATAATCGAATAAATATGGAACGTGAAAAAATTGGAATGCCGGCAATTCCAATCAATAAAAAGCTTGAACGTTCTGCGCAAAGTTGGGCTCGTTGGATGCCCCCACGATTAGTCCATAATACAAATTTTCTAAAGCGTTTTAATCGCACAGGTGCCGAATGTCTGACAGTAGGGTATGACCCAGTAACAAATTGGATGAATAGTAAACCACATCGGCAGAGCATTATGGGTCGCAGAGTTACCGCTATGGGTTTAGGTTACTGGAGGGGGAAATGGGTATGGCGATCTTTTACTAATTAGTACTACTAATAAATTCACTTAGATGATTAACAGAACCTATGAAAATTAACAGCCATTTACCTTCTCATCATACATCCGGAAAAATTTCATTCCAGACGGAGTCTCTCTACGCGATGGAAGGTGTAGCAGGGGCTCTACGTATCGTTAGTCCAAAAATATAAGAGTGAACGAACGGAGAAGGTATCAGGTAACCCTTACGCCAACTCCGATTTCAACTGTAACTTATCCAGGTAATCCCAAACCAGGCTGCTTGCACCCAGAATAGGAGCGGCCTGATTTTGAAGTGCCGAAGGAAGCACCTTTATCTTACCCCGGAAGAGTGGCATCAGGTTAGCCTCCATGTGTTTAATGGTAGGTCTGAAAATTAAATCCCCGGCCAGGGATAATCCGCCAAATAAAAATATCGCTTCCGGATCGGTATGCACCACGGTTTCAGCCAGCTTCATTCCTAAAATTCTACCGGTGTATTCAAAGGCTTCATTCGCTACCACATCGCCCCGGTGGGCTGCTTCTGAAATCATTTTTGTATTCAGATCTTCAAAGCTGATACCGCGCAGTTCACTTGGTTCAAGATGGTCGGCCAGTAATTTATATACGGTGCGCTTAATGCCGGTAGCGGATACATACGTTTCGAGGCAACCGCGCTTACCACAGTTGCAATAACGACCGGCCGGGTTAACAGAAGTATGTCCTACTTCGCCTGCAATTCCATGATGGCCGTTAAGCAATACGCCTCCGCAAACAAAACCACTGCCTAAACCGGTACCCAGGGTAATCACCACAAAGTCCTTCATGTTTTTGGCATTGCCATAAATCATTTCGCCCACGGCTGCAGCGTTTGCATCGTTGGTTAAAATGCAGGGTATGTCAAATTCTTCCTTAAACAGGCGGGCGAGGGGCAAAACACCTTTCCACTTTAAGTTGGTAGCCCGTTCTATATTACCCGAATAGTAATTTCCATTGGCAGCGCCTACACCAATGCCCACGATGCGTGTATCGCCTGGTAATTCCTGAATTCCTTTACGCAAGGCATCAGCCATGGCATCAAAATAATCCTGAAACTCCTCATACTGCGTGGTGGGAATGTTACCCTGGTGCAACACGTTGCCGGCACGATCAACAATACCATATTTTGTGTTTGTTCCGCCAATATCAATGCCGATGGTTAAATCCTTCATGATAATTAGATAGAAAGTATTTTAGAAATACGAAGTGATTCGCTGTCAATTTCATGATGATGTTTCATGATTGTATCAAAATCATTATATACAATCTTGTTATTGAGAATTCCCACCATCACGTCTTTTTTCTCCTTTTAGTAAGCCCTCTACTGCAGCTACACCCATTTTGCTTGCCAATACCCGATCGAAGTAGGTGGGGGTACCGCCTCGTTGCAAATGACCAAGGATGGTTACCTTTATATCGAAGTAACTACTGCGCTCCGAAAACTTTTTGGCTAGTTCTATTGCTCCACCCAGTTTACTTCCTTCGGCCACCACTACTAGGCTTGATTTTTTATTGGTTTTACCACCTTCTTCCAATTTGGCAAACAACTCGTCCAGTGTCATTGATTCTTCCGGGATAATGGTAGCCACTGCACCACCGGCAATGCCGCTGTTGATGGCGATGTAACCAGAGTTGCGGCCCATCACTTCAATAAAGAATAAGCGATTGTGCGAAATAGCCGTGTCCCGGATTTTATCAATGGCATCAACGGCCGTGTTGGTAGCTGTATCAAAGCCAACCGTAAAGTCGGTTCCGGCAATGTCGTTATCGATAGTGCCCGGAATACACACGGCTGGTATTCCATATTCTTCCTGAAGTTTGTGCAGCCCGGTAAACGTACCATCGCCACCAATGGCAACAAGTGCTTCAATACCATTCTTCTGGAGATTGATAAACGCTTTTTCGCGGCCTTCTTTCGTTCTGAATTCTTTGCTGCGGGCCGACTTTAAAATCGTACCACCCCGCTGAATGATATTGCCTACCGAGCGTGCTCCCAGTTTTACAATATCACCGCTAATCATGCCTTCGTAACCATGCATGATTCCGTAAATATCTTTCTTGTAATAAATGGCTGTACGTACAACAGCTCTGAGTGCGGCATTCATTCCGGGCGCATCGCCACCGGATGTGAATACACCTATTTTTGAAATTTTTGACTCCATTAAAAGTTATAAGAAGCGGCTCAAAAAATACGTGTAATACAGTGTTATCCAAGCGTTAAGCGCTTATTCCGATTTCAATCGTTTGAAATAATTGATCAGTCCGTTTGTAGATGAATCGTGTGCCTGAATATGATCAGCAGATGATAATTCAGGGAGGATTTTTTTTGCCAGCACCTTGCCCAACTCCACGCCCCATTGATCGAAGCTGAAGATATTCCAGATCACGCCCTGTACAAAGATCTTATGCTCATACAAGGCTATTAATAAACCTAATGTGTAAGGTGTAAGTTTTTTAAACAGGATAGAGTTGGTGGGTCTGTTACCGGTAAATACCCGATACGGAAGATGAAATTCTATTTCTTCATTACTCATACCCGCTTTGCGTAGTTCAGCCTCCACTTCTTCGGCAGTTTTGCCCATCATTAATGCTTCGGTTTGTGCAAAGTAGTTTGACAGAAGTTTTTCATGATGATCGCCCACCGGGTTTTGTGATTGAGCAGGAGCTATAAAATCGCACGGAATAAGTTTGGTTCCCTGGTGAATAAGTTGATAGAAAGCATGCTGGCCATTGGTGCCGGGTTCGCCCCAGATGATGGGCCCGGTTTGATAATAAACCGGGTTGCCATCCCGATCTACCGATTTACCGTTGCTCTCCATATTACCTTGTTGAAAATAAGCAGCAAAGCGATGCAGGTATTGATCATACGGAAGGATGGCTTCCGAATGTGCTTCAAAGAAATTTCCATACCACACACCTAACAAAGCCATTGTTACGGGTATATTCTTTTCAAAGGATTCATTTCTAAAATGATTATCGGCCTGGTGCGCACCTTCCAGCAATTGAATGAAATGATCGTAACCAATCGTTGCAGCAATGGATAATCCGATGGATGACCATAAAGAGTAGCGGCCCCCAACCCAATCCCAAAACACAAACATGTTTTCCGGGGCAATACCAAAATCGGTTACGGCTTTGGTGTTGGTCGAAACGGCTACAAAATGTTTGGATACAGCACCTGCATTATTCGATTTTTCAAGAAACCATTTTCGGGCGCTTTCTGCGTTGGTCATTGTTTCCTGCGTAGTAAATGTTTTAGAGGCGATAATAAACAGGGTAGTCTCCGGGTTAAGATGCTTCACCGTTTCGGCTAAGTGGGTACCATCTACATTCGAAACAAAGTGTGGTGTAATGGAGGTGTGATACGGTTTGAGTGCTTCCGTAACCATAAGGGGTCCAAGATCAGAGCCGCCAATGCCAATGTTTACGATATCCGTTATGGCCTTACCACTAAAACCCTTCCAGCTTCCGGATAGCAATTGGCCTGAAAAATTTTTGATTTGCTCCAGTACCTTATTCACCTGGGGCATTACATCTTCGCCATCTACATAAACAGGTGCATTGCTTCGGTTTCGCAAGGCAATGTGCAATACCGGCCGATGTTCAGTTTGGTTGATTTTATCGCCCCGAAACATGGCGGTGATGGCTTCTTTCAACTCTACCTCGTTGGCAAGTTCTCTCAGCAAATCAAGTGTCTCTTCAGAAATAATATTCTTCGAGTAATCAAACAGCAAATCGCCAAGCTGGATATGAAATTTGGAAAATCGTTCCGGGTCTTCATTAAACAAGTCGCGCATGTGCGTGGCTTGCATCATCATAAAATGGGTACTTAACTTTTGCCAGGCATGGGCTTCAGTGGGGTTGTGTTTTGGTAGCATAGGTAATTGTTAATCCGGTAACGGAAAGCAAAAATAAGGGCTGCCCACCGGTAAAAAAATGGCAGCAGCACAGATGTGGTGTAATTATTCTTGATTGCTTTTTAGAAAACTACCCGCCTACCACTTTGCGCAGGTTCTCGATCAGGCCTTCCCATAAATCTTCGAGTTCCTCCAGGTCATCAAAGTTGGCATAGTCGGTTACCTTCAGGAAGGTGGTTTGAGTAAGCTCGTTTACTTCAAGCCGTAGCTCGAAGTAGCTTGGATCATTTTCATCGTCTTTTGATTCTGGCAGGTACTCGAACTTAACAAAGTGATTGATGCGGTGCGCAGACATTACGGCCTTGTGCTCTTCATGATCCCACACAAACTTGAATACTTTTTCCGGGCTAATGGTTACATCGTCTGCAAACCATTCAGAAAGTCCACTGGCGGTTTGAATGTAAGGGTATAGCATCTTGATAGATGCGTGCACCTCAAAATCGCGGGTGAATAATTTTTTACCTGCCTCTGCCATAGTTGTCCTTCCTTCGGATTTTAAGTTAGTCAGAATTTCTATTTATGCGCAAATTAATATTTTAATTTATTCAACCTTTTAGCCCGCTATTCAGCTAACGGTTGAAATAATTGATCACAGCTGGTCATGGAATAAACCCGAATAAGTATCAGCGATCTTCCCGTATCAGGAAATGGATATTTAAGGAATGTTAAAAAAACTACTTTAACCAGGCGGCTCCAACAGCAGCAGAAGCACTTTTGAACCAATACAAGTAGGTTGGAAATTAATTAAAGCAGAATATGCTTTATGTGTAGCGCGGGGGGGAGTTGAACCCCCGACCTTTGGGTTATGAATCCAACGCTCTAACCACCTGAGCTACCGCGCCAAATCGTTTTTTTGGAGCGCAAACATACAAACTTTTATAATAAATCATCTAAAATCTTTTCAATACAATACTTCCAGAAAGGATGGCTTTATTTTTGAAGCTATCTTTGCCCTGCATGAAAAAAATAGACAAACTGATTCTGAGCTCCTTTTTGGGTCCGTTTGTGCTCACCTTTCTGGTGGTCGTATTTATTCTGCTTAACATCCACATGCTAAAGTATTTCGATGACATCATCGGAAAAGATTTGGGTTGGGATGTGATTGGGCAACTGCTGTTTTATTTCGCCATCTTCAATACACCGGTAGCGTTGCCCCTGGCTGTTTTGCTCTCTTCACTAATCACGTTTGGAAACCTGGGCGAACATTTTGAATTAACGGCTATTAAGAGTTGGGTATTTCGCTGCTTCGAAGCCTGCTTCCCATTTTCGGGTTTGTGGTACTTATTACAATTGGCGCATTTATGGTTGGTAATTACCTGGTGCCCAAAGCAGCACTGGAAGCATACAGTTTGTTGTGGGATATAAAGCAAAAGAAACCATCGCTCGACTTGCGGCAGGGTGTCTTTTATAATTCAATACCTGGTATCAGTATTAAAGTAAACTACAAAACCCCCGAGACCGGATTGCTACGGGGTATTATTATTTATGATCACCGGGGTAACTCCGGAAACAAGGAAGTGATTGTAGCAGATTCAGGCCGTATGTACACCATTTTAAATGACAGTTATCTGAAATTGGAGTTATATAGTGGTTACAATTATGTGGAAGGAAATACCAGCCTCAAACCTACTCGGGGGGTGTTCGTAAAGAAGAGAGTTACCGTAAAATGCAGTTTGCCAAATCGGCCATTTGTTTTCGATCTGTCTTCTTTCGGTTTAAATCGTACCGATAAAAAATGGTTTCAGAGCAATCGGCTGATGCGCAACATGGGCCAGCTAAGGACCGATATGGATTCGGTGGATGGTACTATTAAGACAGAATTTATTTCGGTTTACTCCTCTACCCAAAGCATGTTCACGTATTATGGATTGAAGGATCAGATTGTGTGGCCCGAAGAAATTCGGTTGCACAAGGTAATACGCGATTCCTTAGCCATTACCAGGAATGTGCCCGATCCTGCTGTGCCTAATGCCAAACCCATATTGCCAGAAGACCATGAACCCGAGCCTAAACCAATTGACAGAGGTTATTCGCCCCGGCACAAACAGAAATCGGACAGCATTTTTCAGGCACCTTATACCGAAAGTGAATTGGCAAATGCCCTGTCGCGGGTACGTACTGTAAAAGCGCAACTGTTAACCAGTAATTCCAACATATCAGCGCACGAAAACGATAAGCGGATTTTTTATATTCAATGGCATAAAATAATGGCCCAGGCAATTGCATGCATTGCCATGTTCCTGATTGGAGCCCCGCTTGGCGCGATCATAAAAAAGGGGGGGCTGGGTGTACCTGTATTAATGTCCATTCTGTTCTTTATATTGTTTTACGTGCTATCACTGATGGGCGAGAAGTGGGCCAAACAATCGGTACTTTCTGTAGAAATGGGAATGTGGCTGGCAAATGCTACCCTATTTCTTATTGGATTTATGTTTCTGCGACAGGCCCGGGCCGATGCCCGTTTGTTCGATTCTGACTTCTATAGTGTAATCTGGGACCGGTTAACCCGCAGATTTTCTAAAAAGACTGTTTGAACCAAATTTTGGTAATTTCAGGCTATTCATATACTTTTGCGCGTTGAAAAAAGTAGCTAAATAAAGATTATTACAAGATGTACCTCAATTCAGAAAAGAAGCAGGAATTGTTCAGCAAACACGGGTTCGGAAAGAAAAAGACTGATACAGGCTCTCCGGAATCACAAATTGCCCTTTTTACGTATCGTATCAGCCATTTAACAGAGCACCTGAAGGGCCAGCGTAAAGATCACTCAACCCAGCAAGGATTGTTAAAACTGGTGGGTAAGCGCAAGAAATTGCTGAACTACCTTCAGCGTACGAATATCGAACGTTACCGTGCTGTATTAGCCGACCTCGATCTAAGAAAATAATAAAATCAAATTAAATGAATAGGGAACCGATTAAGGTTCCCTTTTCGATTTTTTACATTAATACAGGCCAGCCGTGAATTGTAGGCTGACCGCTAAATTCCTACCTGATGAAACCAACTATTATTTCAAAATCTTGCGCGTTGCCCGATGGCCGCCAGATAACTATCGAAACGGGCAAACTGGCCCGCCAGGCCGATGGATCCGTTGTTTTAAGAATGGGCAATACCATGCTGCTGGCTACAGCAGTTGCAGCCCCGGATGCAAAAGAAGGAACTGACTTTTTACCATTATCGGTGGATTACCAGGAGAAGTTTGCTGCGATGGGTAAAATTCCAGGCGGTTTTTTAAAACGCGAGGGTAAATTATCCGACTATGAAGTGCTGATCAGTCGCTTGGTTGATAGAGCTATACGTCCCTTATTTCCAGATGATTATCATGCAGAAACTCAAGTTAATATTCAGCTTATTTCTGGCGATTTGAATGCCTTGCCGGATTCACTTGCTGCATTTGCTGCCTCAGCCGCTTTGTCTGTATCTGATATTCCGTTTCAAGGACCAATTTCCGAAGTACGCGTGGTGCGTGTGGACGGGAAATTCATCATCAACCCGACTTTTGAAGAGAAAGAAAAAGCAGACCTTGATTTTATTGTAGCCGCATCGATCGATAACATTTTGATGGTGGAAGGCGAGTCCAAAGAAATTTCTGAAATGGATATGCTGGAAGCGCTTAAGCTCGCACACGAAGTTATCAAAACTCAATGCCAGGTTCAGATCGAATTATCGCAAGCCGTGGGTAAAACCGAAAAGCGCACGTACGAGCATGAAGTGAAAGACGAAAACTTTAAGGCCGAACTTTTCAAACTGCTTTATGATAAAGTGTATGACGTAGCCCGTCAGCAACTTACCAGCAAGCATAAGCGCTCCGAATTGTTCGGGCAGATTGTGGATGAATACGTAGCCTCGTTGCCAGAAGATACAACTGTAAATAAAGACCTGGTTAAGAAGTATTATAAAGACATACAAAAGGCCGCTTGCCGCAATCTTGTGCTCAATGAAAAGGTGCGCCTGGATGGTCGTAAGACAAATGAAATCCGCCCCATCTGGACAGAGATCGATTACCTGCCCTCCGCACACGGATCATCCATTTTTACCCGTGGCGAAACACAATCATTAAGTACAGTTACCCTGGGAACCAAACTGGATGAGCAATTGATTGATGGCGCTATGTTCGATGGCACCAACAAGTTTATCCTGCACTATAACTTTCCGGGCTTTTCAACCGGTGAGGTAAAACCAAATCGTGGCCCGGGCAGGCGCGAGGTAGGACATGGTAACCTGGCCATGCGCGCCTTAAAGCAAGTGCTTCCCGATTTAACCCAAAGTCCCTATACCATTCGTCTTGTTTCAGATATTCTGGAGTCGAACGGTTCATCTTCGATGGCCACCGTATGCGCAGGTTCCCTCGCTCTTATGGATGCGGGTATTAAGATTTCCGCTCCTGTATCAGGTATTGCGATGGGTATGATTTCGGATAGCGCCACTGGAAAGTATGCAATCCTGTCGGATATCCTGGGCGATGAAGATCACCTGGGAGACATGGACTTTAAAGTTACCGGTACCGAAAAAGGTATTACGGCCTGCCAGATGGACTTAAAAGTAGATGGCCTTACCTACGAAGTTTTGGCCGAAGCCCTTAACCAGGCGAAAGAGGGTCGCCTTCATATTCTTAATGAAATGAAGAAGACCATCAGTCAATCTAAAGCAGACCTTAAGCCACATGCACCCCGTGCCGTAACCATCACCATCGATAAAGAAATGATTGGTGCCGTAATAGGCCCGGGCGGAAAAGTGGTTCAGGAAATTCAGAAAACTACCGGAGCAACCGTTGTTATTGAAGAAGTAGGCAACAAGGGGATTGTTAACATTTTTGCTAACAACCAGGAGGTGATGGATGCTGCTGTGAAGCGTGTAAAAGCAATTGTGGCTGTGCCGGAAGTGGATCAGGTGTATGAAGGTGTAGTTAAGTCAATTATGCCCTTTGGCGCTTTTGTGGAGTTTATGCCTGGTAAAGATGGGCTGCTACACATTTCAGAAATAAAATGGGAGCGCCTGGAAACCATGGATGGCGTGCTGGAGGTAGGCGAGCAGCTAAAAGTTAAATTAGTTGAGATAGACAAGAAAACCGGCAAATTCCGGTTATCGCGTAAAGTGCTGATTCCCAGGCCTCCTAAGAAAGAAGAAACCCCAAGCACATAACTGCTTTGCGAATGCAGGTTTTTGGAACTAAATTTTCGTTTTTACGTGTTTGAGATAGATAACGACCACTAAAAGTTAGAATGAGACAATTAAAAATCAGTAAACAGATTACCAATCGCGAGAGCCAGTCGCTGGATAAATACTTGCAGGAAATTGGTAAAGTGGACCTGCTAACACCCGATGAGGAAGTTGAGTTAGCCAAGCGTATTAAAGAAGGCGACCAGATTGCATTGGAAAAACTTACCAAAGCCAACTTGCGCTTTGTGGTATCCGTAGCCAAGCAATATCAAAACCAGGGCCTTTCGCTGGGCGATTTGATTAACGAGGGAAATCTGGGTTTGATTAAGGCCGCACAACGCTTCGATGAAACGCGCGGTTTCAAATTCATTTCTTATGCCGTGTGGTGGATCCGTCAGTCAATCCTCCAGGCATTGGCCGAACAATCGCGCATTGTTCGTTTGCCCTTGAACCGGGTAGGGTCACTAAATAAAATCTCAAAAACCTTCTCAGAACTTGAACAAAAGTTTGAACGCGAACCATCGCCAGAAGAATTGGCCGAAGTGCTGGAGGTAACTACAGCCGAAGTTGTAGATACCATGAAGATTTCCGGCCGCCATGTTTCGATGGATGCTCCGTTTGTGCAAGGTGAGGAAAACAGTTTGTTGGATGTGTTGGAAAACGACAGTGAAGAGACCCCGGATTCCGGCCTGATGACGGACTCGCTCCGTAGAGAAGTGCAACGCGCCTTGTCCACCCTTACGCAGCGCGAATCGGATGTAATTACCCTTTATTTCGGATTGAATGGAGAACATGCCATGACATTGGAAGAAATTGGTGAGAAATTTAATCTGACCCGCGAACGCGTACGCCAGATAAAAGAGAAAGCAATCCGCAGGTTACGACACACTTCACGAAGCAAGGCTTTGAAGCCATACCTGGGTTAATAATGCTTGTAAATTTAATTTAAGTATAGGGTCTCAACTTATTGAGGCCCTTTTTATTACATTTTTAGATAGAGTTATGGAAAAGGAAAAAGTATTGATTATCGGATCGGGGCCAGCCGGCTACACCGCAGCCATTTATGCTGCCCGTGCAGGACTAAAACCGGTACTTTATACCGGTAGTCAACCGGGCGGTCAGTTAACCACCACCAACGATGTAGAGAACTTCCCGGGCTACCCGGAAGGAATAAACGGTCCCCAGATGATGATCGATTTGCAAAAGCAGGCCGAGCGTTTTGGTACGCGTGTGCATTTTGCATTGGTTACTGCCGTTGATTTTTCGGGATGGCCACTAAAGGTAACCATCGATGAGGCGAAGGTAGTGGAAGCAGAGAGTGTGATCGTAGCTACAGGTGCCTCGGCAAAATACCTGGGCTTACCATCTGAAGATAAGTTTGCCAACAAAGGTGTATCGGCCTGTGCAGTTTGCGATGGGTTCTTTTATCGGGGTAAGGAAGTTGCAGTAGTGGGTGCTGGCGATTCCGCAGCCGAAGAATCAACTTACCTTTCAAAGCTTTGCACTAAAGTGCACTTGATTGTGCGCAGAGATGAAATGCGCGCATCTAAAATAATGCAACAGCGTGTGTTGAACACCCCTAACATTGAAGTGCATTGGAATTCTGAAACGGAAGAAATTCTGGGCGATGATAATGGTGTAACCGGAGTTCGGTTAGTAAACAACAAAACGGGTGAGAAGAAAGATGTCTCTGTTCAGGGTTTCTTTCTGGCTATTGGTCATAAACCCAACACCGATATTTTTAAAGGACAATTGGAGATGGATGAATCGGGGTATGTAAAAGTGTTACCGGGCTCAACCAAAACAAATGTGGAAGGTGTATTTGCAGTAGGTGATGTAGCCGACAGAGTTTACAGACAAGCCATTACAGCTGCCGGAAGTGGTTGTATGGGAGCGCTGGATGCAGAGAAGTTTCTGGCAGCGAAAGAAGCGTTGGTAGCCCATTAATCTGTAAATTAAGTTAAGGTTACCGGTTAGCTGGCAACCAAGTATTACATAGCATGAAACTAGATATTCTTGTACTTGCGGCACATCCCGATGATGCCGAGCTGGGTTGTGGTGGCACGCTTGCCAAGCATGTGGCACTGGGGCATAAGGTGGGCATTGTCGATTTTACCCGGGGTGAATTAGGTACCCGTGGTTCTGTGCCCGAACGCGACCAGGAGGCGAAAGAAGCTTCGAAGATTCTGGGAATTGCCTTGCGGGAAAATCTAAACTTCCGCGATGGGTTTTTTCAGAATGATGAAACACACCAGCGGGAAGTAATCCGCATCATCCGAAAGTACCGGCCTGAGATAGTACTTGCCAATGCAATCTATGACCGGCACCCCGATCATGGAAAAGGATCTGGCCTAAGTTTCGATGCGTGTTTTTATTCGGGCCTTGTAAAAGTGGAAACTACCGATGCGGGAGTAAAGCAGGACGCCTGGAGGCCAAAACATTTGTATCATTTCATACAAAGCCAGTTTATTATGCCCGATTTTATTGTGGATGTATCCGATTACTGGAATATAAAAATGGATGCGGTGCGGGCTTTTAAATCGCAGTTTTACAGTACCGAAAGCAAGGAGCCTGAAACGTTTATTTCAAGCCCTGGCTTTATGAAGTTATTGGAAGCAAGAGGACAGGAGTTGGGCTTTTCAATTGGTGCCACCTATGGCGAAGGTTTTACTGTAAGAAAAGTTATTGGAGTAAACACGCTTCAGGATATTCGGTAATTGCTATGGAGCAAGCCGATGAATAATCCAGTTGCCATCCTTCCAATAATAAACAATTCTATCATGCAACCGGCTTGGGCGGCCCTGCCAGAATTCGAATTCAAAAGGGGTTACTTCATAGCCACCCCACTGGTGTGGCTTTGGTAAAAGTTTCTGGCCTTCAAATCGTTTTTCAATTTCTTCTACCCGCTGTTCCAGCAAGGTACGGTTTTGAATTATTGAACTTTGAGGCGAGGCCCATGCACCCACCTGGCTTCCTCTTGGCCGGCTCTGAAAATAGGCCTCCGAAGTCTGAGCATCTACCCGGGCCGAAATACCACTGATTCGTATCTGTCGCTCAAGTTCAGGCCAGAAAAAGGTTAGGGCGCAGGCAGGATTGGTGTCCAGCTCTTTCCCCTTTTGGCTTTGGTAATTCGTGTAAAACAAAAATTTTTCTTTTTCTACACCCTTCAGCAATACAATACGGGCCGATGGTTTTCCATGTCCATCCACCGTAGATAAAGTCATGGCCGTTGGTTCAGGTACTTCCGCCTTAAGTGCTTCGCTAAGCCAGGCATTAAATTGGTTAACAGGGTTTTTAGCAACCCCGCTCACATCCAAAGTAGCCTTGGTATATTCTTGCCTGATTTCTGAAATGGATGACATGCAAATTTTTTCAAAAATTAACAATTTGAGGGTTTGCGTAGAATGATTTCGTTTCTTTTATTATGAATTATTTTCACGGTAAAAACAGGAGGCTATCCCGATTCGTTATAATATCAGATATGGATTTCTTTAAATATGCGAATAAGGTTTTACCGCAACGGGGCCGCCTGTTATTGTCCGAACCTTATTTGGCCGATCCTAATTTTGAACGCAGTGCGGTGCTGTTAACCGATCATAACGATTTGGGTTCCGTAGGTTTTATATTGAACAAGCCTTCCGAAAGTCGTGTAAGTGAAATTATGAACGACTTGAAAGGAATAGATTCCCGGATTTTTATTGGTGGTCCTGTAGAACAGGATACGCTACACTTTATTCACCGGATAGATTCCCTTGCCGATGCAATTGAAATTTTACCAGGGTTGTACTGGGGTGGTAATTTTGATCAACTTGTTTCTATGGTTGACACACAACAGGTGCTAACCACTGATATAAAATTTTTTTCTTGGCTATAGCGGGTGGAGCCCGGGCCAGTTAGCAGAGGAACTAAAAATCGAATCGTGGATTGTAAGCGATATGGCATCGGAGCAGCTAATATTTGAAACCGATCCCGGGCAAATGTGGAAACGGGCTATGCGGGAGTTGGGCGGGCGTTTACCATTTATTCCAATTACCCGGAAGACCCCCGTATGAATTGAAGGATTTTACTATTTTTACCAGTCCTCGGACATGAAAGAGGAGAGAAGATGATAGAAAACGAAAAAGAGGTACAGGAAGTGGGGCAGGCGGAGGATTCGCTGGTTATGCATTACACACACCACGAAGAAGAACTACATGATGTGGAATCTGAAGATCACCACGCGGTAGATTATACTGGCTTTACTAAAAGCGAATTGGTGAACGCGGTAAAAGAGCTGGTTAGAGACGAAAACTTCAAAAAAGTTGACCAGGCGCTGAAAGATATCAAGCCACTATTTGATGAGATACGTGCAACTGAAAGAAACACAGCGTTGGATCGGTTTAAAGCCGATGGTGGCATTGAGGAAGATTTTGAGTATCGGTTAGACGAACTGGATCATGCATTTGATGCCACCGTAAAACTGATTCGCGATCGCAGAAATGCATATTTTAAAAATCTTGAGAGTCAGCGGAATGAAAATCTCAGAAAGAAAAATGAGATTCTTGAAAACCTGCGTGCATTAATTGATGGCGAGGATAATGCGAATTCTTTTAACGCGTTTAAGGAGATGCAGCAAGCATGGAAACAGGTTGGGCCTGTTCCGCCAGCACATGTAAAAACACTCTGGGCTAATTACAATGCCCTGATAGATCGGTTCTATGATCATCGTAATATTTATTTCGAACTGAAAGAACTTGACCGGAAGAAGAACCTCGAGGCAAAGTTAGAATTATGTGTGCGTGCTGAACAATTAGCGGTGCGTGAAAACATAAAGGATGCAGTTAAAGAACTAAACGAGTTACATAACGAATTTAAACACATTGGCCCGGTACCAAAAGAAGACCAGGAGACTGTGTGGCAACGCTTTAAGGCAGCCTCCGATGCAGTGTATGCCAGGCGTGATGAGTTTGTGGCCGGCATGCAGGCTGAGTTGAAAGCAAACTTTGAATCCAAATCTAAAATAGCAGACGAAGTTCAATCCTATCTGCAATTTACAACCGATCGGATAAAAGACTGGAATCAAAAAACCCAGGAGATACTGGAATTGCAAAAGCGCTGGGATTCCGTTGGCGGAACTCCACGGGCAAAGTCTAAAGACCTTAACAAAAAATTCTGGTCGGCATTTAAACAGTTCTTCCACAACAAGAATCAGTTCTTTAAGAAACTGGATGAAGAACGAGACAAAAATCTTAAAGCAAAGCAACAATTATTGGCCCGCGCCATTGAACTAAAAACAAGCGAAGATTGGAATAAAACTTCGCTGGAGTTAAAGCAATTGCAGGCACAATGGAAAGAGATTGGCCCGGTGCCCGAGCGGCAACGGGAAAAAATCTACAAAGAGTTTAAAGAAGCTTGTGACTTCTTTTTTGACCAACGAAGAGGATTACAGGAAAAGGCTGACCAGGAGCAGGAAGAAAACCTGAAACGAAAAGAATCGATCATTGATGAACTGATAGCGGCTGCCGTTGCCGGAAATACATCGGTTGAACAATTAAACCAATTGCAAGGCCAGTTTAATGACGTTGGATTTGTTCCTAAAAACATGATTGCGTCTGTAAAGCAACGCTTTGCTGAGGCGGTTGAAAAATACGTTCAGTCCATCTCCGGGCTTTCCGAATCTGACCGCGAGCAAACCTTACTTCAATCACAACTCTACGGATTGAAAAACGACCCACAGGCCGAACGTAAATTGTTCCATAAAGAGCAGAATCTGCGCAAACAAATTCAAAAGGCAGAAAACGACCTTTCTACTTTGCGTAATAACCTCGAATTCTTTGGCCGGTCTAAAAATGCGGCAAAACTAAAGGAGGAATTCAAAGACAAAATAGAAACCGCCAATCAGCACTTATTGCAGTTAAAAAAGCAGCTAAAATTGCTGAAATCAGTGTGATCCAACTTGTATAAATCAGGCGTTCCGTTATTTTTGCACCCTCGTTTCGGCTATGGCTGTTCTGCCGTATAAACCAATAAGCAGAAACGGGAAAGTAAATTAAAATAAAAGCCTCCTTAGCTCAGCTGGTAGAGCAACTGACTTGTAATCAGTAGGTCGTTGGTTCGATTCCGACAGGGGGCTCTGGTACGAAAGCAACTTCAGAACGAAGTTGCTTTTTTGC